>DCZN01000001.1:20739-22815 GCA_002331625.1 Nitrospira sp. UBA2083 | reverse complement strand
ATCGGGTGTTTGTGGCTGAGGGGGAGCCCAAGGCACAGAAGACCATGTTGTGGGAACTGTCGGAGGCCTTGATCCCCCAGGGGAAAGGATACGATTTTAATCAGGCGATTATGGATTTTGGAGCAATGGTCTGCACGGCGCGTGATCCGTATTGCCTTCTCTGTCCGATGAAGTCGTTCTGCAAGACCTATCCGTTCAGTCCGGTAGGGCGGGGGCGGTCCTGAAGGTGAGTATGCAGGTCATCGAGGTGGCAGCGGGATTGATCCACCGGGACGGACGCTATCTGATCGCCCGTCGAAAGCCTGGTGTGCACTTGGCCGGTTATTGGGAGTTTCCCGGGGGGAAACGGGAAGGTGGCGAATCGCTCGCGGACTGTTTGCAGCGTGAATTATTTGAGGAGCTCAGTATTCGGGTCGATCTGCCTATTCCCTATCAGATCATCCGACACGATTATCAAGACAAGATTGTGGAGCTCCATTTCTTTCGTTGTACGATTGAACAGGGAGAGCCGATCCCCCTCGGTTGTCAGGAAATCCGATGGGTATTTCCCGAAGAACTGACTCGGTTTACGTTTCCGCCTGCCGACCGTGCCATCATCCAAGCCTTACAGCGTGATTCCACCGGGGCAGTGCGATGAAAGTTGTGCTGGATATCGAGACGATTCAAGCTTCTCGGGAAGAATGGGCTCGTCTCGTCG
The DNA here is from genome assembly GCA_002331625.1 of Nitrospira sp. UBA2083. Lineage (GTDB taxonomy): Bacteria > Nitrospirota > Nitrospiria > Nitrospirales > Nitrospiraceae > Nitrospira_D. The sequence continues at coordinate 22,118 of DCZN01000001.1, read as the reverse complement.
GGAAAGCTTCGGAAGGTCATGATGCTGTTTCGGGAGAAGCGAGCTATGACCTCTTTGCGGCCGGTGTTGCCGAGGAGCAGCGCCGTGCGGACGATGAGTCGTATGCGAAATCAGCATTCGATGGGACCTACAGCCGCATTGTGTGCATCGGCCTACTCGAATTTTCGGACCAGATGGAGGCACGCAGCGCCGTCGCTTGGTACGGGTCGAACGAACGCGAGCTGCTGCGCCAGTTTTGGGCGCGTCTGGCTCAGGACCGCCCCACGCTCTACATTACGCACAACGGGCTCGGATTTGATCTTCCGTTTATCAAGAAGCGATCGATCATCAATCAAGTAAAACCCAGCCTCGAGATCAACCTCGCGAAGTTTCGAACCGAACCGGTCTATGACACCATGGCGATTTGGAGCAATTGGGATACAAGGGGCTGGGTCAAGCTCGATGTGCTGGCTCGAGCCTTACAAGTCGAAACCAAATCTGGGAGTGGGGCACAGGTCGCCGAGATGTGGGAAAAGCGGCAGGGGAGAGAACTGGCGCAGTACTGTCTGCAAGATACCTACGTGACCTATGCGTGCTATTGCCGCATGAACTTTCGCCAGCCTCTGTCGAAGGAAGTTGTCTTGCTGCAACCGGAGTTGTTCGATGTCGAGTGAAGCGATCGGGTCTTACCGCATCGGACGCGCCTCGGCCGTTTTCTTCTTAGGGGCAGGACGGGCCGATGCCTTCGTGGTCTTCAAGGCTTTCACCTCCTCCGCCCGTTGACGGAGTTCCTTCTTCATCCACGCGGTTTCCTTCTTCAACATCGCGATTTCAGAGTCTTTCAGTTTGTTGGCTTCGCGCGCCTCGCGGAGCTCGTCGAATTTTCGATTGAGCAGTTCGTCAGTACTCAATTGAAGAGAGTTTAATTGGGAAGTTTCTGATTCCGTCTGGCTCTGTGGAGGGAATGCTTGAGGGTCGAGAAAGGCGGACCTTTCCTGCGACGCTGTCGCGTTGGCGACCTGAGTACTGGGAGCCGACCCAGAAGCCGGGACGGACGGAGCGGCGGCTGAGGCGGACATCGGTTTTGGTGCCCCGGCTACGAGGACCGAACCCGGCATAGGTGCCTTGGCGACGGTTTGGTAATCGATCACCATGGTCATCGCCCCGCTTCCCATGGCAACAAAGGAGGGAGCCTTTTCCAGACGAGCGGCCGAAGCGAGGACGAACCCCGAAACCCTGTTGCTTTGAGACGGAGCGATCGTGAGATAGAGAGCGCCCTTATGGACATAGAGGGTGCCCGCTGTGGGTTCAGCGCCTGACCCTGCCGATGGAGACACCTTGAAACCGACAATCTGCTCCGGTTTCGCTTGCGATAAGCCTTGGGCTAGCAGGGGAGCAAG
>DCZN01000001.1:0-20666 GCA_002331625.1 Nitrospira sp. UBA2083 | reverse complement strand
TGCCACTGGCGGGCATGTTGGATGACATTTTCAGACCATCCTCGGTCAGCACCCCTTTCAGAACCTTGACCATTGTCGTGCGATCGATCGTGGCGGGATGGCTGGCTTCAAATGACCAATCTGCAATTTCCTTAAGATACACGGATCCCTTCGCATTCTTGTGGACCTTCGCGTCTCCGGAGAACATCGAGCACCCAGTCACGAGTAGGCTCAGCGCCAGGGCGGTGACGACAACGTGTGCACGGTGGATCGCAACGTATGCTCGCATATGAATTCTCCTCATTCCGTTGGTCATGGACTGGATTCTTTCCAAGGCCGAACTACCAAATACCAAGGCCCATGAGCACCATCCCTACGGCCAGCCAGCCGAGCACCCCGACTGAAATAATGGTTTCGAGTGTGACGCGAGAATCAGAAGGGCTGGAATTCGGCTTTGAATCAGGATCTGCTGGTTTCATGGCGTTCGACGACTCCCCCGTTATCAAGAAGATGGACGTCGAGAGTACAGCAAGGTTTATGCCCTCTGATGTCTTTCGGAGAGGGGATCTCTTGATGCCAAGGCTTAAGGAATTTCCCTTCACCAGTTCATGATCGTCAGAGTCAAAGAGAAGGGGAACCACTTGGGTGAGAACGAATCGGATGGCACCTTGAGAATCATAGAGTTAGCAGGGGCTGATTGATGACGAGAGGATGCCACAATGAATCGGATGGGAGCGCCGGCTTGGGTATGAAAGCCGGTGGCAGCGAGGAAGGTGAAGACCGGAAATATCAGGAGATTGTCGGGGAAGTTGTCAGAAAATGTTCATCCCGATGGTGAGGTGTGTACAGAATTGTCCTCGTTGGTGAGTTATACGACACAACCGGGGCTGGGGCGGCGTGCTGTCAAAGTCATTCCCCGTACAACGTCGCTGCGGAGGCATCGAAGACGCGTTTGGTAAGAAGGGTGCCTGGTTCGGAGTGGCCGGTGCCCTTGTCCCAGACCACGGTGATATTCCCATCTGTCTTGCCCATCCCCTGAGCTGACGAACGGGTGGCATCACCTTCGACCAAGATCTCCACGTCCCTGCCGATGTAGCGGCGGTTGCGTTCCGCCGTGATCGCACGTTGAATCCCGACCAGTGTAGACACCCGTTGGCCCTTGACCTGCTCAGGCACATCGTCGGCGTATTTCCTGGCCGCAATCGTATGTTTCCGTTCCGAGTATTTAAAGATATAGGCCGAGTCGAGCTGGGCTTGCTCCACGATCCGTGAGGTTTCATAAAACTCCTCGTCTGACTCGGAACAGAACCCGCAGATGATATCCGTCGTCAACACGATATCGGGGATGGTTGCCCTGATACGATCAACTAATCCGAGGTACTCGGCTCCCGTATAGTTTCGCCCCATCAGTTCGAGAATCCGGTCGCTGCCGGCCTGCAGCGGGAGATGGATGTGTTTGCAAATCTTGGGGTGGGTCGCAATGGCCTCGATCAGTGCCGGAGGAAAGTCTTTGGGGTGTGGAGACGTAAACCGAACGCGATCGATACCATCGGTGTCCGCCACCGCTTTGATCAGCCTGGCGAAGTCCCATTCGTCGTGTCGGTAGGAATTGACGTTTTGCCCCAGCAACGTGATTTGCTTGAATCCATGCTCGGCCGCGTCACGCGCTTCGAGCAGAATCGATTCGGGATCGCGTGACCGTTCACGTCCTCTGGTGTAGGGGACGACACAGAACGAGCAGAAGTTGTCGCAGCCGCGCATGACGGTGATCCAGGCGTTTACCCCACTCTCGCGGTCCGGCAGGATCCCTTCATAGGTTTCATACTCCGACAGGTCCAGGGCAAACCGCTTCTGGGACAATCCCTGTTCTTGGGTTTCCAGCGCGGTTGTGATCAACGAGGGAAGCTGGCGATACGAATCCGGTCCGGCGAGGACATCGATGAGCGGCTCTTTTTCAGCGAGGTCCGCTTTTAAATTCTGGGCCATGCAACCGAGTACACCGATAACAAGCGCACGTTGCTTCTTGACCGCCTTCAACTCGGAGAGGTGGGCGTAGATCTTGTTGTGGGCATTCTCCCGAATGGCGCAGGTGTTGACCAACACGACATCGGCCCGTTCGCGGTCTTCCGTAAACACGAAGCCGTCTTGTTTCAGCATCGAACGAACGAGTTCGCTATCGGACTCATTCATCTGACAGCCGAACGTCTCGATGTGAACGTGAGGACTCGTCTTGGGTCTCATAGGACGGCCACCGCACGGGTTGGTTGTTGAGACGAAACGACATGGCCAAACGTACACCGATCTGTCGCGGCGGTGATCGTGACGGGCATGATCTGATTGTGCCGGGCGTCTGTGTTTGTCACAGCCACTCTTGTGAAGTTCGGGGTGGTGCCGACGCGAGCGGTGTCATGCATTCCGCGTTCAAATAGGACCGAGACGGTCTTGCCGATTTGCTTCTTATGAAAGGCCAGTCGCTTGGCACGATCCAGATCCAGGAGGGTGTTGGTTCGTTTTTTTATCGTCGTGGGAGAGACACGCGGTTTTAGGCGAAGGGCCGCTGTGCTGGGTCGAGGGGAGTAGGGGAACACATGGAGATAGGAGAAGGGAAGATCAGTCGCGACGGCCAACGTATCCCGGAATGCCGCGTCTGTCTCCCCGGGAAACCCCACCATCAGATCGGTTCCCAGCCCGAGGTCGGGAATCTTGTCGTGCGCCTTCTCGATCAGCCGGCTGTAGTCCTTGACGGTATGGCGTCGATTCATGGCCTGCAAAATCTGATCGTCTCCGCTTTGCAGGGGGATATGGAGATAAGGACAGAGTTTCTTCGACGAGGCGAGGAGATTCAGCAATTCGTCACTGACCGTGGTAGGTTCGATCGAAGAGATCCGGATCCGTTCGAGATCAGCCTCTTGGTCGAGCCAACGTAGCAATGAACAAAAGTCTCGCCCGTGGTGAGCGTATTGCCCGATATTTACTCCGGTCAACACGACCTCCCGATATCCTCGCTCTATGAGGCCTTCGATTTCTCGCCGGATATCCTCGAACGTTCGACTTCGTTCATGCCCCCTCGCGAATGGAATAATGCAGAAGCTGCACATGGCGCTACAGCCGTCCTGTATCTTGACCAGCGCGCGGGTGGAGTCGGGTTCGGAAAAATGAGGCAGATCGAAGTCTCCGCGCGCCATCGTTTTCGTATGGTGGACTTCCGCAACGGATCGTTTCTGTAGCTCGTGAGCAGCCGGGAGGTAGGCTGGTAGCTCAAGCTTGTATTGGTGCCCAACAATGAGGTCAATTCCCACCTGTTGCTTCAGAGTTTCCATTCCCGTTTGGGCGTAACATCCGGTGACGGCAACAAACGCATGGGGAGAATGTTTCAGCGTCTTACGGATGAGGTACCGTGAGGTCCGCTCGGCGTCTTCCGTGACGGAACAGGTGTTGAGAATGAGCACATCAGTCGGTTGACCGAACTCGACGAGCTCAAACCCCTTGCGTTTCAGTCCTTCCCCGAGGATCGAGGTTTCGGCTTGATTCAGCCGGCAGCCGAGCGTATGAAGAGAAGCACGGGTTGTGGCCATAACGGGGCATTATAGGGAGGGCATGCATCTTCCGGCAAGGTTGGGGAAGGCCAGTTATATCCATGGCCACTCTCTTAGTACGTGCTGGTGAGAGACGGGGAATTAGTTCAACACCTCGGAGTAATAGGTAGCTATGCGCCTGCCGGCACTTCTCTTTGTTCTCTTGTGCATGCTCTGGACCCCTCCTAAGACCGCCCGGAGCGCAGATGTTCTCCCTACGGAGCCGGACCTCAATACCCGCGTCGATGAACTGTATGACCATGAAGCCCGCCTCTTTATCATGTTGTATTCCCTCCATGGTAACGGCCAGATTGACTATGTGACGGGCCGGTTGGTTCAGGAATATTCTCGCAGCAGTTATGGGAATCCGGTCTACAAGACCGAGGAACAGCCGCTGTTTTACTGGTGGAACCATACGATGTGGAACGATCCGGAGCAGGATGGGGTCAACGGGAATGAACGGGTGTATCAGGAAAATACCGACTTCGATATCTCGCGGTATAAACCTTGTCTGTTCAACGGACAACCCTGTTAGTTGCAGTGCCAACCGATGAGGTCGCCCCCGCATATTTTGTGATTCTGCTGAGTCATAACCGGGTCCGATGGTATTCTGCGTTGCAGCTCACGATCGTCCCGATGCCGTATATAGGTCTATCCCGCTGGACCCACGCTCGAACGAATGAAAGTCCATGAAACAAGGTTCTTTTGACCTTGCCAGTCTTATAAATCGGCGGCTCCTCGTGATGCTGCCGTTGGGTTTCGTGTCCGGTCTCCCGCTTGCGCTCACGTCCGGTACCCTACAAGCATGGCTCACGGTCGAAGGGGTCGATCTCAAGACAATTGGTATTTTCACACTGGTTGGCCTTCCCTATACGCTCAAATTTCTGTGGGCTCCAGTGATGGATCGTGTGGTCCCTCCCTGGTTGGGACGGCGTCGCGGCTGGATGGTCCTGACCCAATTGTGTGTGGCAGCCGGCCTTGGGCTCATGGCGGCGACCAATCCTAAGCTGCATCCCGGATGGCTGGCGGCTTATGCCGTGTTGGTCGCATTTCTGGCTGCGTCGCTGGACATTGTCTTCGATGCCTATCGAACGGACACGCTCCAGCCTCACGAACGTGGATTGGGCGCGGCAGTGTGGGTGAATGGGTATCGAATCGCGCTCTTGGCCTCCGGAGCCGGCGCGCTGGCGCTTGCTGACTATGTCGGCTGGCAGATGACCTATCTCGCGATGGCAGCTATCATGGTTGCGGGAGTGGTGATTGTCTTGGTTAGTCCCAGTCCCACGTTTGTCGCTGAGGCGCCAAAGAGTTTGAAAGAAGCAGTCGGTGCACCACTGGCGGAATTCTTTTCCAGGCCCACGGCATTGGGGTTCTTGGCCGTGATCGTCCTGTACAAGCTCGGAGATGCCTTTGCGTCGGCACTTCAGACTGCCTTTCTGATCGGAGGGTTGGGCTTTTCTTCGACGGAGGTAGGCGCTGTGAAGGGGCTCGGGATTTTTGCCACATTGCTAGGAGCCTTCGTTGGTGGACTCCTCATGACCAGATCAGGGCTTGTGCGATCGCTCTTGCTCTTCGGAGTCTTGCAGGCCGTCTCAAACCTTGGTTTTGTAGTCCTGGCCTTGGTCGGCAAGGATCCTACCGCTCTGACGGCGGCAGTCGTAATTGAGAATGTGACAGGGGGAATGGGCACGGCGGCGTTTGTGGCGTTGGTGATGTCACTCTGCGATCCTCGGTATACGGCGACTCAGTTCGCGCTGCTGTCGTCGCTGGAAGCGTTGGGACGGGTCTTTGCGGGTCGTCCATCGGCGGATATCGTCGCCTTGGTCGGATGGACGCAATTTTTTGCCTTGACCGTGGTGGTGGCTCTACCGGGCCTCTGGGCAGTCTGGCGGATCCGGCGTTCGCTTGAGCCGGAACAGAATGGCGTCGGCCAACCCTCTGTTCTGGAACCGGACGCCTCGCCGGTTACAAAGTGACTATGACAAGCGTTGTGGTGATGTTCAAAGCAGCTGCTAAAGAGAAAAGTGTATGGATCAATTCAAGATAGAGTACTTTGAAAGGGATAATCCTGGAAAACAATTTCCGTGCTACCGGTCCTTGAGCGAAGGTGAAATGCATAGGATCCGTGAAAACGTTGCCAAGTTATTGGGTTTTTCTTCAGTCGAACCTCTTGATTTGGTCAAAGAGATTGACACGAGGGAGGAGCTAGTAGAGGGGTATAATGCCGAACGAAGTGATTTTCGACTGTCATCCGTTCTCGCCAGTTTGAATATCAAGCCTCAGGAAATTGTTTATCTGAATTGGTATCGATACGGCCAAATTGATGAAATGGCATTTGCCGACATAGACAAGTACCTGGACGATATTTGGTATCCAGGACCAGACGACTTAGACATATTTGATGCTTCCTTCAAGTGGATTCTTACCATTACACACGATGGTGCAGTTCAGTTCCTGGACCTGCATGGAAAGGAAGATTGACTAAGAAGACAATCGTCGTTGAAGGAAGAGGACGAAGATCATGAGCTTGGGAAGGGGGGGCAAAAAATAAAAGGGGTCGGGAGTAGTTTCTTGACAGCCGAATCGCTGTTTCGGTACAAAGCGTATCATGCCCCGCCGCCCGAGACTCGCCGCTGGCGCCTTGGCCTATCATGTGTTGAACCGCCGCGTGGGGCGGCTGCCGTTGTTTGAGCAGCCCAGCGACTATGCGGCATTTGAGCAGATCCTAGCCGAGGCGGTCGATCGAACACGGATCCGCGTCGCGGCCTATTGCCTCATGCCCAATCACTGGCATCTCGTGCTTTGGCCTCAGCAAGATGGAGATCTGTCAGAAGTGCTTCGTTGGGTGACCGTCACCCATACGCAACGCTGGCATGCGCATCACCACACGGCGGGCACCGGTCCCGTCTATCAGGGTCGCTTTAAGTCCTTCGCCGTGCAGACGGACGAACATTTTCTCACGGTCGCGCGCTATGTGGAGCGTAATGCCTTGCGAGCGAAGTTGGTAGAGCGGGCGGAGGCGTGGCGCTGGTCGAGCCTGTGGCGGCGCACGCAGGACAACCCCCACCTCCGTTCCTGGCTCAGCGACTGGCCGATGGAGCAGCCCCGTGATTGGCTACAATGGGTTAACCGCCCACACAGTGCATCAGAGTTGGAAGCGTTGCGGGTCAGTGTGCAGCGGGGGCGTCCGTTTGGAGATGAAAGCTGGGTGCGGCGGATGGTCAAACGGTTTGGACTGGAAGCAACCATCCGGTCGCCGGGGCGTCCCAAAGGGTCGTGACCTGCTGCTTCATCGTCTAAACATCACCGCATTTTCTACAGAATTATTCTCGGCCATGGTACGGTAGGCTCCTCATTCACGAAGACCACGAAAGAACTCAGGGGTAGGCACGGTGCTGCTCCATGGCCTGATGGTGGAACGAGGAGAGAGGCGTCGAGAGGTGTTTGCGATATTGGATTGAGATGAAGGTGGAAGAGGGGTTGGTGGTAGGAGTTCAACGGAAGACAATCATCGGTGGTTTCGAGCGATCATTGAAATAAACGACTCCCGACCCCTTTTATCGACCCGGCGAGCTAGTCGATGGTAGGAGACTCGCTCCATTCACTTCAGCTTGGCCCGCGCCTCCCGGAGGACGTCCTTCGCGGAAGTGCCGGAAACTGGATGCATATCCAGTTCCACGTCTCTGCGCTGAGCCTCCTCAGCCCAAAGTCGTGTATTTTCCTCTTCGGAAAGATTTTCCAAGCTCTCCAACAGCTTTCCCGCCAAGTGAGCGCGCGATTTTGGGTCGAGCTTCAAGGCCTCGGCTTCAAGTTCCTTCAGGCTCATGCGCGTATTCTACTCCAAAGCGGAGTTTTGAGCCAAGCCGGACAAGAAAGAGCGACAGCATCCATGTAACGGCGATCACGTTGATTGTCTCACCTTGAGAGGAGAAAATAGGGTGAAAATAGGGACAGGCTGGATTTCTAGTGGTCGCCGTATGATTAAGAAGATAGTCGTCGTTGGAGGAACAGCACGTAGATCATGAGGGTGGGAAGTGGAGCCAGGATGAACGGCACGAGCCAGAGCCAGACGTTCTTGCCGCGGACACGCCCTTGGTCGATCATCCAGACAAACAGCCAGACCAGCAGGCAAGCATAGTTCAAGATGATCCATTGAGTGGTGTGTGTCTTGAGGATGCTTGTCGCTTCTGACGGACCTTGGAAGAGGAAGATGCTTAACAGCAGCACGAATATGCCCAACAGGACCCCGACCAGTTTTTTACTCCAGACGAACATCGCTTCCTCCAGACTGGATAAGACCGTGTGAACTGAATTTGGGCTAAGCTAATTGGCTCGACAATTGTTTGTCAAATCAGGCCGGTTCGGGTATTTCATCACAGAAAGTTCAGGGGCAAGGTCCGACGAACGCCATGAGTCTCCTTCGCTTGAGCATGATTGTTGTTGCACTGATTATCTTGATCGGTCTGGCATGGTCAAACCCCACCATGGACGACTATTTGCGTTTCGTTGAACAGGAATTAGGGAACGCGATAGACCGGATGGATCAGGCCACATCGACCCGGGAACAACAATTCATTCGGCAAGTGTTTCGATCACAAAGCAAGAAATTGCTGGAGTCGGTGGTTCGACCGAGCACAACCAGACACAACTGGGGCATTCTCAGTCAGTACGAAACACAGGTGGTCGGGACGAACGTCGTCGTGCTCGGGATCGGGGGGCGATTCATCCCACTCGAAGGTGTTGAAGAAGCCACGCTGAAGATCGGCCGAATGGCCTTTTAGAAAGAAAAAATGGCTGGGGTCATCTGCTGCGTGGCTATTTTGAGCAAATTTTCTGTGGATAACCTCGTGACTAGGGCATTCAAATAGGCTCTGCAACTCACCTCTCGACTATTCACAGCCTGTCCTCTTATTTCCCAAACATCCACAATACTTGGTGTTGACAAAAAAATATGCTAGCTATATGTAGAGTCCTCACTGGAAATGAAACGAACATACAGACCTGATGGCTTCTAACCTACACATCGTCATAACCCTTTTCCTCTCCTAGGAGGGCTACCCGTGAGAATTGATCGGAGATTTACCCGTCGTGGAGTGAGCCCCTATGAGGGGCTGGCGTTTGTGAAACGGTCGTCCGAGATTCGCAACCCCGACGGGTCGACCGTATTTAAGCTCGAACAGATCGATATTCCCGAGCCATGGTCTCAGCTGGCCATCGATATTTTGGCGCAAAAGTACTTCCGAAAAGCCGGGGTCCCTCAACGCGACCCGAACGGGCAGCCGCTGGTCGATGCGGAGGGCAAGCCGGTGCTCGGTGGGGAGCGGGACGCCCGTCAGGTCTTTGAACGCATGGCCGGATGCTGGACCCATTGGGGGAGGGCCTACGGGTATTTCAAGGCTCCGGAGGATGCCGAGGCCTTTCATGATGAGATGTGCTACATGCTGGCACATCAAATGGCCGCGCCCAATTCTCCCCAATGGTTCAATACAGGCCTTCACTATGCCTATGGGTTGTCGGGGCCGGCGCAGGGCCATTTCTACGTCGATCCCACGAGCCGCGAAGTGGTGAAGGCGACCAACGCGTTTGAACATCCTCAGCCCCATGCCTGTTTCATTCAATCGATCGAGGACGACCTCGTGAATGAAAACGGGATCATGGATCTCTGGGTTCGAGAGGCCCGGCTGTTTAAGTATGGTTCCGGAACCGGGACGAATTTCTCGAAACTGCGGGGAGACGGTGAAGGGCTGTCCGGCGGCGGACGATCGTCGGGACTCATGTCCTTCCTGAAGATCGGAGATCGGGCGGCAGGCGCCATCAAGTCCGGGGGGACCACGCGCCGTGCTGCCAAGATGGTGTGTTTAGATCTCGATCATCCGGACATCGAAGAGTTTATCGATTGGAAAGTCATCGAAGAGCAAAAAGTGGCGGCAATGGTCACGGGGTCGAAGATTTGTGCCCAGCGCCTCAATGCGGTTTTGAAGGCTTGCCATACGGTGGACAGTACTGGTGCGCTACGCCCGGACCTCGATCAGAAGACGAATTCGGTCCTCCGCGAGGCGCTGACATTGGCCCGTCGGGATTTGGTGCCGGAGGCGTACATCCAACGGATGTTCTCCTATGCGCAGCAGGGGTTCACACATTTTGTCTTTCACGAGTACGATACCAATTGGGATGGGAAGGCTTATCAAACGGTCTCCGGTCAAAACTCGAACAACAGCGTCAGAATTCCCAACGAGTTTTTTGCCGCGCTCGAAGCCGACGGCGACTGGCAACTGAAGCGCCGCACGAACGGCAAAGTCTGCAAGACCATCAAGGCCCGTGAGCTGTGGGACCGGATCGCGTGGGCGGCATGGACCTGTGCCGACCCTGGGACGCAGTACGATACCACGATCAATGAATGGCATACCTGTCCGGAGGATGGTCGTATCAACGCATCTAATCCCTGTTCCGAGTACATGTTCTTGGACGATACGGCCTGTAATCTTGCCTCCCTCAATCTCACCAAGTTCTATACCGCCGATGGGCAGTTCGCGCTCGACGATTTCCGCCATGCCGTTCGGCTGTGGACGATTGCGTTGGAGATCAGTGTGTTGATGGCGTCGTTCCCGAGCCGAGCCATCGCCGAAAAGAGTTATCAGTTCCGGACGCTGGGATTGGGCTATGCGAATCTGGGCACGGTGCTCATGCGTCAAGGCATTCCCTACGATTCCCCCAAGGCCTTGGCGATTTGTGGAGCCATCACCTCCATCATGACGGGTGAAGCGTACAGTGCATCGGCGGAAATGGCTGCCGAGTTGTCGCCCTTTCCGGGGTACGCCAAAAATCGGGAGTCCATGCTGCGGGTCATTCGCAATCACCGTCGTGCCGCGTACCAGGCGCCGCAGGCAGACTACGAACACCTCACGATTGCGCCGACGGGAATCCGTCCCGAGCATTGTCCGCCTGACATGCTGCTCGCCGCCCGACGTGCCTGGGACCATGCCCTCGAACTCGGGGCCGCCTATGGATATCGCAATGCTCAAGTGACCGTCATTGCTCCGACCGGTACGATCGGCTTGGTCATGGACTGCGACACCACCGGAATTGAACCGGACTTTGCGCTGGTGAAATTCAAGAAATTGGCGGGTGGAGGCTACTTCAAGATCATCAATCAAAGTATCCCGCTCGCATTAGCGAATCTGGGATATACGGATCAACAGGCGCAGGATGTCGTTCGTTACTGCGTCGGGGCCCAGACACTCAAGGGAGCGCCGTTTATCAACCATGACACGCTGCGCCAGAAAGGGTTCGACGATGCGGCGCTCGATCGTCTGGAACGCAGTTTGGCACAAGCGTTTGAAGTGCAATTCGCCTTCAATAAATTTACGCTGGGCGAAGCCTTCTGCATCGAGAAGCTTGGGCTGACCGCGGCTCAACTGAACGAGACGAACTTCAACATGCTGAAGGCGCTCGGTTTTACGCAGGAAGAGATCGCTGCCGCAAACGATTTCTGCTCCGGCACGATGACCATCGAAGGCGCGCCGCATTTGAAAGCCGAGCATTTGGCGGTCTTCGACTGTGCGAATCGATGTGGTCGAATCGGACAACGGTCCATCGCCGTGGACGCGCATATTCGTATGATGGCCGCGGCGCAACCCTTCATCAGCGGTGCGATCAGTAAGACCATCAATATGCCCGCCGATGCCACATTCGAGGATGTCAAAGCGGCGTATTTATTGGCGTGGAAGAGCATGGTCAAAGCGGTGGCGCTCTATCGAGACGGGTCCAAGCTCAGTCAGCCTTTGAGCGCCTCGTCCGACAGCGGGAAGGCGATCGAGACTACTGCTGGTGTCCTGGAGATGGCGGAAAAAGTCACGGAAAAGGTGATGTTCCGCTATCTGGCCAAGCGTCGTCCGTTGCCGAGCAGGCGCAACGGGTATACGCAAAAGGCGATCGTTGGCGGGCATAAGATCTATTTGCGAACGGGTGAGTATGATGATGGGACGGTCGGGGAAATCTTTCTGGACATGCATAAAGAGGGGGCGGCATTCAGAAGCCTCATGAACTGTTTTGCCATCGCCATCTCTCTTGGACTTCAGCATGGCGTGCCGCTCGAAGAATTTGTTGAAGCATTTGTCTTCACCAGGTTTGAGCCGAACGGTCCCGTGAAATTGAACGATCGCATCAAGATGTCGACCTCGATCATCGATTATATCTTCCGCGAGCTGGCCGTGACGTATCTCGATCGGTATGACTTGGCTCAGGTGAAGGAAGAAGATCTGCGCATGGATTCAATGAAGAAAGACGACATGGATCCTGAGTGCTTTGAAGAAGAAGCCGACATCGAGACACTGGCCAAGTCCTCCGTGGTGACGGAACATCTTCCGATCCGTCGGAACGGTGGAAAGGGAAACGGCCATGGAAACGGTCATAGTATTGCCAGGCAAGTGGAGATCATGCGGGAAACACTGACGTTGACCGAAATTCAAAACGCGAAGGATGCCAAGATCAAGGGTTATGAAGGGGATCCCTGTCCCGAATGCAAGCAGTTCACCATGGTGCGAAACGGGACATGTCTCAAGTGCGTGAGTTGTGGTGCAACCAGTGGATGTTCATAAGGAGAACAGACAGATGCAGAGCAAGCGGTCGTCAACGTGTGCCGGGTGTCGAAGGCGACGGTTTTTGCGCATGCGTGCTGGGACCAAGGGGTTCTCTCTATTGCGAATACAAGCTAGACATCGCTGTGTCAGGCTGGTATCGCCGCAGATTATCTTTGAGCATCGTGGGACGTGGACTCCCTTGCGAGCGGTACGCTCGGCGAGACGCAGGATGTCTTGACGTCAGAACGTCATTAGGAGTAGCGATATGCCGACTACAACGCAACTGGTCATCAGCGGACAGAGTAAGCCGGGTGCATTGGCACGAGTGACTCAAGTCCTTGGCGATGCCGGCGTCAACATCAAAGCATTTTCAGCCCCGGAGGTGATGGGGACGGGCAAGTTGCGGTTGCTCGTGGCGGATCTCGATAGCGCTCGGTCCGCCTTGCGGGCGGCAAAAGTCAAATTTCGGGAGGAAACCGCCCTGGTGCTCAGCCTCGAAAATAAGCCCGGAGCCTTACGAAAGGTGGCGGACACGTTGATGAGAAGCCGGATCAATATCAAGTGTGGCTATTGCACGCCGTCGCGAGAAGGGAAGCGGGCCATCGTAGTCCTGACCGTTTCCAAGACCGAGAAAGCCCTGACCATTCTCCGCAATCAATCGCTCGACGAGTTCTAGCTCATGCGGCCGAGGCCGCGCATGGGCCCTGCGTTTTTCTTCACGACCCTGATCGGGTTGGGTGCGTTCCTCAATCAGGGCTGTACCACCGCTCCTCGGCATATCGATCGCTTCCCTGGATATCCCGTTGGATTCGTCGAACGGGGAACGGCCTCGTGGTATGGCCCCGGTTTTCACGGCAACAAAACCGCCAATGGGGAGCGGTACGATATGTATAAACTGACGGCAGCACATCGGACGTTGCCGCTGGGATCCGTCGCCGCTGTTCATTCGTTGACCTCGGGTCGCCATGTCACGGTCAGGATTAACGATCGAGGGCCCTTCGCGAAGGGGAGAATCCTGGACCTTTCATTGGCCGGTGCTGAGGCGCTTGGGATGACCGGAAACGGAACCGACCAGATTGAGCTTCGAGTCGTCGGGTATGATGCTCGCTCTGAAGGGATGGGCGTGTTACGGGTGCAGGTCGGGTCCTTCGCGGACATTCAGAATGCACGGGCCCTATTGGCACAGGTTCAACGTGATTTTGCCGAGGGGCGTATCGTTCAGGTGGATCTTCCAGACGGGCGACGGTACCGAGTCCAAATCGGCCGATTCTTAACCGAACCGGAGGCTCAGAAGGCGTCGACCCGCCTGGATCGTGCCTTGAGTCTCCAGTCCTTTGTCGTGCGGGATGATGGGTAACCGTACAAGAAGGGCGAGTGAACTATTGAATTCTGGCCGTCTCAACCAGATGACAGGTTTGGAACCGATTGATTTTTCAGCATGAATTTTCGAATTGCTTGCCTGCTTGTGCTCCCTATGATAGATGTATCAGCTGTGAATCCTATTCTAAGCCGTCCGGTTCTGCTAACCATTCGATCTTCCGAAGAGGTGACCAAGAGGTTTCCTCTAGGAGACGCCCGGCTTCTCCTCAGACCAGCTGAACTGGTTCAACGTCCCTAAACATACGACTGCAATGGACATCCTTATCCTCTTAGGATTGATAGGGTTATCAGCCATTATTTCTACAGCCGAGATCGGTTTCTTCTCGGTGAATGAAACACGGCTGAAAGCAATGGCGCAGAACGGAAGCAAACGAGCCGCAAAAGCGCTTCAACTGAGGAGCGATCCCCAAAGGCTCTTTTCGACCATCCTTGTGGGAGATCGTCTGATCAGCACGGCGATTCCGATGTTTGCCACATTTATCACCTTGAATAACTATGGAGAGAAGAGCGTTTTCGAGGAAGCCATCGCGGTCATGGTCGGTATCTTGACCTTCGTACTCCTCGTCTCCGTGGACGTCGTCCCCAAGACCTTGGCGGCGAAATTTTCTGTGCCTGTCACCATGAACTTGGCTTACCCGGTTTATGGGGTGCAGCTGATGTTGCAACCGATTCTCTTCTTGATGGTCCCGTTGATCTATAAGTTGACGGGGGGGAAGGGGCTCACGCATCCCCTGGTGACAGAGGAAGAATTGAAAATCATGCTGGATCAGGGGGGCAAGGCGGGCGAAATCGAGTCCGAAGAAGTCAAGATGATCAAGAATGTGTTTCAGCTTAAAGATATTACGGCGGAAGATGCCATGACGCCACGCATCTATGTGTTTTCTTTGGACGGGAATCTTTGTCTGAAGGAAGCACAGGAACTGCTCTACAAATCGAAGTACTCCAGGATCCCGCTCTTCGATGGGACGCTCGATAACATCACGGGTATTCTCTACAAGACCAAGGCGCTGACCGAGCTGGCAAAAGGGCGAACGGAATTACGGCTGCGGGATATCGCTCATCCTCCGCTGTTTGTCCCGGCCGGCAAAACAGCAGATGACTTGATGAAGCAGTTTCAACAAGAAAAACGGCATATGGGGGTTGTGGTGAACGAATTCGGTGGAGTCATGGGTTTGGTGACCCTTGAAGATCTCCTCGAAGAGGTGGTGGGTGAGATTGTCGATGAAACCGACATCACGGAAGAACTCATTAAACGTATCGGGAAGAACCAAATCCTTGGTCCACGGCAGGACGGAAGTGCGGAAGGTAAACGACTTCCTGAAGGTCGAGCTTGGGGGAGATGAGGCCCTGACGATAGGAGGGCTCATTCAAGAGAATCTGGGACGAATCCCCGGACCGGGGGAGGAACTCCGTATCGAAAATTGCCGCCTGGTCGTTCACGAAGCCGACCCGCGCTCGATCCGGAGTGTACAAATTTTCAAGGAGGAGAAGGTGGCGGTGGCGGTCGAAGCCCCGGTCTAAGCGTTAGGTGCTATCAGGCTGATTCATCAAGGATTCAAATTCCTCCTCGCTCAGTACCTGCACCCCCAATTTCCGAGCCAGATCGAGTTTTGAGCCAGCGTCCGTCCCCGCTACTACATAGGTGGTCTTTCGACTGACGCCGGATGAAACCGTGCCTCCACGCTGCTCAACCAGTGCCGTGGCCTCATCCCTGGTGTGCCGTGTCAATCCTCCGGTGAATACGAAGCTTTTTCCAGACAACGGGTGAGCGACTTGAGTGTGGGATGTCGGTGCATCGACGATCGAAAGACCGAGCCTCCGCAGTTGGTCGATCACCTGTCGATTAGAGTTCTCCTGAAAATAGGAGGCCACGCTGGCCGAGATCTCCGGTCCGATCTCGCGGATGGTCTGAAAACGATCGCGGTCCGCTGCCATGATGGCATCGAGCGAGCCGAACTCACGCGCAAGCACTTTGGCAATATGTTGCCCGACTTGACGGATCCCCAAACCCATCAAGAATCGATCCAGAGGCACTTCCTTACTTCGGGCGATGGCCTCGAGCAGCAGAGCCGAGGAGCGCTCCGCAAACCCATCGAGTTGCAAGACGTGCCCTTGGTCGAGCCGATACAGATCAGAGAGGTCCTTCACGAGCCCTTGATCGACCAGCTGCGCGACTGTTTTCTTTCCCAGACCTTCGATATTCAGGGCCGTTTTCGAGGCGAAGTGTTCGATCGCGCCCTTCAGTTGAGCGGGACAGGCCGCTTGCCCCGTGCAGTAGTAATATGCCCCTTCTCTTGCCACGGCGGAGCCGCATATCGGGCAGTGCTGGGGCATGTGAAAAGGCTCCGGCCTGACTTCATCCGGTACGGGAATGCGCTCAGCGATCGCCGGAATCACATCCCCTGCGCGCTCCACTCGAACGGTGTCGCCGATGCGAATGTCTTTCCGGGCCACTTCATCGGCGTTGTGCAAGGTCGCGCGGCTGATCGTGACACCCCCGACTTCCACAGGTTTCAAGAGGGCGAGAGGGGTCAACGTCCCGGTTCGGCCGACGGATATGGCAATGTCTTGCACCTCCGTAATTTCCTTCCGAGGTGGAAATTTGAACGCGATGGCCCAGCGAGGACTTCTGGATTTCATCCCCAGCCTCGTTTGCAAGTCCACGCGGTTGACCTTCACCACGACACCGTCAATTTCATAGGGTAAATGATCGCGCTGCTGTTCCGTTTCCCGGTGAAAGGCCAGCACCTCATCAATAGTGTTGCATCGTCGTCTCAAAATAGGCACCGGAAGACCCCACTCGGCCAAGGCCTCCAATTCAGCCCAATGCGATGGAAGGGGAGAACCGCTCAATGCCATCACCTCGTAGCAAGTTACGACCAGGGGGCGGGAGGCCGTCATGTGCGAATCGAGTTGTCGAAGGGACCCAGCGGCGGCATTACGCGGGTTGGCGAAGGCATCCTCTCCCCGTTCCGTCATCCGACGATTCAGCGCATGAAAGTCGGCGAGACGCATGTAGACCTCGCCGCGTACGACCAGATGGTCTGGGTGAGAGCGGCCCTGTAACTGCAGTGGGAGTGATCGAATCGTGCGGAGGTTGATGGTGACATCTTCACCGACGTTGCCATCCCCTCGGGTTGACCCACGGACAAACGCTCCCCGGTCATAGACGAGCTCTACCGAGAGTCCGTCGAATTTTGGCTCGACCGTGTATTCGACCTGGTCTGTCTGGAGTTCCCGTTTCATCCGTTGATCGAAGGCCAGCGTCTGGTCAGGATCGACGAGGGAATCGAGGCTCAGCATCGGGCGTTCATGCGGGACCTTGCCGAGTTCATCCAGGGGAGGCGCGCCGACACGTTGAGTCGGAGAATCGGGGGTGATCAGCTCGGGGTATTTCTGCTCAAGGTCCGACAGTTCACGGAACAAGCGATCATACTCTCCATCGGAAATTGCTGGGCGGTCCTTGACGTAGTACAGATAGTCGTGGTGTCTGATTTGGTCTTTGAGTTCAACCAGTCGTGATTGGTCGGCCTGAGGGACCTTCGAGGAAGCCGGCGTGTCGTGATAGAGTGAATCCTGTCGCATCGCGGTGCTCAACGATGTGAAGTCCCCATGGTCGTCCCTGAGATGCCGTGGCGGTCGTCGATCGACACGAAGGCGGTGAGAGGTTTGGACCGAGCCTGACCGTAGCACAGGCCAGGGAAACGGTCAAACGGGACAGGCCGCCGCTACTTTGACTTTCGAGCCAGTGACCACTATTCTAAGCGCGTCTTCGTCTGCTGGAGGGTCGGCGAGGGCTTGGGCATAAGGAGGATCTATGCAGAACGATGAGCAGCCGATCGGTGGGCCTATGCGGAAGACCGTACTGTTGGGGATGCTCCTCTGCAGTGGTTGGATGCTGAGTGGGTGTGTGGTATTGGAAGAAAAATACAACGCGGAAAAGGCGAGGAGCCTTAACTTTCAACGACTCTTGGCCCAGGAAGAAAAACGGACGGCGGAGCTGGACAGTGAAGTGAAGCGGACGAAGAACGAGCTGGCCGAGTTCGAGGCCAGGAACCGCGAGCTGTCGGCGCAAGTCCAAATGGCACGAGAACAGATGGCGCGTCTCCAAGAGGAAGCTGAAGCGATTAAGGAAGCCACGGTACTTGAACGAAAAGCCCTCGAGGATATGCAGCGGAAAGACCATTCCCCTGCCGCCAAGCTAAAAAAGAGCGAGGTATCGAAGGAGCCTTCAAAAGCAGCCGCCCATGAATCTGGGGGGAATGCTCTCGCTGCCAAAAGCCTGTCCACGAATGCGGTCGCGAAATCCAGCACCGGAGTCCATGTCGTGAAGCCGGGGGAGACACTTTTTGGGATCAGTCGGCGATATGGCCTCGACATCGAGAAGGTGAAGGCCATGAACAAACTTCCCGATGACATCATCGAAGTCGGACAAAAGCTGATGGTGGGCAACGAGTGAGCGCAATACGATGCGGGCTGTGACCTACTCACTCACTCCGGATGAGTTTCGTTCCTATGCACAACAGGGCAATCTCATTCCGATTTTTCGAGAAATTCTGGCGGACCAGGATACTCCGGTGTCAGCCTTTGCCAAGATCGATCATGGTCCATCGGCCTACCTCTTAGAGAGTATTCAGGGCGGTGAGAAATGGGCGAGATACTCCTTTCTTGGAAGCGGGTCTCCACTCGTCATCTACGAAGATCGCGGCGACCTTTGCGTCAAAAAAGGGTCGCGAGTGCGCCGTATCCCCAGCCAAGGCGCGCCACTGGACCGTCTGAGGGAAGTTATGGAGGCATATCGTCCTGTGACGGTTCCGGATCTGCCTCGCTTTGTCGGGGGAGCTGTGGGGTATCTTGGCTATGACATGGTCAAGACGTTTGAGGACCTTCCCTCCCGACGAAAAGACGCCCTCGATCTTCCGGAATTCGCCTTTCTCCTGACTGAGACACTGCTGATCTTCGACAACGTGTCGCAGAAAATCAAAGTCGTCGCCAACGCCCATGTGAAGTCGACGTCGGACAAGGACATTCGCGCTGCCTATCGTGAGGCGACCGGCCGGATTGAAGCGATGATTGCAAGAATCCGTCGGCCCTTGCGGCGTGTGAAACCCAAGCGGCGCCGATCACCGCTTCGATTTACGGCAAACATGAATCGGGCGGATTTTGAAAAAATGGTGTCTCGGGCTCAGGACTACATCAAGGCCGGAGATATCTTCCAGTGTGTTCTCTCGCAGCGATGGGAAACGAATCTCCAGGCTCCACCGTTTCAGCTCTATCGGGCGCTCCGTGTCGTGAATCCGTCGCCGTACATGTATTACCTCCGCATCGCCGGAGTGGAATTGGTCGGCTCGTCGCCGGAAATTCTTGTGCGATGCGAAGATGGCGTAGTTTCGGTGCGCCCGATCGCGGGGACGAGGCGGCGCGGTGTCACGAGAGACGAGGACGTGGAACTCGAACGCCGGCTGCTGGCGGATACCAAGGAACGGGCCGAACACATCATGCTGGTGGATCTGGGACGCAATGATGTCGGTCGTGTTGCGGAGCGGGGGTCGGTTCAGGTCGAATCCCTGATGAATATCGAGCGATACTCGCATGTGATGCATATCGTGTCGAATGTCACGGGGAAGTTGTGCCAGACGAAGACGGTCTATGATGTTTTGAAGGCCTGTTTCCCTGCCGGCACGGTGTCCGGAGCTCCGAAGATCAGAGCCATGGAAATCATCGAGGAACTTGAGCCCACCAAGCGGGGCCCGTACGCCGGGGCTGTGGGATACATCAGTTTTTCAGGTAATATGGATATGTGCATCAATATCCGTACGGTCGTGGTCTCTCGGCATCGTGCCTTCATCCAGGCGGGGGCGGGCATCGTCGCGGACTCCAATCCTGAGCACGAGTATGAAGAGACCTGCAACAAGTCCCGTGCGATGATGAAGGCGATTGAGCTGGCGGAACAGGGGCTGGAATGAGTGGTGCCTCGTGCAGGGTGAAGCGTATCGGACTTCCTGACGCGATACGTTCCACGGACGACGAGTAACACGTATGCTGTTGGTCATCGATAACTACGATTCCTTTACCTATAACCTCGTCCAGTATCTCGGCGAATTAGGGGAGGACGTACAGGTATTTCGCAACGACAAGATTACGCTTGATCAGATCGAGGAACTGCATCCGAGCAAGCTTGTGATTTCACCAGGGCCGTGCACGCCAAAAGAAGCGGGCATTTCTGTTGAAGCGATCCGTCGGTTTGGAGGGAAGTTGCCTATTCTCGGGGTCTGTTTGGGCCATCAGTCGATGGCCGTCGCCTACGGAGGAGAGATTATCCGCGCGTCCCGGTTGATGCATGGGAAAACATCGCAGATCAAGCATGACGGGAAGACGATCTTTCAATCATTGCCCAATCCATTTGAAGCGACGCGCTATCATTCACTCATTGTCAATCGAGTGAATCTGCCTGATTGTTGCGAAATCTCCGCTGAGACTGCTGAAGGTGAGATTATGGGAATCCGCCACAAGACACTGGGCGTCGAAGGGGTCCAATTCCATCCGGAATCGATTCTAACCACCGTCGGGAAAGATCTTCTCCGCAATTTTCTGAAGCTCTAGCAGAATGCTGAAAAAGTCCGCCAGCGTCGTTCTCGCGTCGCTCAGAAGCTCAACGTACGGCACAAAGTACGCCTTCGCCTCTTCGCTCGCTGCGGCCTTGCCGGACAGCCTTTTTGAGCATCCTGACGTTATGTTAGCATTCAAACCGTACAGAACAGTTCAGCCATCTTGTTGGCATCAACTCAGTGTTTCCACAACCTTCTTATGACACCGCCTCGGTCTCGGGGATCGATTCGGTGATGGCCCGGCCTGTATGGGCGATGAATACATCGTCCAAGCGCGGTCGGTTGTATTGAATGAATTCGATGCTGCAGCCCAATCGATTGGCCGTGTCGAGAATGGCGGGCAGCGCCTTCTCCGGCGACTCCACTCGGATGTCCAAGCCTTTGGTCGTCGTCCGAACGGACTTGATTGCCGGACGGCCTTTTAACTCAATTTCAAGCGAGGGAATCCGGTCCGCCTCTTTGAGGGTCAGAGAGACGATGTCTCCTCCAAGCGCGATTTTGAGCTCGACCGGAGACCCCAGTGTCTTGATCTTGCCGCCGTCGAT
>DCZN01000086.1:589-20292 GCA_002331625.1 Nitrospira sp. UBA2083 | reverse complement strand
CCGAACGGCCGCTGGCTGCTCGTGGCCAACGAAGGCGAGCCCAACAGCTACAATCAACTCGATTCCGTCGATCCGGAAGGCTCGGTGAGCGTCATCGACATGCGCGGCGACGTCACCAGCTTGACACAGAATGACGTTCGGACTGCCGCGTTCAACGTCTCAATTCCTCAAGAGAACGCCTCCAGCATCCGCGTGTTCGGGCCGAACGCAAGCCTCGCAAAGGATCTGGAACCGGAATATCTCACGGTCTCGCGCGACTCCAGAACCGCCTGGGTGACGCTGCAGGAAAACAATGCGGTAGCCGTGCTGGACATTTCTTCCGCCACGTTTACGAAGATCATCGGCCTCGGCTTTAAGGATCATCTGCAGCCGGCAAACAAGCTGGACGCAAGCGATCGCGACGTGCCCGGGTCGAGCAACAACGGCGCCATCAATATTCGGAATTGGCCGGTGCTCGGCATGTACCAGCCCGACAGCATCGCCGCCTATCGGGTAAAAGGAAAGACCTACTTGGTCACCGCCAACGAGGGTGATGCACGGGACTATACGGGCTTCTCCGAAGAAGCCAGAGTGGGTTCGCTCACACTCGATGCCGCAAGCTTCGGCTCCCAGGGCTTCCCAGACGTGACCACCGGGAACGACGGGCTGCGCAATAATGACAACCTTGGTCGGCTCACTGTCACCAACACATTAGGGAACACGGATGCCGATACCGAGTTTGAGAAGCTCTACGTCTTCGGAGCCCGCTCCTTCAGTATCAGAACTGCGGACGGCGGATTGGTCTACGACAGCGGCGACGACCTCGAACAACGCACCGCCGCACTGGTCCCCGCGAGCTTTAATTCCAACGGCGCCGCCGACACGTTCGATACCAGAAGCGACAATAAAGGTCCGGAGCCGGAAGGGCTGGCCCTGGGTAAGATCGCCGGGCGAACCTACGCCTTCATCGGCCTTGAGCGAACCGGCGGGATTGCGGTCTATGACATCTCCAGCCCACAGTCCCCACAGTTTGCGACTTACGCCACCACCGCCCCCACGGATCTTTCGCCGGAAGGCCTCCTCTTCATCAAGCAGAAAGACAGTCCCAACGGTAAACCGCTTCTCGTGGTGTCGCACGAAGTAAGCAATACGGTCACGATCTTCGAGATTGAGCGCACGAAGCAGCACGAACTGGACGAGATCGAGGATGAAGACGAAGACTAGAAACCACTCCACAATCGCATCAGCAGCAGGGGAGCCAGGGGGACATGAGAAGGCCTCCATGACCCCATGCAGCATCGAGGCGCCGACCCGCACGATTAAGATTCTTACCGATCAGTGGCTCGTGTGGTACGGTCTGCAGAACACTCTTGAGAGCAGCCTGACCGTACCGATGGTCGTGCACCCGCACCCCCGCAGGACGCCGCACAGGTCCCCTGCGGAGATACGAGCCGACGTGTTTATTCTTGATCTGGAGACCGTCCGGAACGTCTGCGGCACCATCAAACGCATTCGGGAATCAGCCCCGACCAGTAAAATCGTGTTGCTGTGCGGATTCGAGGACAATCGCCGCACGCGGAAAGCCTTCGCCTCCGGTGTCGATGGCATCATCCTCTTCGTTCAACCACCGTCCGTCGTGCTGGCGGTGATCGAAGCTCTCTATATCTCGGCGAATGACCCGGCCCAGAGACTCCGAGGCGGATCGGTGGGGATGGATGATCGAGAAACAACAGCCGACATTGAACCTCAACCATCGGACCGGCAGGGGGCCTTGACCAAGAGGGAACGAGCGATCGTTCAGTTGGCCGGGCTGGGACTCTCGAATCAGGACATCGCCGACAAGTTGTCGATCCGCGACCGTACGGTTCGCCATCATATGACGAATATTTTCGACAAGCTCGGCGTGCGCAACCGGCAGAAGCTCATAGCTCGTGCGCATCAGTTCCTCCCCTTTTCCCCGACCGACCGGAAACCGCGTCTCACAACGAGGTGCGCCTAGCCCAGGACAGGAGGCCGTGATCACCCATTGGTGATCACGAATTTACCACGCGCAGAGCTTTTCGCGACCGGTTCGTAACATTCCCCCTTTATTCTTAGTTTCATTACGCACCGGGAGCACCACGAACCGAATACCCTCGGTCACGTCACCTACACCCGGGTCCAGCAATGGCGCGGTTTCGACGAAAGACGAAAGGAGTCCCGTATGACAATCGCCGATCTCATCACGAAGCCTATGGCCTTGCTCGCCGCTTTCGGCATGTTGTGCGTCAGTGGTACGTGCCCGACATCGCCCGCCTTTGCCGTAGATTCGGCCAAGCATCATTCCCACGAGTGGGACCGCGACGACGAGGCCGACGATACGCTTGAGACTCGGCAGGACGCGAACCGCAAGCTGGAATGGCACAGCTCTGGATTTCAACGAGAGGAAAAAGACGCACTTCTCCACGTCCAGTTGCTGGGCATCAATGACTTTCACGGGCAGCTCTCGGCAGGTCGACGTGTGGCAAATCGCCCGGTCGGAGGAGCGGCTGTGCTGGCCGCCTATCTGCAAGCCGCTCAAACCGATGCACACGACCCGGATCTGTCCGAGCGAACCTTCATCGTCCATGCGGGGGACCATGTCGGAGCCACACCTCCGGAATCGGCACTCCTACAGGACGAACCGTCCATCGGTTTCTTGAATCTCCTCGCCAACCCCTATTGCCGCTATGAGGATCGCCGGGAGGATCGTGGTCACCAGGGACCATGGAATGATGACGATGCGAAAGAAGATCGCCGCGATCGCCGCCAACATCCCAAATGCAACCTCGTGGGCACCCCAGGCAATCATGAGTTCGACGAAGGTACGAGCGAGCTCGTTCGTCTTTTGAACGGCGGCAATCATGCCACCGGCCCTTTTCTTGAGAATCCCTATCGTGGCGCGCGATATCCGACCATCTCTGCCAACGTTGTCGATGAAAAGACCGGCAAGCCCATTCTTCCCCCGTTCGTCATCAAGCAGGTCAAGGGGATCCGCATCGCGTTCATCGGTGCAGTCCTGAAGGAGACGCCGACCATTGTCACGCCGAGCGGAGTCGCAGGATTGAAGTTTCTGGATGAAGCCGAAAGCATCAATCGCTATGTGCGTTGGTTGCGGAGAACGGAAGGTATTCGCACGTTTGTCGTGCTGATCCACCAGGGTGGACGCCAGACCACCTACGAAGGCCCGACCCAACCGGGAGGCCTCATCAACGGCCTGGAGATCGTCAACATCGTCTCACGCCTCGACAACGACGTGGACGTCGTCGTCTCCGGCCATGCGCATTCGTTCACCAACGCGCTCCTCAAAAACCAGAACGGCGTAGAGATCCTTGTGACCCAAGCCTTTTCTTCCAGCACAGCCTATGGCGATATCGACTTGATGATCAACAAGCATACCAGAGACGTTGTCGCCAAGAGTGCCTCCATCGTCACCACCTTTGCCGATGCCGGACCAGGTCTGACCCCGAACACTCAGGTGGCCGAGCTCGTCGCCCAAGCTCAAGCAAAGGTCGCTCCGCTGGTCAACCGGGTGGTCGGCAATGCGGCCATAGACCTATCTCGCACAGAAAGTCCTGCAGGTGAGTCGCCGCTCGGGAATCTGATCGCCGATGCGCAGCGCTCGACGCTCGGCACCGACTTCGCGTTGATGAACCCCGGCGGTATCCGCGCCGACTTGTCCGCCGGACCGGTCACTTACGGCGCGCTCTTCGCGATTCAACCATTCGGCAACAGCCTGGTCCGGATGGATCTGACCGGCCAGCAGATTTATGACGTATTGAACCAACAGTGGGCCAATCAACCGTTCCCGCGTATTCTCAAAACCTCGGGGCTGACCTACACGTGGGACAACAACCGGCCGATCGGCGATCGCATTGTCGAGGTGCGGCGAAACGGATCGCCCATCGACCGGCAAGCCACGTTCTCCGTGACCGTCAATAGCTTCATGGCGGCAGGCGGGGACAATTTCACTGTTTTGTTGCAGGGGAGAAACCAAGTGGGTGGGCCGCTGGATCTGGATGCATTGATCACCTACATCCAAAGTCTGCCTCAGCCATTTTCTGCCGCGATCGAGGGACGGATCCTCAGGCTCAACTGATTGCGGAGAGCGGTATGGGAATGGCTCGGAAAAAGAGGCATTCCCCCCTGAACCGGGAGACCGAGCGCTCACCGTTGGAGGTGGAAGTGGCCGAGCACGGCATGGTGGAGTTCGTGGCCACAGACTTCAAAATCCATTTTGGGGCAATAGATCGTGCGGGTGCGAAAATCGTAGAACCCGACAACGACTTCTTCTTGACGCTGGGTTTCCAGCACTAGACGAGGCGTCCTCATGACGGCTGATTTACCGGTCAGCTCCTCATACTTGGCTTGCATGTGGGACGCGTCAAGAAAGACGACTCGGAGAGACGAGAGCTCGTGCTCTTCTCCAATCTGGGATTGGCCCGTCATGCAGCCTGAGAGGGCGAGCAGAAAGACGCTGCCGGCTACAATGAAGCCTACCCATCGTCGAACCGGAAGATTCCGAACCGCCATGCTCAGACTCTTCTCTGCGGAAAAATCGATCGGCGCCGATCGCTGGGCTCCTGCCAACAACCGGCGCCGACCTTACTCTGATGAGCGTAGCACGCCTTTTCTGACCGTCAAGCATTGGCATGGAACCCAATTCCCCCGAGAGAGCCGGTCGTTCGGCTTCCCCTGTCCTCCGCACAGGCTTCGTGAAGACCTAAGCCGTTTGTTCTTTCTGTAAGGTGGTCGTTGCCCATAAGAATGGGCGACGGGCTGACCTTTCCCGCTCGAGTTTCCTACGATAATCGCCGGCCCTAAGCAAAGCTCTTGACATTGCCCTCACCAGAAGCATTCAATGCGCCCATGTCGATTGAAATCGAACCAAGGGCCATCGAGCATAATATTGGCGCCCTGGCCAAGCAGTTCGCATTGCCACCCGCCGCAGCACAGACTCTTCTCTGGACTGAAATTCGTCGGTTGGAACACGCCGCTCGGATTCTTGATTTTATTCCTCTCCTCGCACTGAAGCATGTCAAGGAGCGGCTCCGAGAGCGACCGCTGTCTGACGTGGTCTTTGGCCTTGCATAAGGCCTCGCGCGAGGATAACCCGCTGGTTGGTAACGGTTGAACGCCGGAGCATGTCTGCAGATCCACCCGTCACGATCTCGATAGGCCTTCCTCGAGAATCTCCCCCTGGTAATGCGCATCCTAAAAGGCAGCGGTGTACAGTGCCGACCCTCACACGAGTATCCGGATAGGGGTCTCACGCCGGTTCACTGACAGCGACTTCAGACCGCAGCTAGTTGATCGTCGCGCTCTTGCTGATTGTAGAAAACCAGGGGATTCGACTGGTATCGGGGAGCGGCTTGATAGGCGTTTGGTTCTCCCGCCGGAACTCGCCTGGTTTGGTGAGGCTTTTCCATAGCCGACCGATGGGTGACCGCTTTGGGCGTTTCCTTATGGCCATGAGTGGGATGTTATCGATGTAACGTTGTGAGGATGTTTCAATGATATTAACGGTAGGTTAATTGTGATGCGGTTACGGACGGCCTCCCACGCATATGCGGACCCTCAGGCCCAGCACGAGTCATTGATTCACAGACACTTAATACAAAACTCATGCACTTGAAACACGGAGTTCGCTAGGTTGTGCGTTCGTTCCCGATCTCATGGTGAAGAAATCGCTACAGGAGGTGGGCGTTAATGGAATCCGTGGTCATCGAAGGAGTTGTATTCAGCGCAATCGTGGGGGTCATGTACATGGCATTCTGTTTTGTGCGTCGTGAATAGATACGCTCGACCCATGTTGATTTACAGAGTGTGTATAAATTCTTTATGTGGCCGTAACAAGCATGTGGGATAGATGTGTTTACCGGTCCACGGTAAGCAGTCAGTGTCGCGGAAGGCGCTTCCCACCGGAAGGGAGACCTGAATGGGCGAACTCACGAGCATGTCGGCGGCAACGCTGGTCCCGATCGAGAAGACGGCGCGGTCCGGGAAGACAACCCAGTGCGGCCCTGATGAACCGGTGTACAAGGAGTCGGCATCAAGACGTTACGCATCGGAGGGGAAGCCTATCGAACGTTAGTGCGCGTGACGCGGACGGAGGAGTAGAGATTTATTCCAAAACGTCACGCGGGAATCGGCTCTGTCGCCGTTACGGCAACCTTTGCCTCGATGATGTCCCCCGAGAGCGCATCGACATAGACCTTAACCCGTTCGCCGTCACGTAACAACTTTAGACGCCATACCGCGTTGGATTCGACCTTCTTCAGTTTGACGTCAAAAATCGTTCCACCGATGGCCGAAACCGCTGCAATGGCCTCATCGATGGGAATGATTTCGCTGTTCACAAGGGCAAGGGTTCGATCTCCCTTCCGACTATGGTGACGATCTCGCTTCATGGCTCCCCCTTCTGGTTACGGCTAGAAACCGCCGGGGGATGAGTTTATGACAAAATGAGTAGGGGTGCTAGGGGAACTTACATCAATCTCTTACGGGAAGCGATTGATAATATTAGGCTTATACCTACAACCCGATTGCGCTTCCCATCAGCGTGCGATCCTGGATACGACGGCAGATGTTTGGACCAGGCGGCGCGACATGCAAAGACTCACACCGTAGCCTGGAACTCGTCCCTTCCACTCGACCGCGCCTTGCCCGCCAAGCGGGATCGTTCTCCCCATCGATCCGGCTTCATGATCGAACCGAGGGCAATGACCATGACGATGAGGATAAAAAACAACAGCACAGCAAAGAGAAGACAACCGGAGCGGAGCTCGGCGATCATGGGGCTTACCTCCTGCATCAGGGAAGGCGATCCGTCGGGATGTGTACGGTGTCGACGGGATCCTACGGATTCAGCATCATCAGCTCATTGGCGACAAATTAAGTTCCTGGAACTCTCACCTCGGCATCCGCTCAGTTTGCTGATGCCCAATGTTGATGTAACAGAAACGCAATCGCTTTCCGCTATGGTGCCGGTACATCCGAATGTATACCTGCAGGGTCGATCATGGTCAGCGTGAACGCCTTGATGAGAAAAGATCCCGTGATTATCGACATCGGCACCTCGGTGATAGAAGCCGCGCAATTGATGAAGGCCTGCAACGTTGAAAGCGTCCTCGTGGCGCTTCGAGGCCACGTCATCGGTCTGGTGACTGAAACGGATATCGTCAGAAACTTTGTCGCGTCCGACAAGGCCTCGTACTTCCTTTCCGTCAAAGATGTCATGAGCCACCCGGCGCTGGGTATCGACAAACGAGGCTCCTTGGCGGAAGCAGCCGATCTCATGCTTCAGCACCGCACCTTCCAGCTCGCCGTGACCAATTCAGGCTCCCTGATCGGAGTCATTTCGGCTTGGGACTTTCTGAGATCCATGGCTTTTCGCCGGCACTAAAGGTTGTGTCTCTCCGATCCACGATGGAGCGTCGATTCACCTGTTTGCGGGATGTCTCACACCCAAGCCCGTACGTGCGGAAAAACGGACTCGGCTAGATACGAAGTTTGTAGCCGACACCTCGAACCGTCATGATGAACCGGGGCTCATTCGGATCGGTTTCGATCTTCTGCCGGAGTGAATGAATATGCACATCCAGTGCATGTTCTTCCAAGGCATATCCCTCTCCCCAGACCCGATTCAGCATCTCCTGACGGGAGAAGACACGGCCCGGTGCCTCGATAAATTGATGGAGGATTTGAAATTCCTTTGGCGTCAGCTCCACGACGCGTCCGCCGATGGTGACTTCATGGCGATCGATGTCCATCCCGATCGCCCCGGCGCGGAAGTGGCGATGGGATTGAACCGTCGAAACACACCGCCGCAAGATCGCCCGCACACGGGCGACCACTTGCCTGGGAGTCTGATTGCACAACACGAGATCGATGTCGCTCTCATAATCTTGAAGCCATTCATCATCGTGGCAAGACTCAGCTCCGTTCACCACGGCGACGATCGGAACCTTCGCCGCGGATCGTAGTTGCTGCAAGACCGCGGCAATTCCGTCCTGCCGCTCGACGATGATGAGCGAGGGCATCGACTCTTTCACCGCTGCGTAGGCCGCTGTTTCCGTCGTGACGAACGAGACTTGATACCCGTTGGCGAGTAAGACCTTCTTCAGCGATTGCGCGTACGGCTCCGATTGGATGAAGATGAGGATTGGACCTTGCACGCCGGTTATGGTGGGTGTGCTCAACATTCGGGGAGCTATAGTATGCCAACAGATAAAACTTCGTCCTTAGCGTCGTGTAAATTGTGAGTAAACTACTACGTACCCCTTCCGCCCTCCCACTCGAAGGTAGTTAACGCGGAGTTAACAATTCATTGATGTGTCTGCAATTAGTATTGCTTAGACTCAACTCACGAAGCTTTCTGGAACCGACGGGGTGCTCAGCATGATATTTTCTCGATTAGTGCTCGCATCCTATCTGACGGCGACCTTGGCGCTGATGTCGCTGCCTCCTGCGAATTGGGGCCAAGTCCGTCCTCAGCTGGATCCAGACATCCCTTCCTACCTGTCTTCCGACCAAGTCTTGGGCACACTTACTATTTCTCCCTCCGACACGATGAAGCCCTTGGTTCGTGCGTGGATTGACGAGTTGGTACGCCGCCATCCCAAGCTGAATATTGCGATGGCGAGGGAAGGGTCCGACACGGGCCTTGCCCCCCTCTTGGCCCACCGGTCGGACATCGCCGCCATGCCTCGTCGTATGACCGCCGACGAAATCGCCGAGTTTGTTCGAGAGTATGGATATGAACCGGCCGAAGTTCCGGTCGCGGTGGACACGTTGGCCGTCTACGTGCATAAAGACAATCCTTTGACGGGACTCTCCCTCGATGAACTCGATGCGATGTTCTGCCGCGAGCGCCGTCGGGGCGTGAAGTATGTCGTCGATTCCTGGGGCTTGGTCGGCGTGATGGATGAATGGTTCGAAGCGCCGGTGCAACTATATGGGAGGAACGGGAAGTCCGGTCCTAGCTATTTTTTCCGGGATGAGGTCTGTAAAGGCGGCACCTTCCATCACCAGTTGGTCGACGCTCAGGGACTGGCATCGGTCATATTGGATGTGGGGGCGGATCCCAACGGAATCGGATTCAGCGCCATCGGGTATCGAACCGACATGGTGAAGCCAGTCCCCATTGCCCTTGTGAAAGATGGGCGGTATGTCGAGCCGTCCGTGCAGGCCGCACTGGACGGCTCGTATCCGTTACGGAGGAACTTGTACCTCTATATCGCCAAGCCTCCGAAATCGGAGGCCACTCCGGCCACCGTCGCGCTTATCCGATATGCGCTGAGCCGCCAAGGCCAACATCAGGCGGTCGAGTTCGGGTATTTGCCGATGACATCGGCCGAAATTGCACGCCTCACATCGAAGTGGCCCACTACGGTCAAATCGGCCAGGCTGGAGACCCCAAATCGCCCTGTGCTCGAATGACCCCGACTTCGTGAAGGGTTTATCCGCTCCATCATGCCCCTAGGTATCAGAACAGGCCGACGATTGTTGATTCTTTCGTTCACCGCGCTGTGGGCATGTGCGCCGTCGCAATTTACCACGCTCACGGTCTACGAGAGCCCGCATTCCTTCGTTCGGCTCGAGGTCGACAGAACGCTGGATCAGGAAAGGAAACACAGCCATCCGACGGACCTTTCCCCGGACCGGATGGCGGCGCTCTTGAACGGACTCATTTTCGAAGAACCGGTTGCGAAGCTGCCGCTCTACGACGACGTCTCGCAGCCGAAACGGCATGCAGCGTTGACGCAGCCTGAGGTTGCGTTACTCGCTCCCTTGCTGGCGATCGCGCTGAAGAAGGCCGGACCTGACGAGATCGTCACGTTCTATCACTCCACTTCTCGTTCAGCCAATCATCGCCTCGTCACCTCGGGAGGCCTCTTCGTGGAAGGCGACGACCTTCATCTCCTGCTCGCCAATTACCGATCGCCCACTCATTTCAGCGCCGACTCCGGGGTGGTCGACACGGTGGATGACCGGCTGACGCCGCTCCGATCCATAGCGCCCCAGCGGGGACGATTGGATTTTGAGCCTGTGAATTGGATGGGACCGCCGACCGAAGGCTCCCTACTGGAGTGGTTTCAGCCGAAGCGGCATGAGATCGTCGTACGGTACAAACTCGTCCAATACCATCCCCTCGGCCAATCCCCGCCTGCCCCCACGCCATAAGAAAACCAGGGCGGTAGGCTGGGTGGGGTGTTGTGCTTCAGTGAGCCTGTGCCTCAGCCTTGACCTCCACGAAACTGAGTGACTTTTTCCCTATCCTGCTAGAAGTTCCACTGCAACTGAAAGCGCAGTAAATTCCCGCTTTGGAGTTGGTAGGGCGTTTGGATACAGGGACCGAACCCGCTGCCCGCCACACCGCACTGACCCGGCGGACTTCCCACCGGAATAAATGTGGCATCCGAAGTATTCCGCTGGGTCCAGCTGTAAGAGACGGTGAATTCGATCGCCTTATTGAACTGGTATTCCAATCCCAGTTCCCATTCCCGTACAGAGTTGCGCGGCGAATTCGCTTCGGATTTCCGCCCACCGAAATACTCCTGCACGCGAAAAAATGGATAGATGCTTTGGCAATAGGTATCGCACTGATAGTGGTAAAAGGCTTGAATGTAGCCGCCGTGTACATTGCCCAGCACAACCTCCGTACGGTCCGTATTCAATTCCGGCCCTCTTCCGATCATGTATTCCGCCTGGAACCCGAAAGGCTGTGGGAACAACGTTACATGCCAGGCCAGCCGTTCATCGAGATAGTTCCCACCGTTCGTCACCCGCGGAGCAAAGACTTGTCCGTTGGCCACATCGAGGTTTGGCACGACCGGTGTGGTCGACACACTGAATTGCCCCCGGTAGGCATCCATTCCGACTTCCACGATCTGACCGTTCGGAAATTCGAACGGATAGGCGGCATGGAAGACGATATGTTTGTCCTTGTTGCGGTCGCGAACATTGATCCCCTGTCCGTTATAGACGCCGATGCCGAGCATGCCGTAGTCGCCCGATCCTTTCAGGCCGCTGTCGATCAGTCGACGAAAACGTTCACGCACGGAAGTGGGTGTGTAATAGAGCAGCACGCCAAGATCGCGTTCATTCGGAGTGCCGGTATTGAGCGCATCATTGCGGTCAAGCGCGAGGCGATTTTGGCTGGACTGCATATTCTCGAACCCGAACGGGATTTTGGACAGTCCCACTCGAACACGCCATTCCTTGTTTTGGGTCAGAAAGAGATCCGCATAAAAATCCCGCAACGCCACGACTTGCTCCGTGCCCCCGACCAGACCGGCAAACTCCGGCTGGACATAGACGAACACCCGGTCATGGGGTTGCCCGCTGACGATCAGCCGCGCCCGGCGGATGAAGAATTCATTGTTGCCGGCGATGGACCGATCGGCTTGATTGCTGCGCAGGAGATCGTTGTCGATCGTATGGTTGTAGCGGACCTGCGCATAGCCGCGAATGCTGATTTTTTCGTACCATCGTTCACGCGCCGGAGACTCAGCGGCCCCTCGGCCTTCTTCCAGCTGCTTGGCCTGCCGTTTCTCTTCATCGGCCTTTAATTGAATCCATTGTTCGACCGAAATTTGCTTATTCTCTAGTAACACGTCTTCCAGCTTGCCGGCCCATGAATCCGAGGTCCATGAGCAGAGCCACGCAACCATCACGCAGCAACTTCCAATCTGCCAGATCATCGCAGGTTTCATTGCACCCCCTTATCCGGACGTTCGTATCCGGCGGCACCATATGAAGAAAGAATTACAACCAGGTTACGGTAGGCTCCGGGGTACGTTAACTCGGATGGACCAACGACAGAGCGGCTGCCCACGCTTGCTGAAGGCTTCGACAGGAACGGCTGGTTGTGTGCGTTGGTGACGGCGGGATCACCGGAGATCACCCCGTCGCCGGCTGAGGCGCGCCGTGCGACGGGGGAACGGGAAAGGGGAAACAGGGCTAGGCCGACATGGAGAACGCACAACTGCGCCGCTTGTACGACCAGAACCCTAAGCCGAACAGACCAGTCGCATACAACACCATGGCGGCGGGAATCGCGACGGGCTGTGTCCCGATCTCCGCAATCCCCTTCAGGAAGAACGTCGCCAATTTGTCATGCTTTCCGTGCTCGAACATATGGTTCCACGAGACGGTGAATTCTCCTGTTTCCGGATTGTACTGACCGGTCGCCTGCTCACCGATATTCCAGGTCTTATGGGAATCGCCTCGACTCACGCCGAAGAACAGGGACGACAGGTCGAGGGAGATGCTCGAACCGGAGATCTTAGCGGAGGGAGCCGCGGCGCCGGTAAAGCCAGACGTGAAGAGCGAATAGGTCTCACAAGCCTTGCCGATCGACGGCAGGTTGTCTCCGATGGCCTGATACTGCCCCAACGTCAAGGTGCCGTCCTCGCCGAGCAAGCGATCCATCATCTTGCTATACTTGCCGTCATAGTTGACGGCCCCTCCGGTCAACTCCAATTCCGAGACCATTGCTGCGTGAACCGGCGCCCCCAGAAATAACCCGGTGCTGAACAGGCCCATCGCCGCCCACAGAATCACTTGCTTCATGATAGACATCCTTTCGTTGAAACGGTTTACTGCTGCTTTCACGTTTGACATCGCTTCCATGAACTGATCCATCCTGGACACTCCTTCCTCTGACGCGCCCGTTCGAGTGATTTGAGCACCGTCAACGCCGCTTCTCCGCATCATTGGCGTCACGCTTCGCACCGTCATGTCACACCTCCCTGTATAGGTTATGGACTATCTCCTCGTCGTCACATGGTAAGAGGGCAATCCGTTTCGTCGATTCACACGCATCCCTTTTCGTGCCGTGATTCGAATGGTACTGAGATCAAGGTTTCGACGTTGACCCCGGTGGGGTACGTGTCTGGACGCGCCACGGACGGGTGCTCCCCCTTAAGCCGAGTGATGAGCACTTCAGCTTCTTGGATCGCTCTATAGTTCAGCGTGTAATACACCGATCGTCCTTTCGGCCGGTCGACCACCAAGCCGGCCTTTTTCAGCACTCGCAGATGAAAGGATAATCGTGATTGGCCGGTGTTGAACGTTTGCGTGAGGGCGCAGACACATTGCGCTCCATCACGAAGCCGTTCAAGAATCCGCACTCGCGTCTCATCCGACAAGGCACGAAAGAATCGCACGCTTTTCGGTGGATTTTTAGATTTGGCACGGATCACTTTAGATGCGTACATCCAGCCCTCCCTCGGTCGACGGCATGAGTTCACCGTCCTCGCATTCATTCAAGTTTGCTCACAGGTCCGAACGATCTACGGCCTCACTGCAATACTGACCGCACCTTCATTCATAAGACTCGATCACGAAAACCCTGGCGATCTGCCCTCATCCATCTGGACTCCTTTCTGACGGTGTGGCTGTTCATTTCGAATAAGGCTCGCTAGTCGCTAAGCACTACGAGATACTCGTTCGTAAGAACACCTTATTTCGATATGGCGAGTTATACCGAATGTGGGAGCTGGAAGTGTTAAGAAAGGCTTTGTATTCTATTAAATTACAATTAACAATTCTTGATGATATCAATACTTATGTATCACTATTGAACAGGTCAGTTTTCAAGGAACCGACTTGATAGCAGCTTCTATTTGAACTGATGCGCGTATGGGACAGGTCTCCTTTTCAGCGTGACGCGAACATGCTATTACGTGTATTACAAATATCATTCGACTCTACGCTTGTCTCGTGGAATGTCAGATACACACGATTGCCCCCTCAACGGCTCCGACCACCGCGACGCCCGCACGCTTCTCCCCGATCTCCATCCGTTTTCAACGGCGGTAGCATTTACGGATAATAGGTGTCGACGGTCAGGACAGACATCGGCACGCGCTTGCGTCCGGGTAGAGTGAGAGGAAAACACTGACTGGATGAGTGAATCAGGTTCACCAGACACGCGACATTCGGTTCTGTTCGACTGAAACGGGATCGCGGTGTTCACTGAGGAGCCAGGCAATCGGCATACCTCGAAATCCTCCGCGTTACCCTCGCCCAACTTCGACAACGCAAGCCCACGCAATCAGATCGATGGGAATAGGTCCCGGTTCGTTTGGAACTAGCCCGACTTCAGCGTCCCCTCATGATCCACGCCTCGATTCATCCTGTCGCAATACTTGCTGTTGTCATTGACCGGCTCGCCCGTCGATTCTGATTGCACCATCATCGTTGTCTGAAGCGGCACCGCAGGGGGCAACGAGGTGGCGACCACCTGCATCTCGCTGAACAGACTTGATCGCTTCATCGTAGAGAACTTTTCGTGAAGGGTGCGCCCTCATGGCGAAATCTATCCTCCGTACCAGATCCTTGAGATAGAGGGGCAGCCGCGGTCCGTGTTGGGGTTTCGGCGGTACCCGCCGAGCCGGGTGCTGCTTCGCTGAGACTTCGCCACGAGTCCCAGAGGCTCTGGCCGATGAGTCGGACGACCCTGCCGCATATTCCTCCATCGCGTGAAGACCGCGGTTTCCTGCCGAGATGGGCGAACGACTTCTGAATCGGAACCACATCCCGCACACGTAACAGTTTCTTATGGCGCCAGTTCCTTGATACAGGCCGTGGAGAACATCAACGTAATATTGGGGTTCAGATTGTGTAACATTCATATTAAAACTACGTGAAGAATGTATATCAACAATTGTTGATACAGGAGGAGATATGAAGCCTTTTGGGCGCTGTGGAGTTCGGAGCGTGATTCGTTTATAGATCAATTTCTATGCCTGGTTACAGAGGATCCAAGCAGAAACTGATCTGTGATACATCGATCTTGGTAAGTAGCTCCATGTGGGCCACCGCTGTCGCTCCAGGAGAGATGTCATGCCGTTTACACTAAGGAGCTTTGGTCTGTGTCAAACGTGAGATCTCCGGAATACTTTTCGTGATCCGACGAAGCTCACAGCGCCTTGAGTGCTACTGTGTTGGGGAAAGGATACAGAAATCAGTCTGGGGGCAGTGGAGGGTCTATCCGGAACAAAGACCTCGCCACGATCCTAGAAGGACAATCGAGTGTCCGATTAGTGGAACAACCGGGACTAGTGCGAGCGATGAACCTGACAGCACTGTCAGCCAGTGTGCGGGGAGGAGCACAATGGCATCATTCCAGGCCACAGTGATGCAAGACTCCGATGATCTGCCCAGTCGTGCGCGTGTCGTTGTAAAACAATATGACCGATCCGGATATGCACGACGTGCATGTCTGGATCGGTCATTCGGCTAATTGCTTGCTACTAAATCCAGGATGGTGCCGGCATCCCAGAAAGCGGACTGTGTTGACTACCGCTGGGTTCGCTCATGAGCGAAAAGGACCGCACCACCCCTAAGATGCTAGACCGTCCTAGGCTTCCGCAAAAACGCAAGACCCGACAACCCACTCAGAAAGAAGATTGCGGCGCCGGGTAACGGCACGGCTGCCACGGTTCCGACCCAGGCGGAGGTGCCGCCTGGTTGGAGATTCTTGATGTGTGAGGCCAGGATGTAGCTACCGGACCCTCCACCTGGGAGTGAGAAGAAATGAAAATCACTGACGGCGAGATCTTGACCGGCGGCGCCCAATTCGAACGAGAGCGTCTGGCCGTCGCCCAAGAAATGATTGCTCGTGTACTCAAACTTCCCGTCAAAGTATCCGTCACCGTCCGCCTTCAAGCCGGACACGGTGGCGCCGGTCGTCGGAGCCAGCAGCGTGGCATAGGTCCCTGTGGACGCACTGATGTTTGAAAAAGTGAGTTGATTCGGGTTCGTGGTGCCATGGGAAAAATTAAAGTACAGAGAGTCCAGCTTGGTGCCCGTTCCTGCCAAATTTTTGATATCGAATTTGACGGCTGTCCCCAGATCCGTCAAGGTGACGGTTCCCATCGGGACTACCGCCCCCGTCGATGGGCTGAACACATAGTCAAGATTGTAGACCGTCACAGCTTGCGCCGGCGCAGCAAAAGCCGACAATGCCGACACGAGCAGCAGTCCGACTACCGACCGACCGAGAACCCTGCGACCCACCTGTTTTACCATCGGACATGTCCTCTCTAGGCAGGGCATGCACGACGTGCATACCCTGCCCACAGTTGTCGTGTGACGTGAGAACAATCAGGATGGTGCCGGCGTCCCAGAAAGCGGACTGTCTTCATTACCGCTGGTTTCGCTCATGAGCGAACTGGACCGCACCACCCCTATACGTTAGACCGAGAGGCGTTTCCGCAAGATGGCCAAACCCGACAAACCGCTTAGAAAGAAGATTGCGGCGCCGGGCAAGGGAACAGCCGCGAGCTGCGCCGTCCCGTTCAAGGTAAACTGCAGTGATAAGTTGGCCGGGTTCCCCCATGCCCCAGGCAGGCCGGAAGTACCGCCAAGGTTATGGGTCCAGGTCAACCCGGTGAATGCATTGGTGACAGTATTGAAAATGCCCGTGGCAGCGCCGCCGATATTAAAGGTCAGTCCTCCGACGGGAATCAACGGTCCCGTGAACTTGGCTCCCAGCGCGGTCAGATCGGCCGTGATGGTCGATCCGCTCGTGCTGCTGCTGGGGAATGGGTTCGGACCGCTCGTAAACAGTGAAAAGGTGTAGGGACCCAGAGGAACGGGCGCGATGATATTCGGCAGGGGCTGATATTGCCCCATGATGATCTGCCCGTTTCTTGTGAAGTTGCTGGACAGCACTGTAGTGCCGCCGTTCTTCAGTGCGATTGACCCATTCGTAAAATCAAGCTCAGACACCGTCAGCGCCTCCGACTTCCCTGGAACGAACCAGAGTGCGGATACCATCAAGAGCGCGACTATTAATTTGTAGGACCTGGGAACCAGCTGTTTCTTCGGCATCAGACTTTGTCCTTTTCGGTCAGGACATGCACAACGTGCATGTCCTGACCGCTGGCAATTACGACTTCCTTACTGACACTGTGGATGGGCACCCGCCTTCCATTGCAAGGGGCCGGCATCCGCGTTCTTGCTGACGAACATATTCTCATCAGCTTCCCAGAAGTTGGCCACTGCAGGGGGAAGCAGTGGGATCGATGCTGCAGACTGGGCGATGCTGATGAAATCGTTCGTCAAGGGTTGAGGCGGCACTGGGGCGATGATTCGTGGAAAGAATTGCAGATACGTCCAGTAGGCATACTTGCCGCACTTCAGATCGCGCTTCCGATCGGCAAGTGTGGTATCATTGGCGCGCCCGCCGTCCACTGCAACCGCGTAGGCCGCTCCTGGGTTACTTCCACCCGGTAAAAATGCTCGAATCTGGTCAGCATCCATATAGGCAATCGCCCTGGGACGTGAGGCCAGGCAGCTGACCACCCCGCTCGTGCTGGCGTTAAAAGTCACTTCGGCACCAGCGGCGGTGGAAGCAATAGGAGTATGGGTGGTGTTAATCAAGAGAGTTTGATCTAGGGCCGCAAAGGTCCCAGATCCGGCTGTCCTGGCACAGATCTGGACCGGTCCCGGTGTGAAGCCGAGCTGCCCCCAGTCTGTGATGTTCCGCCCGAAGAGTTGTTCCACCTCCAGACGGGACAAATTATCGACCTGTCCGCCTCCGATTTTGGTCACGCCCGCTCCAAGATAGATAGAAAACGGCACGACCATCGTGCGGACCGGGTTAATGACCCCATTGGTGAAGACATAATCCGGCTGAGCCGTACCCAATGGCCCGACCTGACCGAATGATTTGGCTTGGACGTCCGAGACCCCCAGATGCATCGGTTCAGGGGCGGTGAGGTTGGTCCCATCGGGACAGGTTGTGGTTGTAAACTGTTTCCCCCCGACGGTCTGTACCGGCCCGGTGGTGCAGCCGGTAGTAGAGTTGTCCAAATACTGCACGCTGAGGACGCCGTCCGGTCCTCTGAGCCCGGAGATCGAATTGCTCGCGGTATACCGCACCTCGATCGGGGCTCCACCCCTGTTGCAGGCCCAGTTAATGCGATTCCCAGTCGCGTCGGTAAATTTTCTGGAAACCTGTCCTGCATCACACAATTGAAGAGGAAGCTCGGCCATCATGTTCCGCGCGGCAGACGACCCGCCCATATTCATGACGGTTTGGGCTTCCGCCACTCCCGACCACCCGGCCAACGCAAGCGCGCCGGCGAGGATCGGCATGTATCGTAAGGTGGATTTCATTCTTCATTTCTCCTTCAGTTAGGCGACACGTAGATCACAATACCCACATGCCGCATGGTTCTTGAAATAGCTCACTGCACCTGACTGTCTGCTTACGCCGCCATTTTGTTGAGCGATCGGCGAGCCACACCGATCAACCCGATCACGCCCGTGCCGAAAAGCACCACCGCGGCCGGCAATGGAACCGGTTGACCAGCACCAGCAAGCAGGGTCAACAGACCGCCATCGGTCAACGTCACTCTGCCCACTTGAGTAAAGATGTTGGCGGCCACATCGCCACGCACGATGGTGAGCGTATCGTTGAGCGCTCCCTCCATCCGGTTTGGCCAGGCTCCGCTGAGCAACCCATCCTCTTGTGGATTGATCCGACGCGTGAAGGAGTCGTCGTCAGCCTTGGGAATCACATCCGCCGTATTGAGTTGCGTACCCGACCACACGGCGAGTGGGTTAAATTGATTGGTGAGACCGAGCTGGGTCCCGGCTGGTTGGATCGGGTTTGCCTTGGTTGCGGCATGCACCTGCCCGGCCGGCAGGCTCGTATCCCAACCGAACACCGTCCACGCGACCGGATTTGTCCCGACCTTGGCTGCATTCAATCCGCTGTTTACATCCAAAGTGAACGACGCACCGTTGGCCAGCCTGTCGGTGTATTTGCCGAGATTGTAGAGCGCTTCTGAATTGTTGCCGTAAATGGCAAGCACCAGATCGCCATCGCCGAACGTAAATGCCTGCGCCTGACCGGCCATTGCCGTGGCCACAGCCAAGGCTGCCGCCACCATGATTCGCTTGATGCCTCGAAGCTTCATACCGTTCCTCCTTATGGGAAGTTAAGAAACCACACTGCCGACCCTACCAACCTTGTCTGTCACCCCCCTTCGTATTTCGAGAGAGGGGAGCGAGCCTAGGGCCACGCTCGCCCGCCTACTCTCTCTTTTCGGTGTTACAGAAACCTCAGTGCCCCATTCGAAGGTCGTTAACACTGCAATGAGGTTTCCGAACTACAAGATGACGATTCAGAGCGTGAGTCAACACGCGAACAGTTTTACCGGGGCAAGATTACGAACGGGTCAGAGAGATTTCTGGGGTGCGTAAACTATTCATGAAAATTGAATGACAAGCAAAGCCGAACGCAGACAGACCGTAGGGATATTCCTGCACATCTGCGATGGATTGCCGAATGTGGTATCGTAATTCCCTACACAGACGGCATTGTCATGACCGCTTCAGGTCGGCGGGAAGAACTTCACGATCACGGTCCGGTCCATACCGTCCGGGGGCGGTCGAACCTGTGTGACTTTGGCCAATGCATCCAAGGCAGATTGATCGAAGAGCAGACTGCCGGATGAGTTGATCAAACGATACTGCAGCACCCGCCCCTGTTCATCGAGCACCAACTCGCAGAGCACCGCATAGTCAAGATCGTCGGGCAGCGAGGGAGGCTGGTGATACTGCGCTTGAATCATCGCGGTAAGAATGTCGGAATAGCCCGCGAAGGGTTTCCGGTTTTTGCCGATGGCGAACGGATCGGCGTTCACCGCAGGTGCCGGAGCGTCCGCCGCCTTCGGGGGCGG
>DCZN01000086.1:0-543 GCA_002331625.1 Nitrospira sp. UBA2083 | reverse complement strand
GGTTCGGGCTTCGGAGGCTCCGGCTCCGGTTCTGGCTCCGGCTCTTTTTCCGGCGGTGGAGGCGGGTCTTCCTTGCGGAATGCGTTGAGTTTGTAGACTTTGATGAGGTTTTGGCCCCAGTCCGTTTGCGACACCCAATACAGCCCGGCCCCGATGCCGACATGGATCACTCCGACGATCAGCAACGTCGTGCCGAGCTTACTTTTCTTTTTTTCGAATCCTTTATACCCGGCCATCTTGTAACTGGTGAAGCGTCGTTCGTAAAGCGTGAAACGTCCGGATCCGGAGCGAAATACGTTTCACGTTTTACGCATTCGTGGCGCGTTACAATCCTTAAGGTTCATTGAACGGCTTCGTCGCGATGGCCAGGTCTTCAACCGGAATCCGTTGCAGAATATCCAATACCGCCACCACATGCTTGTACTCGACACCCGCGTCGCCTCGGAGTACCAAGGGCAACTTGCCGCCCTTCGCGGCCTTGAGATCACGAATCAATTTTTCCAACTCGCTGAGTTTCACCCGCTCATCGTCCATGTAGACGTC
>DCZN01000114.1 GCA_002331625.1 Nitrospira sp. UBA2083 | reverse complement strand
GTCTCAGAACGGGGTCAACGTCAGTAAGATCATATGTCCACCAAGACTGGTCGGCGTAACAGGGAAGAATTCAAGGCAGAAGGCGTGCGATTGTTATGGGAGCTGTTGAATATTGCGATTGGGGGAAAATTACATTCCCAAATCGTTGATTTCATGATGGTTCAATTTTTCAAACCTCATCATGTTTCTCATTATTCAATAGACCCATATGCGACTCGGTACGGCCTGTTGCGCAAGTGGCCCGGGACTTGAATGCTGCCGACCATCTACCGTCCCGCTTGTGGGCTGAGCAGCAGGTCGAGAGCCACGGCCAGACACGTCAGTCGATGCTGGCGAAATAGAAGGAGCTGGCGTGGTTGGGGCGAGAATATGCCGTTCTGAAGCAGGAGCCGAATTTTTTCCACGTGCGGCGTCGTTTTTTTGCCAAGGAGTCCCGATGAGGTACTGGATCTGTTACTCGCGTGCGGTCATCTGCTGGGCAATGGGTCCACGCTTGACTAGGGATCCTACCCAAACAGGCCCTCCGTATGGCGCTTACGACTCGGCAGCCCACAACGGGACTCCTGCATCGCTCCGATCGCCGGAGTCAATATGCCGCAGGGCCCTATCAGCAGCAGCTCACTACGCACGGCATCACGGCCAGTGGCATCACACCAAACTGGCTTTGGCTTCCTCCATTATAAAGTTCTAATTTCGGTATTCCACGATAGCGTTGAGTGCTTTTGATGGTGTATATGGTGTAGAATGTAAAGTTACTTAGTCAGTAGAACCTCTTGCAGAATCGGCTATGTTTCCCAACATCCCCCCAAAGTAAGGGTTGCACTTTCGCACGGTTGTGGGAGAGTGTATGGTTCGTTGGGCAGCGCTCTTTAACACATTGAGGAGATCTGTGAATGAAAGACTTCTTGCCCTTTCATAGGTCTGATGTTGGAGAAGAAGAGGTAAGCGAAGTAGTGGATGTTCTGCGCTCTGGGTGGCTGACGACTGGCCCCAAGGTGAGGGAGTTCGAGCGGGAGTTTGCCGCGATGGTTGGAGCTGAACATGCCATCGCCGTTAATTCTTGTACGGCCGCTCTCCATCTTGCTCTCGAAGCGGCCGGCGTGAGTGAGGGGGATGAGGTGCTGGTCCCGACGATGACTTTCGCCGCCACGGCAGAGGTTGTAACCTACTTCAAGGCGAGACCAGTCCTGATCGATTGTGTGCAAGACACGCTGAATCTCGACACAGATCGTATCCAGCAGGCCATCACCGAAAAAACGAGGGCGATTATTCCCGTCCATTTTGCTGGACATCCGTGTGACCTAAGACCTATTCATGCGATCGCGCAGGTTCACAAGTTACATGTGATTGAAGATGCAGCACATGCTTTACCGGCCCGATATCATGGCAAGATGATTGGCGGGATTTCTGACGCGACATGTTTTTCGTTTTACGCGACGAAGAATATTACCACCGGCGAAGGGGGAATGGTTACTACAAATAATGCTGAGTGGGCAGCTCGGATGCGAATGATGAGTTTGCATGGCCTCAGTCGGGATGCATGGAATCGCTATTCTGCACAAGGTTCGTGGTATTACGAGATCCTCTCGCCGGGATTTAAGTACAATCTGACCGATATTGCTGCGGCGCTTGGTTTAGCTCAATTGAAGAAGTGTGATCGTTTTTGGAAAGGGCGCGAACGATATGCTGCCCTGTATCAGGAAGGCTTCCGAGATGTTCCTGAGATCGTCTGTCCTCCAACGGCTTCTCATGTACAACATGCATGGCATCTGTATGTCATTCAATTGGAGATAGATCGTCTGCAGATCGGTCGCGATGAATTTATCCGTCAACTGCAGCAAGCTGGCGTTGGATGTAGCGTGCATTTTATCCCGCTCCATTTGCACCCCTATCATCGAGACATGGGAGGCTATCGACCAGAAAATTTCCCTGTTGCTAGCAGGATGTTCCAACGAATCGTCTCATTGCCGTTGTACTCGAAGATGACCGAGGACGAGGTCAATCATGTGATTGGGATTGTTCGTGACCTTATCAAGAGGAACAGACGGTGATGAAGCGTGCCGTTGATATTTGTTTGGCAGTTCTTGGGTTGATCTTCACGGTGCCGCTCTTGGCTGTTATCTCCATTCTGGTCAAGCTTGACTCACCAGGCCCAGTGATTTTCAGTCAGATTCGTGTAGGGCAGG
Source organism: Nitrospira sp. UBA2083 (assembly GCA_002331625.1). Classification (GTDB taxonomy): domain Bacteria; phylum Nitrospirota; class Nitrospiria; order Nitrospirales; family Nitrospiraceae; genus Nitrospira_D. The sequence continues at coordinate 7,803 of DCZN01000114.1, read as the reverse complement.
GGTTTCGCCCGTTCGCGATACGAAAATTTCGCACGATGATTGCCAGTGGTTCCAATGGCGGTTCGCTTCTCACCGTCGGTCAAGACTCTCGTGTAACGAGAATGGGTCAAGTCCTGCGGAAGCTCAAACTTGATGAATTACCTCAGTTGTGGAATGTCCTTGTTGGCGATATGAGCTTTGTGGGCCCAAGACCTGAGGTTCCTCACTATGTCGAACGTGCACGTTCTGAATTTGCTCAGGTCCTCTCCGTTCGGCCAGGTATTACGGATCTGGCGTCACTGAGGTATATTGATGAAGCCGCGCTCCTCGCCCATTCGTCAAATCCTGAAGAAGAATATCAATCCAAAATCCTTCCGGAAAAACTACGGCTCGCGAAGCTATATATCCGCCATATGTCTTTGCGACTCGATTTCGCCATTATCATTCAAACGCTGTTGCACATCGCTAAGGTTCCGCTGGTGGTTCTCACACTCCCGGAGCTCAAAGCTGCCGTGGAGACCTCTGTTGCCTCTCCATGGGTGACCTTTTCCTCCTTCATTACCAGGTGGCGGAGGCCGATGATCGTCGTGCTGGATGTGGGACTCATCATTTTGTCTAACTACCTGGCCTTTTTCTTAAGGTATGACGGAACCATTCCTGCCAGCGAACTCACCACGTTTGAGCAGACGGTGCTTGGCTTAGTTGCTGTGAGAGGGGTTGCCTTTGCATTGTTCGGACTCAATGAGGGTTTGTGGAGGTATACGAGTCTTTGGGATCTCCAAAATATCTTGAAGGGTGTCCTAATAAGTACAGTTGTATTCATGGTGTGGGTCTATTGGGTGATGGGAATCTACAGTTATCCCCGTTCCATATTCGCGATAGACACCATATTGATTGTGGGATTTCTGGCCGGAGTGAGATTGTCTTCGAGGGTTTTGCGGGACAAGGTCGTTTTTCAGAAAAAGCGGAGAGTTCTGGTAGTTGGCGCGGGGGATTCCGGTGAGCGAGTTGTACGAGAGATGAAGACTCGTAGCGTATTTAACTGCCAACCTATTGGACTTGTTGATGACAACGTGTTGCTTCTCAATCAACGAATTCACGGAGTCCGAGTATTGGGAACTGTGCAAGATATTCCCAAGCTTATGGAAACGCTTAAGCCCGAAGTCGTTGTCGTGACGATGCCCAATCCGACACCTGAGTTCCTTCGAGACCTTGTTATTAAGCTGGAGCCATACGATGTCTCAATAAAGACATTGCCTGGTAAAGAGGAACTCCTCACAGATCAAAGTGCTGTGAGTCAAATTCGTAATATTTCGATTCCGGACTTGCTGTCACGTGCCCCTGTCGACCTCGATAATCATGCAACGAGAGAGTTGGTCAGAGGCAAGTGCGTCTTGATCACTGGTGCCGGTGGGTCGATTGGTTCAGAGTTGGCACGTCAAATAGCTTCGTTTGAGCCTACAGCATTGCTCCTGTATGAGCGCCACGAAAATAGCCTCTATAATATTCATAAGGAATTAGGTGACCGGAAATACTCGTTTCCCATTTTCCCTTTGATTGGGGATGTGACAGATGCTCAACGGATCGCTGCTGTGCTGGAACGGCACCGGCCTCAGATTTTGTTCCATGCAGCGGCGCATAAGCATGTTCCTCTGGTGGAGGCAAACCCCATTGAAGCGGTGAAGAACAATTGCATCGGTACCCGTATTACGGCAGAAACTGCCAGTTTGTACGGAGTTGAGCAATTCGTGCACATCTCGACCGACAAAGCCGTGAACCCATCGAGTGTGATGGGAGCCACAAAGCGGGTGGCTGAGATCATCATTCAGGATATCGCCAGAACCAGCCAGACGCGATTCCTGCTCGTTCGGTTCGGTAATGTTCTCGGGAGTAGTGGGAGTGTCTTGCCTCGCTTTCAGGAGCAGATTCGGTCTGGTGGGCCGGTGACGGTTACCCACCCAGAAATACGACGATACTTTATGCTCATTCCGGAAGCGGTTCAGCTGGTTCTTCAGGCGGCTACAATTGGTGAGCAAGGGCACATTTATATTCTCGATATGGGGGAGCAGATCAAAGTGCTTGATATTGCTCGAAGTCTCATTCGATTGTCTGGCCTCGTTCCGGGTCGGGATATCCCCATCCGATTCGTAGGCCTCCGACCCGGAGAAAAACTCTACGAAGAATTGGTCGGTGATGGGGAAGTCGCGGTGGGCTCTTCCCTTGATAAGATTTTACAAATCCGGACAACGAGTCATCTTGACTTTGAAGCGTTTCGAGAAAAACTCTCTCTGCTAGAGGTAGCGAGTTCCCATGATGAAGCCAATCTAGTGCTGGAACAGTTGAAAGAAATTGTTCCAATGTTCCGAGCCTCCAATTGCGAGACGGAGGCCTTCATGGTACCGGCCATTGGCGATTCTTTGGTGAAATAGGTGTGTTGAGGTGGTAGTGAAGATGCTGATGAGCTTACCATATCAAGATCTCACCGCGTCTTCTAACATCGTGCGGAGCGCTGCCCATGCAATCAATTGAAGGAATCACCCCGGCTGAGCCGACAGCGGCGGATCTTATTCACCAGTATGTTCTCATTGCATGGCGTAACAGGCTCCTGATTGCCGGATCGATGGCGGTCTCTTTGGTACTGGCTGGGTCATACTATGTCTTCGCGACAAAATATTTTCAGTCGCAAACCCTGATTGTTGCAGACGGGAGTGGCGTCGACAATGTTATTGGTGGAGGTGATTCCGAAGGAAAATTCGAAAAGCGCCTCTATCTTATTCAGAAACAAATTGTCAATCGAGATTTCATGAGTGGTGTGGCTCAAGATCTGGGTCTCTATCCAGAAGGAGCAGACGAGCGAGAAAAGTCGAAAGCTGTCGGCACGTTGTTGGACTGGACAAGGGTTGAGCGGATCAAGAATGACCCTGCGTTGGGAATGAGTAATCAGACTTTGATAGAGGGGTTCGTCGTCTCCTTTCTGCATGAAGATCCCAACACGGCTCAGCGGGTAGTGCAGCGAATCGGGGACAAGTTCATTCAAGATACCAATAGAGAACGTGAAATGGAGGTGGCAGGTACCGGAGAGTTTTTGGATGAAGAACTAAGACTCATGAAGCAAGAGTTGGAAAAGAAAGAAGAACATATCAGCCAATTCAAGAAATTGCACTTGGGTGGCCTTCCCACGCAAACAGATGCCAATATGCGGACTCTCGATCGCGTCGAAGCGGATATCACAAGAACCACCGAGGACCTTCAGCGCCATTCAGACAAAATGGCCATGCTGAATCAAGCCGTGCAACAGTATCGTGTGTCCGGACAACAGAGCCCTATGCTGGGGATATCACGATCGACGGAAGTTGATCCGCTGTTTAAACGTCTTCGGGAATTGCGGGAGCAGCTCGTCAAACTGAGGGCTGAATTTTGGGACGGGTATCCCGAGGTCGTGTTGGTTAAGGAAGAGATCCGGCGGGTAGAGGAAGAATTGGTCAACTTGTATGGCCGGGATGCCATCCGGGCCGATAAGACACAGCTCGATCCCTATCTGCAAGAGCTGGCGAAACTCCAAAGTGAGGCGCGGACGGAAATATCGCTGCTCCAGCGGCGTCTCGAACAGCTCCACACAACCAGGGGAGAGTTAGAAAAACGATTAGAGAGGTCACCTGTAGTTGAGCAGGAGCTCCTGGTGCTGGAACGTGACTACAGCAATATGAAGGACAATTATGCGAAGCTCCTTGATAAACGGTTGCACACCCGAGTGCAAGAGAATGCCGAGAAGCGCCAGAAGGGAGGAAAGTTCCGTATCTTGGATCGTGCCAACTTCCCGAGGGACCCTGCTATTCCGAGTAAAGTGAAAGTAGTGCTACTGGGAATTGTATTCGGATGCGTTTCAGGGGCAGGATTGACCATTTTGCGCGAACGACTTACTCCTCAGTTCAGAGGCCCTGAAGATATAGAGATTCTTCTGGCAGGTCCTCGACTCCTGGCATCCATTCCGGATTTTTCATCACTCTGGCACACAGCCGGTGATCAACAGCCGGCACAGAGCTCGGCGTTGCCAAGGCTTTCACTTGGCCTGAACCTACGGTCTCCTCGATCGGAGGTAGTGCCGGACAAACGGTCGTCGACTGAGCTCGTGAACTTCCGTGAGTTAGATAAAAGATTTGTCTCGAAAATTTTCCCGCGTTCCATGGCGGCAGAGCAGTATCGCGTCGCTGCGGCACGGTTGCAGCTGATCAACGCCACAGGTGCACCGGTCGTTGCCGCGGTGACAAGCGCGATCAAGGGCGAGGGAAAAACCACGACAGTGGTTAATCTGGGGTACACCCTTGCCAGAGATTTTGGAAGGCGTGTGCTCTTATTGGATTGCGATTTCGTGTTTCCTGAACTCTCAGCATTCGTGGAAACACCCGCAAAGCATGGACTGATTGATTGTCTAAGGAGCGATATTCCTCCGCAACAGGCCATGAGTGCCTTGTCTGATGTGCCCTGTTGGATTATGCAGGCAGGTGAATCGGTCGGCAATTCCACGGAACTGCTGAGAGCTGGTCAGCTTGACCGAGTGTTATCGCAGTTGCGGGATGAATTTGACTATATTCTGCTGAATGCCCCGCCGATCCTTCCTGTCGCGACGATGAATGTGCTTGAAAGTCATTGCGACCTACATATTCTTGTCGTGAGAGCGAATGTGACGTCCAAGCAAGCCGTGAAGCAGGCAGTTCACTCGTTACGTGCCGACAAGCCTATCCATATCGTGCTGAATGGAGTAGCATCGAATTCACTCCCAAGCTACATGATCGATTATTCAGCCGGAGAACGGTCGGTAGCCGTATAGATTCTATCTCAAGATCCTGGTCGTCTACGAAGCTCCTACTGACCTGAAGGAAACTGGATAAACGGTTGTTTCGGCTCCTGATCAGGTGGGAGATACGTGGGCGCCGGTTCGCCGGCTGGTCCCAATTTTCTGATAAATCGATAGATGGCTCTCAGGTCCTGCTCCTTCATCTCGCGAAGGACGAACCACGGCATGGGTGGACGAAATTCCACTGAGCGTGAGATTTTGATCCACTGGTCTTCCGAAATATTCTGCATATAGAGCCGCAGATTGCTGGCATAGGTCGTACCCCATGGGCCTCGCCATCCCGTCGCATCGCCTTTGAGCCAATCTTGTTCGGGCATCTTTCCTGCCGCCTCCGCATACCCGGTGGTATGGCAATCGTTGCACCCCGCCATCTTGATCATGTACCGCGCCTGATCCTCGGTTTTCTTGTCGAAGGGCATCGCCTGCCCGCTTGTGCGACCCTTGTCCCCTGCCATGGCGGTAGCAGTCACCATAGCGATGATGCAGACACACAGTGTGAAAGTTTGTATTGGGTGACTGGTCTGCATGGTCCCGTCTCCTTCGCTGTTGGTGAAAGTTGACTATGATGAGCAGTGTTCCTCGATGGTGACAGTGGCGACGAGTGCCGCTCAGTAATCGTCAATTTCATCGGTCTCATCGAGCATCTCCGCGGTGATCTCATCAGGCTCGGCAGTCCATTGAGTCAGTGGAATACCCTTGGCCTTCAACATAGCTTCCTGCTCAGTTCCTGCGGCCATGACGAGTTCATAGGTCACTGTTTGCTTGACTTGAAACATCCTCATATCGGTTCACCTTATGAATCTATGCTAGCCACCATCCAGACACGACTTATTATTGGCTGTCAGTTCTACCAAATTCCGCATGATCGAATCGACCAGCTGCCCCAGCGGTTCGCTAGCACGGCCTCTTTTTACCCTGCATCCGCGCCTGTTCCAGTTCAGTCTGATGACGCATCTGGTCAAGTTGAAGTTGAAATTGGTGCTCTCGCTCTTCATTCATGAGCGGAGGCCGCCCACTCCCTCCGGCCCCATCTTTTCCTGCCGCCTGGTTCCCCATCGTGGTGAGTACAGTACCAAGTATGACACCAAGTATGAAGTTTCGCATGGTTGGCCTGTCAGGCTCCTTTGTATTCGGAGAATAACGTCTGGCTGTCATATGCATTCACCGCGAGCCACCTGATTAAGGGTTTCAGGTCGGCTGACCGATGCATTGTAATCGATCCGGCCATGGATACCATAGGGGTTCCTTCATGATGAAAATCTTGAAGGTATGAGGCCGCCTTGACTCCATTTCCGTCGCTTTGCTAGAGTGCTCAATCAGTCTAAATGATTGAAAGATCCTCCGTTTCTGAACTGTTCCCACAAGTAATTTTGAGGCAACACCGTGATCAAAGCCTGCCTTTTTGACGACACGTATCAATTCAATCGGTTCCCTATCTGTATCGAGGGTCTCCAAGGAGAATGGGGGGGTGGAGATTCGGTGGTAGAGGAGGAAGAACTGCCGCCTGCTCCGCAGAACGTTCAGGCTAAACCGGGTAACGGGCGCATCACCATTACCTGGGATCCAGTTCCGGATGCCATGTACTACAACCTGTACTTCCAGACGACCAAGGGTGTGCAGATCAAGTTTTCTGAGCTGACCCGTCCCATCGCTGGTCCAGAAGATTTCAAAAGCGTGATCGGTGTGAAGAAAGACAAGGCGACGTGTTTGGAAGGCGCGTCCAGTCCCTATGTTCATGACGACCTGGCCAATGGAACCTGTTACCACTACGTCGTGACCGTCGTGACTTCGAAGGGAGAAAGCCCTGAATCAGGTGAAGTGATGGCGATCCCATCGCCCTATCTCCTGGCGATGGTCGTGGGTCGCGAAGGAGTCGACGAAGGGGAACTCAGCTCGCCGACCGGAATCGCACTCGATAAGGACAGTAACTTCTACGTGGCGGATACCGACAACCATTCGATTCAAAAATTCGACAAGACCGGAAAGTTTTTGGCTCGATGGGGTGGGGAACCCAGTTCGCAGGAAGGTCAGTTCTACTATCCCCGCGGGCTTGCCGTTGGGCCTGACGATGTCGTCTATGTGGCTGATAGCGGGAACAACCGCGTCCAGAAGTTCGACCTAGAAGGCAATGTGCAGAAGTCCTGGGGTAAATTTGGGTTTGCCTGGCGCGGGGCTGAGATGGGTCGCTTCGACGTACCGTGGGGTATTACGACCGACCAGGACGGCAACGTGTATGTGTCCGACACGAGTAACGCCCGTATTCAAAAATTTCAAGCCGACGGACAGCCGCTCTTGAAGTGGGGGCGGGACGGGAGTTTCGATGGTGCGTTTTTTTTCCCTCGCGGAGTGGCGGTCGATTTCGTTGGGAATATCTATGTCGCCGATGAAAGCAACAACCGTATCCAGAAGTTCGATACGCGGGGCAGCTTTTTGACCAAGTGGGGGCGTGAGGGCAGCGGGCCGGGGCAATTCAAGTCACCCTGGGGGATTGCCTGTGATGCGCTCGGCAACGTTTATGTCGTCGACAGCGGCAACCATCGCATTCAGAAGTTCGACGGCAACGGGACCTTTCTGTGTTCGTTTGGCAACCGTGGGAAGACGGAGGGACAGCTCAACTTCCCCTACGGGATTGCGGTGGATAAGGAAGGCAGCGTGTTCGTGGTTGATAGCGGGAACAACCGGATCCTCAAGTATGTGCCGACGGAAGAGGAGTTGAATCGCGGGAAACAAGATCCGGCGCAGACGGCGGAAGTCGGAGCGGTGCAGCCTCCCCGAAGCTTGGCGGTAAAGGCCGGCGATACAGAGATCTTCCTGAGCTGGATGGAGGTGCCGGGCGCTCAATCCTACAACCTCTATTTCAGCACGGCACCGCATATCACGATCCAAGGGGCCACGAAAATCGAAGGCGTGACGAATCCCTACACCCATGAAGGTCTCACGAACGATACGCCCTACTTCTATGCCGTGAC
>DCZN01000076.1:218-4058 GCA_002331625.1 Nitrospira sp. UBA2083 | reverse complement strand
GTCTGGTGGCAATGGTAATGACACCATAAATGGTGGTTTAGGCAACGACACGCTGATCGGGGGGCTCGGGCTCGATACGTTGAATGGTGGAACCGGGAATGATCTTTTTGATTATAATTCGGTCAATGAAAGCCCTGTTGGGGCAAGCCGGGATAAGATCGTAGGGTTTGCCGGAGCGGGCGCGGGGGTCGGTGACCGGATTGATCTAACCACCATCGATGCAAATAATCTGGTAGCTGGCAACCAGGCTTTCATCTGGGGTGGTTCTTTTACGGCGGGTCACCTCCGGTATGTGGGTGGGATTCTACAGGGCAACACCGATGCCGATGCAGCGGCGGAGTTTGAGATTCAGCTGGTCGGCACCCCGGCGCTTGTGGTTGGGGGAGTCGGTACCGACATCCTCCTGTAAGCCTCAGGATCCCCAGCAGGGTGCTCCCTGCTGGGGCCTCAGTGCCCAATCCCATTCATCTGTGGATCACGAGGGGTGTCTGGGGTGCTGAATCTTGTTTGCCGGTCCTCATGGTTCTCATCAACACTCTAGCACTAGGGAACATATCCAGGGTCACTGGACGGTTCTACGCCCTTGCATCATCATGCCCATTGGGCCAGGAAACATGACGCCACCGGCGTTTCTTTGCGTGATGAGAATTGAAGGGAGGTGTTCCTTTGCAGAGCAGTCAGTTTGGTCGCCGAATACGGCAATACTCGTGGAAAATTTGGTGGTGTAAACGCTAGCTATACTGATCCCACGTGTCGCACTGCTTGATCGACCAGAAGACGGCTTCTTTAAGCTTCTTGAGTGTCACGTTGTCGGGATCACGAATGGCTTGGAGTTTTTTGTCCAGGTCATAGAGCGGTTGGATCGACCGCTTGTCGGGAATCTTGCCGAGCGACCACGCCACTTCGGTCAGGACGGTCCAATCCGTCTTTTGGTCTTGGAGCTTGGTCAACAAGGGCAGGACGACAGATGCATCGCCGTGAAGTCCTCCGATCTGTCCCAAGCTTTTGGCAGCGGCGGCCTGGATCTCGAGTTGGGGTGAGGTGTTCATCATCTCGACGAGGAGAGGAATCCCGTCTCTGCCGAGGTTGCCGATTGCTGAGAGCGCCTGCTTAGCAAGATCCCGGTCCTTGAGCGCTTCCTTCAACTTGGGCATCGCTTCATCGGCCTGCATGTCCCCAAGGAGCGACATAATTTTAAGTTTTCGGGCTTGGCCGGTGTCTGGAGAATCGAGCAACTTGAGCAGGCGATCGGCATGACCCCATTCCGCCGCCAGCAGCAGGGGGAATTCATAGGTGCCCAGAGCCTCCTGCAGCTTGGTCATTGCGTAACGGCCAGGATCTGACGCCTGTGCGGCCTGCGCTGCGGCTGCGGCATCCTCAAACTCCGTGCGCACTTCTTTCTGCCACTTAATCTTCATGCCTCCGAGCAAGTAGGTCAGTTGACAGGCAGGTCCCTTCCAGAGCCGAGATGGGGCATCGGGGAGGTCTGCGTCTCCGCCTGTCGCTGTCGTGCCTTCCCACGTCTTGTGTTGCTCACACTTTACGCGAAACGCAACATCATGGGGTATTGCTGGATCGCGGATGGCCGCATATCCCACTTCTCCAAGACGTTGCGCAACAACGTCTGCCAAGGTGCCGGACTCGATGGGGCCTTTATCAGTCAGGGCGATCACGTCGACGAATACCACCTGGATCTTCTCCAGCTGAGTCCGTTGTTCCGGCGTGAAGTACTCTCGATAGGCCCACCCGGGGGATGCAACCAGACTGAGGGCGACGCAGAGTCCCAGTGCCGCTATGGCTTGTGAATATCGCATGCGTCCCCTCCACCCAACTCAGCCGATCTTCAGATGGTGCCTACTATCCCGTGAAGCGATTTAAGCGGACCTCTCCTTCATTGTGAGTATACACCGAATCTCACGTCCGACCTCTTCTGGGATGAACTCCGCCTGAGCGACAGCATCGTATTGACAGCTCCTAGATCCCAATGCTAATTTCCCGAGCGCCGCTTCGTGACTTTCACGAAACTTTCTGGTCTGTCCAAATAACGTAAGTGAGCCGAGAACGGTGATTAAGACAACAGTTGCGCGACGTTACGCACAGGCACTCTTCGAGCTGCTCGATCAATCCCACATCGAAGTGACGCGGAGCACCCTGGATAGCCTGGGGCAGGCTATGAAAGAGTCCGATCAGCTCAAGCATGTCGTCGCGTCTCCTGCGTTTAGTGTGGAGGAGAAGACCGCCGTCCTGACGGCGCTTGGTGAGAAACTCGGGTGCCCTCCGGTCGGTAAGGCTTTTCTGGGACAGTTGGTGAAGAAGAGTCGGATCGGGTTTTTGCCTGAGATCGCCACGGCGTTCGGCAGGCTTGTTGATCAATCGAAGGGGACCCAGCCGGTGACCGTGTCGTCTGCTACGGCGCTTCCCGCTACGGAACAAGATCGTATTAAAGTGCGCTTACGCGACACGCTGAAACGCGACGTGGATGTCACGTTTCAGACGGATGCCAGCCACCTGGCCGGCTTGCAGATCCAGATCGGCAGCACGGTGGTCGACAGCACCGTCCGAGGCCGCTTGCGCGATTTGCAGGTCGCGTTGACGCGAGAATAAAGGAGTCGTCATGCAGATCAGGGCGGAAGAAATCAGTGCGATCATCAAGGAAAAGATTAAGGGCTTCGACAAGCAGGTCGATGTCAAGGAGACGGGTTCCGTCATTCAAGTCGGAGACGGTATCGCCAAGGTCTACGGCCTTGACGGGGCCATGGCCGGTGAAATGCTCGAGTTTCCAGGCGGACTCTATGGCATCGCCCTGAATTTGGAAGAGGACAACGTCGGCGCCGTGTTGATGGGCGACGATGTGGGAATCAAGGAAGGGGATCCGGTCAAGCGCACCGGCCGTATCGCAGAAATTCCGGTCGGTGAAGCGTTGGTCGGTCGTGTGGTCAATGCGATCGGTCAGCCCATCGACGGGAAAGGGCCGATCAAGTCGCCGCATTCGTCCCGCATTGAAGTCGTGGCGCCCGGTGTGAATACCAGGCAATCCGTTCGTGAACCGTTGCAGACGGGCATTAAGGCCATTGATGCGATGATTCCGATCGGCCGCGGTCAGCGCGAATTGATCATCGGTGATCGCCAGACCGGCAAGACCGCCATCGCCGTCGATACGATCATCAATCAAAAAGGTTTGGGCGTCTTTTGTATCTACGTCGCCGTCGGTCAAAAGCGTTCGACGGTCGCCCGGGTCGTCAAGACGCTCGAAGAGAATCATGCCATGGAATACAGCATGGTGGTGTCTGCCAGCGCCAGTGATCCGGCTCCCATGCAGTTCCTCGCACCATTCGCCGGTGCCGCAATCGGTGAGTATTTCCGCGACAATGGCAAGCACGCGCTGATCGTCTACGACGATTTGTCCAAGCATGCCGTGGCCTATCGGCAGCTGTCGCTCTTGCTTCGTCGTCCGCCGGGACGAGAGGCCTATCCGGGCGACGTCTTTTATCTGCACTCGCGCTTGCTCGAACGCGCTGCGAAGCTGAGCGACAAGCTTGGCGGTGGAAGTCTGACCGCGCTTCCGATTATCGAAACGCAAGCCGGCGACGTGTCGGCCTATATCCCGACGAACGTCATCTCGATTACCGACGGCCAGATCTACCTCGGCAGCGATCTCTTTTACTCTGGTATTCGGCCAGCCATCAACGTCGGTCTGTCGGTCTCCCGTGTCGGTGGATCGGCACAGATCAAGACCATGAAGCAGGTCGCCGGTACGCTTCGGTTGGATCTGGCGCAGTATCGTGAAATGGCCGCGTTCGCCCAGTTCGGCAGTGAGCTCGACAAGGCGACGCAGATGCA
>DCZN01000076.1:0-161 GCA_002331625.1 Nitrospira sp. UBA2083 | reverse complement strand
CCCATGCCGGTGGCCGACCAGGTCCTGTCGATCTACGCGGGTGTCAATGGCTTCCTCGACGATGTGCCGGTCGACAAGGTGCAGCAGTTTGAAGCAGACCTGCTGCATCACATTCAACAGAACCATCACGACCTGAAGAAGGAAGTCACCACCATCGGAAA
>DCZN01000021.1:842-3705 GCA_002331625.1 Nitrospira sp. UBA2083 | reverse complement strand
CGATCGTGCTGTTCGACACAGGGCGTAATCAGGTCTTCGCCGGCGATTTCCTCTATCGCCACCTAGGCGGCATCATCGCATTTGCAACAAGAGCTGATCTTGTCGCATACAAAGCCAACAGCGCTCGGTTATTGCTCCGGACTAACAACGACACGCAGTTTTTTGGCGCACACGGCATCCCACGGTTTGATCGCGACTGGTTAGTGCTGCTGGATCGCGAACTCGACAAGATCGTCAAAGGGGAATCAACATTTCGTTACGCGACCCACTATTTGGCGTCAGGTATTCCATGGCGGGTCTATCAGAATGGTGACCTGTACATTTACACCACTCCCTTGGTGGATCCACCACTCTTCTGGCGCCTGTTGACCATACTCATCGTCGCCGTGGTGGGGGGACTTGCGTGGTATGCGCTTCGCCGGATGTCTGGCTTGGTCGTTTCTTCCTTCTCTAGGAAGGGGAACGCAGAGTGGTGAGACCGCTGGTCATCGGAGTGCAATTTCATGACCGTCAGCTCTTGCTTCGCGTATCCACTTCCTCCAGGATCTCACCATTCTTCCCTGGCTAATCCTCTCGCAGGGGACACTCCTCATTCCAGTGAGGTTGGGTGACACGTAGTCCGATGGCTCAATCGACGCGTGCCCTGCGATCGCCTCATCATATGACTTGGAGAGGCTCCAGCCCTACGTCTCCATCATTTCTAGCCTCGCATCGAATTCATGTCCGCAGGCCGTGCAGTGGATGCAGTCCGATTCGACGACGAATTCGTCGGCTCGAATCCCCATTCCTCCGCACTCCGGACAACGGGCCAGGTGAACCTTTTCATCGTTCACCGTTTCGTATCGGGTTCCACGAAGGCAATAGACCGGCTTTCCATCGAGGAGCCATGGCCGCCCTTGTTTGTCGACGACCGGCAGGACGAGGTAATGATGGTTCACGTAGGCTTCCACGTCCTGCTGGTTTGCGAAACCGTCTTTGATCAGCTTGCCTCCCAACACCTCATAGAGCGCATGGTTTTTCACGATCGCCTTCGTCGGGCCCATATATTCCTCCCCTCGTTATGGTTTACGGTCATCCGGTGATGGATCTCGGCACACCCGTCTCTCCGACCTCGCCCTCCACGGTTTCACTCCTTCCTCACGCAAGGACTGAACCATTACCACACGGTCATGCGGCTCGCCTGTGGATGGTTGTCGGATCTGGATTCCTATCAAGCGACCCGCCGCCCGCCTTTCCCAAAGAAGGGACGTCCTCGTTGTGATCGAAGGAAAGGAGGCGAATGCACGCAATCAGCATGATCACCATAGCTGTCAGCCCGATGACGATTCCCCAATATGCCCATGACATACATCACCTGCTCGCACCGTACGATGCGAGTCCTCTGTGAGATTGCCGATACAGATCTCTGCCGTGGAATACCATGGAATGTCGCCATCCACGCATCGTCCAGCTACCAGCTGGTCGACAAGCGACATCGGTCAGTTCATGTACGAAGCAGTCACAGTACGAGAAGAGGGCCCGTCTGGTGAGAAATGCACACCCGGCAGGTCCGGACCGTTGGAACTGTGCTCCACGGAGGACCATAAGTACCACCTCCAGAATGAGGCGGCAGCGACATGACACCATTACCCTACGCCTCTGAGGCACATAGATCAAGGGGGCTGAGTCATGCTTGTAAAGTAGCGCACGCGATGGATCTGCGTTGTCCTCACAAACCGTCCAGGTGCACTCTTCGCCTAGACGTACTTGTCTCGACGCAGTAGAATGACGGCGCCTGTTCCCCCTGGTAGACCTGGGCGATCATTTCCTCAGGCCAGAGAATGTGGCCATCCAGCGTTCACGGAAAGGGATGAAGAGAAACTCAAGACGCTCGGCAAGGAAGCAGTCAGCAGATGATGAGAGAAGTTTCTTGTGTCTAGGAGGTGAGGCTATGCACAAGATGCATCTCGTGCTTGTACATACGATGGTGAGAGTCGGACTGGGAGCGGTGGTGGCGCTGGTCGCCACGCTAGTGCCAAGTGCCTATGCCGAGTCCTTTAACGTGAAACCCGGTGTCTGGGACATGACCGTTACCACGATTGCGTCAGGGATGGGCCTCTCGCCGGAGATGGCCGCCAAGATGACGCCGCAGCAACGTGCGCACATGGAACAGATGATGAAAGCCCGAAAAGGAAAACCTCATACGGCAATAGTACAGTCCTGCCTGACACCGGACGATGTGTCGCAAAACCGTATTGTTAAAGAGATGGAAGACGAAGATGAGGACAGTGAAGTGCACTGCAAGATTAAAGTGATCTCGAAGTCTTCTTCAAAATTACTCCTTGAGAAGATATGCCCGGCTCCTGCACCTTCGACCACTCGTTTCACTATCGAAGCCAAGACGCCTGAGAGCATGGTGGCAACCGGGAACAGGAGCCACCCGGGATTAGGTACGTCGCATATAGAGATCAAGGGTCGCTGGACCGGAGCCAGCTGCGAGGGAATTGAGGAGTAGACCATCCACGTCGAGAATTTGACGATTTCAATGATTCAATGATTCGATGTGAAACGTTCCAGGTTTGATCTCTCCGTCTCGTACTCGAGCGAGTATATCCATGGAGTCCCAAGAACAGACCACGATTAACGAAATCCGGCTCAGCTATCGGTATATCAAAGAGCACCCGTGGGTGGTGACTGCCGTCAATGGATTTCTCTCCGCCTACTTCATGGAACAGCCGAGCTTTCGCGTGCAACGTCACTTTGATGAATTGGAATCTGGTATGCATGTATGGATCTGTGAAGTGCCGGCCACGATGAAAGTGACGACCCTCTTGCGAAGACTGCAAGCCGATATTCCTCCCTGCCGATACAGTCAGTCCGCCGT
>DCZN01000021.1:264-779 GCA_002331625.1 Nitrospira sp. UBA2083 | reverse complement strand
TGCACCATTTTTCAAAGCACGTGGTCAGACTGCGACGCTGGAGTATAATGCACCATCATGAATCGCGTGCTTGTGCTCGGCGCCGGGAAAATCGGTTCGCTGATTGCGTGCCTTCTCAATCAGTGTGGCGACTATGAGGTCCATCTTGGCGACATGGCTCTCGATGCGCCGAAGCATCTGGTCGACGCGCTTCGGCTGGAACGGGTGACGCCGTGCCTGCTCGATGTACGGCACCCCGATGCGGTGAGCACCTATCTCTCTGCCCATCAATTTGATGCGATTCTGTCGAGTCTCCCCTATTTTTGTAATCCTACGGTCGCCGGCCTGGCCTTAACTCATAACCTGCATTACTTCGACCTGACGGAGGACGTCGAGGTCACCAATCAGATCAAGGTCTTGAGCGCGGGGGCAACTCGTGCCTTTATGCCGCAATGTGGGTTGGCACCGGGATTCATCAGTATCGTGGCTCACGAGTTGATGACCCATTTCGAAACGCTGGATACGGTCAAGATGCG
>DCZN01000021.1:0-200 GCA_002331625.1 Nitrospira sp. UBA2083 | reverse complement strand
TGGTCGACCGACGGGTTGATCAATGAATACGGCAATATCTGCTATGGCATCGAAGAGGGCGAAAAAGTCCCGCTCCAACCGCTCGAAGGGTATGAAACCATCGAACTGGATGGGCTGCTCTACGAAGCCTTCAACACATCGGGAGGACTCGGCACCTTGGCGGACAGTTATGCGGGAAAAGTCCGCACGATGAATTACAA
>DCZN01000059.1:23344-23632 GCA_002331625.1 Nitrospira sp. UBA2083 | reverse complement strand
ACGGTCGCAAAGCCGATGGTGAGGCTGTTCCAGAGACTGAGGCTGCGGTGGAGTGTTTCGAGACGACTCGTCGCGGCAGGGGGAACAGGCGTATCCGGAATTTCTTTAATGAACATGGCAGACCTCTCCGCCCTGGCAGCAGGTCCGACTGTCCAGTATGGATAGAACTATGGATGGGAGATGCATAACGAAGCCTCCTAGCCGAGAGGGCCAACATCGAGAAGGCCATGTACCTCCGTACATGATCTCCCGGGCTTTTATCCCTCCGTGGAGTCTCGTTATGCGAGA
>DCZN01000059.1:18596-23311 GCA_002331625.1 Nitrospira sp. UBA2083 | reverse complement strand
AGCCGGAACCCTAGTTTCCCCTTCACTCTTATTTTGGTCTCATGATACCACACTTGCTCAGGGGGATCACTCGTAAGAATACCTGGCTGATGAAAAGAAATTACCGGCCGAGTCTGTACGGCAGTCTACGGATACAGTGCCTTGTCGAGCAGGTTCACACCATTCGTGAGCCCCACCTTCTCTAACAGGCTGCGGGAAAACTTTTTGATCAGGCAACGCGACTAAGGAAAGTCTCCCCCGATTATAAGATTGCCCACAGGATGCTCAAAAAGGTCTTCCAGCAAGGGCACAGCGAGCGAAGAGACGAGGAGGTACATACCAAGCTTCGCTTGAACCGCTCGCTTCGATCACATACGAGCGGATAAGTACCTTGCCATCGCCTTCTACGTTGAGTCTCTGAGCGATGCGAGAACGCCGCTGGCGGACTTTTTCTAATGGGATGGACTCCCCCGCATTCGGTAGCATCGGTTCCACGGAAGCCACCGTGTGCTCCCATCACTATCAAAAGAAGGGAGTCCACATGACACCCATCACACGCATGGGAATTGATTTGGCCAAGCACGTCTTTCAGCTCCATGGTGTCGATGCGCGAGACCACACGGTCCTTCGCCGCCAGGTCTCGCGGGCGCAACTGCGTCCAGTTCTCGCCCAAGTCCCGCCGTGCCTCATCGGGATAGAAGCCTGTGGCAGTGCCCACTACTGGGCACGGGAGCTGACGAAGCTGGGCCATACCGTACGCTTGCTGGCGCCCCAGTTCGTCGCACCGTATCGGAAGAACGACAAGAATGACGGCAATGACGCCGAGGCCATCTGCGAAGCCGTCGGCCGCCCGCATATGCGGTTCGTACCGATCAAGGATGTCACACAGCAGGCGGTGTTGACCGTGCATCGGGCCCGCCAGCTCTTGGTAGCCGAGCGCACCGCATTGGTCAACCAAACCCGCGGACTGCTGGCCGAGTACGGGCTGATTCTCCCGGTAGGAGTGAGCGCCTTGCGCCGCGCATGGGGCATGCTCCTGGAGACGCCGGAGCTGCCGCCGTTGGCACGAGAGGTTGTGGCAGACTTGGCGGCTCGCCTGCGGGCATTGGATGAGCGCATCGCCATCTACGACCGCCGTGTGGCACAGTTGGCGCGGCAGACCGAGCCTGCCCAACGACTGATGCAAGTCCCCGGCGTGGGCCCGGTGACCGCCACGGCCCTGGTGGCGACGGTCGGCAATGCGCACGCCTTCAAGAACGGCCGCCAGTTTGCGGCGTGGCTGGGCATGGTTCCCCGACAACATTCCAGCGGCGGCACACGGCGACTGGGCCGGATCACCAAACGAGGGGATGTCTATCTCCGCACGTTGTTGATTCACGGCGCCCGCGCGGTCTTGTATCGGCTCGCCCGCGGCGCTGATGCCACCAGCCGCTGGGCATTGGCCCTCAAAGCGCGGCGCGGCTTCAACAAAGCAGTGGTCGCGTTGGCCGCCAAGCACGCCCGCATCGTGTGGGCGTTGCTGGCGACAGGCCGCCCCTATCAGCCTGCGGCCGCAAGCACCTGAGCGTGAGAGAACGAACGAGGAGACTTCGGTATGACGCAGTGCGAGGCTCACAAGTTGATGGCATAACCGGTTAGACCGGCGCCGGGAAACCCTGCTAGCAGGACTGGCCAGCACAGGCCGCTTTTCTGATGAGGATCCGGTGCGCGACTGTCCATCAGGGCCCGAACCCGAAGATGGGTTCACCACGAGGCCGTATATATGCGTGCAGTCAGACCGTAGCTCCATCACTCGTGACCTTGCACTGGAGGGGGAGTCCATATAAGCGTCTTGCTAAGGCACGTTCGATGAATGGCTTGATCAGCCAGGATCCGCGATAAACATCGACGAAGTGATGCAGCGCCGGTTCGACATACGTGACGACGATCTTCATGCGGCGGGCAATCCGCTGCCCTTCCTGGTTGGCTGAGGGAAGCTGGTCCGGCGATAATACCCGTTCAAATTGATGGAGCAGGGCTGTCACTTTCGCAAGAAATTCCGGACCAGGCGCCGTGGTCGAGCGGGAATCGTCATTGCGGCGAGCATGTCTCGCGATTCCAGGCAACCGGACTCGTCACAGAGTGTGTGCAGAACCTATGGACTGAAGAGAGCGGCATTCAGTCCCAGATGAACCGCAATGCTGGCGGCATAACCCAGGGCAATTGCCCATATCCATTTGAGGTGAGCCGAAAAAGTATAGATCCCTCGTGCCTGTCCCATAAGCGCTACCCCGGCTGCAGACCCGATAGACAACAGCGATCCGCCGACACCGGCTGTCATCGTCACCAAGAGCCATTGACCAAGGCTCATGTCCGGATTCATGCTCAGCACGGCAAACATAACCGGAATGTTATCGACGACCGCCGAAAGAATTCCAACAAGGATGTTCGCGGTTGTGGCGCCCAAATCCTTGTAGAGAAAACCGGAGAGGACGGTCAAATACCCCAGGGCGCCGAGCCCGCCGACGCAGAGCATGATGCCGTAAAAGAACATCAGCGTATCCCACTCGACACGCTTCATGCTGATGAACACATCGAACGGCTTAATGGCAGGCTTCAGCACGGCGCTGAGGCTTGTCGTCCCGTCGAACGCGAGGGGCTCCGTCCACTCGTCCAGTTCCTTTCTTCGAAGAAAATATCCATAGAATTTCAGAATTCCCAGTCCGGTCATCATGCCGAGAAACGGAGGTATTTCGAGGAAATGATGCAGGAGCACCGTTCCGGCTATTGTCACGAGAAACAGGACCACAACGAGATAGCCTCCGTGCTTCACCTGCACCGATTCTGTTTGGGCCGAAGGCTTCTCGTGAGGGATCATCCACGAGATCAGGACCGCCGGAACGAGCCAGTTGATGAGTGATGGAACGAACAACGCGAAAAACTCGTCGAATCGAACCGTGCCTTTTTGCCAGACCATGAGCGTCGTGATATCACCGAATGGACTAAACGCACCGCCTGCGTTGGCCGCGACCACCACATTGATGCAGGCGACGCTGATGAATCGTCTGTTGCCTCCCCCTATCGCCATGACCACCGCACCCATGACCAGGGCCGTCGTCAGATTATCCGCTATCGGGGAGAGGAGAAACGCCAAGGTTCCGGTCATCCAGAATACCGCGCGAAAAGACCACCCCAATGAAACCAGGCCTGTCCGTAACGCCGCAAAGACGTTCCGTTCCACCATGGTATTGATGTAGGTCATCGCGGAGAGGAGAAACAGCATCAACTCGGCATATTCCAGCAAGTTGTGGCGCAGGATCTCGGCGACAAGATGGGTCTGCTGTTGAGAGGCATACGCGATGGCCGTCAGTATCCAGATGACACCGGCCGCCACCATGACGGGCTTCGATTTACGGAGATGCAGGCTCTCTTCGACAATCACCAGGAGATAGGCGAACACAAACACGACCAACGCCGCATAACCTATCCAGTGATCCGCAAAATTCATCAGTGCCCCCCTTCTCTCCCCTCGGCACAGCAGACGACGCACCTCAGCGACATCTGATCGGCATCGCTGACGATCCTTCAACACGCACATCACACTCCACCACGCCACTCCTGTCAACCCAGCCACGGACATACGATGCCCGATTTCGATCACTACGATGGACGAGAAAGCGGCTGACCACGATTGATCGATGAGGAAACGGCATTCTTGACCTGGTATATGGTATTTTCGTTCCCCGGTCTTGTCGCCTTACTACCGGTCGGCCACGGCAGGTCGATCGCGAAGAGAGTTCGCTTAAGAGGCGTTACGTGCAGCCTGATCCCGTATTCTTTCAAGATCTTGCCATTGTATTCCTTGCGGCTGTCGCAGGTGGCGTACTCGCTCGACTTGCCGGACAGCCATTGATCCTTGGCTACGTGCTGGGCGGGATCGCCATCGGTCCGTTTACCCCGGGACCTACGATCTCGGGATCTCACACATTCGATCTCTTTGCGGAGATCGGCGTCATTCTCTTGATGTTTTCGATCGGGCTTGAGTTTTCCGTGAAGGACCTGATGCGCGTCAAATGGGTCGCGCTCGCCGGCGGACCGATGGGGATTCTCATGGCCATCGGATTGGCCGTCGCGACGGGGCGCCTGATCGGGTGGTCGACGACGCAAAGCATCGTGATCGGAGCGGTCATTTCCATAGCGAGTACCATGGTACTCGCCCGTATGCTCTTCGATCGGGGCGAACTTCGTTCAAAGCACGGACAGGTGATGATCGGCATCGCCCTGGTCGAAGACGTCGCGGTCGTCGCAATGACCGTGCTCATGCCGGCCCTCGGAGAGTTCGATTCGGGACGAGTGCTCCTGATCGGTGAGGCCTTGATCAAGGCTCTGCTGATTCTGGCACCGTTGGGATACTTAGGCGCCAAGGTCATCCCACCGATCATGACACACGTCGCCAGAACGCAAAACCATGAACTGTTCCTACTCGTCACCCTGGCCATTAGCCTTGGGACCGCCGCCGTCACCCAGATGATAGGACTCTCCCTCGCTCTGGGCGCCTTCCTGGCCGGCCTGATCATCAGCGCATCCGAGTATGGGCACGAGACCTTGGCCCGATTGCTCTCGCTCCGTGACGCGTTCGTCGCGCTCTTCTTCGTGACCATCGGCATTCTGATCGACCCGCGCGTCATCGTCGACAATCTTTCTCTCCTTGCCACCATGATCGGCTTGATCGTGGCCGGGATGTTCATGATTTGGAC
>DCZN01000059.1:891-18448 GCA_002331625.1 Nitrospira sp. UBA2083 | reverse complement strand
GTATACAATGCGACGCTTGCCGCCTCTGTCATCACCATTCTCATGAATGCGGCTCTTGTGAGGTATGTGCCCGGTTGGTTCGTCCGGCAGCGTCTCGACCATGATAAGCATGACATGGCGCAAGGGCATCCGGAAGGCGAACCGCTCCGACAACATGTCGTGCTGTGTGGATATGGTCGAGTCGGCAGCTCAATCGGGAAAGCATTAGACGCATTCGATCTTCCCTATGTGGTCATCGAACGCAATCCGGATGTTATTCGCCGGTTGCAAGTCCGGCACATCGCCTGCCTCTATGGCGACGCCTCCCACCGTGAGTTGCTCACAAAAGCCGGAGCGCCGGACGCCTCTCTGGTCATCGTGGTCTTGCCGGAAATTGAGCCCGCGGCGCTGACGGTGAGTCGTATACGCAACCTCAATCCAAAGGTTGCGATCTTAGCCCGTGCGCATGGAGCAGCGGAAGCCGAACGACTCGGTGCGATTGGGGCGACCGAGGTCATTCAGCCTGAAGTCGAGGCGTCGGCGACACTGATACGGCACGCTTTGGCCTGGTTCGGAGTGCCGAAGGACCGCATGTTGGACTATGTGGAGCACTACCGGCAGTCCATGGAAACGAAGAGGCCAACAAGTTGAATGGGCACTCTAAGACGCACAACTGCAATGCCTTCATCGGTGACACAACTACCTCCGGCTGGTGCACCATTCGCTCTGATATTCTAACGCGTCAACATCCCATTCCCGAGCATGGCAATCGGTAGAGGCGAGTCGATCATCCTAATTCTCTCCTCCGCAAGATCGTCCCTCCAATCGATTGACCATCCTGTCACGACTCCAGCGCCTCGTTTGTCTCCCAAATCAAGACCTCAGCGCCCAGCGCGGTATCGGCACTGAGCCGGCGTGCTCCGGCTGCAGTCAAGCGAGCGGCATCGCCCGCAAGTAACCGACCAGCTTCTTCCAGCTCAGCACTTCCCTTTGCAATGAACACATGGACATAGGGGGCATCGGGGACCGTGACCGTATCGCCCGGTCGAAGTCTCCCGCCCCACAGAACGGCGCCTTGCTGCCTGATCGAAATGGCCGCATGATGTCCGCGGCCGGATACGATCGGGACCAGCCCGCCCTTGTTCAATTCCCCGTTGATATCGAGCTGCTCGTACCCGGGCGTCACACGCTCCTGATCCGGCGGCACCCACATTTGGATGAAATGCACATCCTTGTCATCCTTCGGGTTCATCTCCGAGTGCCAGATTCCCGTCCCTGCACTCATCCGTTGGGCCAGACCCGGATAGATGATGCCGCTGTGGCCCTCCGAGTCCTTATGCTCCAGCTCTCCATCCAGCACCCATGTCACGATTTCCATGTCACGATGCGGATGGGTCCGGAAGCCGGTGTCTGGCTTCACAACGTCGTCATTATGCACAAGCAGCAACCCATGATGCGTGTTGCTCGGGTCATAGTGATGCGAGAAGCTGAAACTGTGTCGCGAGTCAAGCCAGTCGATCCTCGTATGAAATCGCTCATCGCCTCGTCGGATGTCGACGATGGGATGGGTCGCTTCGTGTCGGCTCTCTGTTCTCATCGTGTCTCTCCTTTCGTGGCAAATAGGCCTGTTCCATTTTCACCTTGGCACATTCCGCTCAGATTCTGTATAAGACGAATCACAACGAAGGCAAGAAGGCACCGATCGGTGCCTACCGCACCAACCGGATACTGTGCGTTGGAATGAAGGACCATGGCCATATCTTCGATATGCCCGGCTGAATCGACGGCGAAGCTGATCGGAGGCCGATGGAAGATCGTGATCCTGTGGTATCTCTTCCAGGACGTGAAACGTTTCTCAGAACTCCAGCGAGCACTGACCGGCGTGTCTCAAAAGGTCCTAACGCAGCAATTGCGAGATATGGAACGAGACGGCATTGTGACACGAACTGTTTATGTCCAAGTCCCTCCCAAAGTTGAGTATTCCGTTACCCCATTGGGTTTAAGTCTCAAACCTGTCGTCGAGGCGATGCATCAATGGGGCTTGGCGTATAAGCCTTCGGCCGAGTGACCTGCTCCTTCTGAGATTCAAGTTGATCGCGCTCCCACTTCGTCGAGATGGCGCAAGAGATCGGCCGGATCTTGATAGACGCGGTAGGCGCCGGCCTGCTGAAGCTCCTCACGCCCGTACCCCCCGGACAATAAGCCGACCGACAAGGCCCAGGCCCTGCGGGCGGCCAGCATATCCCACACGCTGTCCCCGACGATCACGCACTGGTTCATAGGTACCTTGAGCCGCTGGGCAGCAGCCACGAAGAGATCGGGATCCGGTTTGGCATGCCGCACGTCATCGCGTGTCACCACAGGCACATCCGGGGACAGATTCAAAAGCTTGAGTGTGGGCTGTGCACTTTGCGAACGCCCACTGGTGGCAATGGCATACGGCACACCGCGCGCCGAGAGCTCCGCCAACAGTTCCAGCGCACCCGGCAACACACGCAAAGAACCGGCCTGCCGGCGATAGGCCTCGGCATGAGTGCGCTGAATATGCTCCACTTCCTCTGATGATAGGACGCGTCTGATCTCCCGAAGAAACGCCGACAACATGAGGCCCCCGCTCATACCGATCTGTCGGTGGATGCGCCATACGGCCAGCTCAATCCCGGCACCCTGCATCGCTTCACGCCAAGCCAAGACATGTTGATACACACTGTCGACCAGCGTACCGTCCAAATCGAACAGGAAGGCGATCGACTGCGCATCATACGACCGTTTCATGGCCTCAACCTCGCCGATGGTTCGGCTTCTTTCCATTTCATCTTCCACCATGTTTCTTTCATCCGACACTCGGCACGCATGCCGGAACTTCGCATACGTAGCGCAACATTCTCTCACGCATACACATGTCCTGGGAGGTGGTGGTCGATCAGCCCGGCATGGTCGCCCAGCAAATGTCGGCTTTAGAAGCTACTCTACTACAGTTGACCGGAAACGACGCTCACGCTTCAGGCACCGGTCCCACCGCTAGCTCGTTGCATCATTCCACCTCGATCGTGACGACCGCTTCGGCGCCCAACGCGTCGTGATCGTGGCTCGCCGCCACAAGCTTGATCTCGTGTGAGCCGCGCGTGAGTCCCTTGACCACTCCTTTAAACCCCTTTTGATACTCCCCATCCACATAACAATGGATGTGCGTGGCGTGAACGCCCTTCGATAGCCTGTACCGCACTTCAACGGAATCCCCTTTTATCACTGCGCCCTGTGTCGGACTCACGATCGTGAGTCGGCTGCCGCCGGCATCGGCCGTCCAACCGCTCACACTGGCCCCTAATGACAACAGGCCGACCAGCACAGACACCACCACGACCCGCATCATTTTGCACCTCCTTGTTGGCTATCGGTTGATAAAACGGCAGGCATACGGCCGCTCCGTACCAAGCAAGCGGGACGTTCATCCTCCCAAGCTTTCTCCCAGAGACGAAACCCGCCGAGAAAGGCATGGGCGTTGTCGCCGAGGCGCACGCCTTTCGGCAGACGCTTGAGTCGCTTGGCATTGCCACCGCCCAGCACCACGTAGTCGGCCTGCAGCGCATGCTTCAGCGCTGTCACAACGTCCATGACATATCGGTGCCATTTCTTCTTGCCGTACCGTTGAAGCCCGCGCAACCCCACATAGTCCTCGTACGTGCGGCCCTTCCGATAGACGAGATGGGCCAACTCCATTGGAACCAGCACTCCGTCGGTGATCAGCGCGGAGCCCAGGCCGGTGCCGAGCCCCAAGAACAGCATGCGCCCGTCTTGATAGCTCCCGAGGGCCTGCATCGCAGCGTCGTTGACGATCTTTACCGGACAGCCAAAGGCGGCCGCAAAATCAAAGTTCACCCATCCCCTCTTGAGATTCTTCGGCTCCACTGCAGGTCGGCCTGCCCGCACAGCACCTGGATATCCCAGCGCGATGACATCATACGACCAATCGGCGACGAGCGGTCGGACAGCGTCGACCATGCGTCGCGCAGTCATGGTCGGTCCGGAAGGAACCTTTCGCGGTTTGCGTTTGCCAGCGGCCAACACCTTCACATTGGTCCCGCCCACGTCGATGACCAGCACCTTGGGAACGCGGCGAGGTATCCTGCCGTCCTCTTTTAGTTTGTGAAATCGCTGATTGTGCCCCCGCGTGTTCCGTGGTGTCTTCGTCGCCATATCGTCACCTGTTTTTATAAAGCCGAACACTTCGTCGGTAAATTCGATCCACAGCAGGCCGTCGTGGGTAAATGCAGCACCTCGAATCTACGTATGACAATCGTCCCAGTCTCAGCCTCCACCAGGATCTCCGGCAAGCGGCACGTCGGTGTCGCTATGATGGCGCCGAACGGTAGACTATTTCTCGCCACCGAGCGGTGTAGATGCAGTTGAACAGCCAGCAACACCAATAGTTCACCATCTGTTCAAAGAGTTCGTCGGCTTCCGCCGTTGATGGGCAGCAGTCACAGCTCCGGTCTGATGGAATTCCCTCAAGCATGAATACCGCACCCACTTGGATCAACAGTAATTCGTGGTGTGATCGTCCGGATATCAGTGCGGTAGCCGTTCCCTTTAGAGATCCGGCCTATTTCCTTTGAAGCCGAACAGGTCCCAGTGGGAACCGAGTGATCACTCAAGATCCTTCGCCTACCAGACCACATGGTCAAGGTAACGGGCGTTCATTTGACTCGCCCCTTGCTGGGAACAGACTGCCTCAGCAATGCTTTGACTGCTGCGTGCTCCAGCACAACATCATGACTTCGTTGCAGCGCGGTGCGATATTGTCTGCCGAATCCCTCACCCTCTCCCGTCGGTGTCAGGAGCGTTCGAACCGACTGGATTACCGAGGGGATTTCGGCAGATGTCGAGGCTGCCTTACTCTCCATGAGCTCATCTAGCTTGATCATCAGTTGGGACAGCGGACGCAGCCAGGCGAACCATGGATCGTTCACCGCCAGCTGCAAAACCGCTCCATTGTATGGGATACGCCCATGCACGCGCTCATAGGACACCCGCGCATCGTCCAGCAAGGCCCTGTGCAGACGAAGCATGGACCGAGAAAGATTGTTTAGGTGCTCCCGTTCGCGATCCAGGCGCGACATGATCCGGCCTCCTTGCTACGGCTTACCTGCGGCCATTGCGCCGCTCCCGGTACCGACGGGTACTGCGGCCCCACTGATCTGACCGGCTGCGTCCGAAGCGAGAAAGTGCAGCGTTTCGGCGACGGATTCTGGTCTGGCCCAGAAGGAAGGATTGGCCTCAGGCATACTTGCACGGTTGGTCGGCGTATCAATGGTGGTAGGCAGCACCCCGTTGACCGTCACTCCCGATCCTTTCAGTTCAAGCGCCAGCACGCGGATCAGCGCGAGCAGGCTCGACTTGGCGACGAGATAGGCGGCGGCACCGGGAAACGGCTCGACCGCCGCCCAAGCCGCCACGTGCAGAATGCGGCCGGTTCCGCGTTCCATCATATGGGGCAGGACGGCTTTCGACAGCAGGAACGCCGACGTCACGTTCATGGTCAACATTCGTTGCCAGAGCGACATCTCAGTGTCTACGACGCGTCCCATCGCAAAGCCGCCGACCAGGTTGATTAAGACGTCGAGACGACCCGCCGTTCGGATCACATCATCCACGAGGCGACGAACAGCGGCTTCATCGGTGACATCGATCTTCATCGCGTTCCCGGCTGCCACCTGCTCCGGCAGCGGATTGCGGTCTGCCGTGATCACGCGCGCGCCGGATTGCGCGAATCTCGGTGTGACCGTTTGGCCAAGGGCACCGGACCCGCCGGCGATCAGTACGACTGTGTTTTTCAATGACATGGTCATGTGTGCTCCAGATTGCTGCCTCTATCCAGTCGGCTCACCATCAAGTTGACGCGCCTTGCACCCACCCCCGGACAAGCGGGTGTCGGATGTACATTGGTACCAGAACCGAGAACGGTCGGATGCATAACGTACACATTGGTGACGATACCCTATACCAAGCAGGTGCATCGATCTCACCCATTCAATTGCGTGAGCAGGGTTCGAGCTTCCATCAAGTCGGGATTGGCAACCGCTTCGTCCAACCTGAAGCGGACTGAATTCAAGACCAGTTTAGCGGCATCCAGCCGGTTCAGTTTCTTCAAGAGTCTGGCCATGCTCATCGCGGCTCGAAGTTCGAGCATGCTCGCATGCTGCTCCTGCGCAATCTTCAGTGCTTCAATAAAATACTGCTCCGCTGCAGAGACAGATTGTTCAGATTGCTTCAGTAGCAGCTCTCCCTTCAACCGAAGGAGTTCCGCTTGCCAACACCGCTCTCCTTGAGAGTGAACAAGCTTCTCCGCCTCCGCAACTGCACCCAGACCTTCCTCAGGACGTTTCTGCCGCAAATAGATTTCCGCGAGCAGCGCCAACGTAAACGTGTTGTTGAGACTTGCGCCCGCAACTTGCGTATCCGAGAGGCCCTTCACGAGTCTCCCGAGACCTTCCTCATCCCCTTTTTCAGCCAGAGCCCAGCCTTGCAGGGATGTCGCCCATGCTAAGGTCACCTCAAATGAGTATTTTGTCGAAATGGCAACGGCTTCCTCGGCGAAGATCAAGGTTCTATTCGCATCCCGGATAGTGGAATAGATCCAGGAAACAGTGGCTAGGGCAAACGCCAGAGTGAAGGGGTGTTCGAGCTGTCTCGCCATGCCAATGGCTTCCTCCGACAGTGCTTCGACCTGATCGACCTCACCTAATATCCATAGCGTTCGGGCCAGGATGATTCTGGCGGTGATGCCGGGATCCTGAGTATAGGGTAGAGCCCGTGAGCGATGCCGGGCGGGATCATACAGGGACTTGGCGGCGAGCAAATGGGCTTTGGCTTCATTGAACCGGCCAAGGAACGAATAGGTCGAGCCGACACTCTCATGAGCACGAATCAGCAAATCCGGGTTGTGCTCGCACTTCGCCAGAGATAGGAGTTGTTCGGCCAGGTCACATGCCGTTGCGAGAGGCCCCCTGACCAGATGAAACACCCACAATCCCCACACTGAGAGGAAGTACTGCTCGGAACCGCTCTCGTCGCGGGAGAGCTCCCTTGCCCGTAGATAATTTCGCTCGATCTCCTGCGAGGCATATCCTTTCACCGTCACCATGGGTGCTCCGCGGGCGATGAGGAGATCCAACTCCAAGGCATTGCGCTCCATGTTTTCAGGCAAATCTTTGAGCAAGGTTACTGCGCTAGTGAAATGGTGCAGTGCTTCGATGTTGGCCGACCGATCCGCGTCTCTTCGGGCTGCGAGATGCCAATACGTGACGGCCTGACGGGTCAAGCCGGCCTGCTCAAAGTGGTAGGCCAGGAGTTCCGGTTCCAACTGCACGCGCTCGGCGAACTTTTCTTCCAGGGTTTTCGCTATGCGGGCATGGAGGAATCGGCGAGCCTTCTTGGGAAGCGTGTTGTAAGCCGCTTCCTGAACGAGCGTATGCTTAAAACGATATCGCGAAAGTGGCCGTCCCCCCTCTTGCAGAATGAGGCCCGAAGAGACAAACAGATCGAGTGCGTTGTTGAGCTGGCTGTCCGTCACATCGACCGTGGCCCGTAACAGCTCATAGCCGAATTCCCGCCCGATGGCTGCGCCGATCTGAACAATTTCCTTGATCGGCCCTAATCGGTCCACCCGCTCCATGAGCAACGCCTGCAGACTATCCGGAATGGCTATGTCCTTTACCGAAGCCTTGAGGGTAAATGCGTCGGTCCCCTCCGTCAGCAACCCGGTCTCGAGGAGATTGTCCGTCAACTCTTCGATGTACAGCGGGACGCCGTCCGTCTTCGTCAAAATCGCCTGCTGGACCTCTTGGGGAAGCACCTTTCCACCCGTCATCGTCGCAATCAGCTCGGCGCTTTGCCGGCGCGGAAGCCGATTCAATGTCAGAAACGTCACATGACTGTATTCCGTCCAAACCGGCCTGAAGTCTGGTCGAAAGGTGATCAACACCAAGAGCCGCATCAGTCTGATCCGGTCGATAACTCGCGTCATGAGATCCAGCGTGGTGGGATCAAGCCAATGGGCGTCCTCCAGGATGAGCAACACGGGGGAGCGATCCGCCAACCGTTGCAGATACTGCACGAGCGCTTCCAGGGTCATGTCCTTGCGTTTGTCGGGCGACAGGTTCGCCAGCTGGTCCTCTTCATTTCCTTGAATCGAGAGCAGATCCGCAAGCAGGGCAACCGTGACGTGGTCGTCGAGCCCGCTGCTGGCCAGGAGCGTGGCAAGCTTCTGCCGTTGCATGGAGGCGCTGTCTTCACCGGCCAGGCCCGCCGCCCGGCGCAGATAGGTCATCACCGGATAGAGTGCCGTATTCGTATGATGTGGTGAACATTGGGATTGGATCGTCTCATAATGGTCCTCCGTCAGTCGGTCGCACAGATGTCGAACCAGCCGCGATTTGCCGATGCCGGCCTCGCCGCAGAGAAGCACGACCTGTCCTTCCCCCTCCACTGCTTCGCGCCAGCGACCCAAGACAAGAGCCGTTTCATGCTCTCTGCCTATGAACTGGACTAATCGGCCGGATCGATACGACTCGAACCGGCTGGCCGACGGTTTGGCACGCACAACCTGCCAGATCTGGACCGGTATCTCGAACCCCTTGAGAGAGACCGTACCTCGATCAGCAAACTCGAACTCGCCCCCGACCAGACGCTTCGTCACTGAATCAATGATCAATTGATTCGGCGCAGCCAGCCCCTGAAGTCGGGAAGCCAGATTTGGAGTTTCACCGAACACCGATCGTTCCTTCGCGGTGTCTTGTCCGATGAGTTCGCCCACCATGACGGAACCAGTCGCGATCCCGATTCGCGCCGCGATTTCAAATTCCTGATCAGGGTCATGTTCACGAGGAAGAGCCTTCACCGATTCCAGCACGGCTAGGCCGGCATGGACCGCGCGCTCTGCGTCATGCTCATGGGCATGGGGGTATCCAAAATATGCTAAGAGCCCGTCACCCATGTATTTTGCGATATAGCCGTCGTATCGACCAATCGCTTCATTACAGGTATCGAGAAAACGTCGAGCCGTCGCTTGAAAGTCTTCAGGATCCAACCGGCGAGCGAGCGCCGTCGACCCAACCAGGTCACAAAACATGACCGTCAATTGGCGACGCTCCGCCTGATCTCGGCCGGAAGGGAGCGACGTTACCTGCGGATCAGTGGCAGTGGGTAGAGGCTTAGGGCCATCGCTGCCATCCTGTTGTGACAGTTGGACGATGGCGCGCAGGAGTTTTTTTCGATGGCCCAGCAGAACGCCCAGCGATGCCAAATCCCCGTCATTCAGTTCTGGCAAGACGTCCCAGGTGATGGCATTCTGCTGAAACACCTCTCGATAGCTATCAAGACCGAGGCGTTCCAGCCATTTCGAGACGCGCTCATCCATGACGAACAGAGCCCACGATGAACATCCAAACCGCGCTCGGTGAATCGCGAGCCATGGGATCGCGCCCTCTTACAGTCTGGGACACCTTGATGGATACCATCGCCATGATCAACACTCCTTCCATAACAAAGACCGGCCGGCGGGCTTACGACATGTACGAGATCCTCAGTAGCAGCAGCTGCCCTGGTCTGCTCGGCGGCACCGAATTCTGTGGTAGCCGGATGGCGCGGGCATGATGCCCTGTACCACAAACAGCTCTGCCTCGAAGTGGTCGGTGAACGCAGCGGCCCACTGGACGGCATCGTCTGCCGTTTTGGAACGGTCCGTGCCTACCATCACGCGTCGTATGACAGTATCTTGAGATGAATTGTCCATCTCGTCCTCGCTCATTTCAAAAAAGCAGCGTGCTCGTACCGGCTTAGCTAGCCAAGTATTCCTTCGGCTGTTCCTGATCGGTCCGCTTCAGCTCGGCGATGAGCAGGTCGGCAACCGCCCCGCCTGAGGCTGGATTCTGCCCCGTGATAACACGGCCGTCCGTAACTGCAAAGGGCGCCCACGCCTTGTCGGCTTTCTTGTAGATCGCTCCGCGGGCAACCAGCTCCGTCTCCGTGAGGAATGGAACGAACTTGTCGAGCTCCGCCAACTTCTCTTCGTCATTTGAAAAACCCGTGACCTGTTTCCCTTTGACGAGCGGCGCTCCATCCGACAGTTTGATGTTCAACAACCACGCCGCGCCGTGACACACCGACGACACGTACCCACCGCCCTCGTAAATTTTCCGACTGATCGTCTGGAGGGGCTTATTCTCGGGAAAGTCCCAAATCACCCCGTGGCCGCCGGCATAATAGACAGCTACATACTCGTTTGGGTTGACCTCACTCGGTTTTAGCGTATTTCCAAGACGATTCATAAATTCTTTCTTCTGGTACCACGCCCAATCAGTTGAATCCGCCATCGCAAGGCTATGCGGGTCGATCGGGGTATAGCCCCCACGGGGGCTGACGTAATCGACCTGATAACCTGCCGCTTCGATCTTTTTGACAAAGTGAACGGCCTCTCCGAGCCATAACCCCGTTGCCCGGTTCAGGTTCGGATACTTTTCAACACTGGTGAGCACGATCAGTATCTTCTTATTCATGACGTCCCTCCTGCGTCCGTCGGTCAAACCCTCACAGCCGCTTCTCTTCGAGATCGTAGACATCGAACCATACATACACAGGACGGTAGTTCGGCACGAACTTGGGAATGTACTCTTCGAGGTACTGCTGCGCCTGAAGACTCATGTCGCTCAATCTAGTATCGCGCATCGCGTTGTTCCATTTCAGCACTTCGTCCGGATCCTTGACCCTGGAATGCCCCGCGATCCACATCGCGAGTTCTTCATCGGTCGCTCCCGTCGCAACCACGTCCTTAAATTGTTCGGGCGTGATGCCGGTGAACGAGAACCATTGACTGGCCAGCGAGCAGGGCCAGTAGTTGTACTCACCGTTCATGCCCAGCAAGAACGCGCGGCATTTATCCACGCACCGAGCCGCAATGACATAACCACCCAGCTTCTCGCGCGGACTTCGTGGGTACCGCTGTCGAAGATCCATCGCCAACTTCTTCACGTTCTCAAGGTCCGTTTTCATGGTCGTCTCCTTTTGTGTTTCATCTCTATCTTGTGACGCATGGCAGGTCCGGTTCAATAACCGACCGCAAACCGCTGACGGATATGGTGTGGCTTCTCCACTTCATCGACCATGGCCATGGCATAGTCCTGGACCGAGATACGGCTGTCTCCGTTCGCATCTCTGAGCAATTGGTCCGTGCCGAGACGAAACGTTCCGGTGCGTGTTCCGGCGAATAAGTCAGCCGACGGCGATAAGACAGACCAGTCGAGCGTCGGTTCTTTGCGCAGCATATTCAGAGCCTCTCGGGTTGCGAGCGCCCCCTGCTTATATTCCGCTGGAAATCCCGGTAGATCCACGGACTGAACACCGGGCTTCACCTCCAGGCTTCCTGAGCCGCCAACAAACAGCAATCGTGTGAGACCAGCTTGTTTCACGCCGTTAATGATGGCCCGGGTCCCTCTGACCTGGAGATTGTAAATATCAGGATTCGTCCACCCTGGATTGAACGCACTGATCACCACGTCATGGCCGCTAACCAAGCGGGAGATGTCATTTTTGTCGTAGAGATCCTCCTTCATTGGATGAAGCCTCGGGTGCAGCTTGAGTTTATCCGGGTCCCGCGCGATGGCCGTCACCTCGTGGCCACGATTCAATGCCTCTTCCAAGAGAGCCGATCCCACGTAACCCGTGGCTCCGATCAACAGGATTTTCATGGCAGCTCCTCCTGTTTTACATCAGCACCATGCAGAAATAACTGACCGCAAGCCGACAGCGGGTAGGCGCGACAATTCTTTCGAAGATTCCATAGACCTCTCCCGCAGACCATTCAGTCCCTTGCGTGAGCAGGAGCCGAAGGTCCTCGCTGTTCGACGGGTATCGTCGACAAGGCGTCCCCGACCGTCACCGTCCGGCGGTCGTGAATGTGTTCATCAGGCGACCATCCTCCGCCCAGCGCTTTGTACAACTGGACCACCGACGTCAGGTGGAGGCGATGAGTCGTCGCGAGCGCCAATTCCGCATCGAACAAGTTCCGTTGCGCGATCAGCACATCTAAGTAACTCGCGAGACCACCCTTGTACCGAAGATTGGCGCGACGAAGCGCCGCTTTCAACGCATTGACCTGTCTTTCCTGCGCAGCGGCCTGCTCACGCGCGGTGCTGACACCGGCCAGCGCATCTTCAACTTCCTTGAACGCCGTGAGGATCGTCTGTTTGTATTGCGCGACGGCTTGCTTCGCCTGAGCTGCAGCGGCATCTTGTTGGAACCCGAGACTCACGGCATTCAGCAAAGGACCGGTCAGAGTCGGGCCGAAGATCCCGAAGTCGCCTCCGGCCGTGAAGAGCTTGGACAAGTTGGGATTGGCGATCCCGAGCAGTCCAGTGAGGGAGAGTTTGGGAAAGCGATCGGCTTTGGCAGCCCCGATCCTGGCCGTTGCAGCAGCCAGCTGCTGCTCAGCCTGCATGACATCCGGCCGTCGTTGCAGTAATTCGGAAGGGAGGCCGGCCGGCACGACAGGCGGCATCACTTGGTCGGTCAGCGACTGTCCTCTGGGGATCTGACCGGGATTCCTCCCTAACAGCAGATTCAACTCGTTTTCTTTCTGAATCATTTGGCGTCTCAGGTCAGCGATGCGAGCCGCCGCGTTTTCCCGCTCGGCCTGGAACTGCTCAACATCCAACCCGTGAATCAATCCTTGCCGGTGGCGTGCTTGGCTGATTCGCACCGATTTGTCCCAAGCCCGTAATGTACGCTCGGCGATCTCCGATTGCAGATCGACCTGGCGAAGATCGAAATAGGCCTGCGCTACTCCGCCGACCAACTGTAAAATAATCGCGCGTCGGTTTTTTTCACGAGCCAACAGGTCGCCGCGCGCCGCCTCGTTCGACCGTCGAATTCGCCCCACACGTCGAGTTCCCAAGCGAGATTTCCCTGGAGGTAGTAGGCGAAGGGGCTGGGAAATCCCGCAAAACGGACTCCGCCTTCTCGCGCGGTAGGAAAGTTACCGGTACCCGTCATTTGGGGGATATAATCGGTCCTCGCGACGAACAACCAAGCCTCAAACTCCTCGATGGTTGCGACCGCGCGTTCGAGATCCTTGTTCTCCGTCAACGCAACACGGATGAGCTGTTGAAGTTCCTCATCTTGGTAGAGCTCCCACCAGGGCATATTGGCGAGCGACGGTAAGTCAGTCGCTTCCTTGGCCATGCGGAACGACTCGTTGGCGGGAATAGCGGGGCGAGAATAGTCCGGTCCCACGGCACAGGAGCACAGCAGTCCTGACACTCCTATCCATGCAAGGATGTGCATCTCATCGTCCTCCTTGCTCAGACACCAAAGCGAGTTCGGTACGGTCTTCTTCGATTCCGTCCTGTTGGGCGGGTCCGACAGCCGGATTTCCCAACATTCGGATCAGTATGAAGAACAAGGGGACAAACAAGACGGAAAGGATCGTCGCGCGCGATCGATTCCTAGACTCTCGATCAGTTCCTTGCGCAGAAATCCCATTGCGTCGGCGTCCATCACCAACATACGCCGGTGTCCGAAATGGATCGAGCCCGTCCCTTCATCGGTTTTCAATATCTCGAATAGTCTAAGTTCGTTGGGAGTCATTCAGCTGTGAACCTCCGTGGAAGACGAAAACGGCGTTCGCTGGGATCTGAAAGTGTTACATCCCCATCGACATGGATGCAAACTCGGGAGTCAAGGAATACATGGCAATTGAGGTGAGAATCGATTCTATATGGTAATAGGCAGCCCCTCTGACATTCATGGCCCGTCGGTTAGGAGTGTAAGTGAGAAGCCCGACGGGCCAAATTCATATGAGCAAACCCACTGTGGGGAGTAAACAGACAATGGTCGTGGTCACTCCGAATACACGACACACTACTTACTTGGACAGAAGCTTGAATTCATCGTACCGAACCTGTTCGAGAAGGTCACTCGTAAGAATACCTGGCTGATGAATAGAAACTACCTGCTGAGCCTGTAAGTCGGTCTACCGAGACATCACGTTGTTCAGCAGTTTCACACCGTACGCGATGCCCACCTTCTCCGAGGCACGTTCGAGCAACGACCTGATCAACTCGACTGGGATCCCAGCCGTGTCGTGATGTGTTTGAACTCTCCCCACGTCCGTTCTTCGACACGAGATTG
The DNA here is from genome assembly GCA_002331625.1 of Nitrospira sp. UBA2083. Classification (GTDB taxonomy): domain Bacteria; phylum Nitrospirota; class Nitrospiria; order Nitrospirales; family Nitrospiraceae; genus Nitrospira_D. The sequence goes on along the minus strand of DCZN01000059.1, from coordinate 4,285 downwards.
TTACATGATCGAACACTGTAATGATGACCTCGTAGATTCTCCGGAGCGAGCAAGTAGCGCCACGAGTATTCCCCGATACTGAACTTCTCTATCCTGTCTCGGACCAGGTGTCTAGGAAGTGTTTGATGATCTGAGAGACAGAAAGAACCTTTGCAGTTTCCAGAGGAGAAATAGGCATCTCGCTCTTGTTTGGTAAAGGATCCACCTATGGCTTGGCTCCCGCTCAATCCTCATCTGTTACGCATCGGACTCTACATCAAGATCGATCACGCATGGATGGAGCATCCTTTCGTCCGGGATACGTTCATGATCTCCTCGCCGACTGAAATTGTGATCATTCAGAAGCATCGCCTAACAAGGCTTTTTTATGATCCGGACCGCTCGCATGCCGACGTGGTCGCTGCCCTTGCTGATCCATCCGTTTCTGTTGGAACGTTCGAAATCGATGCCGAGACGCTCCAGGAAGCAGAAGTCGATGAGCAGTCGCTCCTCAAGGAGAAGCAGCGACAGATCATGACTGCCCTTGAGCACCGGAAGGCCATCGAGGAAAACGTTCGCTGTTATGGCGACGCGACGAATGAGGTCTCGGTCATGTTAGCCATGGCCCATGCAGGGCAATCGGATGCGCTGCAATCTGCCGGTAAAACCCTGACTGCTCTGTCAGGTGCCTTGAAGCAAGAAACCGTAGCACTCAGTTTGGTGCATGCCGAGGGTCAAGTCGACCCTGGGTATGAGCTCGCGATGCAGGCCATCAATGTCAGTGTCCTGTCCATGCTGACTGCCAGGACGCTCGGCTTGACACAAGAACAGACGGAACATGTTGGCATGGGTGCCCTCTTTCATAACATCGGGCTGAGCCGAGTGCCGCTCGCTGTTCGCATTAAAAATGAGGAGGATATGTCGCCCACGGAAATCAAACTTCTCCGAATGTATCCGCAGCTTGGCAAGGAGATCTTGGAGGCGATGCCCGGCATTGCACCGGAGGTCATTGAGATTGTCTGCCAGCACCGTGAATGGCTTGATGGAACTGGGTACCCAAAACACCTGCTCAATGGAGACATTTCCAAAACCGCTCGTCTAGTGGGAACCGTAGTCGAGTACAATCTTCTGACAAACAATTGTGCGTCACCTCGATACATGGGCCCAAGCCAGGCATTGTCGTATCTCTATACGAAAATGCCGTACAAATACGGTTCTGATGTGATCGAACCCTTCATTGCGACAGTCACAGTCTTCCCTCCCGGCTCTTTCGTTGAGTTGAGCGATGCACGTTTTGGACTCGTCCTCAAGATCAATAATCAGGAGCGTTTGCGGCCGTTGCTCATGCTCTATGAACAGAATGCATCGCATGACCAAGCAGCGATCGTCGACCTGGCGCGGGAGCGATCTCTCTCTATCGTCAAGAGTTTGGATCCAAAAACGCTACCGGACAGGGTGAAGGATGCGTTGCTCCCCACCAAGCTTACTGGATACGTGATCGGGGCGAAATAGGCCCTGCCAGTCATGGCTCTGGCTGGGATGTGGAAGCAGCTTTAATTGTCTAGAACCTATCCAAAAAATCGAATTTTGAGGAAAGCCGTATCACGCATTGTAGGTGCAGCGTCTGAGGGACGCGAACTTGGCAGAAAATGTGCGTATCGGCCTCTGAAAGTCTTCGCCTGTGCTCGTTTGGAATACCGGTTGAGATAGGTTCTCATCAGCTCCCAGTGTATTCACGATGATATGATCTTATTATCAGGTGGGGTCAAAACAGGAAACGCTAGACCTTCTATCTCCTGAATCGTTTTTCCTGCTACCCCCTGTAGATCTCCATACATTCCGACCGTGGTCCGCATCACCCGCTCAATCTGCTCTTCTCATTTCGCCCATTGTTTGACGATCGCGTTCTTCTCCTTATCGAGATCTTCCTACATCGTGGGAAAGACTTCGACAATCGTCTCAACTCGATGACGGAAACGAAGCCGAATCAGATATTGATAGATCATCCTAGGTTTTAGTGTGCTGTCCCTCTGATGCCTGTCGGGCAGAAGCAACTTCTATCGGCGTGTGGCGGAGATGTGTCATAGCTGGTACCGAGCTTTTCAGTGGCACGATGATCGAGAGGACCGGAAGGTCGCATATGCGCCCGACTCGGGCGCAGGCTAACCCGGCACAATGCGACTCAGCACCTCCTGCTCGGCATCCAACCAATCTTGCTCGGCACAACCCTCACAGCACCCGCGTTCCAGGTACAGCTCGTAGGCGCGTACCGCGATGCGCGCCTGAACCTCACCGTCCAACGGCTGTTCGTCCCGCGAGACCGGCTTCGTCACAGCCGCTGGGTCTTTGTCCCCTCTACTGAATAGCACGTGCGATTTCTTTTGCGTCACTGGTTTCGTGGCTTCTGCCTTCATTAGTGCCCTCCTTTTCTCGATTCCTGTGGTTCTCTACTTCGTCTTCTCGTACGCTGTTCTCAGATCACTGGCCGGAGGATGCGTGCTTTTCACCCCCGTGATGGCCAGATAGATCAATACTGCTGCAACCACGATCAGCCCCGCGAGATACAACCAGATCTTATTCATACCCCCCTCCTTTCTGCAGTTCATGCCATTCGACTCAGCCAGGTTGACCGGAACGTTTCAATCACAGGCTGATTCGAGCACTTTCTGTCGCGACTTGTCGGAGAGCTGCTTCACCTCGCGGCCCCGCTCCCGTTTCACCACTCGCGTCTCCACCCCAAGAGCGAAGGGCTCGGCATCTTGCTGCTTTTTCGTCGGGTGCTGGGCCTCTTCCGCCTGAGCTAAGGGTGCCCCCGCATGTTTCAGCGATTCCTTGGCAGACTCGATCGCCCCCTTGTATGTCAGTCCGATGAAAGACATGGCCCTCGATCTCCATGGTGTCTTGCTCGATAGCTGGACCGCGATCAGTTCTGTTGGACGTTCGCCAGTGGGCCATCTCTAGATCGAGATAGTCAGAGAGATGAGCAAGACCATCGTGGCGATAATGACCATTGCACTCACCACCCAAAGTGTATTGCGGATGAGGAAAAAGAAGCTCTGCATGTTCAGTGCTCCTCGGTGCAATCGCCGTCACGAGGGCCACGACGTTGACCATAGTCATTCTCGACTCTTGCTCTCTTCATGGGGACTTCCCATCCATCGATGAGCCATCGTCAGACTTTGCGGACCCGCCGCGTCTCGATGGTATATTGGGTCCGAAGACCGTTTCCTGAATGCTCAATGCTTCTTGATAGAGCCGAACGCAGGATCTTGGCGATGGTGCGCTTCGTAGTGCGTGTGGCATCTCCTCGTAGCTTCAGACCTGTTGCGCCTGTTCCATACGGACAGCCATGTCCATCTTCCTCAAGACCTGAGTCCCTTCTCCATGATCTTGAGGCCTTGACAAGACTGTACAT
>DCZN01000059.1:689-874 GCA_002331625.1 Nitrospira sp. UBA2083 | reverse complement strand
GAGGAGGAGGGAGAGGAAAACTACGGGCTACGCCCGTGAAAACTACTGGGTTTTAGCGGTATGTCTACGATCTGGTTCGGACAGCGATCACGAGGCTGTGGCCAAGCCATGCGCTATTGCATATCTGACCGGGTCAGCGGTCGTGTGACGGTTGAGTTGTTTCATGACCTTGGCCTTGTGAAATT
>DCZN01000059.1:0-667 GCA_002331625.1 Nitrospira sp. UBA2083 | reverse complement strand
GCGCGGCCGTCTTCTACCGATCCCACCAGGTCACACTGCTCTTCCGGCAACTTCGTCCCCCCTCGAGCACGAACGTATGGTCATCAGCCAAGAGCACGCGTGGTTTCTTCATGTGGAACGCTGGTGAGGGGAATCTGCACGGTACTATGTGTGCCTCGGCCCGGCTCGGATGTCGAATCGGCTTCGCACCGACCGCACTCGCTCGCGCATAGCCATAAGACCTAAACCGGGATGACGGGTCTGAATCGCCTCGAGATCGAACCCGACGCCGGTGTCATGAATTGAGTCAATGGGACGGAAGCTACGATGAGGTGCCACACGTACATGATGCCGTGCCGACGTGTCTGATTCTGTACAATCATGAAAGACAGGTGAGACAAGTTTCTCTGGGCTAGCTGCAAGAATCGACAGAGGCTATCCCTCAGCGCTGGACTGACATGCGTGTCTTTTGACGCTTTCACGCATCGTCCAGTCCGTTGCCATGCATACGCCAACGGCTTGGAAAATCCTCTGGCATGGACCCAAGTGTAATAATCTCACCTCAGGTCCGTCTCTACACGTAGTCAATCACATTGGATCAAAAAGAAGGAAGTGCCACATGATGTCAAATGATAGAGTAACCGCAACTCTGCCCGCGATAGATTCCTCCGTCTTTACAGGCGTGGAC
>DCZN01000083.1:123107-124804 GCA_002331625.1 Nitrospira sp. UBA2083 | reverse complement strand
GCTCATCCATAATATAGAGGATGCCAGGGGACTGGCTCTCTGAGCGTGTCGAGGGGTGCCTCTCCTCCTGCCCTGATAGTTCAGCAGCGATTTTTAATCGCTGGGCCTCCCCACCGGACAGCGTCGTGGCGGATTGGCCGAGTCGCAAATAGCCAAGCCCGATGGAGATCAGTAGATGCAGTTTGTTTTGGAGCTTCGGTGTCCCAGTGAAAAAGGAAGCGGCTTCCTCCACGGTCATGTTGAGGACGTCAGCGACGTTCTTGCCGCGGTAGCGAATCTTCAAGACATCGGATTTGAACCGCTTGCCCTCGCAGATCTCGCAGGGGGCATAGATATCCTCGAAGAAGTACATTTCCAATTTTTCGACGCCGCTGCCTTCGCACCGTTCGCAGCGACCACCTGTGGCATTGAACGAAAAGTGGCCAGGCGTGAATCCTTGCCGTTGCGCGTCTCGTTCCGCGGCGAAGAGTTGGCGGATCTCATCGAACGCTTTCAGGTAGGTAATTGGGTTCGATCGTGGGGTGCGGCCGATCGGCTGTTGATCGATCATGCGGATACCTTTGAGATATTCGATACCTTTGATGGCCTTGAACCGCCCCATGGGGAGCGACTCCACACGAAAGGCACGGGCCACGGCTCGATAGAGAGTATCTTCAACCAAGGTGCTTTTCCCTGAACCAGACACACCGGTGACACAGATCAACATGCCGAGGGGAATGCGGATGGAGAGGTCCTTGAGATTGTGCTCTGTGGCCCCCGCGAGCACCAGCATCTTGCCGTTCCCATTCCGCCGTGCTCGAGGTTGAGGAATCAGCTCGTCGCCGCGCAAGTATCGGGCGGTGGTAGCACGACGGTCTTGGATGAACTCGTTCATCGGAGCTGCACAAACAATCTCGCCGCCTTTTTCGCCGGAGTGAGGGCCCAGCTCAACGATAAAGTCGGCCGATTCGATCATGTGGCGGTCATGCTCGACAACCACGACCGTATTGCCGGTCGCCGCGAGATCGCGAAGGATGCCGGTTAACAGGTCCGTATCCCTGGCATGGAGGCCAATGGTCGGTTCGTCGAGGACATAGAGGGTGCCGACCAACCGAGATCCGAGCTGATTCGCCAGCGCGACTCGTTGAGCTTCACCGCCGGAGAGCGTCTTCGTTTGTCGGTTGAGTGTCAGGTACCCAAGACCGACGCGTTGGAGAAAGCCGAGCTTTGCCTTGAGTTGTCGAAGTATGTCAGTTGCAATGTCTTGCTCGAACGGACGAAGAGGCAAGGATTCCACCCAATCAGCAAGGCTCTCCACTGTTCGTTCCATCGTCTCATGGATGTCGTGCCCAACGATCTTGACGAAGAGAGCCTCCGGTTTGAGGCGGCTGCCATGGCAATCGGGGCAATCGAAAGGCGTGCGGTAGCGGCTCAAAAAGACACGGACATGCAGTTTGTAGCGCTTACCTTCGAGGTATGCAAAGAAATCGTTGATTCCGTCGAAAGATTTGGCGCCCTCCCAGATGAGGCGTTGATGATCCGTGGGCAGCGACTTGAAGGGTGTCTCGACATCGACACCCTGTTTTTTCATCGCGGCCAGCATCTGCTTTTGCCACCAGGCCGAGCTGGGTTTACTCCAGGGCTCCACGGCTCCTTGGGCAAGAGACTTGGTCGGGTCGGGGATCACCCGCTCCTGGTCGTATCGCAGCACATTGCCG
>DCZN01000083.1:109801-123038 GCA_002331625.1 Nitrospira sp. UBA2083 | reverse complement strand
GAGGCTCGAAAGTCCGTCCGCATCCCTGGCAGAGAAACTGTGTGCTGTACGATTGTCGCCCATGGTCGATGATGTCGACCGAACAGCGGCCTTCGCCTTCGTGAAATGCTGTTTCCACAGCTTCGATTAGTCGAGTGCGGTTGTCTTCGCGGATGACAAGACGATCCAGGACGACCTGAAGAGATTGAGACTTATGGAGCTTCACCTGCTCTGACTCGTGCAGGTCAATCACATCGTCCTGCGTCCTGAGCCTGGTGAATCCACGCATGAGCAGTGACTGGACAAATGCAGTCTCTTCTTTGGGTTTGGGAGTGGCGATGGGGAACAGGATCATGGCTCTGGCACCAGACCATCGCGTGAGCAGATCGTCTGCGACGGTGTCTGGTTGGAACGAACGGCCTGCTTGCTTGCAATCAGGACAAGTCGGTTTGCCGATCTTGGCAAAGAGGAGGCGCAGCAGATCGGCGATCTCGGTCGTCGTACCGACCGTCGAGCGGGACGTGCGCACTTGATTCTTCTGCTCAATGGCGATGGCCGGCCGGACATTGATTAGGCGATCGACATCCGGGCGAGCCACCTTGTCGAGGAACATGCGGGCGTAAGTCGAGAGCGATTCGACATACCGCCATTGGCCTTCGGCAAAGATCGTGTCGAAAGCCAGCGAGGATTTGCCGGACCCAGACACACCGGTAATGGCTGTGACCTGATTATGAGGAATCTGCAGCGAGACGTTCTTGAGGTTATTCTGCCGAGCACCCTCGATAATGAGGTGATCGGGTGAGGGCTTGGGGCTAAGAGGGGTTGGCATAGCAATCTTTCAGAGAGAGAACGACCGATCATGGTAGCAACACTTGGTGGACGGTTCAACGACGGAGAATTGTTCGGATCTCCGTTCATGCTCAACCTGTTGAAGCATGAACTCTTCGATCAGTTCAGAGCAGGCCAGTCAAAGGCCCTGTCCTGAGTCGATCGAAGGGTTGCCTTAATTGGGTGAATAGGTAAAATGCGCCCCTACGTATCGGTCCCCAGGGGTCAGTAAGGAGTCTCCATCCTCATGAGGTATTTTCAAAGATGTATGAGGACCAGAATTGCCGGGTGCCGCAATCGGTGAAATGCTTTATGAAGCTGGGAAAGGACAAATAGGCGCAGATGGAGAGCTTGAGTGAGCGTGATTGGTACCGAGTGCTCGAAGCCATTCACCGGGGGAGTTGTATTCTCGTAACGGGGCCAGACATTGTGTTCGAGGATTACGGGGCCAACGGTCTCCCAGTATCTCGACAGCTCGCCAAGAGGCTGGCTGAATCATTGCCTCGGGAAGTTCCGATTGCCGATGATGACCTAACTCATGTGGCTCAGCTCCGACATAAGAGGGATGGCGACCGCTATGATTTAGAATTTGAGGTTCAGGAATTCTTTTCGTCACTGTCCCTCCAGACGTCCTGCTTTCATCGAGATCTCGCTGCACTCCCCTTTACTCTCTGCTTCACGACGACACCGGACAGTTTTCTGACTCAGGCGTTCCACGAAGCGGGGAAGGCTCCTATTCAGGACTTTTATCATTTTAGGAAGCATCGACAACCAGCTATGTCTGAAGAAAATTCCATGCGTCCGATAGTCTATGCGCTGTTTGGGCACTTGGAGCAATTAGACTCCCTGGTCCTGACGGAGACAGAGCTGCTGGAGTTTCTAGTCAATGTTGTGCGGAATGCGCCACCGTTTCCTTCTTTTCTCGCGGGACAATTGGCTGACCCACAAACGTCCTTCTTGTTTCTCGGCTTTGGCTTTCAAGGCTGGCATACGCGTGTGCTACTTCACGCATTAAAGGCCTTTGGTCATCGCAATCGCTCTTTAGCGATCGAAGCCACCAGCTTCTTCTTGCAGCCAGGTCTCCAACAGACCGCTCTCTTTTTTGAACAGGAACATAAAATCGAATTTCGCCAGGAGTCGTGGGCGCAGTTCGCCTCGGAACTGCGCCGACGCTATGAGGCACAAGCGGCTAAGCCTGTATTGCCAGAACTTCCCGCTGGTACACCCAAGGTGTTTCTTTGTCATGACAGCCGTGACCGCGATCGAGTGATGGATATTGAGCGACAGCTCCATACCTTGGGCATCGATAGCTGGCGAGATCGTCAAGATTTGCGTGGTGGAGACGATTGGGATCGTCGGATTGAGCGAGTGATCCAGAAACAAGTGGATTATGTGCTCGTGCTGCAAACACCGCAGATGTTGCAGCGACCTGAAAGTTACCTGCACAAGGAGGTCAAAGTGGCGCTGGAACGGCAGGATTGGTTCGATCAGGGTGAGCGATTCCTGATTCCAGCCATCCTGCAACCATGCAAAGGCCTTGACCGTCTCAGTCATCTCCATCAGGTGGATCTGTCGAATGGTGAGGGGATACGAGGGTTGGCCAAGGACATTCACCAGGATTGGAACCGGCGTCAGAGCCGAGTACAGAGGATTCCTACATCATGAATGACTCGGGGACAGCACAAACGATTTTACCATCTGATGCGCGGCAATCGGATAGACCCCATTCGCATAGCCGATATCCAGGGCCTAGGTCTTTTGCAGACGATCAGGTGGATGGGGGTCTATTTTTTGGACGCGATCAGGAAAAGGAAGAGCTGCTGCATCGGGTTCGGGCTAGCCGCTTGCTGGTATTGTTTGGGAAATCGGGTTTAGGCAAAACCTCGTTGCTCCAGGCAGGTCTGTATCCTCGTCTTCGTGATCACGCCCTCTTGCCAGTGCCGGTACGTTTTAATCAGCCAAGGATAGACCCGGTGGCCGTGGTGCTTCGGGCCTTGGCAGACACCTGCCGGGCACAGGGGATCGAGTTTGATCAGCCAAAGTCTGGGAACCTTTGGGAAGTGTTGAAGTCGACCGATTTGTGGAAGGGGGAGGTGTTATGGACTCCCGTGCTGGTGTTGGATCAGTTCGAGGAAATCTTTACCCTTCAGACGGAAGACGTCCGCACAGCCTTGGCGGCAGCACTGGGTGAACTTGCGTCCCCTGGGTTGCCCACAAGGATCCGGCAGACAATTCGTCTTGGTGAACGGGCCCCCTACACTGAGACTCCACCCGATGTGAGAATCATCCTAAGTCTTCGTGAGGAATATGTCGGAGCGTTGGAGCAACTCGTGTCGACAGTGCCAAGCCTTTTTGAACGGCGTTTTCGGCTGAGTTCCTTGACCCGGGAGATGGCCTGTCAGGCGATCATCAAACCGGCGATGGTGGATGTTTTTGAGGTGTTCGCGACACGGCCCTTTGTCTATAAAGATGCCACGCTCAACGCCATGATGGAATTCTTAGTGAATCGTCAAGGGGAAGTGGAACCATTCCAATTGCAGATCATTTGCCAGTATGTGGAGCAACAAGTGGCGGAGCGCCAGGGCCAGGTGCAGGGAGTGCTGGAGGTCGATGAACATATTTTGAGCGGGCGTGCGGTGATGGAAGGTCTACTGCAAGATTTCTATCGCCGAGCAGTTGGAAGACTCCCTGGCTGGCCGTTGTCATGGCAGCGTGGACAGGCACGTCGGTTGTGCGAACGAGGCCTGCTCAGCCAGACCGGCCATCGGGTCAGCATGGAAGAAGGGCAGATCCAGCAACAGTACCACATGCATGGGTCGAGCCTGGAGACATTGACGGAGACGCGATTGCTGCGGAAAGAAATCCGTCCTGCCTTGGAAGGCTTTTACTATGAACTGAGCCATGACAGCCTGATCGGGCCGGTCATGAAGCGTCGCCGAGTGCGTGAGAGAGGCATCAAGATCGCGCTTCTTGCGGTGAGTGTACTGGTCGTTGGGATGGGATTGTGGTCAGTTAGAGAGAGCAAACATGCTGAGCAAGAACGTCAAGTGGCAGAGAGTTCTATGGAGGCGTACAAGCAAACGATCTTAACCGTACTTGGAAAGGGGGGCCTCCTGGAGCCGGTGATGGTTGACGCGCCAGCTGGACTCTTTCGCATGGGCGATGTTTACGTTTCATATACAGATGAACTACCGGTTCGCTTGGTGACCATCAACCGGGCCTTCAAGATGGGCCGGTACGAAGTTACCTTTGAAGAATATGATCAATTTGCGGCTGAGACCGGACGGTCATTACCAGGTGACAGTGGATGGGGTCGTGGCAAGCGGCCCGTGATTAATGTTTCTTGGAAAGATGCGAAGGAGTACGCGAAGTGGTTATCCATGAAGAGCCGCAAGCGTTACCGGTTGCCTACCGAAGCCGAGTGGGAATATGCGGCACGGGCGGGGACCACTACGCTCTATTGGTGGGGGGGCGAGATCGGGAAGAATCAGGCTAATTGTGATGGGTGCCGCAGTGAATGGGATAATAAGCAGACGGCCCCGGTGGGCTTCTTCCTACCCAACAAGTTTGGCCTCTATGATACGGCTGGTAATGTGTGGGAATGGGTGGAAGATTGCTGGCACGAGGATTACAGAGGTGCCCCAGCTGATGGCTCGGCCTGGTTAGGGACCAACGGAATGGACTGTGCCGGGCGCGTGATCCGTGGCGGTTCCTGGAACGTCATTCCAGACAGCCTGCGTACTTCGATCCGGTTCAGGGGAGTTGCCCACTTCCGGAACTCCGACATCGGCTTCCGTCTTGCCCAGGAGATCGACTAATAACCTTGTGTCCTTTGTTCTTTTTCCTTTGCGTTCTGCATTCTGAAACAGTTGTGTGGGATGGACGGGTTTGTGAAAGGAGGGACTCACCATGGCACTGTATGCGTTTGATGGAACGTGGAATGCCGATGAAGCTGATGAAGCGAAGGAGACGAACGTCCTGGCATTTTGCAAATGCCTCCCGCTTGATATGAATGTGTTCTACTTGGAGGGTGTTGGGACGCGTCTTGGTTTTATCGGAAAGCTTCTCGGCGGTCTAGGTGGAGTGGGCGGGCGTTTCCGGATTGATCGGGCGATGGAGGTGCTTCGCCAGTATTTTGCGGAGGGGGATCGAACGGTCGACATCATTGGGTTTAGTCGGGGAGCGGCTCTGGCGTTGCATTTTGCCAACCAGGTGCAGGAGGAACAGGCGGGAGCTGAAGTCCGATTTCTCGGCTTGTGGGATACGGTCGCCTGTTTCGGCCTCCCCGGAAATGACTTGAATATTGCGTGGGATCTCACACTCCCCGACAACGTCAAGCATTGTTATCATGCGATGGCGCTGGATGAACGACGCGGAAACTTTTGTCTGACCCGGGTTGCACCGAGGAAGGGTGGGACACTCGGCGATCGCCTTCAGGAAGTGTGGTTCCGCGGAGTTCATTCCGATGTGGGAGGTGGACAATGTCCAGGCCTTTCCAACATTGCCCTCTGTTGGATGCTCCGACGGGCCAAGGAAGTAGGTCTGCCGATAGACGAGGACAAACTCCGAAACTATGAGGCCTTGTGTGATTCGTATGCCAAAATTTCCAAGAGCTTTGATCCGATCAAAGACCCGAAGCGCACGATCAATCCCGGAGATTGGGTGCACCACACGGTGGAAGCTCGCGGACATTCTGGAGGGAGCGTTCATAACGACCCGCCGGCAGGGGTACGAATCGTTCAAGGGTAACGTGTAAGGCGAACAACGAGGAGGTTACATGATTCTGTCGACGACGAATAACATCGAAGGTAAGAAAACGGTCAAGTACTTGGGCTTGGTATCTGGCGACGCAATCCTTGGTGCGAATATCTTTCGTGATTTTTTCGCGTCGATCCGGGATATCGTCGGTGGTCGCTCGGCGGCCTATGAAAAAGAACTCCGGAAGGCCAAGGACATTGCCTTGGAGGAAATGAGAGAGCAGGCCAAGAATCTCGGCGCGAATGCGATCGTCGGGATTGATATCGACTACGAGACCATCGGCACCAACAGTAGCATGCTGATGGTGAGTGCGAGCGGCACGGCTGTGGTGCTCGAGTAACGATTTTGGTGCAATTGGTGAGCTAGCGCAGCACTATCTTCACCAGTCCGACGCACCCCAGATACAAGACGAGTGCTCCGGTCATCGCCGGCCAGAAGCCGAGGCGTGGGATGCCCACAATCATGGCTGTGACGTAGACAATCCAGGGTGGGACAAACCACATGAGGCTCTTGGCGTAGTCGACGGTCGTCGATCCGCCACCGTTCATATACAGGAGAATAAATGTCACGCCAGTGACGGCGGGAAAGGTGCTGGCCATGGCGGCGAGAAATGACTTGCCCTGCGAGCCAAGATAGGTGGAGAAGCTGACGATTGACCCGCCTAACAGAAAATAGAGCAGATACTTGCCGAGATCGCTCACAAACTATCCTCCTTCGTTTCCGTGAAACGCTTCCATCGCTTCCCGCTCCAGCGCCTCGCCCTGGCCGGTATAGCGTGGCGAAAAGTGAAACACTACAAGGTCGCGAACATCTGCCTTCCGTGCCATGAGCCCCGCCTGCCTGGCTGTCAAATGATATCGGTCTCTGGCCTTGTCTGCATCACAATCCAAATAGGGCGACTCACAATACAAAACGTCTGCGCCACGGGCAAGCGCGATGATCTTGGCTTCGTTCTTCTCGTCGTACCTTGCATCGACGACGTAAGCAATCTTCTGCCCCCGTGAGATCGTCAGAAACCGTTCCTTGACCTCACCCAGCACAAATTCCCGGTCTTCCCGTCGGTGCTCGTTGTACAGTGCCACGGTAAACCGGAAATCGTCCGGTTCCCCTTCCCAAATGTACTGCTTCACGTCTTTGAGCCAGGCGCCAACCCGCAGCCCGGCCTCATGCAATTTCTGCTTGTTGACGTTGATATGGAATTGCTCTTCCAGGGAGTAGGCAAACGAGGGGATGCGATGATTCAGGGCTACTGCTTTAACCATGAACATTGGATCTTTCAGCACCGTAACGAGTGGACCATCGCGGTGCGGTGCTGGAACGACGGCTTGTTCGGACGGCTGGAATCCGTTGCTCGCTGAGAAAGCGGTCTGTCGAATCTCGTTCTTGTGGAACTCGCGAACTTCAATCGTGAGGGGGTAGCCATCGACCAGATTCCAGGTATAGCCGCGCAGCTTGCCCTGGACGTTGTCGATCAGGCTGGGTGGGCCAAACAATTTGAGCCTCTTGCCGCGCCCGAGCGCAACCCGAAGGACGGTATCGAATTCGATGAAGTGATCCATGTGAGTGTGGGAGATGAAGATATCATTGGCCCGGAGCAATCGAGTCGGACCAAGGCTATCGTTGTGCCCGAGATCAAAGAGCAAGGCTCGTTTGGACCAGCGGACTTCCACATATAGGCCGGGATCGCCGAAGACATCGTTGATCAGGTAGCTGGAGAAGGATGGATTCATCGGATCATAGTGATACGTCGATCATCGGCAACGAGACATGACAACTCATCCTATCGCGGCTTTGACCGCACTATACAGCACGATCACTTCGAGGCCATGGGCGACGATGGTCATCCAAAGGTTGCGTGTTCTGAGCCAGATGCATCCCCAGATGAGTCCGTCCCACAGGGCGATCCAATGAAGATGGCGAAAGGTATTCACCATGAAGGGATCGAATGCGAATGTGAACGTGCTTACAATTAGTGCAAACGGAGCCAGGTTTCTCCCTGGAGTGTGGCCCCACCAGTGCGATTCGATTTCGGCCAAACGTCCCAACAGAAAGCCGCGAAAGTTTACCTCCACGAAGAAAGCGATACAGCTGATGAACCACGGCACCATCAGCCAGACAGGGAGTCGACCATGGAGCGTCTGCTTCAAGAAGGTGATGTCGTAGCCGAGTGACGGATAGATCGACAGAATCACGAAGGTATTGAGCCCTCCCAACAACAGTCCCGTCACCACCCCCCAACGGAGTCCGTTCCCAATCTTGTCGCGTCCCAAGCCGAGTTGGCTGCGAATATGAGAAACCCCCATCGCCCAGAGGCCCAGCGCGACATAGGCGAGGACTTGCGGGATGAATTGGATAAGCAGCAGCTCTTGGAGAGAAATCGGAAGCCCGTAATAGGCAACTGTCGTGCTGATGGGGAGCAGCGTCAGTACCGCACCCACATTGTGGCTGCGACTTGAAACCGGCCGATCAGGCCAGGACGTCATGAGTGGCTAGGAGAGTTCCAGGTGATAGCGGTCCAATGTCGTCGCTTTATGACGGGAGAGGTTAGACAACGACTTATTGTAATCGACGATCGCGCGCAGTTCGTTACCCTGAGCCGTAGCAAGGTCGCGTTGGAAATCGAGCACGAAGCGAGTGGTACTGAGTCCGACCTTCAACCGTTCCTGCTCGGCCTGGAGTTGTTTCTCGGCCATGATACGAGCCGAACGGGTCGTTTCGATCCGCTTGAAGTCGGTCTGCACCCGGCGCACGGCTTCTCGAACGCCGACGATGATTTGCTGACGCAGATTCGTCAGGGAGGCTTCGGCATTCTTGGCTTCGAGTTGTCGCTTGTTGTACGATTGGATCGCCGCGCGGTTCCCCAGCGGATAGCTCAAGACCAGTCCCGCGCCATAGTTGTAGAAGTCTCCGCTGAAGTTTCGGGTAAAAGATTCCCCATAGTCCCCGCCGAGTCCGGCAAGTCCGATGGTGCCTTGAAATGACAGCGTGGGTAGCAACTGGTTGCGTGCAAATTGCTTATTGAGTTCGCCGGTCTCGACGTTTTTCTTCGCCTGCAGGATTTCCGGACGCTGTTCGATGGCGGTATCGATGGCTTCCTGGAGGCTCAGGGGTTCAAGGACTGTGACGGGGGCATCGGCTGGTGTCAGGCGGACGTCTTGCCGTAGTTCCTCTTCACCCGGGTTAAGGAGACGTCGGAGTTGATCTTCCTGATCACGAATGGATTTCTCCGCCACCAACACCTGTTCTACCCGAGACGCGACGGCGGCCTCAGCTTGAAGCACGTCGACGATCGACATAATCCCGGCTTTTGCTTTTGCACGATTGGTGGCCAAGAGTTCTTCCGCCGCTTTCAAGGCCGCTTGCGCGACTTTCAGGTTTTCGTTCGCAAACACCAATTCCCAGTAGGTCTGTTCGACAGAAGTAATGACGGTCATGACGCGGTCGCGAAAGACATGCTCCTCGACCACCGCATTGTTTTGAGCGACCTTGATGAAGGTCTTGTTGATCGCGATCCCGGCATTTTTGAGCAACGGTTGGGTGAAGGTGAATGCCAGGCCGCCGGTCCACGAGGGATTGAACAAGAATCCTCTGGCGACGTCCTGATTGACGCTGTTTCTTGCTGGGCTGTAATTCACGTCGAAATTACCGCCGGTGATGAGGTTGGTTGAGGCATCGACCGTGACAGAATGGGCGCGCTGATCGAAGATCCGTATCTGATCAAGCAAGCCAAGCGTTCCACCGAAGACAGGTCGATTGAGTGGATTCACGGTTCGGTTATATTGGCTGTTGATGCTGAAATTCGGGTCGAACTTGGATTGTTCAATGATAATGTCGGCCAATCGGCTTTCTCGATCGTGGCGGCTGATACTGATGTCGAGATTGCTTTGTAGTGCACGGACTGCCGCATCGGCCAGGGAGACTGTTTCGCGACGCTCCAACGGAATCGGCTGAGTGACATCCAACCCCCAACTCGTGAGTGGCGAGGAGAGGCACGTCAATCCTGCGATCGTCAGGATTCTGAGAATAGACTGATGCACCGAGAATGTGCCGTTCATTACGTGCCTCCTTGATCAAGAATCGATATCAGAGCATACTATAATATGTGCTATGGTTCATGTCATGGATAGTCTGAGATACCTTTTCTTGCAACGAAGCACTCGTAGGTCTCGGGTCGGGATCGGTGGCGGTGTACTGTGTCTGCTGATCGTGGCTTCGCTTTACGCTCACGTGTCGGCATTGGCACAGAGTGCTTCCGGTGCATCGAGTGTTCGATCATTTGCCGGAGGGGTTTCTCCGATGATTAAATTCAGTGGTGGGAGTCTCTACATTGATAATCAGGGAACGCAGGGGTTTCTCTATACACCCGGCCAGCACTTCCAATCGTACAACTTTCGCAATCCGACCACAGGGCAAGCGTGGAGCGGAGCCGTGATGACATTCGGTCCACAATTGTCTATTGGGCTCATCCAGGGCGCGAATCAGGTTGGAAGCCCGACCGTCCTTCCCAGTCCACCGCGTGAAACAGCCCCGTTGCCTCCAATTGAATCCGGGATTCTTGACGAACTCCCGTAGGACGCGATCAGTTTTTGGTGAGATGCTGTCAATCAGGGGTTCGGCTCGACCTCAACCGTCGCCTCGGCCTCAGTCGTATAGGCCAATTGCCACACGACAGCCAGTACATACCGTGCGATGGATTTCAGGATTTCTGGGTTGATGGTCTCAGCCGTATCGGTCGGCTGATGAAAGTGAGGGTGCACACCGCCGCTCACCACGGTGACAGTCGGCACACCAGCTTCCTTAAATGGGACATGGTCGCCTCCCGGGAAGAATCCGTACATATCTAGTTTGTCGTGAACGCCGGCTACTTTCCCCGCCGCCAGAAGGACCTCCTTCTCCAATTCCGTCACACCGACGGTCAGCCGTCCGTTTCCCACGCCGGCATGGTCGATATTGATCATGGCCTTGGTTGCTTTGAGCGGAACAAGGGGTTGTGAAGTATAGAGCCGTGAGCCAAGCAGGTCACGCTCTTCACCGCTGAAGGAGACGAAGAGGATGGTTTGGGCGGGGCGTCTCTCAAGTTTTGCAAGGACTCGTGCTACCTCCAAGATGATCGCTGTGCCAGAGGCATTGTCATCAGCGCCGGGGAAGAGGATCCCTCCGGGACGGCCGAAGTGGTCTCGATGGGCTCCAATGATCACGGTCTCTGTCCCAGTTCCGGGGAGCATCCCCAGAACATTGATTAACATCCCTTCCTCTACGGTAGTTTTCCACTGAAGCGAGGCAACCCGATCGGTTGTTACCGATTGTGATGACGATGTCTGGTTCAACCGCTCTTGAAGGGTGCGCAAACGATCAGGACCGGCATCAGCCGATTGCTGGAACAGCTCTTGAGCCAGGGCTGTGCTGATCCAGGCACCAGGGATCGCTTGGTTAAGGGGCAGTTGTCCGTAGAAAGCGCTGGGGTTCCCGGTGACGCCGCGACGGATTTCATACGGCTGGAGGATGGGGCCTGTTGCGGTGAGATAGGCGATGGCCCCACGTTCTCGTGCAATTCGAACCTTGTCGGCGTGGCTGACAGGTCGTGGATAGTGCTCCGGCTTACCTCGCAGAAATAGCACGATACGATTATTCACGTCGACACCGGCATAGTCATCGACACCGTGAGCAGGATCGACGATGCCATATCCGACGAAGATGATGGGGGCTTGGAGATCGACGGAGGGTGAATCGGAGATGGGAAGATAGTCCGAGCCGAGAGTTTTGGTGGCCAGATGATCCGCCGGACCGATACGCATGGTTGGATCTGGGCCTATCAGAGGAGTCGAGATGAGGGTAGCCATCGCACCGGATGACGTGCCGTCTTTTCCCGTCAAGTGCGGTACGATCAGTGAGCCATTGCGAACAAGCGGGAGACGCAAACCTGCTGACAAAAACTCTCGCGCCATCCACTGCGCGGATTGGAGGTCATCGTTCGTGCCGCTTTGCCGTCCATTGAACGAGGGGCTGCTGAGCGTTCTGATATCGGCCAGCATCCGCGCGTCGTTGAGCGAATCGATGGCGGATTGGAGCACATGCTCCGGTGCTCGAGCGAGGCTGGACTGCGGCTGTAGCGAGAGGAGCACAGCGATAGAGAGTGGGATCCACAGGCGCCACGCATGGACGAAGGTTCGGAGGAGCTTGACGACGGGGTCTACATAGGGTCGGAACATACTCAGCTATGGATCATAGCACAGCGGGGTAAGCCGGTTGCAGAGCCGCATCGGGCCCAGGTACTATTCGGCCAAGCGTGGGTTGCTAACTGAGCGGGACGGGCGAACCATGCATCTGTCGTAACGGAGTGACTATGGCGGGTGGTGAACCGGGCAAAGGATTATACGATCACTTATATCGCCGGTTTTTTGAACAACGTGATCGCCATGAGGGCTATTCATTTCAGCAGGCTCCAGGTGGGAGTGCTCCGACGCCCACCGTGACGTTCGGCGAGAAGCTGCGGTGGTGGACTTGGGATCGGTGGCAACGACGGAAGAAGCTGCTTGCCGAGCGTGACCGATTGCAGCGCGAGATTCTTCAAATCAAGAAACCAGGAAGCTCGAAGTAGTGCGGATGCTGTCAGAGTTGAAACGAGGTCGATCCGGTGCCGTCATCCGACGGGGCTGGACGGTGATCTGTATGTTCCTCGCGGTCGTTGTCACCCTAATGATGAGCGCGGTATTCGCAGGTGCCGTCCAGAATGAAACACAGGAGGAAAAGGCCGCGAATCTCAAGAAACAGGCCCAAGGAGGGTTGTTTAAAAAATGGACGTTCGATCAAGATCCCCTCGATGCAGTGCCGGTTGGGTTTACCAAAGGGATCTCCAACGACGAGGTGCTTGGCGATTGGGTTGTGCAGAGTCACGCCACAGCGCCGTCTCCCGCACACGTCGTCGTCGGCTCGTCGAGGTGTACCCAGGCGTGCTATCAGGTGTTGGTGGCTGAAGGGATGCAGTACGAATATCCTGATCTGAGCGTTCGATTTCTGACACCGGAGGGCGCGGCTGGGTCAGGCGGAGTCGCGCTAGGTGCGCGTGACATGAAGCATTTCTATGCTGCGATCATCGATCCAGTTATTCGACAGGTGCAATTCGTGCGTCTATCCGATGGACGTCCTACTGTGCTGGCTCATGCGCCGGTCAACCTGAAGCCGGTCGAGTGGCATTCGCTGAGAGTGCAACGGAATACCATCATCAGTAAAGATTTCATCGAAGTGTTCGTTGATGGAGTTCTCGTGCTGTCCGTGGAAGACCAAGCGCTGGGTTTGGGATACATTGGGCTTGTCCTGAGCGGGAAGTCGACGATGCTGTTCGACAGCTTCCATGCGGTTCCACTCTTTTCTCATCGTCCGCTTTCCGCGCCACCGGCCTATTAACCCGCATCAGTTTTCCCAAAACTTGCCTTTTCTATTGCGTCTGGAGTAGCATACAGGAGCCGATTTGCGAAAGGCCTGGCAACATCGGTGAAGAGAGTGACAAGGCCTGGACGTATGTTGTTTTGGGCCAGCCCGGGAATTTGATCGGAAGCCAGAGCTAAGCCGCCGCTGTGTTGACGTCTTCGGCCCATTCCTTCCTCGTTGCTTTCTCGAGTCCAAGACAACATCATTGTGTCAAAGGAGGCGTCTGATGGGTGCGAAGATTTAT
>DCZN01000083.1:109494-109739 GCA_002331625.1 Nitrospira sp. UBA2083 | reverse complement strand
GCCCGGATCATCACGGACAAGTTCACCGGGCAGTCTCGGGGATTTGGGTTTGTTGAAATGTCGTCCGATGCCGAAGCGCAGGCTGCCATTACTGCCTTGAACGGCACGCAACTCGGTGGTCGTACCTTAACAGTGAACGAAGCGCGTCCTCAGGAGCCCCGCTCCGGTGGAGGAGGGCGTGGAGGATTCGGAGGCGGTCGCAATTAATCGTCGATCTGTTCCGTTTGGAGAAGGGCTGCCGGAAT
>DCZN01000083.1:102951-109458 GCA_002331625.1 Nitrospira sp. UBA2083 | reverse complement strand
TCAGGGTTAGCACTTGGGGTCAACTGAATGGGGTCAGGTCTTGCAATCATGTATCTGGCTGTGTTACGACCACGCGCATGGCACGTCCGTTGCGGATTGAATATCCCGGTGCCGTGTATCACGTCACCAGCCGAGGGAACGCACGGCAGCCTATTGTCATTGATGATCAGGATCGCCATACGTTTTTGGCGCTGCTGGCCCACGTCATCGATCGGTTTGGTTGGCTGTGCCATGCGTATTGCCTGATGGACAATCACTATCATCTCCTGATTGAAACCCCGCAACCGAATCTCTCCCGCGGCATGCGGCAGCTCAACGGTCGGTATACGCAATCGTTCAACCGGCGCCATGACCGGGTAGGGCATGTGCTGCAGGGGCGCTTCACCGCCATTCTCGTGGAGAAAGAGGCGCACCTGCTTGAACTCTGTCGCTATGTTGTCCTCAATCCAGTACGGGCGAAAATGGTAACGCACCCACGCCTCTGGGCCTGGAGTAGCTATCGAGCCACAGTGGGAGACACGCCAGCTCCGCCGTGGCTGACCATCGACTGGATCTTGCACCAGTTCGGCCAACGGGTCAGGCCGGCACAAGACCGTTACCGCGCCTTTGTGGCCGAGGGGCGTGGGGCGGCACGCCCATGGGAGCAGCTCCAAGGGCAGATCTATTTAGGTTCGGAGGCGTTTATCGCCCGCCATCAACCAAATCGACGCATTCGTGATATTCCTCGACGGCAGACGCAGGCGGTCCGACCGGCACTCAGGGTACTCTTTCAACGCAAGGGGACGCCCAGCCGACATATTGAGCAGGCCTATCGCCAGTATGGGTACCGGTTGCGAGAGATCGCGGACCACCTGGGGGTGCATGAGTCGACGGTGAGCCGACACCTCAAGCAGATCGAAGAACAACCGGCAGGGTAGAGCAGGTCGCCTCGCCCCGGTGCCCCCGGCCTCCGTCTCCTGAGTCGGGAGCGTTGGTCTGATCGTGCCCCGCTCGAGAGGAAGTTTCGCAAGTAGCAGGCGCGGTCATGCGGTCTTTGCTTGCCTTCTCGCCGTCATCTCGTACAATCCCAACAAGCACCCTAGCGATGGATGGGAAGGCGGCACGGTGCATGATTACAAGACCTGACCCCAATTACAGACCACGGAAAATCTGCTCTCTTCGGATTTTTACAGCAGGTCACCGTTTCTGAGATTGCTCCAACCAAGCTCAAAAGTCGTCGTAACTTGATGGGCTGGAAGGTCCTTGCGAAGTGGGACTGGAGTACCCTGGTCGAAAGGAACACGCACTTACGCCGCTTCTAGGGAGCGGGCTGCGTGCTCAAGCACGGCGCGGACTTGCGCGAGCGTCACGCCCGGAAACCAGTCAATAAAGTCTGAGACGTGTGCCCCATCCTCGAGATTCTGGAAGAGGGCAGTTACAGGAACACGCGTGCCGCGAAACACCCAAACACCACTTACACGCTCGGGGTCACGCTCCACGGCTGGGCAAGAAGACCAATCACTCATCCGACAATTGTAGACTGAGCGTGGAAACGATTCAATTATATGGACCGCAATTGAGATTGTGTCTTGATACCGGCCCTGTAGCGGCCCACTTCGGGGATGAATAACATAGGAACAGACCCTGTGGGCGCACAAATGATCAGGTGTTGACAGGCTGTCTTTGCTTGCCTTCTCACCGTCATCTCGTACAATCCCAGCAGGCATCGGAGAGATGGATGGGAACGGCAAAATGCATGCTTGCAAGACCCGAAATACTATTCGGGCCCTAAATGCCGATGTTAGTGAGAGTACAACTGGCAGATTCTAGGGCAGCACCCTTGGAGACAGGCATGAATTTCATGAGTCTGAGGGGTAATCGAAGAGTGTCTTGTGCTCGACGGGAGGAGTCTGCATGAAGCCAGAGCGTTCTGCTACGCAGCCGAACACCGAAGATGCACAGACATCGAGCAGCGATGAAGCAATCATCAAAGACGGTACGAGAGTTGGAATTATTCTTACTGTCGTCCCCATCGTTATCCAGAAGAACTCGTGGGGAAGGATACCTCACCCTCTATCACCAGGCTCCTGGAGGAAAGGGTATAAGGGGTTTACCGTAGCTGCGGTAAATAGGAGGTGGTCATACTTTGTCGTTGACCCTCCATCTGACTATAGATTACGGGGGAACTCCGGAAATGAATATCGGTATCAAATCGAAGCTGATGGCGTAATCTATCTTCTTTCCCCTGAAGCTGCATCTCCTATGCAAAATCTGCCGCCACAGCCATCTGGATTTCCGTGGTTGCCTCAGGCTAGTTGACGATCCTAGTAAGGGGGAGAGAAAGAGGCCGGGCGCCCTGTTTTCCCCAACACAATCTTGTGTCCTATCCTTCTCGCGTGCATTTCTCGTGTGAGACGGCTTTGGCTCGGTTTCTGGGATGAGTTTCCCTCCTTCTACTGTCCAAGAATTAACTCGATAGGCAGCCTGGCGGATGTGGTCGGCAATACGATGGTGTCCAGCGCGCTGAACTTGTGAGATCTGTTAAGATGAGCGGCTGGAGGATGCTGTGTCGCCTTTTAAACTCGAAGCCCCCTTCAAGCCCTGCGGGGATCAGCCTGCCGCTATCGACAAGCTCACGACCGGCATTCAAGCTGGGAATAAGCATCAAGTCTTACTGGGAGTCACAGGCTCGGGCAAGACTTTTACGATGGCCAATCTCGTTGAACGTGTGCAGAAGCCGACGCTCGTGCTCGTCCACAATAAGACGTTGGCGGGCCAACTCTATCAGGAGTTTAAACAGTTCTTCCCGCATAATGCCGTCGAGTATTTCGTGAGCTATTACGATTATTACCAACCGGAGGCCTATATCCCGCAGAGCGACACGTACATCGCGAAGGATGCCTCAATCAATGATGCCATCGATCAGATGCGCCACTCCGCCACGACCGAACTCTTGCAACGAAACGACGTGCTCATCGTATCTTCCGTATCGTGCATCTATGGGCTGGGGTCACCGGAGGTCTATCACGACATGCTGATCTATTTGGAAGAGGGCGTCGAGACGAGACGAGAAAAGATATTGTCGAAGCTCGTGGAGATCCAGTACGAGCGCAACGATGTCGATTTTCATCGAGGCACGTTTCGGGCACGTGGGGACGTGATTGAAATTTTCCCTGCTTCGTCTGAGGCCAAGTCCGTGCGCATCGAGCTCTTCGGGGATGTGGTGGACGCGATTCATCAGATCGATCCACTCACAGGGAAGTCCTTGGGCAAGTTGCCCAAGATCGCGATCTATCCGAATACCCATTACCTCATTGCCCCTGATCGCTATGAGCGGGCCATCACCGGCATCGAGGAGGAACTCGACGAGCGCGTGATGTCGTTCAGGAAAGCGGGACGGCTGCTGGAAGCACAGCGGATCGAGCAACGCACCAAGTTCGATCTGGAGATGATCCGAGCCATGGGCTACTGCCATGGGATCGAAAATTACTCGCGCCATCTGAGCGGGCGAAAGTCCGGCGAGCCGCCTCCGACATTGTTGGATTATTTTCCGAAGGATTTTCTGTTGATCGTCGACGAGTCACACGTGACGGTTCCTCAAGTCGGCGGGATGTATGAGGGTGATTACTCGAGGAAACGGACGTTGGTGGAGTATGGATTTCGATTGCCGTCAGCGGTCGATAACCGCCCCCTGAAGTTTTCGGAGTTCGAGCGGTGTCTCAATCAGGTGGTCTATGTTTCGGCGACTCCCGGTCCCTACGAGCTGGAGCATGCCGACGGTCATGTGGTTGAGCAGATCGTTCGCCCAACCGGCTTGATGGATCCGCTGATTGAGGTCGTGCCGGCCAAGGGGCAAGTCGATCATCTGCTCGGACAGGTCCGTACGGAAGTGGCCAAGGGGGGGAGAGCGCTCGTGACGACCTTGACGAAACGGATGGCGGAAGATTTGACCGAGTATTACCACGACTTGGGGATCAAAGTTCGTTATCTGCATTCCGATATTAAGACGCTCGAGCGAGCCGAGATCATTCGCGATCTGCGGTGCGGGACGTTTGATGTGCTGGTCGGGATCAATCTCCTGCGTGAAGGGCTTGATCTCCCTGAAGTGAGTCTCGTGGCGATTTTGGATGCCGATAAGGAAGGCTATCTCCGTTCCTACCGCGCCTTGATCCAGACGGCGGGGCGAGCCGCGCGCAATCTTGATGGACGGGTGATTTTTTACGGAGATGCTGTGACAGTTTCGATGAAACAGGCGATGGAGGAAACCAATCGCCGCCGAGCAATCCAGGCCGAGTACAACCGGGTCCACGGCATTACGCCTGTCGGCATTTCAAAAGGGATTCCTTCGCTGGAGTATGCCGTGGCCGAACTGGACTATGTTCAGGTGGATCTTGCCGCGGAAGCGATCGGGCAGTATGGGAACTTGGAAACCACAGATCAACGCATTGAACGGCTGGAGTCAGAGATGAAGGCGGCGGCCAAAGAGCTGGCCTTTGAGCGGGCCGCCGAATTGCGCAACCAGATTCGCTCATTGCGGCTTCAGGTGTTGAACGCGAAGTCTTAAGCATTTCAAGATGGAACGGCGGGCAGAATATTGCCCGCGGAACGCTTTAAGCAGAATGATCAAAAAGTCAGTTCGGCAATGCCGCCGCGAGCGAAGAGGTAAGGCGTACGCTTTCGTAGGTTGATCTGCTGAGCGATGCGGGAACCAAGCCGGATGACCTTCCCAGCTTTCTGCTACACGTGTTTGTAGAGGTAGATGCCGACAAACATACCGAGAATGCTCAAAATGTTGATCTTAACGCTGAGTCCGAAGACGAGCTTGATCAGCACGAGGTTGATGGTCAAAGGAGGATCGATACCGGGCGTAAAATGCGTGGAAAAAATACTTTGGATGGTCCCTTGAGGCGCCATGACGTGCAGGATCTCACCGAGTACCCCACCAAGAAGTCCTCCGATCAGCACAAAGATAAGCAGAACCCATGGCGATTTTCTCACGCGGTCCCTCTTCTTCCTTGATGGTGTCCCTTGTTGGCGAGCCCTGGTGTCTGAAGGGCACCTTATCCGAAGGTTTTGGGCATGTCAATGAAACGACCGACTTGTTGATGCCTTGACTTGCCCTACTTGGTTCTATACACTACCCGATGCTCTTTTCCCTGGATTTTCGAGGCGATCGGAGGTCTGGTGTGCGGCCTCGGGTAGTCTCGTTGTGTGTCAATGGTAGGGTGTCATGCTCGATGGACTGAGCGAGAAGTTTGAGAAAATTTTGAAAAAGCTTCGTGGGCAGGGTGTGCTCACTGAGCAGAACATTACCGACGCGCTGAAGGACGTGCGGTTTGCCCTGCTCGAGGCGGACGTCAACTTTAAAATTGTCAAAGAGTTTATCGAACGCGTTCGTGAGAAGGCGATCGGGCAAGAGGTTCTGAAGAGTCTGACTCCCGGGCACCAGGTTGTCAAAGTGGTCTGGGATGAGCTTCGGGCGATGATGGGACAGGACCGTGCGGGTCTCGCCCTGAGCTCGAAGCCACCGACTATCTTCATGATGGTGGGATTGCAAGGGGCCGGAAAGACGACGGCCAGCGGTAAGCTCGCACGTCTTTTCAAGCATCAAGGTAAGCGGGTGTTGTTGGTTGCGGCCGATCCGCGCCGCCCTGCAGCCGGTGAGCAGTTGAGCGCTCTGGGACGAGATCTTGGGGTAGAGGTTCATCGTGCTGATCAGGTACAGGCTTCACAGGCAGATGTCGTGCGTATCTGCCGTGCAGGAGTGGAGCGAGGACAAGAACAGGGCTTCGACCTGATCATTCTGGATACCGGTGGTCGATTGCATATCGACGACGGGTTGATGGATGAACTGGTCGCTGTGAAAACAGCCGTCTCGCCTCAGGAGGTCCTGTTAGTCGCCGATGCGATGACGGGTCAAGATGCCGTGACGATGGCTGGTCAGTTTGACCAGCGAGTCGGGTTGACCGGTATTATTCTCACCAAGGTCGAGGGGGATGCACGGGGCGGAGCGGTTTTATCCATTCGGGCTGCAACCGGAAAGCCGATTAAGTTTCTGGGTGTCGGTGAGAAGCTGGATGCACTTGAGCCGTTTCATCCGGACCGGATGGCTTCCCGTATTCTCGGGATGGGTGACGTGCTGTCGCTCATTGAGAAAGCGCAAGAAAGCATCACGCGAGAGCAGGCAGAAGAAGCCCAGAAACGCCTCACCAGCAATACCTTCACTCTCGAGGATTTCCGGACTCAGCTTGGGCAAATGAGTCGCATGGGTTCGTTCGAGCAGATTTTGGGCATGCTGCCGGGTGGGCAGAAGCTTAAACAGGCGATCGAAGGCGATAAACCGGAGCGCGAACTCAACCGCGTCGTCGCGGTCATCGATTCAATGACCGCGCGGGAACGTCGCGATCATACCATTATCAATGGAAGTAGAAAAAAGCGAATCGCGCGTGGGAGTGGGACGACCGTGCAAGATGTCAATCGGTTGATCAAGCAATTCTTGTCCGCGAAGAAGTTGGCAAAAGCGATGAC
>DCZN01000083.1:102745-102940 GCA_002331625.1 Nitrospira sp. UBA2083 | reverse complement strand
GGAGGGCGTCGGCAACTCGCCCAACTCATGCGTTCGATGTGAACCATGCAGTCGGCTGTCGGCGTACAGCTTTCAGCTCTGAGCTGCAAAAGCGTTTGGAATCTACAAGCTGAAAGCGAATGGCTGTTGGCGAATTTATCAAGGAGGAACCGTTGTGGCTGTACATTTAAGACTCGCTCGCACAGGACGACATAA
>DCZN01000083.1:102393-102715 GCA_002331625.1 Nitrospira sp. UBA2083 | reverse complement strand
GCGGATTCGCGAAAAGCGCGCGACGGGCGTTTTATCGAAATTCTTGGAATTTTCGACCCGTTGAAGGAAGCTGGTGTCCCGGAGCTCAAGCAGGAGCGGGTGCTCAACTGGCTTCGCAATGGGGCGCAGCCGACGGTGACTGTGCGGACGCTGCTCCGTCGAGCCGGCGTCTGGAAGCAGTTTGAGGCTGAAAAATCAACCCAGAAGAAGGCTGCTGCTAAATCCTGACGTCGTTATGGTGGATCAGTCGGAAACCGTGACGGTGGGACAGATTGAGCGGCCGTTCGGCGTTCGAGGAGAGGTGAAGGTTCGTTCCCTCTCT
>DCZN01000083.1:98034-102301 GCA_002331625.1 Nitrospira sp. UBA2083 | reverse complement strand
AGCGGGGACCAGATTTATCCTTGGATTGACGGGGGTGACCACACCGGAGGATGCAAGCCTGTGGCGCGGAAGTTTCATTCGGACGACCCGCGGATCCGTTCCTGAGCTGCCGGCCGGGCACTACTATGAATGCGATCTGGTGGGGCTCGCCGTCCAGACAGACGAAGGACGCTCGATTGGTGTGTTGGAAGAAATTTTGGAGCTACCGGGAAACCCTGTCTTTGTGGTTCGTCAGGGAACCAAAGAGGTACTCATCCCGGCTGCCAAAGAATTAGTTATTGCCGTCGATATACCTGGCGGAAGGATGACGGTCCGGTTGATTGACGGGTTTGGTGACTAGCATGTTACGGTTCGATGTTCTGACGTTGTTCCCAGGTATGTTCGCACCGGTCTTGACGCACAGCATGCTCAAGCGTGGTCAAGACAAGGGTCTGTTGACGGTGAAGGTCCACAATCTGCGAGACTTTACGACGGATCGTCATAAAGTGGTCGATGATACGCCGTACGGAGGTGGCGCCGGCATGGTCATGAAAGCCGAGCCGATCCTTCAGGCCGTGGCCGCGGTGCGGAGTGAAGCCCAGGCACAGGGAGAAGACATTCGAGTCCTCTTTCCGACTCCTCATGGTCGCCCGCTGACGCAGCCCTATGTGCAACAGTTGGCCGGTGAGCCTCGCCGCATCGTCATTCTGTGCGGCCACTATGAAGGCGTGGATGAGCGTGTTCGCCTGGCATTGGCGCCTGAGGAGATTTCGCTCGGAGACTATGTGTTGACGGGAGGAGAATTGCCGGCACTGGTGTTAATCGATGCTGCGGCGCGACTCGTCCCCGGTGTGTTGGGAGATCCAAACTCCGCCATCGACGAGTCGTTTTCTGATTCACTCTTGGAGTATCCGCAGTACACAAGACCGGCAGCGATTGAAGGGATCGCGGTGCCTGATATTTTGCTGTCGGGCCATCATGAGGCCATTCGATTGTGGCGTCGGAAACAGGCCTTACGCAGTACGTATCTCCGACGCCCCGATCTGTTGAAAGATAGGATGTTGACGAGTGAGGACCGAGAATTATTGGATGAATTGATGAATGAAGGCCTATTGACGGCCCCGTTATTACGCCGGGAGGAGGGTTAACAGCATGAATCAGTTGGAACGTATTCAGCGATCATTGACGAAAAAATCGGTGCCGCACTTTGAGATCGGCGATACCGTTCGAGTCCATGTCAAAGTCGTTGAAGGAGAAAAAGAACGCATACAGGTGTATGAAGGGACGGTGATTGCCCGTAAGGGGAGCTTGAACACGGAGATGTTCACGGTCCGAAAGCTTTCCTATGGCGTCGGGGTCGAACGGATTTTTCCGGTGCATTCTCCGATTGTTTCAAAAATTGACGTCGTTCGCCAGGGACGGGTTCGACGGGCAAAGCTGTACTATCTTCGTGGCAAGAAGGGCCGGTTTGCAAAGGTCGAGGAGCGTGAGTTTGTCGGAGAGAGCAAGCCAACGGCACAACCTCCGGCACCTGAAGAAGAGTCCGTTACGGCGTAGGACACGGTTACGCATGTGTTCCATCACGACCGAAAGATCGGCCTGATCGTGAGGGAAAAGGCGTCTGATGGGACCCACCGACGAGTTCGAGCGGGCTGCACGGCTTTGTGGCTATCGACGGGTTGCCGGTATCGACGAGGTAGGGCGTGGTCCTTTAGCCGGCCCGGTTATCGCCGCCGCAGTCATCCTGCCAACCAGGCATCGGCTTGTCGGGGTCAATGATTCGAAGCAATTGTCTGAACGGGAGCGAGAACGATTGTATGCCGCGATTCTCGATCACGCGGTGGGAATGGGAATCGGACGGGCGGACGTTGCCGAGATCGACCAGCTGAATATTCTTGAGGCGACTCGTCTCGCCATGCGGCGAGCCCTTGAGCAGCTGGATCCTCCCCCTGATTATGTGCTCGTCGATGCTGTCGTGCTTCCCGGCGTCAGAACTCCTGCACGGCCGATCATCAAAGGGGATGCCTTATCCGTATCGATTGCTGCCGCCTCCATCATTGCCAAGGTCACGAGGGATCGGCTCATGGCAACCTATCATGACCTGTTCCCGGACTATGGTTTTCTCTCGCACAAGGGATATGGCACGGCGGAACACTTGGAGCGGCTTGCGCGTCATGGCCCCTGCTCCATCCATCGTCGGAGTTTTGCTCCGGTCCAAG
The DNA here is from genome assembly GCA_002331625.1 of Nitrospira sp. UBA2083. Classification (GTDB taxonomy): domain Bacteria; phylum Nitrospirota; class Nitrospiria; order Nitrospirales; family Nitrospiraceae; genus Nitrospira_D. Next base: position 100,103 of record DCZN01000083.1, on the reverse strand, counting down.
CCGCGATGACGGCCTGGAAGCTGGAGAAGGCTCGTCCGACGAGCGCCACATTGTTTGAGTCATAACTGCATGCCCGCTCCAGACCCGCGTCACCAGTTCGGCCAAGTCAGTGAGACGCGGGCCGAACAGTTCTTGGTTGCCAAGGGCTATCGTATTCTCGATCGAAACGTCCGTACTCAACTCGGCGAATTGGATCTCGTGGCTGATGACCAGGGTGTCGTCGTCTTTGTCGAGGTCAAAGGGCGGAGCACCGAGGTGTTCGGCGGTGCGCGGCTGGCGGTGGATCATCGTAAGCGGATGAAGCTGACGAAGCTAGCCGCACAGTACCTTGCGCAGCGGCATTGGTCCGAGAAGGTCTGTCGGTTTGATGTCGTGTTGGTCCAGGGGTCATCGTCGATCCAGGGGCAGATCGAACACCTCCCAAACGCATTCGATGTCGCTGAATACTGACGAGTGTTGCGTGTCTCTATAGGGGTTTCGTGGACGCGATTATCCAACTCATCCATGTGTCGAAGTGGTACGACCGCAGGCCGGCGTTATCCGACGTGATGATCGAGATTGAGAAAGGGGAGTTCGTCCTTCTCATGGGCCCGAGTGGAGCGGGCAAGTCGACCATTCTCAGGATGCTGATCGGTGAGGAACAGCCAGACGAAGGACAGCTGTTCGTCCAGGGTAAAAATGTCACGAAGCTCAAACGGTCGGAGATTCCGTATCTTCGACGAAAGGTCGGATCGGTTTTCCAAGACTTTCGGTTGCTGCCCAAGAAATCAGTGTTCGACAACGTGGCGCTTCCATTGATCGTGCAAGGGGTCGCTGAAAAGGACATTCGCCGCAAGGTCACGGAGGCGTTGCGCGCGGTCGGGGTCGACCATAAGAAAGATCAGTCGCCCGGCAGCCTCTCCACCGGAGAGCAGCAGCGCGTGTGCATTGCCCGAGCGATCGTGAACGGACCGGTCGTGTTGCTCGCGGATGAACCGACGGGCAATCTTGATCCGGAACGCACGGGCGAGATTATCGAGCTGTTTAAGCTCATCAATGCTCGAGGCACCACGGTCATCGTCGCCACGCACAATCACCATGTCATGAACCAAGTCAATCGGCGCGTGATTACTCTCATGCAAGGAGTGGTGCTCCCAGAACGGTCGGCGCCCGAACGGGTGGGTGTATGAGACGGCTGTTCTACCTTGTTCGGGAAGCGTGGGCCAACATGCGGACCAACCGCATGACGACGATCGTCGCCATTTTGACCACCGCGTTCACGTTGACCTGTGTCGGCATCTTCCTTTTGCTCTATGTCAACCTCCGGCATGCCGCGGGTTGGCTTCAGGAAGACGTAAAAATCATGGTCTATTTGGATGACCGGCTCTCTCGGGATGGGAGGCTGCAACTGGAACTCATGCTCAAGTCCGATCGCATGGTGGCCGAGGTACTCTATATTTCGAAAGAACAGGCATTGTCGGAATTTCGCGCGCAATTTCCAGATGATTCGCATCTGCTCGAAGGGTTGGGCGAGAATCCGCTTCCTGCCTCATTCGTTGTGACGCTGGCGCCGAACTTTCGTTCTCCGGAGGCCATGAAAGACTGGGTTGAGCAGGTGCAAACGATGGAAGGGGTGGCTAAGGTCGACTATAATCAACAATGGATCAGTGTGTTGGCCGACCTCATGGGATATATTGAACTCGCAGCGATCGGAGTCGGTGTCCTTCTGTCTGCTGCCGCGGTGACGATTATCGGAAACACCATCAGGCTTGCCCTCTTTGCCAGGCGAGAGGAGATTGAAATCCTGCGCTCCATTGGAGCGACGGGTACGTTCATCCGTATTCCTTACTTTCTGGAGGGGGCGGTACTGGGGGCCTGTGGGAGTGCCTTATCTCTGGGAATCCTGAAGCTTGGGTTTGAGGTCTTTCGGCAGCAGATTCGATTCGCTGATCGTTTCAGCGGAATGGAAGGTATGATCTCGTTTTTCCCTCTCTCGGCTTGTCTGGCACTGATTCTCGCCGGAATGGCACTTGGGTTTGCGGGCAGTGTGGTCTCCCTTCTGCGGGTTGGAGATGCGAGGGTATGACAGT
>DCZN01000083.1:97701-97951 GCA_002331625.1 Nitrospira sp. UBA2083 | reverse complement strand
CGCCGAAAAAATCCAGCGCGAGCGAAAAAATCTAGAGGCACTGAAAAACAAGATCGAAGAAAAACGGAGACGAGAGGAAGCGGCAGAAAAAAAACGAGAATCGGTCCTGCAAGGCCTTCAATCCTTGGATGAACGACTGGTTCATCATCGACAGGATCATCAGGACATCAATAGGAAGTTGCGGCTGAAGGATCGGGAGATCATAGAGATTTCAGAGCAATTGGTGGCGATGCGAGCTGGGATGCAGGCG
>DCZN01000083.1:97306-97652 GCA_002331625.1 Nitrospira sp. UBA2083 | reverse complement strand
TGCGAGCTGGGATGCAGGCGCGACGCGAGGCCATTCTGGCTCGGTTTCGTGTGCAGTACATGGAAGGGCGATTCGGGTATGTGAAGGCTCTCCTGACGGCCGATTCGTACACCGATCTTCGGCGCCGGGAGCAATATCTCTCTGCTGTTTCGCAAAAAGACTACGAACTGCTTGGAACCTTCCGGGCCGATATGGTGCGGATGGAACAGGCTGAGCATCAACGTGCGGAGGCCAGGGCCGGACTGGTCGCCTTCAAGCAAAACGTGGAAAAGAAGCTGGCCGACATCCGAGTGCTGCAAAAAGAGAAGAACCTGTATCTGGCAAAAATCACCCATCAGAAGGATGC
>DCZN01000083.1:3169-97152 GCA_002331625.1 Nitrospira sp. UBA2083 | reverse complement strand
TCGTGTCGTTCTTTGGGCGTCAGAAACATCCGACATTTGATACCTATGTGCAACGTAAAGGCATTGAAATTCGAACCTCGGAAGGAAGTTTCATTCATGCCGTGATGCCTGGAAGCGTCGTCTATGCAGACTGGTTGAAAGGGTACGGACTCGTTATAATCTTGGATCATGCCAACGGGTTCTTTTCGTTGTATGCGCATGCCTCCAAGATTCTGACCAAGGTAGGAGAACAGGTCGTTGAAGGTCAGTCGATCGGAGAGACCGGCGACACGGGCATGACAGGAGAAAATACATTATACTTTGAGTTACGTGAAGGAGCCGAGCCAGTCGATCCGCTCCACTGGTTGGCAAAGCGATAAGGGTTCGTCCGATAACGAACGAAAGAAGAAGGGATGTGACATGATGGAACAGCAGCCGCGGCGGAAATCTTGGGTGGTCGGGCCAATGATTGCGCTCGCCCTGCTCTGTGGAGTCGTCATTGGGAAGGGCTGGGAGCGGACCGGGCATGCGAGCGAAACCTACGAAGAGCTCAAGACCTTCTCGGAAGTCCTCAATCAAGTTCAAAAACACTATGTTGATGAGACGAAACCGAAAGACCTGATTCAAGGTGCGATTCGCGGCATGTTGTCGACCCTTGATCCGCATTCCGCGTACATGACCCCCGAAATGTATAAGGAGATGCAAGTGGAGACGAGGGGAGAGTTTGGCGGGGTCGGTATTCAAATCGGCGTGAAGGACAATCGGCTGGCTGTGATTGCTCCGATCGAAGGCACCCCCGCGCATCGAGCCGGTATTAAGTCCGGTGATTTCATCATCAAGGTCAACGACGATCCGACGAAAGATTTGACCTTGATGGATGCCGTCCAGAAAATGAGGGGGCCGAAGGGCAGCAAGGTCAATCTCACGATTCAACGGGAAGGCGCGTCGGATCCGCTGGTCTTCACGCTTGTGCGCGATACGATCAAAATAGAAAGCGTCAAGTCGAAGGTGATCGAGAACCTCGGCTATGTCCGGCTCACACAGTTCCAAGAAGCTACCGGAAGAGATCTGTCCAAAGCGATCAAACAGTTTAAAGAGCAGAAAGTTCAAGGCACCATTCTCGATCTCCGGAACAATCCAGGTGGTCTGCTGACCGCGGCGGTCGACGTGTCCGAGCAGTTTCTTCCCAGCGGCAAGCTCGTGGTCTATACCAAGAGTCGCGAAGGGAAGAAGGACGAATGGTTCGCAAAAGCAAAGGATCAATTGGAAGATCTTCCGGTCATTGTTCTTGTCAATGAGGGATCCGCGAGCGCGTCGGAAATCGTCGCCGGGGCACTGCAAGACTGGGGTCGGGGTGTCGTGGTGGGGACGACGTCGTTTGGTAAAGGATCGGTCCAGACGATCCTCGCCTTGGGTGATGGATCAGGCCTTCGCCTCACCACGGCGAAGTACTATACGCCAAAAGGTCGATCGATCCAGTCGACTGGGATTACTCCCGATATTGTAGTCAAGTTGTCGGTGCCGGTGCTTGCCAAAGCTGCCGATGGGAAGCCGGCGGAAAAGGATGCGGAAGGGAAGCCAGCCAAGCCTTCCACCGGCAAGGAATCCACTCCTCAGAATGGGAAGTCTCCTGATGAGAGCGGGTCGAAGGGTGGACCGGCTCCACAGTCGCTGCCGGGTGACGCAGGAGGAGAGCTTTCGCTTGAACAGGATGCTCAGCTACAGAAGGCCGTCGAATTGCTGAAGAGCTGGAAGATCTTTAAGGAACTCAAGAGTTCCTAGCAGGGTGCTGCAAAGCCCCCCTAGTTTCATAGAGGTCGAGGCTGAGGATTAGGTCAAGAGAATCACAACGCTCCACTTGGCCTAAACCGCGACCTTTGCCTACTAAGGCTCGCGATGAGGCATCCGTTGTTGAACGGCGTGCAGGAGGCGCTCTTCGGATCCAGCAAAACTCGGCAAGGTCCGAAGAAGATGAGATTGGATGAGCTGTTCGAGATCCTCGAGCGTCCGGATGCCGAGGCGGAAGTATAAGTACGTCACCAGTGAGTCGGAGAGGCCCGGAAGGGTTGCCCAGCTCCTGACTTCCGGTGGGAGCGGTGTCTTCAGCTCTTCATAGGCTCGGATGGTGCCGGTTTCAAGAAACTCGTCGATTTTTTTAGCCAGGTCAGTGCCGATTCCGTCGATTTCCTCAAGCTCTTGCCGTTTCGCCACGGCTGCCACATCTTCTTCAAGAGCCAGTAGCGCGTCTGCGGCCCGTCGATAGGCCCGCACCCGATAGGGGTTCGCCCGTTGGGAGGATAAGAGGTCGGCCATGGATCGGAAGACAACGGCCAGTTGGTGGTTGTGCTCGCTCACGGATAGCCCTCTCTGTATCCATTGTGCGGCTTCTAGGGTTCGTCAGGCAAGAGGCACTTGATTGACAAGGTGAATTGGGGTCCCATAGGATGAGAGGCATGCAAAATGCCGTTAATATCCATGTCAACGGCGAACCGCGGACCTGGCGTAGTGGTGCCTCGGTCGCAGAGTTATTGAGAGAATTGGACATCAAGATTGAACGTGTCGCAGTGGAACTGAATCTTGAAATTCTTGATCGTGCAGTTTTCGATCAACGGCTGCTTCAGGACGGAGATCGGGTTGAGATTATGAGTTTCATCGGGGGCGGATCATCCTAAGAGAGGGCAACATGGCGGACGATCGGCTGATTATTGCTGGGCGTGAATTCAAGTCCCGGTTATGGGTTGGAACGGGAAAATATAAAGATTTTGTCGAGACGCAAAAGGCTATTGAAGCCTCCGGCGCCGATGTCGTGACGGTCGCGGTGCGTCGGGTCAACATCACGGATCGATCGAAGGACAATCTGCTCGACTACATCGATCCGAAGAAATACACGATCTTGCCCAATACGGCCGGATGTTACACCGTGGAGGATGCGGTGCGGTACTCGCGGTTGGCCCGAGCAGCCGGCGTCTCCGACTTGGTGAAGTTGGAAGTGCTCGGCGATGAGAAAACCCTGTTCCCGGATACGGCCGGCTTAATCGAAGCGGCTAAGATTCTCATTAAAGAAGGGTTCATTGTCCTTCCATACACGAATGACGATCCCATCGTGGCCAAGAAGCTCGTGGATATTGGATGCCCGGCAGTCATGCCCCTAGCGGCGCCCATCGGATCCGGGCTGGGGATCCGGAATCCGTACAATCTGAAAATCATCATGGAAACCGTCAAAGTTCCGATCATCGTTGATGCGGGTGTGGGAACTGCATCCGACGCCGCCCTGGCAATGGAGTATGGCGCCGACGCGGTGCTGATGAATACGGCCATTGCTGGTGCGCAAGATCCGATCGCGATGGCGGAGGCGATGAGGCATGCCGTGCATGCCGGTCGCTTGGCGTACAAAGCCGGCCGTATTCCCAGGAAACTCTACGCGACGGCGAGTAGCCCGATCGAAGGAATGCTGTAAAGCCTGTACGGGGTGAAGGGTGAGAGGTGAAAGATCGAAGAAAGAACTGCTCGTCAAATTTCTCACGCCTCACCGGTTACCCCTAATCGGCTTCGGACATGCCATCAGTTAACTTCCGCCTGCTGCTCGTAACAGACAGGACTCAAACAAGCGGTCGATCTCTCCCATCTCTTATTCGACAGGCAGTCGGTGCCGGGTTGCCGGCGATTCAACTGCGAGAGCGTGACCTGTCGACGAAAGATCTCCTCTCTCTGGCACAGGAAATTCAGGCAGTCACGACGCCGCACGCCGTTCCTCTGATCATCAACGATCGCGTTGATCTCATGCTGGCGCTGAATTTGGACGGCGTGCATCTTCGTTCCGACAGCGTGCCTCCTGTTCCTGTTCGCCGGCTGATCGGATCACGTCGTTTGATCGGCATTTCGACACATTCGGCTGAGGACGTCCGCTGTGCGAATCAAGGTGGGGCCGATTACGTGGTGTTCGGTCCCATTTTCGATACGCCGTCAAAACGTGCATTCGGATCTCCGCTGGGACTTGAGTTGCTTGCTGAGGTCTGTCGCCAATCTGCTCTTCCTGTCTTTGCCATCGGAGGGATCACGAGCGATCGTGTGCGTGAGGTTCGCCGAGCAGGCGCTCATGGCGTGGCGGTGATCGGTGCACTCCTGACCCACGATGACATCGGCGCAGCCGTTCGTGCCTTCATGCAGACGCTGGACGCGTGATACATCACCGTTCTACGCGCTGATGTCGCGTGTGAGATCGTCCGTTAGAGTTGACCACCCCTAGGTCGAGTGTTAGAATCCAACGACCAGATTGACTCTCGCTCAGGCTCGATGTCTGGACCCGGTTGTGTCGTCCTAATATGGCGGAAAGTAAGGGTCAGCCAAATCGACTCCGGTCCCTCCGAGATTCTGTCAAGAAGATTACCAAGCGGTTGTCTGAGGGTGAGGGGGAGATGACTCATAAGAGCGACGAACAAGCTCGGGAGCTCGACAAACTTCGCGTTCAGATTCAATCGATGGAAGAAGAGATCCGTCGGTTGTATCAGTCACGGTATCAACTCGACCAGGCGACCAAGCAAAACGAAAAACTTGTTTCGACGCTGCAAGAGGCAAAGGCTCAGATCGAGGCCCTACGGGCTGAGGTGGAAAAGCTCACCGCGCCGCCGTCGGCCTATGCCATCTTTTCCAGCATGAATGAAGACGGCACGGGAAATGTGTATGTGTCAGGTCGAAAAATGAAGGTCAGCCTGCATCCTTCGATCAAGCGGACTGAGCTCCGGAAGGGGCGAGAAGTTGTGCTGAACGAAGCGCTCAATGTGATCGAGGTGAAGGGGTTTGACAGTCAGGGAGAGGTGGTTCGACTCAAAGATGTGCTGGAGGGAGGACGGGCATTGGTCACGCTCCACTTCGACGAGGAGAAAGTGGCTGAGCTGGGTGACCCCTTGCTTGCTGAACGGTTGAGTGTGGGAGATCATCTGCTGTATGACGCTCGTTCCGGATATGTGATCGAAAAACTGCCGAAGTCTGAAGCCGAAGAATTGGTGTTGGAGGAAGTTCCGGATGTCGACTATGCACACATCGGCGGGCTTCAAAAGGAACTGGAACAGGTACGCGATGCCGTGGAGCTTCCTTTCTTGTATCCCAACATATTCTCTGAGTACAAGCTCAGTGCGCCGAAGGGGGTCCTGCTCTATGGCCCGCCCGGTTGCGGAAAAACGCTGATTGCAAAGGCCGTCGCCAACTCGATCGCCAAAAAGTTGGGTGATCGAGCCGGGAAAGAGATTCGGAGCTACTTTCTGCATGTGAAGGGCCCGGAGCTTCTCAATAAATATGTGGGAGAGTCGGAGCGCCAGGTTCGCGAGGTGTTTAAAAAAGCCAAGGAACGAGCCGAGGATGGCCACCTGGTCATCGTCTTTTTTGACGAGATGGACGCGCTCTTCCGGACGCGCGGGACTGGAATCTCTTCGGATATCGAGTCCACCATTGTGCCGCAATTTCTTTCGGAGATCGATGGCGTCGAACGCCTGCGCAACGTCATCGTGATCGGCGCTAGTAATCGTCAAGACCTGATCGACCCCGCTGTGCTGCGTGCCGGCCGTTTGGATGTCAAAGTGAAGGTGGGCCGGCCGGATATGACCGCTGCCCGAGATATTTTCTCGAAGTACATCTCGACCGACCTCCCATTCGCTGCGGAGGATTTGGACCGTCATCGAGGGGACCGGCAAGCTCTGGTGGATCAGCTGACATCGCTGACCGTCGATACGATGTATGCTGCCAGCGAAGAAAACAAGTTCATCGAGGTGACGTATGCCAACGGCGAAAAGGAAGTCCTGTATTTTAAAGACTTTGCCAGCGGCGCGTTGATCGAAGGGATCGTCTCGCGGGCAAAAAAATTCGCCGTCAAGCGCGCGATCGCTCAAGAAGGAACCGGTCTGCGGTCGGATGACTTGATTCGAGCCATTCGGGAAGAGTTCAAGGAACACGAAGACCTTCCCAACACCACCAATCCGGACGATTGGGCGAAGGTGGCCGGTAAGAAGGGCGAGAAGATCATTCATCTTCGCACCATCAGCGGCGGGCCGGCAGAACATCGTCAGATTGAAACAATCAGTACCGGCCACTATCTCTAACGAGCCTATGAGCGAACAGACCTCAATGAACTCTGCCCGTGTGCTCGGCACCGAAACCGAGTTTGGGATTGCCGCGAGAGATATGTCCGCCATGGATCCGGTGTCCGGTTCATTTGCCGTGATCGGACACTACCCAGGACTTTCGGCACCAGGAGCCCTGTGGGACTATGAGAATGAGAACCCGCTGTTGGATGCCCGGGGTTTTGAAGTGGATGGTGAGCGAGAGCGTCCCAATCCCGATTATAACCGACAGCTGAACAAAGTCTTGGCCAACGGGGGGCGCCTGTATGTGGATGGGGCGCATCCGGAGTACTCGACTCCCGAATGTTCACATGCACGAGAGGTCGTGGCGTTTGAACGGGTTGGAGAGCGTATCCTGGCCAAATGCCTTCAAGAAATGGCCCGCGTGCGGGGAGCAGAGCCCTACATTCTCTATAAGAATAATTCCGATGGCAAAGGCAACAGCTACGGGTACCATGAAAACTATCTCGTAGCGAGGACCGTGCCGTTCGACCGGATCGCGCGGGTCTTGACGCCCTTTCTTGTCACCAGGCCGATCTTTACCGGGGCAGGAAAAGTCGGAGCTGAAAATCAGACCAGTCCAACGGAATATCAAATCTCACAGCGCGCGGACTTTTTTGAGTGTCTCATGGACCTCAACACGATGGTCAAGCGTCCGATCATCAATACGCGCGACGAACCGCATGCTGATGCCGCACGGTTCCGGAGGTTGCATGTCATCACCGGCGACGCCAATATGGCGGAGCTCTCCACCTATCTGAAGGTGGGAACGTGGGACGTCGTCTTGCATCTGCTGGAAGCCGGTGCTGATCTGCCGCAGATCGAACTCGATGAGCCGGTCCGTGTGTTCAAGCAGGTGTCGAGGGACTTGGAGGTGAAGCAGACGGTCAAGCTCGCCGGTGGGAGACCTTCCACGGCGCTCGCGATCCAGCGGGCCTATCTGAGTGCGGCGAAAACGTTTTACGCCTCCCAACCGCACAGTGCCACCACGCAGGATGTGCTGCTCCGGTGGGAGAGCGTCCTGAATACACTCGAACGCGATCCGCGGTTGTTGGTGCAATCGTTGGATTGGGTGGCAAAGCGACATCTGATCGAGTCGTACATGGAGCGGAAAGCGTGTGGATGGGATGATCCGCGCGTGAAGCTGATGAATCTCCAGTACCATGATGTGCGTCCTGAGAAAGGACTCTTTTACACGTTGGAGCGCAGCCAACTCATCGAACGGATCGTGGACGAAGAAGAAATCCAACGTGCGGAGTTCCATCCGCCGACGGGAACCAGAGCGTATTTTCGTGGACGCTGTGTCAGTAAGTTCGCGAAGTCGTTGTATGGTGCCAGTTGGACGTCGGTCCTGTTCGACGCGGGCGATACGACGATCAAGAAAGTGCCGCTGATGGATCCCCATCGTGGAACGCAAACGTTGACGCAAGCGCTGCTCGATGCCGCTGATTCGGTGGATGCGCTTTTGGAAAAGCTCAAGGTGTGACAAACGATGCTTGTCGGAAGCTGCTTGCAACTACTTCAACATGGCCGCAATGCACCGCACCATGGAAGATAATAGATCAACGAAGATCGCTCACAGGATGGTCAAAAAGGCTGTCCAGCAAGGCCCCGCAGCGAGCGAAGAGGCGAGGCATACTGTGTCCCGTATGTTGAGCCTCTGAACGACGCGAGAACGAAGCTGGCGGACTTTTTCAACATCCTGTTAAGGCCACGATGAAGTTACCCCACCTTCCCGACCACGACGGTTCCAGTTTTGTAGAGTTTCTCTCGAAACACTACCCAGGATTGGCACTGGGAACCCAAGGCGCTGGGCCGTTTGCCGATCAGGCGCGAACCAACGGGACGGTCACGGTGCCTATTGCCACGACCGTGCTGGCGATCAAGTATCAGGAAGGGGTCATCATTGCCGGTGATCGCCGGGCCACGGAAGGATTTCAGATCGCGGATCGTCGGATTGAAAAGGTCTTCAAAATTGATGAGTGGTCGGCTATGGCGATCGCGGGAGCCGCCGGTCCCTGTATCGAGATGGCCAAGTTGTTTCAGACCGAACTGGAGCATTACGAAAAGCTGGAGGGTGTGCCGCTGTCGTGTGAGGGGAAGGCCAATAAGCTGGGCCAGATGGTGAAGGCCAACCTGCCGATGGTCTTTCAGGGGCTGGTTGTCATGCCGTTGTACGTCGGGTATGACCTGAAACGCGGCGAGGGACGCATTTTTAAGTATGACATCACCGGGGGGCGATACGAAGAATCCGATTACCATGCGATCGGATCCGGTGGAAAAGATGCTCGCAACACCATGCGGGAGCATTTTCAGCGCAATCTCTCCGAGGCGGATGCCATCAAGCTGGCCCTGTTGTCGCTCTACAATGCGGCAGACGACGATGTGGGAACCGGTGGGCCCGACCTCGTCCGAGGCATCTACCCCACCGCAAAGATCGTGACCGCTCAAGGCCTCACGGATGTTGCCGACGGGACACTGCGGACTGTGTGTGACGCGGTGATGGCGGCACGTCGTTCACGGGAGACGTAACGATGCCGATGCCCTATTACGTATCCCCTGAACAGATGATGCAGGATAAGGCGGAGTATGCCAAGAAGGGGATTGCCAAGGGCCGCTCAATCATCGCGATGGAGTATGTCGACGGGATCCTCTTAACCGCCGACAATCCAAGTGCATCCCTCCATAAAGTCTCTGAGATTTACGATAATATCGCGTTTGCCGGTGCCGGGAAGTACAGCGAATTTGAGAATCTTCGAAAGGCGGGGATCCGCCATGCTGATCTCAAAGGGTTTATGTACAGCCGGGAAGATGTGACCGGGCGGTCACTGGCGAACGGCTACTCCCAAAGCCTGGGCACCGTCTTCAGCCAGGAAATGAAGCCGCTGGAGGTGGAGATTCTGGTCGTCCAGACCGGCGCGAACAACCATCCAAACGAAATCTATCGTATTTCCTTCGACGGGAGCATCATCGACGAAAAGAATTTTGCCGTGATCGGAGGGCGGTCGGAGGCGGTACAATTGTTCCTGAAGGAAAAAAGCCCGAGCCAGCCTCCGGTGCTCGATGACGCGTTACGACTGTGCGTGACGGCTCTCGATCAAACGGCCAACCAAAAACTCCAACCGGAGGGGTTGGAAGTCGCGGTGCTGGACCGTACCAGGACCGGCCGAAAGTTTCGCCGCCTCTCGATCAACGACATTCGACGTGCCCTCCCTTCCTAGCCGCGGCCTTCCATAAAGGCTCCCTTTGTTGAAGATTTCAGGCCGGGCGTATAATCTCTGTAGGGTCCAGGTATGATCGCGACGGGTCCCATGAAACAGCGGATTTACGGTCTTGAGAACGAATACGGCCTCATTTTCTCGCCGAATGGGCGTATCTATCTGCCCATGGAAAAAGTGCTTGGATATATCTTTGAAGGCCTGATTCCCAACAGCTGGCCGTCCAACGCGTTTCTCGTCAACGGGGCGCGGTTCTATCAAGATACCGGCTGTCACCCCGAGTACTCGACTCCCGAGTGCGACAACATTCTGGACCTGGTGGTGCACGATAAGGCTGGGGAGCGGTTGCTGGAGGCCTGTTTGCCTGCGGCGGAAGAGCGGCTCCGCGAGGAAGGGCTGTCCGGGGAAATCTATATTTTCAAGAACAACACGGATTCGCTCGGCAATACGTACGGCTGCCATGAAAACTTCCTCATGCGGCGTGACGTGGATTTTTGGAAAGTCACCGAACAGTTGATTCCGTTTTTTGTCACCAGGCAGATCTTCAGCGGGGCCGGCAAAGTCTTAAAAGTCTCCGGGAAACCGCAGTACTTTATCTCGCAGCGGGCACAGCACATTCATGAGAAGACATCCTCCTCGACGACATCGTCCAGGAGCATCATCAACACCCGCGATGAGCCCCACTCCGATGCGGAGCGCTATCGGCGGCTCCATATCATCGTCGGAGACTCGAACATGTCCGAGTATGCGACGTACCTCAAGGTAGGGACAGCCGCGCTCGTGCTGTCGATGATCGAAGAGGGCTATACGGTCTATGGAATGGAGTTGGAAGACTCCGTGAAGGCGATTCGCGAGGTCTCCCGCGATCCGACGCTGAAGAAAAAAGTGAAGCTTGATGATGGCCGGCAGATGACGGCGATCGAGATTCAGCGGGTCTACCTGAAGCGGGCGAGGGAATATCTCGCGCAACAGGTGCATGAACCGACCCTCGATGATGTGTGTGACAAATGGGAAGCGGTGCTTCAGCAGTTGGAAGACGATCCCATGCAGCTTACGCATCAGGTCGACTGGGTCACGAAGAAGCATTTGATTCAATCATACGTGGACAAGAAAGACTGTGGGTGGGACGATCCGAGGGTCTTCCTCCTTGATTTGCAGTTCCATGATGTGAAGCGGACCCGGGGGTTATATTATCTGATGGAGTCTCGTGGTTTGATTGAACGAGTCGTGGAGGAAGAGGCCGTCCAGCGGGCGATGTCGACGCCTCCACAGACGACACGGGCGAAAGTCCGTGGCGACTTCATCAGATTCGCACGGGCGAAGAATCGATCCTACACGGTCGATTGGACCTATCTGAAGCTCAATGGCTATTGGGAGGAGACGATCCTCTGCATGGATCCGTTCAGCGCGGTCAATCGGCGGGTTGAGGAATTGATTTCACAAGTATCCGGAGGGCGATTTTACCGATGAGGCAGCTGTTCAATCTCTGTCGTCATGGGTGCAAGAGGCTAATGCCCATCCCGCTCGGCGTCGTGCTAATGATCCTTTTCGGCGCTGATCTTTTCCCTGGTTCACTCCTGGCCGCTCAACATGCGGAAGGCCGTTATTCCGGCAAGCAGGGGCACATCCTCGTTGTCAAAGTGCCGACCGACGATGTTTCGGCGACGGTACAGGGGACATTCCTCGGTCGTTCGATCCGGTTCTTTCCTGATCCGCGACTTGATGAGCCGAAAGGATTTGTGGGATTACTCGGGATTGATTTACAAGATGAGCCGGGTACCCATGACCTGATGGTGGAGATAAAGCAGGGTGAGCAGAGTCGTGCGCTGAGTTACAGCGTGACGGTCGTCAAAGAAAAGTTTCATGTGGAGCACCTCACGTTACCCAAAGACAAGGTCGATTTAGATGAGAAAGCCGTGGCACGGTGGAAGGCGGAGCAGGAACAAATCAAGACCGGACTGGCTGTCGACTCGCAGGCTAGATTATGGCAGCCGGGTTTCGTGGAGCCGGTCAGCGGCAGACGCACCGGAATCTTTGGGAGCGTCAGGATCATGAACGGCCAACCGCGCAATCCCCACAATGGCGAAGACATCAGCGCGCCGCTCGGCACGGAGGTGCTGGCGACGAACGACGGCATTGTGCGGCTGACCGTCGATCATTTCTTTTCCGGGAAGGGCGTGTTTCTGGACCATGGATTGGGGTTCTACTCGATGTATTTCCATCTGGCCGAGGTGCTGGTTAAAGATGGGGATGTCGTAAAGGCGGGGCAACTCGTGGGAAAAGTCGGCGCGACGGGCCGGGCGACCGGTCCGCACCTCCATTGGGGCGTGAAACTCAACGGCGCTCGCGTCAATCCCTATGCCCTGCTTGATCTCCCGTTCAAAGGTGCCGTCCAGTCCGCAACTCCAGCGCCTGTACCTGTCACTCAGCCTGCTTCGGGCATGGGTTCACCCACTCCCTAGCTTCCACTGCATTACCGGTCCTTCTTACCGGCTTACCGGGTAATTCCTGGTTGACCTTCGTCTCTCTGCAAGCATACTCTTTGTAGCATCCTTCACAATGAGTCATCCGACATGCGAACATTCTTATTCCTGTGCGCAGCAGTCTCTCTTCTCATCTCCGCGCATAAGTTTTCACTGGTCGACCCGAATGGCCAGTACAAGGGCGCGTTATTCTTTCTCCTTGTCGGTATCCAAATGCTGATCACAGGGGCCCTTATCGGTGGCCACCAAGACGAGCGAGATCTCAAGGCACAGGGGCAGACCGAGAAGGAAGACAGCAAAGTAGCTGGTTCGGGTATCGTGAACGAATCAGTGGAAGAAGGGAAGAAGTCCTGAAGCACTGTACGTGTATTTGACCAAGGTTCCTGAATAGGCCGTCAAGCTGATGAAAGAGTAATTGAGGGTTTGCTATGCATGGGGCCCTCTTATGCCAAGCTTCTGAAATTCCCCTACCGCAGTTTTTTCACCCGCTCCAATAACTTCAGCTGGATTGGTACGGCTAGTTGGTCGATTTCTGTGGAATTTAGACCTATCCTAGGGCGGGTTCAAAAGCAAACCACTAAGATTTGCTGACAGGTATCACGCTTACCGATCAGACCTTGATTTAGTTGTCTGCTACCAACTTTGCGTAGGTTGCCGGCTAGAATCTGTTAGTGGTGGCGGCCTCAAGGCGCTCGGTTATACTTCTCGTTAAAGGGTGAGCCAAACCCCAGGCGGAGGTAGTGTCTATCGTTATGAAATCGATGGCTGAACTGGCGCGCTGGCAGAAGTGGGCCTGTGCCTACAATTGGTTAGGAATTCCACTGATGTTGATCGCCATGTTTTGGTCTTCGTTCAACTACCAGCTCCTCATCATGATCCTGATGGCATTCCCCTTGGTCGGAATGTTTATCGTGTGGAGGTCCAACGGAAGCGTAGGGGTTGATGGTCCACAGGTTAACTCATTTCATAACACGATAGTCCTTGGTAGTTCGATGGCTATCTGCTCGCTTGGTATACGGGCTGTAATGGATTACCACTATCTAAGTATCTCTCCGCTTTGGTTACCTGCTGCCAGCATTGCGGTAGTGTATTGGCTAGTGGTTCTAGTGGTAGATCGGGAAGCACGAAAGATTGGCCAGGTTGTTGTGCAGTTCATGTTTTTAGCTGCCTATGCAGCTTCTACGGTGTTTCTTGCAAATTGTGTATTTGATATGAGCCCCGGTGAGCCAAATATCAACATCGTTATAGATAAACGGACATCCTCGCATGTGAAAGGCCCTCCCAGCTATGAATTGTCAGTTGCGCCGTGGAAATACTCTGCAGAATCGTCAGAGATTAGTGTTCTCCGTGCGACATATGACCAGCTCAAGGTTGGGGAACCCATCGAGATTATTGTAAAGGGGGGATTATTTGATGCCCCTTGGGTTGCTGCCGTGAAAAAGAAATCAGTAGAGCCTATGTAAAATACTCTCTGCCAAAGGCCGGTTCGTTTTTGAAAGAAGGGAAGGTGTTAGAAACCAATGTTCCTGTGTCCGTACTTAAATGAGAGGAACGTTAATAGTGGTGATATCCAACCCCTGTGTCTCTTTCAATACACAATATCCGGTCACTTGCCTTTGGCGATCAAGAGTAGCCGCATGAATCGTAAGGGTCTAGCAGGATCGCGCGTATAGTAAGTGGGATCTTCTGATACTTCGAGCTCACTGAGCGGAATCGAAAATTTCTGACTCATAAGACCGTATTGGGGCCGGTGTGACTCCAAGCAGAATTAAAAGCTACAAACGGAATGGTTCCCTGCGGTGTGTTTCGGCCTTTAGGGCGCGTGAATTTCGATGTCGCTAAGGTGGAAACTGAGAAAGTCCCGTGTGTTGAAGGTCAGTAAGGTCTTCACACGCGCGTTCCTGGCGCAAGCTGCGATGACCCAATCATAGGTTCGGCCGCCGGCTATATTGTGGCCGGCGGCCTCTCGGAGTAATGTCTGAACGGATTTGTTGTCCAAGCCTGCGAGTGTTCCCTCCATCAGGAAGCTGGCCTCGATGAGAGCCGCTGCATCTCGTGGCGATAATCGATGGGGTGGTGGGAGTCTGGTGAGAACTGCATAGGTCTCAATCAGTGCTGGTGTAGCAATGATGAGGGACTCACGTTTTGCCAGTCTACGTTCCATCTCGGTAATGGCCCGCTCATGGTGCTCATGCCAAGTGCACACCGTGGCAACCATGACATTGGTGTCAGGAAGAAAGCTATTCATGCGGGGTTAGGAGGAAGCTGTTCGGTCGCGAACGAGCTGCTGGCGTGTCCGTTCGACGGACTCGCTCGTGAGTTGCTCGATCGGCTGATCCGGCATGGCAACGAGGAATCGGCCGCGTTTTTTCAGTTTGACGGGAAGCGGGACCGGCTCGATTTCGATCAGGCCCTGCCTCCAGCGGATCTCCAGCTCAGTGCCGGGTAGGAGTTTGGCCTCTCGCCGAAGTTCCTTTGGAATGACTAAACGACCGGCAGCATCGATGGTTATTTTCATGGTATGAACTATACCATTTATTTTGCCATTCTACAAACCAGGCAAGGAACTGTTCCACGTGCCGGTAGCCTTGGTGCAGCGATGTTCGGCGTTTGGATATCGAGCGGATGCTCTCAGTGGGACTGCGCGATCCCAGAAAGTCTCGCCCTCTCAATACACAATAGCCGGCCGCTTGCCTTTGACGATCAGCAACAGCCGTTTCATTTGCAACGGTTTGTCGGGATCGCGCGTGTAGTGGGTGGGATCTTCTGAGACCTCAAGCTCGCTCAATGGGATTGATAGCTTCTGCCGCATGTGAGGCACGGGAGTTTCCAACTCCACATCGACTAATTGCTCAGTGCAGCCGGTCACAACGGTATTGATATCGCCTTGGTCCTCAAACTGTACGGTGATCCGTTCTTCGGGATTGATCCACGGTGTGATGAGGGCTACCTTGTCTGCACGGCTCATGGTGGGTGAGTTGTCCATCGTGGCTCCATCATACTCCGCCGGTTCCGGCGAGGTCACTGGGATATTCCCACAGGGACGATCGTCATCGATTCTGATAGCAGGCGTGCTTCACTATTTGTATCTTATTCCGGTGAGATGCCCAATCCTCCCAGCAGCGGCATCAGACTCTCTTCGCCCGGGCCGTTACCTTGCTTCGACGCCTCGCTGATCTCATTGAGCAGCTGACCTGCTTCCGGGTTGAGTTGCTTGAGCTTTTCTCCCAGGTGACCCGACATCATGCCCTTTCTGACTTCGTCGTCCGTGAGTTTTCCCTCCTTAATGTTCTGCTGAAGGATCTGGGCTAAGGATTGAACCTTCGCCAGCGTGTCCGGAGTCATTCCTTGAAGAATCCTTGTGGCCTCCTGCTGGCCCTGGGCAAAGGCGGGAATGGCGAACAAGAGAGAAAGTCCAAAAACTGGGATCATCCGTTTCCTGGAACGTGTCATGTCGGCCCCTCCTTTAATCGTGTAAGCCCGCGGTAATCTGGAGAATGTCGCATGTTTCATGCCAGCATCCCATAGAGAGGCAAGGGCTGGGAGAGTGCCTAAGCAGGAAGATCAAGTGTGCTGAGGTGTCAGCCGATACAGTTCAGTAGTCATCGAAAAGATAGGGATTTAGGGGAGGTGTGTGTCGGACATCGCCTGCATGGATGTCCTCCCCGCAAACGTAGAGGAGAGCGCTGATGTTGGGTGAGTGGGAATTTCCGAACGCAATGGGCTATTTGGTGGCCATTCTTGGCCTGCTGGTCGTCTGGCAGTACTACCAGATGCAAATTATGGCCGGGCGTATCCTGGCCGTGGATATCTTCGATCGCTCAGGGATCCGGATGTATGTGTATGTCGTTCCTGATGATGACCACATCTGTGAGGTCTGTGCCTCTTCACATGGCCGGGTGTTCTTGCCCTCTCACGTTGCGAAAAAACAGTTCTCACCTCTGGCAGGGAAGTGCCAACGTCCGACTCCCTGCGTCGGCGTCCTCATCGGCCTGTATGGGGCCTGGTTGGAGGCCAGAGGCGTGCTGGAGAATCTGCGAAAGAATGTGAGAAGAGGCGGTGTTCACCTCTCAGCTGAAGAAGTGCGTGCCTTGGTGAACGGGCAGTGGGAACGGTGCATCAGCGCAGAAACCGACCGGTTGGCGGTGCATATGATCGAGGCGCTCGCCTATGAAAAGGTCAATCAAGAGGTGTCGATCGAAGGCTATCGCTATGTGGTCAATGAGGTGAAAGAAGTGCGACACCTCATGCTGCTGGTACCGGCGTATGTGCGGCTCATGCAACTCTTGGTGCGGGCAGGCGAGGAGGCGGACGCTCTCGAGGCCATTGAACAGTTCGAGCACCGGTTTCCACCCTCGAAACGCGGCCCGCATTTCCCGTCTGAGTCTCAGCGGGATCTCATGAAAACGAAAAAAGCGCAGCTGATGAAAAACATGCCACTCAAAATGTCAGCCTAGCGCCAGACTGGTGAAAAAGTTCTTCAGCTTCGTTCTCGATTCGGCTCCAATCATGTGAAGGGTATCTCGTGAAGCGTCGTTCGTTTACGAGATGCGAGATTGTGGTCTTTCACGAGCAATGGCGCGTCTTGCCGGGCTTGAATGGGTGAGCACGGATGCTAGTAGTTCGATTCCAAGCTGGTGGGAGTCTTGTTCAACACGGTCGCGGCGGCTTGTGAGAGGGCCGCGTCATGCTTGTGGTCAGGCGAATAAATTCGAAACTGCACCAGTCTCGTGGGCAGGAGATCTAAGAATTCTTCCAACGGTTCGGTAGACACCTGTCCGGTCCCAGGATCATAGACGTATAAGGGATTGCCGCGTGAATCCTTCGGATCAGGCCGTGGGTCCAACAGGGCCATATCCACACGGAATGGCAGGCGCTTCAGGCCGGCTGGCAACTCTTTGGTAATTTGCTGTTCAAAGTGCTGATGGCTGGGGAACGCCATGCCACGCTCCTGCCCCTTTTCCTTCAACGTGGTGCTGTAGGCCATTTTCCACTTCACGTCGCGATCCAGAATTCTGGCCCACTCCTGTCCGAGCTGTCGGCGGGACTTGTTACGAGACTGCCTCCACCCTCGAACTTCTTCCAACAGCGACCAATCGGTCAGGGTCCGATAGCCCTCCATATGTTTCCGTGGGTCGCGGGGGCTGAGCAATTTCATCGTGTGCCCAAAAATGTCTCGGAGGTGGATGTCGATCGCTCTGGTGGTACGGTGAAAATAGACGTTGGAGTAGAGGTACATTCTGGTATTCAGGAACATTTGGAGGGCCGGAAGGCCGGTTTTATGAATGGTGAATCCCTTCTCCGTCACGATCGTGTAGTGGATTAATCTGGTCAGATCCACCGGTCCCACCGCCACACCGCACATGTACGAATCGCGCAAGACGTAGTCCAGATTGTCCCCGGTATAGCTTCCGGAAATCACAGGCTGGAGCATGTTCAGCCACCGCGGCAGACGGGAATTGTCCTTGCCCTTTTCTTTGAGGATCAAGTGGGCGATCTGGTCCGGATTCAGTTCTTCTCCTTTGGCGAAGGGGCCCGAGGGGCTGCGGCGGATCTTTCTGATCAAGGGAGCCAGATGGTCTCGAATGATAATCTGTCCCAATCGTTCATGGGTGAGGCCGTGGCCATGGAGAAAATTGTCGTCGAAGAAATGGCAGAAGGGACCGTGCCCGATGTCGTGAACGAGGGCCGTGATCCGTAAGAGTTCCTCCACATAATTGGCCGACGGGACATCGGTGGCCACTTTCTTGAGAAAAGGATAGAGGTGTCGGGCAAATCGTCCCGCTACGTGCATGGTTCCGAGAGAATGGACGAATCGGGTGTGTTCAGCGGAGGGATAGACCCACCGCGCACTCTGTAATTGATAGATATATCGCAGCCGCTGGATCCAGGGGGAGTCGATCAGGTCTTTTTCAGTGTGTTCCTGTGGGTCGGGATTGGCAAATGGAACGGTGAAGGTGACGTATTTGTGGATCGGATCGGCGATAAGCGCCGAGCCATCGTACGGAGCATCAGGCCGGTCTGCTGAGTCCATGGTTAATCAACATCTTATCCCACCCGGTCTGAGGGCGGCAATGGTTCGGTGGTAGAAGCACCTGCCGCATCGCGGTATTTGATGATGAACAAATACGCAGCCGGGTACGATACCAAGGCCCCGAGTACGCTCAGGATCAGTCCTCCGAGCACAAACGGACCAGCGTAGGGGAGAACCTGGTCGTAGATCCCGTTAAAACTCAGATCATGCCAATCGAACGCCGGTGTATCGGTACGCCCTAAGAACAGGGCGCCTGTCCAATAGGTCGCGCCTAAGATAGGAATGATCGTCCAGGGATTGTTGACCAACGCACCGGTCAACAAGGCCAAAAAGTTGAGACCAAAGAGCCAAGTACAGAGCGCTACCATGGCCGTATGGAGACCGTAGGCCGGTGAAAACGCGATGAAGACGCCCAGCGCGAACGCGAACGCCGTGCGGCGCGGTGACTCTTGCAGATGGAGCACTTGGCGCAACAGCGAACGGAATGATCGCCTCCCTCCGCCGGGCTCTTTCTTGAGGTCGGACATTATTGAAAATGCTCGTAGCTGGTGTTCGGTAGAGGCAGTGTTCGACCTTGGGACGACAGTCGAATTCCAAACCGCTTTGGGCGGATCGTGCCGATGCAGGTTACGTGATAACCGCGGGCCCGTGCTTGCTGCGCTATCTTGCGGTGCTTGCTTGGTGAGGCGGTAAAGAGCAGTTCATAGTCTTCACCTCCAGTGAGCGCGAGTTGACTCGGTGACACTCCGACTGCCTGCGCATACGCGCGGCATGCCTCAGAAATCGGAAGGTGGTCAATCTCGACCGCAGCACCGACCCGACTGGACTCGCACAGGTGTCGAAGATCTCCCGAAAGACCGTCGGACAGATCCATAGCGGCGGAGGCCAGCCGCTCATGGTTGAGCCACTGCCCTTCGGCAACTCTCGCGGTTGGATGGAAGTGTCGGTCGATCAAAAACCGTCGATGGGACGGCGACACAAGGATCTTCTTCTTTCTTGATGATCGAGCAGTGCGTTGACTGGCCAAGAGCCGAAGGCCGGCGTGCGAGTCCCCGAGCGTGCCGGAGACATAGATCTGATCTCCAACCTTCGCTCCATGGCGAAAGAGCGCTCGACGTCTCATGGTGCTCCCGATGAGGATAATGTTGACAAAGAGACTGTTTCGGGACGCCGAGGTATCTCCGCCGATCAACGTCGTGTCATGGCGGCGGCAGGCCTTCATCAACCCTTCATATACCTTATAGATGTACGACTGGTTCAGCTTCTTCGGGATGGCGAGGGAGACGAGCAGGAAGCGGGGAGTCGCGCCCATAGCCGCGATGTCGCTGAGGTTTGCCATGGCGGCTCGGTAGCCGATGGATTCTGGACCGGCGGACGTCATATCAAAGTGGATACCTTCTGCGAGCACATCGGTCGTGACGTGCCACCAGGCTGCAGCGGAGGTTGCGATGACGGCTGCGTCGTCGCCGATGCTGGTAATCAGTCCCGGCGCACGGCGTCCGAACCGCTGCTGGAGTCCTCGGATCAGCGCGAATTCGTGAAGGGAAGAATTGGCCTGACGACGGGCCACAGCATGATCCTATGAACGTGTGCGAATTCGGCGTGCCATCATCGTGGCGGGGAGTTCATGTGACCGACGGCCTTTCCCAGGTCGAAGAGGACGGATTCGTGCCGGGGCCGGAGGTGTCGAGGGCTTCTTCGAGACCGGTGACGACTTGGTCCGTCGGCGGAGAGCGATTTTCATGACGTCGTCCATCGTATCGGCAAACGCCAATTGAATACCCTTCAGCAGATGTTTCGGGATTTCCTCGAGGTCCTTCTTGTTCCGACGCGGAAGGATCACGGTCGTGAGCTTTGCCCGTTTGGCCGCCAAGATCTTTTCTTTGAGCCCCCCGATCGGAAGCACGCGGCCACGCAAGGTGATTTCTCCGGTCATGGCAAGGTCCCGTCTGGTGGGGATCCCGGAGAACGCTGAGGCGATGGCAGTGGCCATCGTAATGCCGGCCGAGGGCCCATCCTTGGGGATCGCACCGGCCGGGACATGGATATGGAGGTCTAGTTTGCTGAACATGCCGGGATTGATGTTCAGCGTCTTTTCTCTTGAACGGACATAACTGAGCGCGGCCTGTGCCGACTCCTTCATGACATCACCGAGGTGACCGGTCAGGGTCAGCTGACCTTTCCCCTTCATCACGGTCGCCTCGATATACAGGACATCACCACCTGCTTCGGTCCAGGCGAGGCCTGTAGCCACGCCGGTTTCGTCTTTCTCGAGCTCCGCTTCCGGCACATATTTCGGGACTCCCAAGTATTTATGGAGAGTCGATGGGTCGATGGGGAATCCCTGCCCTTTGCCTTCGGCCACTTTCTTCGCCACCTTGCGCATCACGTTTGCGATTTCGCGTTCGAGATTGCGTACCCCGGCTTCCCTCGTATAATGCGAAATGATTTGCCGGATGGCGGGCTCCGTGAGACGGACATGTTTGTTCGTGATGCCGTGCTCCTCGAGCTGACGAGGAATCAGGTATTTCTGAGCGATCCCGAGTTTCTCCTCTTCCGTATACCCTGGGATTTCGATGACCTCCATACGATCGCGCAGCGCAGGCAGGATCGGGTCGATCAAGTTCGCAGTCGTGATGAACATCACTTCCGTGAGGTCGAACGGGACCCCGAGGTAATGGTCGGTGAATGCGCTGTTCTGTTCCGGATCAAGAACCTCCAACAAGGCCGCAGAAGGATCGCCTCGAAAATCCATTCCGACTTTGTCGACCTCGTCCAGCATGAACACGGGATTGCTGGTTCCTGCCTGTTTCATGCCTTGGATGATGCGTCCGGGTAAGGCCCCCACGTACGTGCGGCGGTGGCCGCGGATCTCAGCCTCATCGCGCACACCGCCCAAGCTGATCCGCACAAACTCGCGCCCCAATGCGCGGGCGATCGACTTGCCCAACGAGGTTTTTCCGACTCCGGGCGGACCGACAAAGCAGAGGATCGGCCCCTTCATCTTCTCTTTCAGTTTTCGGACGGCCAGATATTCGAGAATCCGTTCCTTGACCTTTTCGAGGTCATAGTGGTCTTCGTTCAACACCTTGGCCGCGGCTTTCAATTCCAGATTGTCTTTGGATCGCTTGGACCAGGGTAGCTCCACCATCCATTCCAAATAGGTTCGGACGGTAGCGGATTCGGCGGTATCGGGGTGCATTTTTTCAAGACGCTTGAGCTGCTTCTCCGTCTCCTTCAAGACCTTCTCCGGCATCTTCGCGTCTTTAATGCGTTTACGGAACTCCGTGACCTCTTCTGCCCGTTCATCCAGTTCGCCCAACTCTTTCTGAATGGCTTTCAGTTGTTCCCGGAGAAAGTATTCCCGCTGGGTCTTGTCCATCTCACCTTTGGCTTGCGCTTGGATCTTCTGCTGCATGGAGAGGACTTCAATCTCTTTCCCCAGGATGTCACTGACTTGGCGAAGGCGCTGAATCGGATCGGAGATTTCCAGGACGGCTTGAGTGGCGTCAACTTTGAGGCCGAGGTTTGAGGCCACCATGTCGGCCAAGCGACCAGGTTCTTCGAGGTTTTCAATGACGACCATGACATCAGGGATCAGGACCTTGCCTAAGCTCACGATCCGTTCGATCTGTTCCTTCACGGTGCGCATGACGGCTTCGGCCTCGAGGGGCGTTGCCGTCGGCTTCGTATCGACCAGTTTGTCGATTCGAACGGAGTAGTAAGGGTCGGTCTGAATGTATTTGGAGACTTTGGCTTTGGCGATGCCTTGCACCAAGATTTTGATGCGTTCATCCGGGAGCTTCAGCATCCGCATGATGATGCCGACGGTTCCGATGGAATAGATGTCTTTCGGAGAAGGGTTTTCGACGTCGAGCGCCTTTTGCGTCGCAAGAAAGATCATCCGGTTGCCGGCGAGGGCCGCTTCGATGGCCTTGATCGACATGTCGCGTCCCACGAAGAGCGGCAGGACCATGTAGGGAAAGACGACGATGTCACGGACTGGCAACAGCGGAAGTTGACCAGGGACCTCAATGTTTTGAGGAGGCTGGATGTCTTGCTCGTTCGGGTCGGTCATGTGTTTCCCTGTTTCTGTGTGTCTACCCACGAATCCTGACTCAATGAACTAGGGGTTGTGAACCCCGTCGTGCGATGCTGAGCGATCAGCTTTGTCCGTGCCGGGCACTGGTCGTACCATCTCCTCACCGTCACGCTGGGTGCACAATGGTCGGTGTCGGGGTCCTTGTGACAGCGTGTCCATACCGAACCGACCGGATCATCCTCGACGAGTATTCGGTGCGGTGTGCATTCTGGTCGAGAGGTAGTCCCGGAATTCAGCTCCCAATGTCGGGTTCTTCAAGGCAAACTCAACGGTGGCGATCAAAAATCCCAGCTTGTCGCCCGCATCGTGGCGCTGGCCCTCGACCTCAAGCGCATACATCGGAGATTTCTTTGCCAGTGTCTTGAGTGCGTCAGTTAGCTGAATTTCACCGTTCTTCCCAGGAGCGGTTTTTCTGAGAATTGGAAAGATTTCAGGAGGCAGCACATAGCGACCGATCACGGCGAGTGTGGAGGGAGCATCGGTCGGGGACGGTTTCTCCACCAAATCCTCGACCCGGTGCAGGCCGTGCGAGAGGCGTTTAGGGGTTACAATTCCGTATCGACTCACGTCTGCCTTCGGAACGTCCTGAACTCCCAGGACTGCGCCGTGCCGTTTTTTGTAGACGTGGATTAATTGAGCGAGTCCCGGAACATCGGCGTCGATGATTTCGTCTCCCAGAATCACCGCGAACGGTTCATCTCCGATCAAGTGTTGCGCGCACAACACGGCATGTCCTAAGCCCAATGCTTCAGATTGGCGGACATAGCAGAAGTTCGCCAAGTTGGAAATCTGTCGCAT
The DNA here is from genome assembly GCA_002331625.1 of Nitrospira sp. UBA2083. GTDB lineage: Bacteria > Nitrospirota > Nitrospiria > Nitrospirales > Nitrospiraceae > Nitrospira_D. The sequence continues at coordinate 74,425 of DCZN01000083.1, read as the reverse complement.
TTGATGGAGGACCTGGCTCTTTCCCGTCCCTTTCAAATTTTCTTCCAACTCAACGGAGCGATCGAAGTGGTCTTCAATGGCGCGCTTGCCTCGTCCGGTGATCACAATGATGTCTTCGATGCCTGAGGCCACCGCTTCCTCAACGGTATATTGAATGAGCGGCTTATCGACCAACGGCAGCATTTCCTTGGGTGATGCTTTGGTGGCGGGAAGGAATCGAGTCCCAAGACCAGCCGCGGGGATGACGGCTTTTCTCACCGCGAGTCGTGACATGATGTGGATACTATGTGATGGGTTGAGCGAAGTCAAGAAACAGACGAACTGATACGCTGAATGGCTGCGGCGGCAAGATGATGTCGGGACGATCATCAATACTAATTTGGATGGGCCGTTGAGGGGAGCACCGTCGTGGCGTGTGGTGAATGGGGGCGATACCGCGGATTCTTTTTCTGCACTCGAACTCACACAGGACAGAATCTGCCTGTCGGCGGTAGCAGGAGGCTCCGATCCTTGACCAAGAGGACCGGCATGAATGAATCCGTGCGGTTCATGTGGTTAGGAACGCATGCGAGGTGCCGACAAGCGTCAATGTGAAGGGATGGTCGCTGCTTTACAATGTGGGGTCAGCTCAATATAATCCAGAAGTTTTGCGCGAGTGGGTGTGGTTTGTGCGCGCGCATGCCAGTTGGAGTAACCCTGAATTTTTCGAATAGAGTATTGCTGAATGGCATATCGCACAGTTGGGAGCCGATGGACCGTGTGAGCGAGCAAACAGGTTGTGTGCTGTCACCCCCAGTGCAAAACTGTGAGATGATGCTGCGCCTACCATCCACGCCTACATTGCACCAGAGGAATCGTCATTGGTGACCGGGCGTGCCGTCCACAGATCCCGATCGTTCGTAGTCGCGGTGTTGGTGGCCTCGGTCGTCTGGGGTGTTCTCGAGGTGTATGGGCAGGGACTGGAATCCAAGGTCGCCTCGATCGAGATCCGGGGAGCCAAACGAATCGAAGTCCCAGCGATCGCCGGACGGCTCACCCTCAAGGCAACTGATCCCTACACATCGGAGAACGTCGCTGGCCAAGTAAAAATTCTGTACGACACGGGGTTTTTCGAAGATGTGCAGGTTGAAACCGAGCCGGTCCCTGCCGGCATGGCCGTGACGTTTGTCGTGCGCGAAAAGCCGTTCATCACGGAAATCGTCTTTGATGGAAATGAACATCTGACCGACGAGAAATTGAAGGAAAAGATGACCATCAAGAGCCAAACATTTCTCGATCAGCAGCAGGTGAAAGAAAGCGCCGAGCGTCTCCGTATGGCCTACCAACAAGATGGGTACTACAACGCGCAAGTCATTCCGGTGATCCAAGCACTCGATGAAGATCGGATGCGTTTGATGTTCCATGTGACCGAGGGAGAGAAGGCGAAGGTCAAGGCGGTGATCTTTGAGGGGCTCACCGGAGCGAGCAAGGCTGAGATGCTTAATGTCATGGCGACCCGAGAGTGGATTCCGTGGTACGGCGTCTTTACGAAGTTGAAACTCCCGTCGGTTTTCTCGGATGCTGGGGTCTTGAAGCGCGAAGAGTTGACGAATGATGTGGAGCGGATCAAAGAAGTCCTGCTGAATAGAGGGTACTTCAATGTACGAGTCGGTCAGCCGTCGGTTGAACTGAGCGAGGACAAGAAGTGGTTTAACGTGACCTATAATGTGTCCGAAGGAGAGCCGTTCACGGTCAGTGAAGTCGGGTTTCGAGGGCACACGGTGTTTGAGGATCCTGAGTTGCGCGCCGGTCTGAAGATCAATCAAGGCGAGATCTTTCAACGGGCCAAAATCAGGGATGAAATCGCGCGGCTGACGGACTTATACGGGAGCAAGGGCTATTCTTTTGCTGAAGTGGTGCCGAGCGTCAATCCGAACAACGAGGAACGGACGGTCACCCTGCTTTTCAGCATCAAAGAAGGCGAGATGATGCGGATCCGGCAGATCAATATCTACGGAAACGATAAGACGCGCGACAATGTCATCCGACGAGAGATTCGGGTCGACGAACAAGATGTGATCGACACGGCGTCTCTGAAACGTAGTTTTCAGCGGTTGAACAACCTGAACTTCTTTGAGACCGTCGAAATACTCCCAAATCAGGTTGCTCCCGACAAAGTGGATTTGAACGTGCGCGTGAAGGAAAAGCCGACGGGTATGTTCAGCTTAGGCGGCGGCTTCAGCACCTTGGACCGACTCGTGGCGATCGCCGATATCACCCAGGGGAACTTGGGGGGGTATGGCTATATGGGCCGTATCCGTGGGCAGCTGGGCCAACGGAGGAGTCTCGGGTCGATCACATTTCGCAATCCATATCTCTATGACTCGTTGACGTCCTTGCAAGTGGACGGCTACCGCAGTATGACGAATTACCTGGCATATTTCGAAGAGCGAACCGGTGGGAACGTGACGCTAGGGCGCTGGTTATCGGAGTATGTGACGGGGCATGTCAGTATCTTTGGAGAACAAATTACGTATAGAGATCCACAACTCGGCATTTGCCCGGAGTTGGTGCCCATCGTCTGTCGCCAATTAGGAACACGGTCGTCGACAGGATTTCGCTTGTCACTGTTCCGGGATACCAGAGACTATTACATCGATCCGAGGACAGGGTGGCGAGTCGGCGGCGGGGTCGATATTGGAACGCCCTTGATGGGGGGGACCAATAACTTTATCAAGTATTACGCCGACGTCATTAAGGTCACGCCCCTCCCGTTCGATATGCGAGTGTCGTTGCGGGCTCGTTATGGCGAGGTCAAAGCACTTGAGGGAACGCAGATCCCGCTGAGCGAGCGATTCTTCGTCGGAGGGATCAATACGATGCGCGGGTTTTCGTTCGGGCGAGCCGGCCCTGTCACTCTCAGTAACGCACCATTCGGTGCAGCCAAACAATTAATTTTCAATGCCGAGCTGATTTTCACGATCTCTTCCGAGGCGAAATTAAACGGGGTGCTCTTTTTCGATTATGGAAAGGGATTCAACGATGATGAGTCGCTGTCGATCGATTTGAGACCAGCTGCGGGCCTTGAAGGACGATGGATATCGCCCTTCGGTCCCCTGCGTGTTGCCTATGGACTCAACCTTGATAAACGAACCGGCGAGCGATTCGGTGTCTTCGAGTTTACGATCGGAACCTTGTTCTAAACGGAGTTATGGCGTGATGAATGTGAACAGGATGTGGCCGTGCTCGATACGGCGGATCAATTGGAAGGCCGGAGCGTTGGCGGTCGTGTTGGCGGTCGGTGGATGTGCGGGATCAGGCGTGAAGGTTGAGAGCAAGATCGGGGTGATCAACGCACAGCGCTTGCTCAGCGATACGAACGCGGGCAAGCGGGTGAAGGACAGTCTGGCGTCCTTTTCAAAAAATCGACAGGCCCTGATGGAATTGGAGGAACGCGAGTTACGGCGAATGGAGGAGGATTTTGCGAGGCAAGCATCCATCCTCAGCCCTACAGCGAAACGGGAGCGGGAGGAGCAATTTCGTCGGCGTATGCAGGAGTACCAGCAAAAGGCTGCCGAATTGAATCGAGAGGTGCAAGAAAAGCAACGGGATGTGCTGGAAGGGTTTCGTGACAAGATCGAAACGGTGGGGGCGAAAGTGGCGAAGCGTTTAGGCTTGCAGGTCGTTGTGGATAAGAGTAAGGGTGGTCCAACCATCTATCATGAAGAATCGTTGGACATTTCACCCCAAGTGATCGAGGAGTTCAATCGCGACTATCCATAAGTCTGTGCGGGAGGTAGGTCATGATCAATCTAGCGAAAGTGATGGTGCTTGGTGCGTTGTTGTTCTTCACCCAGTGGACGGAACTCCTCTATGCGGGAGAGTCGGGCAAAGTGGCGGTGATGGATCAACAGGCGGTCATTGAACGAACCAAGGCCGGGAAGTTGGCGTTGGAAGATATGAAGGGGTACGCCCAGACCAGGCAAAAGATCATCAGCTCTGATGAGCAGGAACTCAAGGAATTGCAACAATCCTTGGAAGATCCGAACGCGAAACTCACTGATGCGCTCAAGCAAGAGAAGGAAGAGCAGCTGCGGAGCAAAGCGGAAGCGTATCAACACCGCGTTCAAGAGTTTAATCGTGAGATTCAGCAGAAGCAGCGGGAGATGGTCGTCGAATACTCGCGGAAGATTGCTGTGGCGGCCCAGGCTGTGGCGCAGAAAGAAGGGTATGCCGCCATCATCGACAAAGGCAATGACGCGTTGATTCGTATCGTGCTCTATCATCAACCCGCGTTGGATGTGACGGATTTGATCGTCAAAGAATTTGATCGGGAGAATCCCTAAACCGTATCCCTATCAGGGACAGAGAGGAGGCAGGCCAATGGCGTCGGTTGAGCAGGCTGAGATTCAGGCGTTACTTCCCCACCGGTATCCTTTCCTGCTGGTGGATCGAATCAAAGAATTTGAGCCGCATAAACGGATTGTCGGGATCAAGAATGTGACGGTGAATGAGCCGTTCTTTCCAGGCCATTTCCCGGGGCGTCCGGTGATGCCAGGAGTGCTGATTATTGAGGCTATGGCACAGGCCGGGGGCGTGCTGGTCTTTAAGTCGGGAGGGACGGTCGGCAAAACTATCATGTATTTGACGGGGGTTGAGGAAGCCAAATTCCGGAAACCAGTCGTTCCGGGTGATCAGCTCCGGTTTGAGATCGAGGTGCTTAAAAAGCGTCCACCGTTCTGGAAGATGCAGGGGAAGGCATTCGTCGAGAATGAGGTGGTGTGCGAGGCCGTGGTGACCGCGATGGTGATGGAAGAAAAGACGGAAGCATAGTCATAACTCATCGGCTGCGTCACCCGTCTTGCTGCAAGGTCGGTTGTGGATGTACGGCAGGGACCTCGTGGTTGAAGGATCGCGGTTGACGGCAGACGAATCGAAAAGGGGGCAGGTGTGAAGATACATCCATCAGCGATCGTCCATCCCAAGGCCACGCTCGATGCCGACGTCGAGATCGGGCCGTTCTGTGTCGTCGGAGAACATGTGGTCATCGGAAAAGGAAGCCGCCTCCTCTCTCACGTGAATGTTGAAGGGTGGACGGAGATTGGAGAGCGGAACGAGGTGCATCCCTTTGCGTCCATCGGAGGGCCTCCTCAGCACCTCGCCTACAAAGGGGAGCCGACCAAGGTGACAATCGGCCATGACAACATTATCCGGGAATACGTCACGATCAACCGAGGAACCGTCCAAGGTGGGGGAGTGACTTCGCTTGGGTCAAAAGGCATCCTGATGGCATATGTGCATGTGGCGCACGATTGCCGGCTCGGCAATCACATTATCATGGCCAACGCGGCGAGTCTGGCCGGACATATCACGATCGGAGATCATTCCGTGATCGGCGGGTTGACCGGTGTGCTTCAGTTTGTCCGTATCGGAGACTACGTCATGGTCGGCGGGTGCTGTGCGATTGGTCAGGATATTCCTCCATTCACGTTTGCGGCCGGTGGATATCGTGCGCATTTGTACGGCCTTAATACGGTCGGTTTGCAGCGACACGGCTTCTCGGCGGACCGTATTGCGTCGCTGCGGAAGGCGTTTGATCTGCTGTTCCGAACAGGTCATCGAACGGCCGAGGCGATCAAACTGGCCAAAAAAGAGTTCAAGGGACAGGAGGATGTGGCCAAGATTCTGACGTTTATGGAGGGGACGAAACGTGGAATCTCGAGAGCTGTCAGTCCCGACCTTGAACGTGAATTCGATCAACAGGTGTAACGTCATTCACGATGACTCAGGCCCTGCCCATAATAGACGGTCGAATCGGGGTGATCGCCGGGAATGGTCGATTTCCGATCATCTTTGCTGAGAACGCACGCAAAATGGGTCTTCAAGTATTTGCGGTGGCCCACGAAGGCGAAACGGAGCCGGAACTCGAACAGTATGTCGATCGAATACACTGGGTGAAGATCGGCCAGCTCAACAAGCTGATCAACGCCTTCAAGGCGGACGGTGTGCGAAATGTGGTGATGTTGGGAGGGGTCAAGAAGACGCATATCTACAGCAATGCACGTCCTGATTTTCGCGTGTTGGCGTTGGCCACGAAGTTGGTCCTGTGGAAAGACGATGATATTCTACGAGCACTGGCTGCAGAACTCGAAAAGGACGGCATCACGATCTGTGAGTCGACATTTGGCCTGGAAGGGATTTTGGTCACAGAAGGGACACTGACATCCCGGCAGCCAACCAAAAAGGAGTGGGTCGATATTCGGTATGGATGGGATGTGGCCAAAGAGACCGGTCGTCTCGATATCGGCCAATGCGTGGTCGTCAAAGATCGGACCATTGTGGCGGTTGAAGCGGTCGAAGGCACTGATGAGGCGATCAAGCGTGGTGGGGCCTTGGCGAAGGACGGGGCGGTGGTGGTGAAGCGATGCAAACCGCAGCAGGACCTGCGGTTTGATTTGCCGGCCGTTGGCCCTCGAACGATCGAAGTCATGCAATCCGTCAAGGCAACGGTGCTTGCCGTAGAGGCCGGTCGATCCGTGGTCCTGGATCGAGACCTTCTTCTTCGGCATGCGGAGGACGCTGGAATTTCCGTGGTCGGACTCACACGAGAGCAAGAAACACCCTCATCCAAACCGTGAACGGACGAATCGCTGGAGTCTGAGAATCTGTGGATCGCGGAAGAGGATGACCTGGGCTGGCGTGTGACTCCGGATGGCATCAACCTTCAACCCAGTAGGCCTATGGATACACTTCGTGCTGGCGTCGTCGGAGTCGGGCATCTCGGCCAACACCATGCGCGCCTGTATGCTTCGTCGCCTGACGCGACACTGGTCGGTGTGGTGGATCAAGACTATACGCGCGCGTCGGCCATTGCCCAGAAACACGGCGCACAGGCCTTTCGTCTGCTGCCGGAGCTTCTGAAACACGTTGAGGTCGTCAGTGTAGCCGTGCCGACTTCCGGGCACTATGCCATCGCAAAAACGTGTCTCGAGGCAGGAAAGCATGTTCTCGTCGAGAAGCCGATTGCCGTGTTGCCGAGTGAGGCGCAGGAGCTGGTGGGGTTGGCCAGACGTCATGGGTGTACCTTGCAAGTGGGGCATAGTGAGCGGTTCAACCCGATTATGCCGTTGATGCGGCCGCATCTGCAGAAGCCGATGCTGTTTGAATGTCATCGATTGGGAATGTATAGCGAGCGGGGTACCGACGTCGATGTCATTCTCGACCTCATGATTCATGATCTTGACCTGCTGCTTGCGTGCAATCCTGGCCCAGTGGAGGAGGTGTCGGTGGTTGGGGAAGTGCTCCTGTCTTCGACCCATGATGTCGCCAATGCGCGCATTCAGTTTAAAGAGGGATGTGTCGCCAATCTCACGGCAAGTCGCATCTCACCCAAGGCCATGCGACAATGGCGTGTGTTCCAAGCTGATGGGTGTGTGTCGATTGATTTTCAGGCCCGGCACGGGGTCATTAGTCGACGATCCGTTGTGCCTGGTCAGAAACCGACCATGGCGGTAGAAGAGGTTCAGGCCGGAGACGCTGAACCCCTCAAATTACAGCTGGAGTCGTTTCTCCAGGCCATCCGTGACCGATCTCGTCCCGTCGTCTCTGGCGAAGATGGAGCAGCCGTTCTTGAATTGGCGCATCGCGTGCTGTCCTGCATGAACGTGCGCAACCGCCCACGAGCATACGACCATCGCTGACAGGATACCCATAGAATCCTTGCTCGCCCACGTGTCTCGAACGCGGGCACAGTCTGCCGTCCTATAGATCAACATGGCGCGAATCTTGATCGTAACCGGTGAAGCGTCTGGCGACCTCCACGGTGCAAATCTCGCTAAGGCGCTCAGGGCCAAGGACCCTCAGGTTTCGCTCGCGGGGATCGGCGGGGCAGCGATGGAGGCGGCCGGTGTCCGTTTAGTCTGCAAGATGGGGCAGTTCGATGTAATGGGTATGGTCGGGCCTTTGGCGTTGGTGGCCATCGTTCGACGGTTTTTCTTCATGCGGCGATTGTTTCAATCCGAACCATGGGATGCGGTTATCTTTGTCGATAACCCCGGATTAAACTTGCGGTATGCCTATTTTGCCAAGAGTGCTGGGTTGCGCGTCCTGTATTATGTTGCGCCGCAGATTTGGGCCTGGGGCTCCTGGCGAATGTACTGGATCAAGAAGCGAGTCGATCAGGTGCTGGTCATTCTGCCTTTTGAACAACCTCTCTATGACAAGGCAGGTGTGCGCTGTACGTTTGTTGGTCACCCCATCTTGGATGCCGTCGAAAAATCCTACGATCGAGCCGCACTACGCAGCCGGTTTGGCTTCTCTCACGATGAACGTGTGATCGGCTTGTTACCGGGGAGCCGGACTCACGAGGTTCAGGTTTTGCTGCCGATCCTGATCGAGGCCGCAGAAAAATTGGCCAACCGGGAGCCCAAAACCAAGTTTATCTTGGCACAAGCCTCCTCAATTCAGGATAATCTGCTGCAGCCACTCTTGCAGCAATGTTCGGTTCCTGTCACGCTGGTCAAAGAACAGGCCAGCGAAGTGATGGCCGTATCCGATGTGGTGCTGGTGGCGTCAGGTACCGCCACCTTGCAAGCCGCCGTCGTGGGCACTCCCATGGTGTTGTTCTATCGCATCTCAGCATGGGAATTTTGGATTGCGAGTTTCTTTATCCGGGTCAAATGGATTGGGTTGGTGAATTTAGTGGCGGGTCGATCGGTCGTGCCGGAGTTGCTCCAGGACGAGGCCACCGGTCAGCGGCTTTCCGAAGAGGCGCTGCACATTCTTGAAAGTCCGGCAGTCTATGCTGAAATGAAGCGAAACTTGGCGCAAGTACGAGACGCGCTCGGTGAACCGGGTGCGTCAGCCAGAGCGGCAGAAGTGGTCTTGGCGGCATGTCAGGCGTAGAGCGATTCAAGCGGCTGATGCGCTATGTGAAGCCGTACCGGACACGGTTTGTGGCGGCCTTTGTCTGCTCGGGGTTGGTGGCACTCCTCAGCGGAGCCTATGCCTGGCTTGCGCGGCCGGTGTTGGACGATATTTTCATCCAGAAAGACGAACGGATGTTACTGGTGTTGCCGCTGGCTCTTTTGGGCGTGGCGACGTTGAAAGCGGTGTTTAGCTACGGCGTGGGATATTTGATGGCCTATGTCGGCAATCGAGTCGTGGCGGATATCCGTCAGGAATTATTCCAACAGCTGATGCGACTGTCAGTCGGATTTCACGATACCAACACATCGGGGCGTCTGGTTTCTCGGGTCGTGAATGATGTGGGGATGATGGCCAACGCCGCGTCGAGCGTCGTCAAAGACATTTTCCAGAACGGTCTCACCTTCCTGGCTATGATCGGGGTCATCCTGTATCAGAATTGGCGGTTGGCGGGGCTTTCACTGATTGTGATCCCACTCTCGGCGTTGAGCATGGTACGGGTGGGCAAACGTCTGAAGCGCCTGGCGACCAGCGGACAAGAGCAGCTGGGTGATCTGTCATCCACGCTTCAAGAGATGCTGTCCGGTATCAGAATGGTGAAAGCGTTTGGGCGAGAAGAGGCGGAGGCGGAGCGATTCGAGGAACGAAACCGCAAGGTGCTTTCGACCACCTTGAAAAGCAATCAGGTATGGTCGCTCGGCCACTCCCAGATGGAAATCATCGGGGTCATCGGTGTCGCGGCCATTATCTGGTACGGAGGCTATTTGGTTATCCGTGAGATGATGACGCCCGGCGCGTTCTTCTCGTTCATGGCCGCGCTGTTCATGGCCTATACTCCGATTCGGAAGTTGTCAGGGTCGAATAACTTGATTCAGCAGGCGCTGGCGGCGGCGGAACGCGTATTCGATGTCTTGGACCTCAAGAACGAGCAGTCTCAGAATCAGGGAACGGTGTCGTTGGTTGGGATCCACCATGCCATCGAATTTCAGGGCGTTTCCTTGCGGTATGATAATCAGACCACTCCGGCGCTGACCGATGTGGATCTCACGATCAAGCCCGGCGAAGTGGTAGCGCTGGTCGGAAGCAGCGGCAGCGGGAAGACCAGCTTGGTCAGTTTATTGCCCCGTTTTTATGAGCCAACGGACGGACGCATCCTTCTGGGTGGTCTCCCCGTGACGTCCTACGAGCTATGTTCGCTGCGGGCGCATATCGGGATCGTCTCGCAAGACGTGTTCTTGTTCGATGACACGGTTCGACGCAACATCGCCTTCGGCAGATCAGGCGCCGGCCAAGCTGAGATCGAACAGGCGGCGAAGCTGGCCTATGCCCATGACTTTATTCTCCGCTTGCCGCAGGGGTACGATACGATGATCGGGGAGCGCGGAGTGAAACTGTCCGGCGGTGAGCGGCAACGGTTGGCGATCGCTCGAGCCATTCTTCGTGACTCACCGCTGCTGATCCTCGATGAAGCGACATCGGCACTCGACACTGAGTCTGAACGCATCGTACAGTTGGCCTTGGCCAATCTCATGAAGAATCGAACGACCTTGGTGATCGCGCATCGGCTCTCGACCATTCAAAACGCGGATCGAATCGTGGTGTTAGATCGAGGGGCCATTGTTGAAATGGGCTCACATGATGAACTGCTTCGTCAGGGAGGCGTCTACCGTCGGTTGCACGCCATGCAATTTCAGGATGTGACCAGTGTCTGACCTTATCAAGTCTTGCTCGCGCTGGATGAAGTGTTCTGTGCTGCCTCCAGTTGCTGCAGTTGCACTTCGGAGTCTCGCACGCTCGATGCGCTACGAGACCCATGGCCATGAAGCGGTGGATACGTTGTATCGGGAGGGGCGTCACATTATTCTGGCATTCTGGCATGCCCAGCAGTTGATGATTCCGTTCGGTTATCGAGGAACCGGCGCCCATGTCTTAATCAGCCAGCATGGTGATGGAGAGATTATTGCGCGGATCATTGCCCGGTTCGGGCATGAGGCGGTTCGTGGATCGAGTACGCGTGGAGGTGCCAGTGCGCTGAGGGCGCTGATCAAGCTCGGACGGTCCGGCCGGGATGTGGTGGTGACGCCGGATGGCCCGAAGGGGCCGCGTCATATTGCCAAGTCCGGAGTCATTCAACTCGCCAAAGCCACAGGCCTTCCCATCGTGCCCTTGGCTTTTGCCTGCTCAAAAAAAAACTCTTTGCGAGCTGGGATCGGTACATGGTCCCGTATCCATTCGCCAAAGGTCTATTCCTCTACGGACATCCGCTCTGGGTCTCGCGGGAAGCCGATGACGCCTCACTGGAGGAGGCTCGCCTGGAACTTGAGGCGGTCCTCAATCGGCTGACGGATCAGGCGGAAGCAACCGTGAAACGTGAGAGGTGAAACAAAAAGGTTTTGGGATGAGGTGATTGTTTTACCGTTCATCGTCTACATGTCACTCCGTCTTCATGTGGAAGCTTCTCTATAATATCGGCCTGCTCTTCGCTGCTCCGGCGATCGTGGCCGTCCTCCTGGCCAAACCACGTTGCCGGCCAGGATTTTTCCAGCGAATGGGCTGGCACGACGATGCTTCCAATAAGCATGCATCGTCTCAGCGGCTGATTTGGGTCCATGCGGTATCGCTTGGTGAAGTGGTGGCGGCGGCGCCGCTGGTGAAGGCCCTCCACGAGCGCCATCCAGAGTTTCGCTACATCGTGACGACGGTCACCGAAACCGGACGCGAGGCAGTCGAGCAACGGTTGGCAGGTATTGCCGAGCATCGGTATGCTCCGCTTGATTTTCCCTGGGCCGTGGCCGGTATGGTTCGACGTTTGCGCCCATTGCTCTATGTGTTTGTCGAGACCGAAATATGGCCGAACTTACTGTGGACATTACGGGGGCACGGCGTGCCCTCGGTGTTGGTCAACGGGCGATTGTCTTCACGGTCGTTTGGCCGTCAGGATTTGCCCGTGCTTCGTTCGTTCTATCGATCTGTGCTGAAGACGTTGACTCTCTGTCTTATGCAATCTGATAGGGATCGAGACCGGCTTGTTGCGTTGGGGGCCGATCCGACGAGCGTTCACGTAACCGGCAATATCAAGTTTGATCAGCCGCTGCCCGACATACGCGCGGATGAAGCGCTTCGCCGAAGCTTCGGGATCGATGCGCACGAGCAGTTGGTCCTCGCCGGCAGTACGCATCCCGGAGAAGAGGAATTATTGGTTTCGGCCTACCGGCAAATCGTGGAGCGCTATCCGTCCATCGTGTTGATGTTGGCACCGCGCCATATCGAGCGTGCGGAACGAGTCGAAGCGGCGCTTCGAGAAGCCGGTGTTGTCGTTCAGCGGAGGAGTCAGATTCGAGAGAAGCAATCAGGTCCGCGTGTGGTCATTTTGGATACGAGGGGAGAGCTGGCTCGTGCCTATCGAGAAGCGGTCGTGGCATTTGTGGGAGGGACGCTGGTGCCGGTGGGGGGACACAATTTATTAGAACCAGCGGTGTGGGGCACCCCCGTCATCTTTGGACCGTACACGGACCATTGTGCCGAGGTTGCGACGCTCCTATCCCAAGCCGGAGGAGGTCGTCGAGTGACGGGAGTGGAGGACCTTGTGGCGTCACTTGAAGAATGGCTCGGTCACCCTGCCGCTCGGCATCGAGTCGGAGAGGCGGCAAAACAGGCGGTGTTGAATAACCAAGGCGCACTGACACGGAGTCTGGAGTTCATTGAAACCTGCCTCCGTGCGGCTCCAACGTATTCTGACTCCCGTGTGCCAAGGGGGTTGGGTTCGCATATGGCGAAACCCTAATATGATGGTCATGCATCCTGGACAACCGGTCCGTACAGGGCTTCGCTGGGTTGCTGGGTTGTATGGCCTCATCATCAGATTTCGGCTCTGGTGCTACAGGCAAGGTTGGTTCACCATCACGCGGTTGCCTTGCCGGGTCGCGTGCGTGGGCAATCTGACGGTGGGAGGGACAGGAAAGACTCCCGTCGTTATTTTCCTGACACAGCGGCTGTTGGCCAAAGGGCAGAGGGTCGCGATCTTGAGCCGGGGCTACAAGCGGGCAAGTCAGGCGCCCCATCTATTGGTGTCTGATGGAACGAGCATACTCGCGAGTCCGTCCGAGGCTGGAGATGAGCCGTTTCTCATCGCTCAACGGTGTCCGCAGGCCATTGTGGCTGTGGGCGCCGATCGAACGGCACTTGGTCGGTGGGTGTTGAAACAGTATTCTGTCGATTGCATCGTACTCGATGATGGCTTTCAGCATCGGGCGCTTCATCGCGATGTCGATCTTGTGTTGTTGGATGCCACCGATGCTGCGGGGCTTGACGCATTGCTTCCTGCGGGAAGGCTGCGAGAGCCGTTATGGGAGCTGGGTCGAGCAAGTGCGGTGATGATTACCCGAGCCGATTCGCGTCAGGACGTGGACGCGATCCAGAGCCGATTGCGCGCGGTTGGATTCCCGCCCGAAGATGCGATTGAAGTGGTGTTTCGACCGGAATCCTTGCTGGCAATCGTTTCAAAGGAGCAGCAACCGATAGGATGGGGTCGTACGAAGCGGGCATGGCTAGTCAGCGGGATCGGGAATAGCCGGTCGTTCCGTCAGTCGGCAGAATCTATCGGGATGGAAATCCTTGGAGAGACAGTATTTGAAGATCATCATTGCTACCGTGACGATGAAATCAAAAAGATTCAGGCAGATGTGCAGGCCCATGGAGGCGAGATAGTGCTGACGACTGAGAAAGATGGCGGGAAACTGTTCCCCTTGCTCCGGCCCAGCGAGCCTTGGTGGATGCTTCGTCTTGGAACGACAGTTGTTCGTGGAGAAGACCGACTGCACAGGTTGATCGATGGGCAGTCATGTGATCAGAGACCATAGTGGGGAGTACGTGCCGAAGGATCGTCCTCGCAAGATTCTGGTACGGGCGCCGAATTGGATCGGCGATGCCGTGATGTGCGAGCCCGCGGTTCGAGGGTTACGGAGGTTGTTCCCCGAGTCAGAATTGATCATGCTCGCCAAACCCACGATTGCGGAGCTCTTCACGGGCTATCCTGGACTCAATGGTGTGCTCGTGTACGATGACAAGGGTGGTCATGCCGGACTTTCAGGAAAGTGGTCACTTGCCGGTCTGTTGAGACGCCACCGCTTTGATGTAGCGGTCCTGTTTCAGAATGCGTTTGAAGCGGCTTTTCTCGCCTGGCTGGCAGGGATTCCACGACGATACGGGTATGCCACCGATGGAAGAGTCTTTTTCCTGACCGAACCAGTCGCGGTTCCCAACGGCCCTGTGCCGGTGCATCAAGTCGAATACTATTGGAACTTGTTGAGACCGTTGGGGCTGGCGGGTGAGGCGATTCCTCCCAGCCTGCTTGTTTCACCGGACGAGGACCGAATGGCCGACAGGCGGCTTGCCTCAGCCGGTCTCGACTCGTCGGATCTCATAATAGGAATCAACCCCGGATCGACCTACGGCAGCGCCAAGCGTTGGTTGCCTGACCGGTTTGCCGAGGTCGCGCAGCGGCTTGTTCAGCGCTTAGAACAGACCGAGGGCGCAACAGTCGTCGTAGCCATTCTTGGGGCCAAGGGGGAGGAATCGTTGGGGAAGGAGATTGCCGCTCAGCTCGGGCGGCGATCCGTTGTCTTGTCCGGCGCCACGACCATTCGGGAACTCATGGCAGTGGTGAAACGTTGTCGTCTGCTGATCACCAACGATACCGGACCGATGCATATCGCTGCGGCGTTCGGAGTGCCGGTGGTTGCAGTGTTTGGCCCAACGGATTCACACACCACCGCTCCCTATGGACAGGAACACTCGGTTGTGCGGGAGGGTGTGGATTGCGCGCCTTGTCTCTTACGTGAATGCCCGATCGACCATCGGTGTATGACCCGCGTCTCTGTTGATCTGGTGTATAATGCTGCGGTCCAAGTCGTGAAAGTCGACAGGTGGGAAAGTGAGAAACCGGCACAAGAACGGGCCTCAACCCGTACACATTCTAACGCTCCCACACCATTGGTTGGTTGGACTATCTTTCTTGATCGAGACGGAACGCTCAATCCTGACCCTGGCTATATTAGATCTCCCGATCAGTTTGAACTATTTCCGGGTGTGGCGGAAGTGCTCGCGGGTCTGAAACAGGCTGGCGCTCGATTGATCGTCGTCACCAATCAATCGGGAGTTGCACGGGGAATCCTGTCACACGACGATCTTGAAGCCATTCACGCAAAACTCCTCCGACTGCTCCATGCCGCCGGTGCGACACTTGACGCGATCTATTTTTGCCCTCATCATCCGGATGACGGATGCGGGTGTCGAAAGCCCAACCGCGGAATGATCGATCAGGCGGTACGTGAATGGGGTGTGGATCTTGGCCGATCGTATGTGGTCGGCGATCACGTGCGGGATATTGAATTGGCGAAACGAGTTGGAACGCGCAGTGTCTTGGTGACGACGGGCGTGGTTTCCATGCAGGAGGCAGAACGCCTAAAAGAGTCGGAGGCCGCTCCGGATTGGATCGCCTCCTCGTTGGCGGACGCCGTGCACTGGATGATAGCCGACGTGGGCAGGTTGTCTGTCCCGTTCCGCGAGCGGAAGGTGTTGCACCCCTAAGCCGGGATGGAAATGGAAAGGCTGTGGCCAGTCATCGCCTTGAGTTGTCAGGATAGTCCACGTAAGTGTGTGATAGGCCATGCGCAAGTCGATTGGTACTGTGATGTAGACAAAGAGGACCATGGCGGCGAACCAGCCAGTGACCACGTGCTCTATTCCATGTAACTTGTGCGAAGGCACTGAGGTTTCGATACTTTCGAACAAGAGTCGAAGCGGGAGACCGTTACGGACCGTCATTTGTCGAGCCTGTGGGTTGGTGTGGTCCGATCCGCGACCGCATGATGCTAGGCAGTTTTACGAGGAGGAATATCGGCTCTCCTATAAACACAGCTATAATCCGAAGCCCAAGCATGTCCTGCGGGCAGGCCATGTCGCATTGTCACGATTCGAAAAGGTCGAACAACTGCTATTGAATCGCAAGACCGTACTCGACGTCGGGACCGGGGGAGGAGAGTTCGCGTATCTGCTTCAATCGTTCGGACATCGTGTGAGCGGGGTTGAGCCCAACAAAGGGTACGCCGACTATTCGATCCGTGAATATGGACTCACGGTTCAGGTGGGATTCGTGCAAGACGCGACGTTTCCGCTCGAATCGTTCGATGTGGTGACGATCTGGCATGTGCTCGAACACACGGAAGATCCGGGCTTCATCCTCGCGTTACTCCGATCCTGGCTGAAGCCTGACGGCACCCTGGTGGTGGAAGTTCCGAATGTAGAGGCGACCTGCCAGGCGCCTCATAGCACGTTCCATGAAGCGCATCTGTATAACTTTAACGTGGTGTCCTTGCGACGGCTGGCCAGAAAACATGGATTGTATGAAGCCCGGCATCTCATTTCCCAGGACGGTGGTAATATCACGATGTTTTTCGCTCGAACAGAGCCGTTGATAGCAGATCAGTTCGCCGCCATGATCCCGGGTAACTGCGAGTGGATTTCGAGAATCGTACGACAGCACAACACGCTGCAGCACCATCTGTCCCCAGTGCCGTATGTGCGTGCCTGGCAACGCCTGCGTCGATCGCTCAAAGAGAAACGTGAAACGATGGATGCCGCAAACGGTAAGGCGATTCTCGATAACCTCTATGCGCCCCACTTGCAGGCCGTTCCCTAAGATTGGCATGAGCACATATGCAGTCCCTCAGCCTCTATGCGGCGTGGTTCGCCGGAAGGAGGTGCGGTGTCCTCTCTGAGTGATTTCGCATCATCTCCTGTCTGCTGGTCTCATGCTGCACGCATTCTTCTGATCAAGCCGAGTTCTCTTGGGGATATTGTTCATACCCTTCCGGTGGTATCGGCGATCAAGCAGCATCGTCCAGACGTTCACATCACATGGGTGGTCAAACGTCAGTGGGCTGAGTTGGTCGAACGGGTCGGCGGAGTCGACAGGGTGTGGCCGGTTGCCCCAACCGTGAGAGGTTGGATAGCGGCTGGTTTCGAGCTGAGAGCAGAACGGTTTGATCTTGCCATCGATGTGCAGGGGTTATTTCGGAGCGGTCTGTTGGCTCGATTGAGTGGTGCTCCGATTCGAATTGGATTTGCGAATGGACGAGAGGGAAGTCCGGTGTTCTACACGCATCGTGTGACGGTTCCTACTCCCGACATGCATGCGGTTAACCGATATCTTTCGGTCCTGACGGTTGTAGGGGTATCTCTGCCGAAGAAGCCCCAATTTGAGTTCAGGTTTCCGGAAGAGGATATGGCGCAGGTGCGAGGGGTTTGTCAGCGTCAGGGCCTCCTACTGGACAGACCTTGGATTGCGATGAATGTGGGAGCGCGGTGGCCTACCAAACGCTGGCCCTTGACGTCTTTCGCCGCAGTCGTGGATCAACTGTATGAATCACGGTTTGCCCAGGTTGCTCTCATCGGAAGTGCTGACGATCGACAACTGGGAGAGAGTTTGAGGACACTGACGAAACATTCTTTCATTGATTTGTGCGGTGAGATCCCATTGAAGTGTTTGCCGGCCCTGCTTTCAACGGCGACCGCCATGATCACGAATGACTCTGGCCCGATGCATATCGCGGCGGCACTGAGGATCCCAGTGATCGCTCTGTTTGGGCCAACGAGTGCCGCCAGGACTGGGCCGTATGGGGACGGTCATCAGGTGTTGTCGGCCCGGATTCCCTGCAGCCCTTGCTTCAGCCGTATCTGCCGACACGAACCCCACCTAGAGTGTCTTCAGCTCATCACGCCGGCCCACGTGGGTGGTGTGATACGGCCACTCGTGGAGGCTCACGTGTCATGTCGATGAATGTCCTGATCGTTCGTCCGGATGGTATCGGTGACGTTCTGCTCTCTCTTCCCGTGGCGACGCAACTCAGACAGCTTGTGCCGGGAGTCAGAATCGGGTTTCTTACGAGTCCGACAGTCGCGTCTCTGCTCGAGCGCCATCCAGACGTCGATTATGTGCGAACTGTTCGCTTCACCGACCCAATGCAGGACCTCCGTCGCGTCTTTTCACAAGGAGTGGAGGCGGCAATTTTTCTCAAGCCGTTTCGCCGTCTGATGTGGGCCGCATGGGTGGCCGGTGTGCCGATTCGAGTTGCGACCGGCTACCGGTGGTATAGCCTGTTGGCCAATCGCCCAATCTATGAACATCGCAGTGAGTTTTCAAAACATGAATCGGAGTACAACGTTGCGATGTTACGTGGGCTGGGGGTTCGCCCAAAACCTGTGAGCCCACCCACACTGACTCTTACTCCCAATGAACAGGAGGCAGGGGCCTCTCGCTGGGTAGCGTTACCACGTCCTAGGGTCGTGGTTCACCCTGGTGGCTTTTCCGCGCGCCGGTGGCGGCTGGAGCATTACCGTGACTTAGTCTCAATATTGATAGACCGAGGATATGGCGTGGTGTTGACAGGGAGCGAGCAGGAACGAATGGAGTTCCAACAAGTGCTACCGAGGTCGCTCCATTCGGGAAGTGCCGATTTGATGGGGAAACTGTCGCTTCGAGAGCTGATGTCCGTGATCGCCAATGCCCATGTTGTCGTCTCAGGAGCGACAGGTCCCGCTCATGTGGCAGCCGCCCTGACTATCCCGACGGTCGCCTTGTTTGACCCCCGACGAAACAATTTGCCGGTGCGGTGGAGACCACTTGGGTACGGTGTCTTGCTGCGCCCTGATGTCCCGACGTGCGACAAATGTATCGGCGAAGCCTGTTCATTTTGGGATTGCCTTGATCGGTTCACCGTTGAGAATGTGACGACCGTCATCAGCCGAGTGGTCAACTCATCTTCTTCATCGCTCGCCGTTCTTCATGTGTAAGCAGCTGCTCCGGTGGAAGGAATGCGCAATTGGCCCGTATGGCCCTTGACTCCGGTATGCTTCTATGTTCATATCCTGAACGCGCACGTGGCGAGCGTATAACTCTATGAATCTTCAGGGCCAACGAGATCTTGTCTTGCTCACGGAACTGGAGCGGGACGGGATGGTGACGCAACGCTCGCTTGCGACAAAACTAGGAGTGGCTCTCGGCCTGACGAATCTGTATCTGAAACGATTGGCCAGGAAAGGCTACATCAAGATCACCACGATTCCCTCCCATCGTGTTCGGTATTTACTCACTCCGCAGGGGTTTGCAGAAAAATCCAGACTGACCTATCTCTATATCGAGTATTCCCTATCGCACTACCGCGATATACGTGCGAGGTTGAGAGAGGCTCTATTTCTCGCCACCCAAAACGGTGCAAAACGAGTCGTCATCTATGGAACGGGTGAATTGGCGGAGATGGCGTATCTGTCGCTCCGGGAAATGCAGATGACCCTGGTGGGATTCGTGGATGATGGTCGACGTGAGTCGTTCCTCTCCTATCCAGTCTGGCCACTGGACGTGCTAAGCGAGTGGGACTTCGACGCGGTGCTGTTGGCCGATTTTGAACAGGCTTCTGGGCATCGCATAACACTGGGGCATCACCAGATTCCTGATAGCAAGATCATCGCGCTTGCTCCATCAGTGTAGGCGGTGCCGGGCAACCTGTTTTCGAATCACTGTAAGTGAAAGGGCGAAGCTCTATCTGCCGGGCTACTTGATGAACAGGTTTATCTGGCCTGTGTGGGTACACAGGTGGTCGAGATCGAGCAGAAGCATCACATGAATACAGCGGACAAGACGAAGGAGAGAGTCCAGATAGCCCAGGTAGGCCATCCCCACTGGTATGCTCTGCGCACGAAGTCACGCCATGAGAAGGTGGTACGAGACCAATTGGATAAGCAAGGAATCGAGCCCTTGCTTCCAACCGTCAAGCGGCTTAGTCAGTGGAAGGATCGGAAGAAAGAAATCGAGGTGCCGCTGTTTTCAGGATATTGTTTCGTGCGGTTTTCTCAGCACGAGAAGGCGCCGGTGCAAAAAACGACGGGTGTCGTTGAGATCGTCGGCAGTGGGCAGCGTCCTGAGCCAATCCCAGAGCAGGAAATCGATGCCTTACGACGCCTCATGACGAGCGTGCTTCCGTATGATCCACACCCATACCTTCATGAAGGGATGAAGGTGGAAGTGGTGCGTGGGCCCTTACAGGGGGTGCAAGGGATTCTGCTCCGGAAAGAGAAACGTCACCGTTTGGTCATCGGTGTACATTTGATCCAACAAGCGGCGGCGGTTGAAATCGATGTGGACGATGTGATGCCGGTGTGAAAAGTGTAAAGCACGGAGTGTGGGCAACGCGTTATGTCGTATAACTAGACGATTCTAGCTTTCAAGAGGTTCTGTTGTCATATGCGTTACATGGACAGTGACGGGGTGCCAGTTACGATCTATCAACCTAACGAAACCCAAGGTGGAATCATTTGGGGGCTCAAAAGGGCCGCGACCGATATCATTCTCTCGAGGCATGTCATCGCACGACTATTTTGGAGAGATTTTATTGCACAGTTTCGACAGAAGCTTCTTGGCTACTTTTGGGCACTCCTGAGCCCGTTGCTTGGGGTAGTCAGTTTTCTATTTCTTTTCTTTATCGGCGTTCTCCATCCGGGTGAAGGTGAAATTCCTTATACGGTGTATGTGATGGTAGGAAGCACCATATGGGGATGTCTTCCTGGTGCGATGGGAGCCGTCAGTGGAGGCTTGCAGGCACAGGCCGACTTGATCATGCGTACGAGGATTCCCAAGGTAGCCTTAGCGCTCAGTTCTTTGGCGGGCCTGTTCTATGGAATTCTCATCAGCATGGTTACTATAACGATCATTTTTGTTGCAACGGGTGTCAGGCCAACGTGGTGGCTGTTTGTGTACCCGTTGCTGGCGTTGCCCATGGTGCTCTTGGGGACCTCCATTGGCCTCGTCCTGTCTGTGCTCGGTTCCATTGCTCGGGACCTCACGCCGATGGTAACTCAGGTGTTGGGATTAGTAATGTACGTGACACCGGTCATCTATGTCCATTCGACGATTCAAAATGCCTTCGTCGACGTCTTAATAAGCTGGAATCCGATGACCTACCTGGTTGATGTTCCCAGATCATTGATTTGTTTAGGACACGCTGATAACACCAGCAGCTTCCTGACAGTGGCTATGGGCACAGTCATGCTTGTCGCAATTGGGTTGAGAATCTTCTACCTGCTGGAAGATTTGGTGGCGGAGCGACTCTAGTGCCAAAGCCGGCAGTTGTTGTTGAAGGGGTAAGCAAGAAATTCGGGTTGTCCCTCAAGAGCGCGCTGAAGTACGGGTTGATTGACAGCGGTCGGCGGCTGCTTGGTAAAGAAAAGGATTCTACGCTTCGTCCCGGGGAATTTTGGGCGTTGAACGATGTGAGCTTTGCTCTCGATCCTGGAGATGCACTCGGCATTATGGGGGTCAACGGCTCGGGTAAGACCACTCTTCTGAGGATCCTCAACGGCACGTACAGCCCGGACAAGGGAAAGGTGACGCTGCGAGGCCGCATCGGTGCACTCATCGCCGCGGGAGCCGGGTTTTCTCCCATGCTTACCGGGCGGGAGAACATCTATATCAGTGGGGCATTGCTCGGTATGACGCCCTCCGAAATTCGAAACAAATTCGACGAAATCGTTGCGTTCGCGGATTTAGATGCGTTTATCGATATGCCGGTGCGCAATTACTCGAGTGGCATGAGCGTCCGGCTTGGATTTGCCATTGCGGTCATCAGTGCCCCTGAGATTTTGCTGGTCGACGAAGTTCTGGCAGTGGGGGATATGAGCTTTCAGAAGAAGTGCTTTGAGCGAATTCAAACACTCAAGCGAGAAGGCACCACTATTTTACTAGTGTCCCATACACCAGGGGCTATATGGGCCGTCTGTAACCGAGGCCTTTTCATGAATGGTGGGCGCGTCGTGGTGACAGGAGCGGTCGAAAATGTCATTCGTGCCTACGACGACCAGAACTCGAGGAATTCAGTAAAAGCTGATCCACAGCACCGCCAGGGAGAACCATCCAATAGTAAATCTCTGATGGATGATGGGGCCACAACGTTGTTGGCGTCTGATTATGGCAATCCGATTTGTGGAACTGGCGATGTCATATGTAGGAACTTCCGGGTCACCAGCCCAGATTTAGGTAACACCATCAGCGAGGTCGAATTCCTTGAGCCATTTGCGTTGGAATTCGATATGGAGGTGATCAACCAGGTCGAGGATATGGTTGTTAGGGTCGTGGGGGATTCCGTGCACTATCGAAACATCCTGACCCTCGATAGTTATGAACAAGGGGGTCGGGTTGAACGGATGGTTCCTGGCAGGTATACGATTCGCGCCGTGGTTGACAATCAAAAGCTAAGACCAGGAGCTTACACATTTCATATTGGGGTTATTCGCAAACAAGTTGGCATACACCTGTTCCTCTGGTTGAAGTGTGGACAGCTTGTGGTGCTCAACCCAAAGGATAGGTTTCTGTACTCCGACCCATACGCACTTATTCACATGGATGCACAGTTTACGTTCAGTTCAGTGGGGCTGGCAGAGTCTTGTCATGAATGAGTTGCATTTTGTTCGCCATCATTTTACGGAACCGTCTTCTCATGTTGAGCAGCAACGGCTCTTTTCTGAATCGGTGTCAAATGTGGTGATTGAAATTACATCGTATTGTAATCGGAAATGTAATTATTGTCCGGTGTCGAAGTTCGATCGGACGAGTCTTGATAAGATTCTCCCAGAAGGCATGTTTAGAAAAATAATCCAAGATCTTCAACGCATTTCATATTCGCAAGGGATCTGTCTCAATCTCTACAATGAGCCGACGGCTGACTCCGTCCTGTTATTGGAGCGGATTCGGCATGTGCGGCATTGTCTGCCCGAGAGCAATATTTATTTCAGTACGAATGGGGACTATTTAACACCCGATTATGTCAAGGCCATGGTTGATGCTGGATTATCATCAATGTACGTAACCCTTCATCCACCGGTGAATGCATCTTACGACGACACGTATGCAGTTACACGATTCTGTGAGCTCTCTAAAAGACTAGGTAAAACAGTGGAGGCTCGTCACGTCTCTCCAGGACGTACTATTCAAGGAGATATCACTCTTTTCGGCCTGCCGATGTATATATCCTCAACAAATTATGAACTTTACGGGGCGAATCGTGCCGGATCGGTGAGTCTTGTGAATAGGCAGACTGAGAGGTCAGCCCCATGCAACCGTCCTTTTAACGACTTTACTGTGTCCTATGACGGAACCATCTTCCCTTGCTGTCAGATGTTTGCAGATGAAGCGCAGCATCGCGAGGATTTTGCCATTGGAAACGTGACAGATTTCCCGGACATATTTGCAGCCTATGCGTCAACTACAATGGCTCAATGGCGACAGCACTTGCTCAGATTCAGCCCCAAGAAGAGTCCTTGTGATACCTGTTCCGAGAATAATCGGACCGGGACGGAAGAAGAGCGTTGCGAGCGTGATCGCATCTATCGGCAGTTTGTCGGGGCAATAGAAGATCAACGGCCAAATCAAAAAATTGTTAATTTCTTCCGCCGGCTCATAAAAGAGGCGAATTGATTTACGCCCACGAATAGATGTTAGGAATAAGAGCGCGACTCAGGTCCTATATTCAAAAGCTCATTCAGGAATCTATGCCGACTCCTGCGGCTGAGTCACCGTGCTCACCCCATGAAATAGTATTTCAAGGTCACGGCTTCCCCCGCACGCTGGAGAGTAAGCTGCCGATAGCTGCCGATGGCTCCCCGCTACCTTGGTATACCTATCCAGCAATCGAGTATTGCAACCAGCTCGATGCGACGAACCTCGATATTTTTGAATATGGCAGTGGGAATTCTTCGCTGTATTGGGCCCACAAGGGAGCAAAAGTGTGGAGTGTAGAGCATGACCCTGTGTGGTACGAAAATATGCGAGCCAAATCCGCACAGCTTTGTGGCCTCTGGCTTCAGGCAGATCGAGAGTCCTATGCTGCGTCGATTAAAGATGTCGGCCTCGCTTTTGATATTGTGATTATCGATGGGGCGTGGCGCAACGAATGTGCTGCCGAGGCTTTAGCGCATGTGCGAAGTGGTGGGCTGATTATTCTTGATAATTCGGATTGGTACAAGGATGTGACGCAATTTCTCCGCTCCCACGGTTTCTTTCAAGTAGACTTCAACGGCTTTGGTCCGGTGAACAATTATTGTTGGACCACCTCAATCTTCCTGCCTTTCCCGTCTCCTTACGCAGAGCGCCTGGGACATCCTCACCCAATTGGGGGCATCGAGGTCTCCAAGAGCGATAAATGGTAACCTCGACGCAAGACCAAGCCCTACTGCTTGGGTATCGCGTCACATACAAGGTCGTACGGATCTTGATGCAGGCCCTTATGCGATCAAATAGCGCTCTCACAATCGGCGCGATCGCTAGTGTCGTGGAGCGTAACGAACTATCCCATACGCTGGTGGAAGCTCTTATTCGGTCAAATAGCGCTCTCACAACCGGCGCGATTGCTAGTGCCGTGGAACGCAACGAATTACCCAACGCGGAGGTGGGCGCACTCATTCGTGGGGCTCTTGGTGCTCTCCGCGGCAAGGAAATGCCGCAGGGCATGCTGGATCTTTTCCAGGAGATCAGCGGTGCCTGCCTTCATTACAGCCAAGAAGGCGAAGATATACTGCTCGATCGTATTCTGCCTACCGATATGGCCGGATTTTTCGTCGACGTCGGAGCTCACCACCCAACCAGGTTCTCGAACACCTATGCCCTCTATCGCAAGGGATGGCGCGGCATCAATGTGGATGCCACTCCTGGTAGCATGGAGCTGTTTAAGAAGCTGAGACCTGCGGATATCAACATCGAATGCGCCGTCTCCACTGTTGACACTCCGATGATGTTTCACATGTTCAAGGAGAGCGCACTCAATACCTTTGATCCTTCGCTTGCACAGGAATACTCTGCCAGTGGCTGGGCCGTGGAGCGTACGGTCGAAATGAAACCACGATCACTTTCGTCGATTCTCAAGGAACATCTACCAGTGGGGAAGCATGTTGATCTGTTGAGTATTGATGTAGAGGGTAAGGAATTAGAGGTGTTGCACTCAAACGACTGGCATTCATGCTGTCCGGAATTGATTGTCCTGGAGGTACTCACGACTCCATTTGCCTCGCTTCCTTCGCATCCGGCCATCTCATTTCTTGCCGGTAAAGGGTATGAGCCGGTATCCCGTCTGACGAACTCGGTCATCCTTCAGCGCAGGGCATAGACCAATTATGTGCGGAATTCTTGGGCGGTTTTATCGACAACCGGCTCACCGGTCGCATTTTACAAAGAAGGACTTAGCCACATTGGCCCATCGTGGCCCTGATGGATCTGGTGTCTACAGCGATTCCCACATCCAGTTTGGACATACTCGGCTTGCCGTTATTGACTTGACTGAAAGTGGGCATCAGCCAATGACCCACGGGGATGGCCGCTATGTCGTGACATACAATGGAGAAATCTATAACTATCGTGAAATTCGGGCCGAACTCGAAGCGAAGGGCGAACGGTTCATCAGTAGCTCCGACACAGAAGTTCTTCTGGCGGCATATAAGGTGTGGGGCCGGGAGTGCGTGTCACATTTCCGTGGGATGTTTGCGTTCGCATTGTGGGATGAACGTGAGAAAAGTCTCTTCCTGGCGCGCGATCGTTGCGGAGAAAAACCTCTTTTCTATTACCGAGATGATCAATGTCTCGCCTTTGCTTCGGAACTAAAAGGACTCCTGCCGCTTCTCACTTTCCGGCCGTCGCTTGACCCGTCAGTTGTGGACATGTACCTGCACTATCAGTATGCCCCTGAGCCATTTACCCTGCTCCACGGCGTGCACAAAGTTCCCGCCGGCCATACGCTCATGTTGTCGCTCGACAACTGGTATGCCGAACCGGTGCGCTATTGGAGTGTAGAGGAGCCGGCAAAAATTACCGGCTTGCCGACGGATACTCCAGGTATTCTGCGCTGCATTCGTGAAGGTTTGGAAGAGGCGGTGAAGTTGACCCTGCGTTCTGACGTGCCTGTCGGAGTTGCACTGTCCGGTGGGATTGACTCCGGGGCCATCGCCGCTCTAGCCCAAAAGCACTCTTCCGAACCGATGCATGCATTTTCCGTTGGGTATCCGGGTCGCCCACATTATGACGAGCGTGAACAAGCGCGAAACCTCGCCGAGCAGCTTGGTATGATCGTCCACGAGGTGGAGCTGCCCGTGGACAGTTTCGTCGAGTCCTTCCCTCAACTGGTACGGATCATGGACGAACCCATAGCAGACCCAGCGGCCTTCGGACATTACTCTGTACCCAAGGCGGCAGCCGACCTTGGTATCAAGGTGCTGCTTACTGGTTTGGGTGGGGACGAGCTTTTCTGGGGGTATCCGTGGGTCGCACAGGTTGCCGCTGCCAATCAGGCTATTGCCAGAGCGCCGCTACTCGCTTCCGCGGCTCCCTTTCTGGGCTTCGAAAGCACGCGGGTGCTTCTGAGAAAAGTGACAAATTCCCCCCTTGCATCTGCCGTGTTGCGACGTTGGGCAAGTGTCTTGCTCGATATTGTGGATACATACACGCCGAAGGAGCAGTTGCGCTTCTACACGGGCGCCCCTGATTTCAACGATGTCTGGTGGATCAAGGATTCCGTGTATGGTCCTGCTATGCATGCGATTGCGGCAGACAACCCTTTCAGGCCAACCGACATCGGTCCTCGCGTAATGGAAGAAATTCCTGCGGCTGTCATCCGTATGCTTTTCGATACCTGGCTCGTATCCAATTGTCTCTCGCTGGGAGATCGTGTAAGCATGGGCGTGGGTGTGGAAGCTCGCTTGCCATTCCTTGATGTAGGGCTTATCGAGCTTGTGATGACGTTACGCAGTAAACAACCAGATCACACATTTGGGCAGAAAGCGTGGCTGCGTGCGGCTCTGAAGGACGTTCTCCCCGACGAGGTGCTTATGCGGCCGAAGGCTGGGTTTCAACCCCCCGTTCGGGAGTGGCTCTTGGGTGTCATCACACGCTATGGAGGCAATCTTTGTAACGGGAATCTCGCCAAAGCTGGGGTTTTGGATGAGAAGAAAATTGATTCCAATTTGCAGGGTCTACTCAAACAAGGGTGGCCTTGGCTGTTCTTTATGTATAAGCTGGTGCTCTTGGAAATGTGGCAGCGTGAGGTTGTGGGAACGTGAAGCGCTTGCAGCCGTGTATCCTGGTTTACAATCCGATCGCCGGACATGGGCACTTGGATTCATGGAATGCGTTGTTCGTCGCTCTCTTGTTGGAGCGCGGATACCGAATTCTTGTGCTTACTCCGGACCGAAAAGCTCTTGAATCGCGGTTGGCTCAGCGGCAACTAGCCGATCATCCTATGCTCCATATCTTAGATTGGGATGCGCCACGAGATCAGCTATCAAAGCGCCACCGTATGGAGAAGCTGTGGCAGTGGTGGCTTAGTTATGGGAAAAGCTACGCCGACCAGAGTCCGGAAAGTCGTGTTGCGTCAGGAATGTCTGCGTTCATCCGTACGAAGAAGCGCATGTTTCAGATTATCGTTCCGCCACTATACAAGGCATCGTACGCACTTCACTCTCTATTTTGCCAGCAGAGCAGCGATCCAAAGGATCAGTCCGAAATGTACTACCTGGAGCCAGTTGATATGGCCCACCGAATCAACGCGTCCCTCAAAAGCTCTCCTTGGCGCCCCGATTGCCTCTTTAATATGTACTTGGATATGTATAAAACCGGTATGGAGGCATGGCGCCAATTTTCCTCAGCCTGCCGTCTTCCGTGGGGGGGGATTCGCTTCGTTCCCTCGGAACTGCCTGCGCAGGAAGGTTATTATTCACTCCCAGGGTTGCGCGGCATGTGTTTCCTCGATGAGTCTACCTGCCGAGCATACAGCTTAAGCCTCGCAGACAAATACTTTCAGTATCTTCCTGATGCCACTAATGTGGAACTATCGAACGAGCCCTGTTTTCTGGCTGAAGAAATCATATGTCGTGCCGCAGGGCGGAAGATTATCTTCCTTGGTGGGTCGATCGGCGGACAGAAAAATATTGCTCGGTGGAGCGAACTGATCGCCCTCGCTGACCCGAAGCGGTGGTTTTTCGTCCAAGTGGGTGAGGTACATGCTAGCACCTTCAGCCCGGAAGATATTGTGGCCTTCGAGCGCCTTGTCGCTGACCCTCCGGAAAATCTATTGCTACACACCCACTACTTGTCCGACGAAAGACAATTCAACGCTATTATTCAAACAGCAGACATTCTTTTTGCCGTATACCGGAGCTTCCGTAACAGCAGCAATATGCTTAGCAAAGCGGCCTACTTCGAAAAGCCTATTCTGGTCAGCGATGGATACCTCATGGGTGACAGGGTGCGTCGCTATGGAATTGGAGCTGTTGTTGACCAAGACGATGCGCGAGGTATGTTGAGTGCAATAGAGCAATTGACAGAGAGGCAAGTCGCGCAGGAGTGCTTTGCAGCATACCGAGGAGAATTTAATGAGAAGGCGTTGGTGAGCGCATTGGAGAAATTCGTAATGAGAGCATGCAAGTGATGAATGAAGTCTATGATGAACGCTATTTCGCATGGCAAAAAACAATTGGTGAATTCGGTGGTATTGCCAACCAATTCAAATTTGAGTCTCATGTATGGCCAGCCGACACTGTGCTTGATTTTGGTTGTGGTGGCGGATATCTGCTAAAGAATATTCGTTGTGCCCGTAGGGTCGGTTTAGAGGTCAATCCCGTTGCGGCTCAGTGTGCCAAAGAAAATGGCGTTGAATGTCACGCAGCGCTGGAGACGATAGCAGATTCCTCCATAGACGTTGTCATTAGTAATCATGCACTGGAACATGTACCATGTCCGTTC
Source organism: Nitrospira sp. UBA2083 (assembly GCA_002331625.1). GTDB lineage: Bacteria > Nitrospirota > Nitrospiria > Nitrospirales > Nitrospiraceae > Nitrospira_D. The sequence continues at coordinate 45,690 of DCZN01000083.1, read as the reverse complement.
CAGGCACTAGCTGCTCTGAAAGCAAAGCTTAAACCTAACGGGCGGCTAGTAATTGTAGTGCCCTGCGAATCGACTCTCGCCCCCTATAACTCTGAGGACATCAATCGCCATCTCTATACATGGAATCCACAAATACTTGGGAATTTGGCGAGGGAGGCTGGGTATACGGTGGAACAAGTGAGCCCTATTTTCCATAAATGGCCTCCGCGATTCCTGGATCTTCAGAAAAAGTTCGGCTGGAATCTATTCCACCTAGTTGCTCGTCTGTATGGCCGGTACAAAAGGCTAGACTTTCAGGTAAAACTCGTTGCACGAAACCCTGCATGACGAGCGCTTCATTTCTCTTCATGCAGGCAACAATCTGGCTGGGTTGGTCGTTCAAGCTGTAAATAATCACCGTCACATATGCCTACATTCTTCATGCAAGTATGGCGAGATCATTGCTGGCAAAGATCTCAGGATGAGTTAGCAAGAGGAGTTAATTGGGATGCAATTTCTCAAAAATAGTTACATTCAGCATGCTCGCCATTTTGCGAGAGATCTAGTTGATGAGGAGCGCATCAAAATCTCGAGTTCGTGGTTTGATGAATCTACGGCAGATTATTGGCGTCATGCCCGTGCTTACGAATGTGCAGAGTGTTTGAAGCGACACGCGGATGCCACGTGGCTCACTGTAGGCGACGGACGTTGGGGGTTGGATTCTATACGAATACGGAAAAGAGGGTTCGCGTTCGCGCTACCAACCGATATAAGCGGTGCGCTCTTGGAGGCCTCGAAGCAGCGTGGATATATTGCTGAATACTCGGTGGAGAATGCGGAACACCTGGGATTTAAGGACCAACAATTTGATTATGTTTTCTGTAAGGAGTCGTTTCACCATTTCCCGCGTCCCTACATGGCCCTTTATGAAATGCTACGGGTAGCCAAACGAGCTGTATTTCTGATTGAGCCAAACGATACTCACGCCGTACTACCATCTTCTTCGCGCCTATTGAAATCCATGTTCAAGCTGATACTGAAGAGGCGGCTAGGAGCGCGAGGAGTAGTCTTTAATCAGCCTTCATGGGAAGAGAGCGGTAACTTCGTCTATGCCTTTTCAAGACGAGAAGCTGAGAAAGTAGCCTACGGCGTAAACTTGCCACAGTTAGCATTTAAGGGTCTTAACGACCACTATGTGAAGGGATGCGAGTTCGAACCGGCGGATCAGGAACGGTCCGCTGTCTTTCGTGAACTTGTGAGCACGATCCAGGAAAAAGATAGACTGTGCCGTGAGGGATTGGCTGACTACAACATGATCATGATCGGCTTTTTTATCTTTCCCATGGACGCCGAAGACAAAGAAATCTTTACTCGTCGTGGGTGGGAGATTATCGATCTACCCCGCAATCCGCATACTCAAGAGCCGAAATAGCACGTGTACACCCCTGTTGCGTTGTTTACCTACAAACGCCCTGAACATACAGAGGCGACGCTTCGCGCTCTGGGTCAAAATACGCTAGCCAGCGCGACCGACCTCGTCATCTACTGCGATGGCCCCAAGAGAGAGGAGGACCGGCCGTCGGTCGAAGCTGTGAGAAGACTGGTGCACCAGGTCTCTGGCTTCGCTTCGGTGCGCATAATCGAGAGGGAGTGTAACATTGGCCTTGCCAATTCCATCACTTCCGGTGTTACGGATATTCTCCAAACTCACGAAAGCATTATCGTGATCGAGGACGATTTGGTGACTTCGCCGCATTTTCTTGAGTACATGAACGCAGCTCTGATTCACTATAAGAACGACCCCAAAGCGTTTTCCATCGGCGCTTACAATTTTCCAATCAAGACCATGCCCATTCCCAGCGACTATTCCTGGGATACCTATGCCTCTTTCCGATGTTGTTCATGGGGTTGGGCAACCTGGACCGACCGCTGGAAGCGAGTTGATTGGGGTATGGGTTATTACAGTGCTTTTATGCGGGATCAGGCGGCACAGGAAGCGTTCAATAGAGGCGGTCCCGACATGACAGGGCTCCTTAAACTGCAGCATGAAGGTCGCATTGATTCCTGGGCCATACGTTTCTGCTACGCTCACCATACGAACAGGATGCATTGCATCTACCCGATCAAGACACTTGTACAGAACATTGGCCTGGACAATTCAGGCAGTCATTGCGGTGTTGACCCACGTCGTGAGCATGAAAGACTCGATGAAAAATGGGTGCCTCGCTCTTTTTGTCGTGCCGACTACATCGACCCCAGGCTTGCTAGAAATTTTTATAAGGCTTTTTCGCCTCCGGAACCATCTTTTCCTAAGGTCGCCGTTGACAAGGCCAGAAGCACCGTGGGTGGTTTCTACCACAAGACGAGGCGTCTTGCCGCCAGAATAAGGAGCTGGATCAATCCCCCCGTCCGGGACGTTGATATCCTTATGGTGAACACCTTGCAGAAAAATGGTGGAGCGGCTCGAGCTGCTTTTCGTACATTTTGTGGAATCCGTGAGCGGTACACTGTAGCGCATTATTTAACGTTAAGCAAGGAAGACGTCGACTCCAGTATTACAGGACATTTGCAGGCATCAATAAAAGGGATGTTGGTGCAATGGTTTTCTCGACTTGACCGGGTCCCGTTACAGTTTTATCCCAAGCGGCAGTCTGCGACTTTTTCACCAGCCTTTTGGCCCAATCCATTGCGCACGCCTCTCAATCGTTTTCGGGCAAAACTTGTTCATTTGCATTGGGTTGGTGGGAGTATGCTGCGAGTGGAAGAGCTTGCTCAATTACGTTGTCCGATCGTTTGGACACTCCATGATACGTGGGCCTTTACTGGCGGATGTCACTATGTGCGTGACTGCGAGGGATACAAGCGGCAGTGCGGATGTTGTCCACAGCTTGGCAGTCAAAAGGATGATGACTATTCACATAGGTTGATGTGTCGTAAGGCCAAGATATTTGAGGCTCTCGATATTACGGTCGTTACGCCCAGCCGCTGGTTAGCTGAATTGGCCAAACAGAGCAGCCTGTTTGCGGGCAAACGCATCGAGGTGATTCCTAACGGACTTGATACGGATGTATTTAAGCCAATTGATCATCAGTCGGCTCGACAATATCTTAATTTGCCACAGAACAGGGCGGTGGTACTTTTTGGAGCCCAATGGTTGTCAGATCCGCGTAAAGGAGGGGATTTACTGTGCGAGGCATTAAAGCAATTGGGTCAACCATGCGTGCTGCTGGTATTTGGTGAGGGAATGTTGCCTCAGCCGGGGGCCTCGCACATCAGTGTGCGGCGACTGGGAAGCTTGGCCGACGATATAAGCTTAGCCATGGTGTACTCCGCGGCTGATGTGTTTGTGTGCCCATCCCGTGAGGACAATTTGCCCAACACAGTCGCAGAGGCTCTTGCCTGTGGGACACCCTGTGCTGCTTTTGCAGTTAATGGCTTACCTGACATGATTGAACATCAAAGGAATGGGTGGTTGGCTCGACCGTTTGATGCCGCTGATTTGGCCGATGGTATACGGTGGCTAACGGGACATCCTCAGCGCGATCAACTGCGGCGAGCCGCCAGAGAAAAGGCGGTGTTGGAATACAGTTTGATTAAGATGGCCAATCGCTATACAGCCTTGTATGAAGATGTGCTGAAGAGTGTGAAGGATAGGAATGTAGTCATATGAGTTCGTTTGTTGACGAACGCCAAGATTTGCATCGAAATGTGCCTCGTAAGATCTCTAAACGAGCATCTCCTTGTGTTGCGCTATGGGCTTAATGATCTTCACTCAGAATTTCTTCCTATAGTCTGCTAAATTGTTGGTGCAAAACGCCGTGGCGAACTCCTCTGTCCGTCCGTTTTGGCTTCGGTATCTATCAGCGTCGCTTCGTGCGAAGATTGAGCAACGCGCACACTTGCCCAAAATTCTCAGCAATACGGCCTGGCTCTTCAGTGACAAGATTTTACGGATGGGTGTTGGACTATTCGTCAGTGTCTGGGTGGCCCGATATCTTGGGCCGGAAGACTTCGGGCTGTTCAGCTTTGCTCTTGCCTTTGTGTCACTTTTTAGTGCGTTTTCCACCCTTGGTCTACAAGGTATCGTTGTTCGGGACATTGTCACTGACCCCAAGAACAGTTTAGAGACCCTTGGCAGTAGTTTCCTGCTTCAGGCTATAGGTGGGGTGGCAGCATTTTCCTTAGCCCTGATCCTGATTCCTGTCCTTCGCCCACATGACCGATTTGCGATTAGCGTAGTCGCCATATTTGGACTCACGTTGCTCTTGAAAGGAAGTGAAAGCATAAAATACTGGTTTGAATCGCAAGTGCAGTCTAAGTACGCTGTCTTGGCGGAAAACGCGGTATTTGCCATGATGGCAGGGATAAAGATCGCACTCATACTTCTCGGTGCGTCCCTCCTTTCGTTTGTCTGGGTCACATTTTTTGAGGGTTTGTTCACAGCAATCTCACTGTTCGTCATGTATGAGTGGACGGGAGGGAGAATAAAGGCGTGGCGATTCAGTGTTGCTCGTGTCAAAACTCTGTTGAAACATAGTTGGCCGCTTATCCTTTCGGGGCTTGCCGTCATAGTGTATATGCGTATCGATCAAATTATGCTCGGTCAGATGCTCAATAATAAAGCTGTCGGTATTTACACGGCTGCTGTTCGTATCAGCGAAGCGTGGTATTTCATTCCTATTGCGATTTCGGGTTCGGTGTTTCCGGCGTTACTCGATGCGAAGAAAACGAGCGAGGCCCTTTACCTCGATAAATTCCAAAAGCTCTACGACGTCCTTGTTATGATTGCGCTTGCAGTCGCAATTCCGATGACGTTTTTTGCGAGTCAGATAGTGGAGGTCTTTTTTGGGCCTGACTTTCTGGCCGCGGGGATAATCCTCTCGATTCATATATGGACTGCGTTGTTTGTGTTCCTTGGAGTTGCGGGCGGGAATTGGTTTCTCGCTGAAAATCGTCAGTTGTTGGCGTTTCGGGGGGTTTTTTTAGGGATGTTGATCAACGTCGCGCTCAACTTGGTACTGATCCCCAAGTACGGGGGTGTTGGCGCTGCGGTAGCTACGCTTATTTCACAAGCGGTGGCTACTCTCCTGATTGATGCAATCCATAAGGAGACACGGCTGATGTTCAGAATGAAACTAAGAGCTTGTTTCCTAAGCCGAGTGTTTCGGTTCCAGTACTCTGCCTAGATTCTGCATGTTTGCTGTCAGGATCCTGTGAAGCATTGGCCGCTGCCGTCCAGTTCTTAAATGACATGCTTCCCTTCTCAGTACATCGCTGCAATAGTCTGGCCGTACGGATCTAACGAATGAGAGGGCACATCAAGGTGCTGTTCCAGGTTCGCAATTGACCGCTTCAGGTTTTCCAGCCAATTCAGTAGCTTCTATCGTGGGGCAATCAGATAACCCACGCGCACGTGTTGGTTCTCATACTATGTCCATTATCATTGCAACCTACAACAGTAAGTCTACTGTGCAGCGTTGCATCGACAGTGTGGTGCAGCAAACCTATCCTTATAAGGAGCTGATCATTGTTGACGGGGGTTCGGAGGACGGAACGGTCGATTTGTTAGAGGTCAACCAGCACAAGTTTACGTATTGGGTTTCGGAGCCAGATCGTGGAATTTATCATGCGTGGAATAAAGCTTTGTCTTGGGCACGTGGAGAATGGATTTGCTTTCTTGGGGCCGATGATTTTTATTGGGATGAAACCGTCTTGGCGAGGATCGGTGAACAGCTCATGCTCCTGCCCCCCACTATTCGGATAGCCTACGGGCAAAACATGTTAATCAATGGAAAAGGGGAAAGTCTTTACCTGATGGGAGAGCCATGGGAAAGGCTGAAGAGAAGATTTCTAGCGGGCATGTGTCTTCCCCATCCCGGTATGATGCACCGTCGAGGTTTGTTTGAAGAGCATGGCATGTTCAATGAATCCTTCCGCATAGCAGGGGACTATGAAATGTTACTGCGCGAACTTAAGCATGCTGATGCGCTGTTCATCCCAAACCTCATTGTTGCCGGTGTTCAGCAAGGAGGTGTCAGCAGTAATCCAAAGTCTGCGCTGCTTGTTCTGTCTGAATCCAGGCGTGCTCAGCAATTACATGGGCAGAAATTACCTCCCCTTCTTTGGGTGTGGTCTGCAATCAAAGTGTCTCTGAGGATTCTGCTATGGAGGTTGTGTGGCGAACGGCTGGCTCGCAGCGCCCTTGATCTGGGTAGACAGGTACTCGATCAGCCGAGGCACTGGACCAAAACTTGAATGGGAATGCCTAACACAGCTTCGGTTAGTGTAGTTATTCCCTGTTTTCGCTGTGCAAATACGGTGGAGCGTGCGGTTTTCTCGATCGTGCAGCAGACAGTTCTTCCGGAGGAGGTGTTCCTTATCGAGGACTGCAGCAATGACGAAGGAGAGACTTTAGATTGTCTTTATCGCGTGCAGGCGCTGTACGGTGATCGACTTGATCTGAAGATCATTCGTCTTGATAGAAATGGTGGGCCAGGCGAAGCTCGAAATGCGGGGTGGGAGGCCGCGACGTCGCCCTATATTGCATTCCTGGATGCCGATGATGCTTGGCATCCTCGCAAGCTTGAGATTCAAATGGCATGGATGGAATCTCATCCTGAAGCCACCATTACCGGCACACACATTGCCGTCATTTCATCGTTCGACAATCTGCCTGCGCTGGCGGCGTCGCATTCCGTCAAAGAAGTCTCGTTCAAGTATATGCTTTTTACCAATATGCTGCTCACTCGCTCCGTCATTATTCGTGCCTCTATCCCGCATCGTTTTTTGCCCGGTAAACGGTACAGTGAGGACTATCTCTTGTGGCTTTCTGTCATGGCAGACGGTCATCGCGCATTTCTGTTCGAAGCGCCGCTGGCGTACGCTTTCAAGCCTGATTTTGGAGCGGGGGGATTGAGCGCCCAACTCTGGATGTTCCACCGCGAAGTCCTCGACACGTATCGGCGATTATATCAGAATGGTCATATTACGGGATGTATGCGGGTGATTCTCGGCTTGTACGAGTTTCTCAAGTTTCTTCGGCGCGCAGCTCTTAGTAGCTAAGTCATCTCTGCCCATGTGCGGTATCGTTGGATTTATGTCGTATCGAGGCTCTGATCCTAACCGTATTGTCTCAGGAATGGTCAAGACGATTCGGTATCGGGGCCCCGACCATTCAGGCGTGTGGTGTGACCCCAACTATGGGATCGGCATTGGCCATGCTCGTCTGTCGATTCTGGATCTGTCTCCTGCCGGCCATCAACCTATGGAATCGTGTTCCGGTCGATACGTCATCGTATTCAACGGTGAAATCTACAATCATCTGGAACTTCGAGAACAGCTCACAGGCCTTCGGTGGCGTGGGCATTCGGACACTGAGACGCTCTTGGCGGCTATTGATTCGTGGGGTGTGGAAAAAACGCTCCAAGCCACCGTTGGGATGTTTGCCTTGGCGATTTGGGATCGCGTTGAGCGGTGCCTGATCCTGGCTCGTGACCGGATCGGAGAGAAGCCCCTCTATTATGGGTGGTCCAATGATACGTTTCTCTTTTCCTCAGAGCTGAAAGCGTTGGAAGCCTACCCGGACTGGGGTCGTGAAATTGATCGTGGGGCCTTAGCCTTGTTCATGCGCTATGCCTACGTGCCGGTGCCGTACTCGATTTACGCCGGAATTCGAAAGCTCTTACCTGGAACGTATGCGACCATTTCTTTCACCTGTGTCTCCGGCGATTGGCCGGAACCCAAATCCTATTGGTCCGCGGCAGCGATCGCGAAGCAGTTCCGTCGAAATGATTGGACTGATCGCTTGGCGACGGACGAGTTGAACCAATTGCTCAGCCGTGCCGTTAAAGGGCAAATGATGGCCGATGTGCCTCTCGGCGCACTGTTATCGGGTGGGATTGATTCTTCGACGGTAACGGCACTCATGCAGGCCCAGTCTTCTCGTCCGGTCCGGACCTTCTCGATCGGTTTCTATGAAAGTGAATACAACGAAGCGCCGGCAGCGAAGACCATCGCCAAACACCTGGGAACGGACCATACCGAACTCTATGTGAGTCCGGCCGATGCCTTGGCCGTGATTCCGTTTCTGCCATCGATGTATGACGAGCCATTCGGTGATTCATCTGCGATTCCAACCCATCTTGTGGCGAGACTGGCTAAGCAACAGGTCACGGTTGCGCTTTCTGGAGATGGAGGTGATGAGATATTCGGGGGCTACAATCGCTATTCCTGGGGAAGCTCGCTCTGGCGCCGAATCTCACGAGTGCCTGCTTCCTTGAGGGCAGTCGCGGCAAGTGCACTGATGGTGCCCTCACCTAGCCAATGGGATAAGATGGGTCGGGTACTAAGAATCGGGCTTCCGACATTCCTCCGGATGTCGACGCTTGGGGAGAAGATTCACAAACTTGCCGCGGTTTTGGATTCGGAGAATCAGATCGAATTGTACAGACGGCTCGTGTCCCTACAACGAGAGACCAGCTCCTTGGTCCTCGGTGCTCACGAAAAACCGATCTGGGCCGATGCCCAAGCGGAGCAGGTAGAGGACCGAGGGTTCAGTGAAGAGATGATGCTCCATGATTTGGTTGGATATTTAACGGACGATATCCTGGCCAAGGTCGATCGGGCCTCGATGGCAGTCGGTCTGGAAACTCGGATGCCCCTGCTGGACCATCGCGTCGTGGAGTTTGCCTGGAGTCTTCCGCTTTCCATGAAAATCAGGACCGAAAGCAATGGGAAATGGCTGCTCCGGCAGGTTCTCTATCGTTACGTGCCGCAGCATCTGGTCGAGCGACCTAAGATGGGTTTTGGGATTCCATTGGATTCCTGGCTGAGGGGCAGCTTGAGAGAGTGGGCGGAGTCGCTCTTGGATGAGTCGCGGCTCAGTCGTGAAGGGTATCTTAATCCAGCGCCGATTCGAGCGAAATGGCAGGAACACCTTTCGGGTCGCCGCAATTGGCAGTATTGGCTGTGGAATGTGCTGGTGTTTCAGATGTGGTTAGGTGGTCATGCGCGATCGCCCTCGCCTGCTCTATCTCATCACTGAAGACTGGTATTTCTGGTCTCATCGTGTCGATCTGGCACGGGCCGCACTGAAGGCTGGCTATGAGGTCATTGTCGCGACTCGTGTGACAGATCATGGTGAGCAGATCAGTGCCGAAGGGTTTGAGCTCGCCCCGTTAGGGTTGGTCCGTCGGAGTCATAACCCATTCCGTGAGTTGATGGCGATCACTGAACTGATACGGTTGTATCGTCGAGTCAAACCTGATGTGGTGCACCATGTTGCGATGAAACCGATTTTGTACGGGTCTCTGGCAGCCTGGTGCGCCGGAGTACCGGTGGTCATTAACGCATTTGCCGGGCTTGGGTACACTTTTATGGACGAACGGAATAGGCTATTACGCTGGGGCATGAAGACGGCATTGAAATGGGTACTCTATTTGAGGCGTTCGACTGTTGTTGTCCAGAATCATGATGATCAGAACCGCCTTGTTGAAGAAGGTGTAGTCGCTGCTTCGCATACGAGAATTATCGCCGGGTCGGGTATCGATCTTGCGGTCTATTCTTTCCAGCCACCGCCAGTTGGTATGCCGGTTGTTGTCCTGCCTGCGCGCATGCTTTGGGATAAGGGAATTCGGGAATTCGTCGAGGCAGCCAGGCATTTGAAGGGAAATGGTGTATCGGCTCGGTTCATCCTCGTCGGTCGACGGGATGACCATAATCCCGCAGCTATTCCCGAATCTCGTTTGGTGGAGTGGGTGAGGGAAGGGGCGGTCGAGTGGTGGGGACATCGTGACGATATGCTGACTGTCTATGCGGCGGCCACACTTGTCGTACTTCCGTCGTATCGAGAGGGACTCCCCAAGGTATTGCTGGAAGCGGCGGCCTGCGGGAAAGCTATCGTAGCCACGAATGTTCCTGGCTGCCGAGAGATCGTGCAGGATCGGTTTAACGGGCTCTTGGTCGCCCCAAGAAATTCTGCTTTGCTGGCAGCAGCGATTGAGGAATTGCTGTTCAACCCTCAGATGAGGGAGGTGATGGGACGGCGAAGCCGTGACCGGGTGATGGCCGAATGGTCTGGTCCCCTGATTGCCGAACAAGTCCTCAGTCTCTATCATGATCTAATGAAGGCCCCGGCTATTGATCGTTCCCATGAGTACGTATGAGCAGAGTACTGGTGACCGGTGCTGCAGGGTTTCTTGGATCGTCGCTTGTCGACACGCTCTGTCGATCAGGCCATCATGTGCGGGCTGTTTTTCATGATTCGATGCATCCCATTTCACACTTGGGGAAGGTCGAGACGGTGGTTGCTGACATCCGCAATGCGAAGAGCATGCAGGACGTGGCGGGTGGCTGCGGAGCCATCGTGCATCTGGCGGCGAAGGTCCATGCGGTTGATGATCCCGGATCAGAGAAGGACTATGAAGCCGTCAATGTCGACGGGACGAAACACATCCTCGATGCAGCCGTGAGATCCGGAGTCAATCGCATCGTGTTTGCCAGTTCGGTGAAGGTTTTTGGCGAAGAGACAAACGGGTGTGTCGATGAAACGCAGGCTCCGGATCCTCAGACTGCGTACGGGCGATCAAAATTGCGAGCGGAGCAACTTGTCTCGGAATACGCGGCACGACATGGGCTTACCGCAGTCTCGCTTCGCCTGCCGATGGTCTATGGCCCAACGAAAAAAGGTAATCTCTATCGCATGATCGAAGCGATCGACCGCGGGCGGTTTCCGGCTTTGCCCCGTCTCTCGTCCGTGCGAAGCCTCTTGCATGTGGAAAACTTCCTGGAGGCGGTCATGCTGTGTCTTCAGGTGCCGTATTTAAATCGTGCAATGTNNCGCACCTAGAGGCGGTCTTGCGGTGTCTTCGCGTGCCTCGTTTCAGGCGCGCGATGTACATCGTAGCCGATACTGATCCCTATTGCGTGACGGATCTCTATGACTGGTTACGCGGCGGATTAGGTAAAGCGCCTCCACGGTGGCGGGTCCCGCTCTGGTTGCTCAAGGGTAGCGCACGATGCGGCGATGTAATCAGGGCGATGGGTGGGGACTCTGCTCCTCTGACAACTGATCGGTTGGCCAAACTGATAGGTTGCGCCTGGTATAGCTCTTCGGCGATCGCATCTGAACTGGGGTACCAAGCCTCCTACTCGTTTGAGAAAGCCGTCCCCCAACTGATTGCATTCTACCGTGATGGAACACGTGTGGACTATTGAGAAACCTCATTGGCCCAGTTCTCATGCTGCTCACAACAGGGCAGTTGGCTCCTTCGGCTCTGTCGATTTAAACGCAAGATGTCTTGATTTCAAGTTAACAATGAGTCATAGAGTTTCTTTAAATAACCGGGGAATACGCCCTGTTTCTGGCAGGATCCTGCGGGTGGCGACCTAGCGAGGTATGGAGAGTAACATGCCGACCATGATAGTTGCCTTGCCCGGAATCTTTGCCTGTATCCTGGCTTGGTGGCTTACCAACCGTTTATGTTCGCCAGAATCATTTCTTTCCATACTTGCCCATCCCAACGAACGAACGCTGCATTCCATGCCGACTCCCCAGACTGGAGGGTTAGCCGTCATCGGCGCGGTTGTAATCAGTCTCATTCTGGCTGCTAGTGTCTTAGCGATTGCCCAACCATCGAAAGCTGTGCTGCCAAAAGGTGTGGCTTCAGGGAGCGTGTGGATCGTGGTTTCAATGCTCCTCGTGTTTGTCGTGTCCTTCATTGACGACTGTGTCGGGCTTCCGGTCATTCTTCGATTGGGTGTCCAAGCCGTCTCGTCATTTATCATCATCGGTGGTGTGGGCTTGACCTTATCGTCTATCCCGATACCTGGTGGACCAACGATCGTGCTCGGGATGGCCGCAATTCCGGTGAGCGCCCTTGTTCTCATCTGGATGGCGAACCTGTACAACTTTATGGATGGTATGGACGGTTTTGCAGGTGGAATGACATTTTGGGGGTTTGGATTTCTTGCATATTTTGGATGGCAGGCTAACTTCCCTGTCATGCTTATCATCGCCGCATTTGTTGCAATGGGTGCGTTGGGATTCCTCATCCATAATTTTCCTCCTGCGCATATCTTCATGGGTGATGCAGGGAGTATTACGCTTGGATTCTTGGCAGGAACCTTGATGATTCTTGGGGTTCGCGATGGGATATTCGAGTTGTGGGTTCCGATCATTATTTTCTCTCCGTTTATCGTGGATGCGACCGTGACCATCATCCGACGAGCGTTCCGACGTAAGAAGATCTGGGAAGCCCACCGAGAGCATTACTATCAACGGTTGGTTCTGAGCGGGTGGAGCCATCGTCGAACGGTCCTTGCCGAGTACGTGGTGATGGTCGTGTGCGGAGGGCTGGCCATTCTCTATCACCATTCAGATGAAAACGTACGCCTCATTGTGCTTGGCACTTGGGTTAGCATGTTTATCTGTTTCGGAGGGGTGATACAGCAACTGGAACAGAGACGAACCGTCTCCCGCACTGCTCCATGTCCTGTGGTGGCGGGGAGCGGTCCTTCTGCACCGGCTGTGTCGACTCAAGAATCTCCAAGAGAGGTCATCAAAGTTTAGTTTTACCTCGCCTGGGGATCACGTCGCTTTGCTTGGTTATAATCCTTGATCGTGTGTGCGTCTACATGATGAGTTGGGGCGTTGACCGCTTGCAGGCGGAAGCGAGGAAAGTCGCAGGTTGGACGACGACCGCACTCGGGTTCACTATTCCGATTTGGGTGGTGGCGGACAGTATTCTTGTCGGGCTGCTCATCGTATGTTGGGCAGCTTCTGGTGAATGGCGCGAGAAGCTTCGTCGCGTCACCACGAATCCCGTGGCAGTGGGCGCGATCTTATTATTCGCGTGGCTGTTGCTTGGAACCTTGTGGGGAGAGGGAGAGTTGGAAGAACGAGCCTTGTGGGTTAAGAAATATGCCAATCTCTTGCTCATCCCGCTATTGATTTCAATGGCGGTCGATGCTCAGGAACGACGTCGTGCGTTTCTAGCGCTTGCAGCATCACTGGTTCTGACACTGGTACTCTCTCTTGTCTTGAGTGCGGGATTCCTGTCAGCCAAAGAGGGCCTTACATGCGATTCGTCCAACCCATGCGTATTTAAGAAACACACCACTCATAATCTGCTGATGGGGTTTGGTTCGCTGTTGTTTGGTGTGCTGGCATGGAAGTCTTCCCAGCGTTGGGGGCGATGGGGGTGGGCCGTGGCGTCATGCCTAGCCGCGAGCAATGTCTTATTGATGGTGCAAGGCCGAACGGGGTACGCGGTGTTGGCTGGGCTCGCCATGGTGGCCTTCCATGGGTGCTTCGGGTGGCGCGGCATGGTTGCAGCGGTCATTGCCCTCAGTGTGGTATTCCCCACTGCCTATCAGATATCGACATCGTTCCGTGATCGGATCAATCTTGTCGCCACCGGTGTTGCGCAATGGAACCCCCAAATGGCTACGTACGATGGAGTAACCGAACGAATGGAATTTTTTTATCATAGCGTCGAGATCATTCAGGATCATCCGCTGATGGGCGTCGGCACGGGAGGATTTGCACATGCCTACGCCATGCGTGTGCAGAAAATGGGTTTGTCTGTCCCAACCCACCCTCACAATCAATATCTTCTTGTCATGGTACAAGTCGGTATCATTGGACTCTGCCTGCTTCTGTGGGTTTTTTTACAACAGTGGAGATTTAAACCTCTTGGCGAAGAGATGTCCTATGACCTGCTAGGGAGAGGATTGGTGGTCACTATTGCGATTGGATGTCTCTTCCAACCTGCGCTCAACGACCATACCGAAAAATTGTTCTACTGTCTCTTCTCCGGTCTCGTGTGTTCCAGGACTGATTCGCAATTTGGAACAAAGGCATGAGCCTTTCCGCGTATATCATCGCCTACAATGAAGCGAAGAAGATCGCTGATACTATAAATACTGTGCTTTGGGCGGACGAGGTCATCGTGGCCGATTCTGCCAGCACCGATGAGACCGTTCGAATCGCACAGGACATGGGAGCCCGTGTTGTCCAAATTCCATTCCAGGGATTTGGCCATTTGCGAAACCAAGCCATTAAGGCTTGTACACATGAATGGATTTTCAGTCTCGATACGGATGAGCAGTGCACGCCGGAGGTTCGGGATGAGATTCTGATGATCTTGTCTGGAACCCCCGCGCACGACGCCTATCTGGTTCCACGGCGGAATTACTTCATGGGCCGTTGGATCAAGCATTCTGGTTGGTATCCCAACTTCCGTCAACCCCAGTTGTTTCGGAAAGGCACCATGAAATACGCCGAATCTCCTGTCCATGAAGGGTATGAAATGTTGACGGCCAAGCCGGTCGGCAGGTTGCAGCATGCAATTTGGCAGATTCCGTTCAGGGATTTTGAAGAAGTCGTCAGGAAGGCCAACCGGTATTCGTCTCTGGGGACGCTCAAACTTGGAGATCAACGGGTTTCGATGGGCGCTGCCTTGTTTCATGGCCTCTGGTCATTCCTCAAACATTATGTGGCAAAGCGAGGATTTCTGGACGGCTGGGCTGGATTTGTGATTGCCTTTGGAAACTTTGAGGGAACCTTCTATCGGTATGCCAAACGATTTGAGCAGCAGGAGATGTGGTCGATTCCGAGACAAGGGCCGCTTCGCCGCCCCAGCAATCCGTCTCCTCAATGAGCACCGCGGTGATCGTCACGACGTACAATCGTCCCGATGCACTGGCGATGGTGCTGGAAGGCTATCGTGGGCAAGACGATCATGATTTTGAGCTTGTCGTTGCGGATGATGGATCAACGGAGGAAACGGCGGAGGTGGTGCGGCAGTATGCTCGGCATGCGCCGTTCCAGTTGACACATATTTGGCAGGAGGATCGCGGGTTTCGAGCCGCGGCAATTCGCAACCGTGCGGTGGCGTCGACCAAGGCGGACTACGTCATATTCACGGATGGAGACTGCGTCCCCTCCCGCCAATTTGTGCGTGTCCATAAACAACTGGCTGAACCGGGATACTTTCTCGGCGCAAATCGTGTCTTGCTTGCGGCCGAATTGACGAACCGTGTCCTCCGTGACCGGATGCCGATTCATGCCTGGAGTGGGATTGATTGGGCATGGTCCTGGGCGCGGCAAGACATCAACCGCTTGCTCCCCTTGATGACGTTTCCCGATGGTCCATTCCGAAAATGGACGCCGGGACGATGGGAAGGCATTAAGACCTGCAATCTCTCCGTTTGGCGGGCCGACGTGATTCGTGTCAACGGACTGGATGAATCCTACGAGGGATGGGGGCTCGAGGATTCTGATTTCGTCCTTCGCCTTCTTCATGCGGGGGTCAAACATAAGAATGCACGGATGGCTGCGACGGTATTCCACTTATGGCACCCGGAACACGATCGCAAGAGGCTACCGGCGAATCAGAACCGCCTGGATGAGCTGTTCCGGTCGGCAACGGTTCGGGCTGCTGCAGGACTTGATCGGTATGGGGTGTTCTGATGTCGATGGGCTTCTGTAGCAGAGACAATATCTGGGGGCTAGGTGCATCACCATACTTGTCCTACGTGAGCGGAAGCGTAGCGACCAGGGCAGACGAGTTCTGTTGAGAAAGGCGTGAGTGACAGGAACCATTCGCAGCGCGCTTGTGGTATGCACCAGACGGATAGGCGATGTTTTGTTGGCGACTCCTGTCGTGCGGTCGCTGAAGAGTGCTTATCCAGATGCCGCCGTTGATATGCTTGTGTTCGAGGGAACGCAAGATGCGGTCGCTGCGAACCCTGATGTCCATCGAATCTGGACGATCGCCGAACGTCCAGAGATGGGTCCTCACCTCGCATTGCTTCGTTCCCTGTGGCGGCGCTACGACCTCGCCTTGTCGGTGTTGGCTGGCGACCGGCCGACTGTTCACGCCTGGGCGGCGGGTCGATATCGCGTGGGTACGCTCTTGGCCGACGGTAAATCGTGGTGGAAGCGAAGGCTCCTTCATGAATGGATTCCGTTCGACAATTTACAGACTCATACCGTCGCGATGAATCTCCGATTACTCGCCCCGTTGGGTATTAAGCCATGGGGAACACCTGTCGTGAGTTGGACGCATGAAGATGCGCAGTCTGCACGACGATTGTTTCCTCAGAGGCACAGGTCTCGGCCGTATGCGGTGCTCCATGTGTCCCCCAAATTTGCATACAAAACCTGGACTGTTGATGGATGGGTGGCGCTCGCTCGGTGGTTGATGGCCCGTGGGTTGAACGTCTTGGTGACCGGCGTGGAATCAGCTGAACAGCCGTATTGTCAACACATCGTTCAAGAGCTACCGGATGCCGTCAATCTGGTCAATCAGCTGACGTTGCCTGTCCTCGCCTGTCTCCTCAACGACGCGGCATTGTATGTCGGAACGGACACGGCAGTGAGTCATATGGCGGGGGCAGTCGGCGTGCCATCCGTCGTGCTGTTTGGCCCATCCAACCCGGTGAAATGGGGACCTTGGCCGAAGGATTTTCCTCCGACGGGCAATAGCCCGTGGAGTAAGAAGGGATCGCAGCGACAAGGAAATGTATTCCTTCTACAGGGGGAAGGGGATTGCGTGCCCTGCCTGGCTGAAGGTTGCGAGCATCATATCAAGAGTCTCAGCGAGTGTCTCCAGAAGCTGACCGTCGATCGGGTAGTCGGAGCCGCCGAAACAATGCTCACGTGCCAGACAACTGGATGTGCGGTTCGATGAGGCTGGAACTATTTCTGTCGTGAAGCAATCGACGGCTGGTCTTATTCGGTTGATGGAAGGTCGGTATGGTCCGAAGGGGCAGAACTATCGATCAGCGTTGGTCGTTGGCATCCAGCTGGTTCTGGTTGTTGCAGCGAATCTGACTGCGTTTGCTCTGCGCTTTGATGCCGACATTCCACTCCTTTACAGCCGGATGATGTGGAAGTACCTGCCCGGGGTCATCCTTGCCTTCAGCGGCGGGTTCTGGGTGATGGGAATTCATAGAGGGCTGTGGAGGTATGTTGGCCTTCACGACTTAGGCCGGATTTTCTGGGCGTCCCTCATCAGTGCAACCGTATTTTATGGCATATGCCACTGGGGATTGGGATGGGTCGAATATCCTCGATCAGTCATCATTTTGACTGGTCTGCTCACAGGACTCTATCTGGCGGGCGTGCGTGTCGCCGTACGATGGTTCAGAGAATGGCTCCGTATCATCGAGCCGACGACCAGGCGCGCATTGATCGTCGGTGCCGGAAATGCGGGTGAGTTGTTGGTGCAGGATATGTTGTCGGATGGAGGCTACAACTGCCGCCCGGTCGGGTTTGTGGACGATGATCCAGTCAAATACCGTATGAACATCCATGGAATACCTGTTGTAGGGACGATTGACGATACGAAGACAGCCGCGGAGAAGCTCGGGGCTGATGAGATCATCATTGCGATCCCTTCGGCTTCAACCCTGGTCAAGCAGAAGATTCTCTCAGCTTCTGAAGGCTGCTCCGTTCCGATCAAAATCCTACCCAATGTCAAACATCTTCTTGGAGACATGGTCTCGCTTCATCAAGTCAGGCCTATGAATTTGGATGATTTATTGCAACGCGAACCAATTCAGACGGATCGCCGAGAAGTCTACCCTTTCGTTACAGAAAAGCGATTGCTCGTGACCGGGGCAGGAGGTTCGATCGGCTCGGAATTGTGCCGACAAATCGCCCAGCATAAGCCGCAATCTCTTGTCCTATTCGAGCGCTACGAAAATACGCTCCATTCGCTCATGCTGGAGTTGAGAGCGACCTTCCCGACCGTCAACATTGTGCCTCTCATTGGAGATGTCACGGTGCCCGATCGTGTGTCCGAGGTGTTCCAACAGACCCGTCCCGATATCGTGTATCATGCCGCGGCCCATAAACATGTGCCGCTGATGGAACTGAATCCGAAGGAAGCCATTCGCAACAATGTGATCGGAACTCGAGTGGTTGCTGAAGCGGCTTCAAAAGCACGCGTGGATCGGTTTGTCTTGATATCTACCGATAAGGCCGTGAACCCGTCGAGCGTGATGGGAGTGACCAAGCGTATTGCAGAACATATGGTGCAGGAGTTTAATTCCGGTGGTATGACCAAGTTTACCGTCGTACGGTTCGGGAACGTGTTGGGCAGCAATGGTAGCGTGGTGCCGCTGTTCTACGAGCAAATCCGAAAGGGTGGCCCGGTGACAGTCACGCATCAAGAGATCAAGCGGTTTTTTATGACAATTCCCGAGGCCGTTCAATTGGTACTGAAAGCGAGCGTGATGGGAAGCGGCGGTGAAGTGTTTGTCCTTGATATGGGTGAACAGATTAGGGTAGCTGATCTCGCCAGAAATATGATCGTGCTGGCGGGTCTTGTCCCCGGGAAGGATATTGATATTGCGTTTACCGGATTACGGCCTGGAGAGAAGTTGTACGAAGAGTTGTTTGAAGAAAATGAACAGGTCGAGTCGACCGCCCATCCGAAAATCCATCGAGCCGTTGGAACGCCCGTCCCTGTGGGAGAATTAGGGGAATGGCTGGACTCGCTACCAGACAATCTCCCCAAGAAGGATGCGGATGAACTGCTGCACGATCTTAAAAGGCTTGTCCCAACGTTTCATCCCGCTCTGCCCCATCAGGTATCGTGATCAGGTGTGAAGGAAGTACAGACATGCCGCGAACGCATTCTTTCGAGGCGTTAGACGCTTAGATGAATAAGCACATGAGCATCCTGGTCACGGGGGGGGCCGGATTCATCGGGTCAAACTTTGTGCTTGATTGGGTGGCCTGTCACGATGATTCGGTCATCAATCTCGATAAGCTGACCTATGCGGGTAATCTGGGAAACCTTGTCAGTCTGCGTGGTGATGCACGACACATCTTTGTACGTGGCGATATCGGCGATGTCGTGCTCGTGGGGAAATTATTAGCTGAACACAGACCTCGCGCCGTCATCAATTTTGCGGCTGAAAGTCATGTTGATCGTTCCATACATGGTCCCGGCGAGTTTGTTCAGACCAACATCACTGGCACGTTTCAATTACTCGAATCTGTCCGTGGATATTGGAATGCGCTGACCGGTGAGGCCAAAGATTGCTTCCGATTTCTCCACGTGTCTACCGACGAGGTCTACGGCTCATTGGCGGCAAGCGCTCCAGCTTTCACCGAAACGAGTCGCTACGAACCCAATAGTCCATATTCTGCAAGCAAGGCGGCCAGCGATCATCTTGTGCGCGCCTATCACCATACGTACGGTCTGCCGGTGCTGACCACGAATTGCTCAAATAACTACGGGGCCTATCAATTCCCTGAAAAGCTGATCCCGCTGATGATTCACAACGCGTTGGCCGGCCAACCGCTGCCTATCTATGGCGATGGTCAACAGATCCGTGACTGGCTGTATGTCAAAGACCATTGTAGTGCCATCAGACGGGTACTGGAAGCGGGACGTGTGGGTGAAACATATAACGTGGGGGGCAAGAACGAAAAAACCAACCTCGACGTAGTCCATGCGCTCTGCGATATTCTGGATGAACTTGTTCCTCCGTCGGCATCTCTGGCATCTGTCAGTAGCTACCGTGCACTGACTACCTTTGTGAGAGATCGGCCAGGGCATGACCGGCGTTATGCGATTGATGCGAGCAAAATTGAGCGCGAGCTGGGTTGGGTGCCTCGAGAGACCTTCGAAACGGGTATCCGTAAGACGGTCGAGTGGTATCTGGCGAACCAGAGTTGGGTCACCGATGTGACTAGTGGAGCGTATCGTGACTGGGTCGATCGGCACTATGGGATCCGAGCGGGATGAAGATACTACTGACCGGAAGGCGAGGTCAGGTCGGTTTTGAATTGCAGCGTGCATTGGCTCCCGTGGGAGAAGTGTATGCAGTCGATCAGCCTGACTGTGACCTGGCAGATGGTTCCGCTATTCGCAAACTAGTGCGAACATGTAAACCCGACGTGATTGTCAATTCCGCGGCCTATACAGCAGTGGACAAGGCAGAATCGGAGCCTGCTTTGGCTCACGCCGTCAATGCTGTCGCGCCCAGGGTCCTTGGAGAAGAAGCAGCGATGCTGGGAGCCTGGGTGGTGCATTATTCGACGGACTATGTGTTCGATGGCACCAAGCAGGGTGCCTATACGGAAGAGGATCTCACGAACCCACTCAGTGTCTATGGACGTACGAAAAGGGACGGCGAGCTGGCGCTGCAAGAAAGCGGTGCGAGATATCTCATCTTTCGTACAAGTTGGGTGGTTGGAGCCCACGGCTGCAATTTTGCCAAAACCATCCTGCGGTTAGGTGCTGATCGAGAAAGTTTGAATGTGGTAGCGGATCAATATGGGGCACCGACCTCTGCTGACTTACTGGCTGATGTGACGGCACAGCTTGTTCGGCAGCGACAGCGTGAGGGGGACGAGAACTTTCCCTTCGGTTTGTATCATCTTGTAGCTGGTGGGGAGACGAACTGGTGCGACTATGCGCGGTTTGTCGTAGCGGAGGCACGGGCCCTTGGCAAGTCGCTCAAACTTTCACCGCATACTATCCATGCCATTCCCTCCTCTGAATATCCGTTGCCTGCCAAGCGCCCAGCCAATTCATGGCTGGATACGAAGAAACTGCGCAACCACTTCAATCTTGAATTGCCAGGTTGGCAGAGCATTGTCCGACACGTTCTTCAACAGATTCTGGTGGTGTAATGGATACACGCAAAGGGATCATACTTGCCGGTGGTACTGGTAGCCGATTGCATCCGGCCACGTTGGCGATCAGCAAACAATTGCTCCCGGTATTCGATAAGCCGATGATCTACTACCCGCTCAGTACACTGATGCTGGCCGGAATCCGAGACATCCTGATCATTTCTACGCCACAGGATATCCCGCGATTTGAGCTCTTGTTCCGAACCGGTACGCAATGGGGACTCAATATCCAGTACGCAATACAACCTTCACCCGATGGCTTAGCGCAAGCGTTCCTCATTGGGGAATCCTTTATTGGAAATGACCCTAGTGCCTTAGTGTTGGGCGATAACATCTTTTACGGTCATGACTTTCATCGCTTGCTGGGCAATGCTATGGCTCGTACGAATGGTGCGACGGTATTTGCCTACCACGTGCATGATCCCGAGCGCTATGGCGTCGTTGATTTTGATGCAATCGGCAAGGTGCGATCGTTAGAAGAAAAACCTGCACAACCAAAATCCAGCTACGCAGTCACCGGGTTGTATTTCTACGATCGACAGGTGGTTGAGTTAGCTAAAAGCCTGACCCCTTCGCTCCGTGGCGAGTTAGAAATTACCGATCTCAACCGTTTGTATTTAGAGCATGGCCAGCTAAACGTTGAGGTCATGGGGCGAGGCTACGCCTGGCTGGACACCGGAACTCATGACTCGCTGCTTGATGCCAGTCAGTTCATTGCTACACTGGAGAACCGTCAAGGCTTAAAAGTGGCGTGCCCGGAGGAAATCGCCTATAGGCAACAGTGGATTGATGCCGACCAACTGGAAGCCCTCGCACACCCGTTGGCCAAGAACGGTTATGGACACTACCTGCTCCGAGTACTCAAGGAAAAGGTTTTGTGACCCATGCAGCGGTGTGGTGACTATTCGCCGTGTGGTGCGTGACCTTCAGAGTAGCCGGCTCCATTGTGTGAAGCTGCAAGGCCGGACGGAGAGTGAGGCGGCAATTGGGGGGCGGGTCACAGCATGAGGTGAACGGCAAGTTTGATGGGCTTCTTTCCGTTGACCGGTGTGGCCTATTTTGTTTTGCAAAGTCCTTTCCCCTCGGTATTATACGTTTTGCACAAACCTGTTCAGGTAGACATTGGCCTTAACTCGTAAAATTACAGCTCGACGATCAACACGTCAGGTTCAATCTCGTGTGGTCCTGAATGGGATCCGTTTGTTTGCGACTGATGTGGATGGAGTGCTCACCGATGCCGGCATGTACTACTCCGAGTCGGGTGATGAATGGAAAAAATTTAACACCCGGGATGGAATGGGTATCAAACTGCTCCAGAAAGCGGGGTTCATCACCGCGATCGTGACACAAGAGCGGACTCGATTGGTGGCCAGGCGGGCGGAAAAGCTTGCCATTCCTGAGCTTCATCAAGGTGTGATGGACAAGTTATCGGTGATACGAGACATGGCCACTCGACACGGGCTCTCACTTCAACACGTGGCGTATATCGGCGATGACGTCAACGATATCAAAGCCTTGAGGGCGGTGGGATTCTCAGCGGCTCCTGCCGATAGTCTTCCTCAAGTATTGAACGTTGTCGACTATGTCTGTCAGAAGAAGGGTGGAGAAGGCGCAGTGCGGGAGCTTGTAGAGTTGATTCTGCTTTCTCGCAGTGAGCCAAAAACCAGGAAGCAGCGGCGGTAGAGAGGGACCTATGACAACGACCCGTTCACTATTTCCAGTCATTATGGCGGGAGGGAGCGGCACCAGATTTTGGCCGTTGAGTCGCCACCTGTTCCCGAAGCAACTCCTACGAATCGGCGGCGAGCATACGTTGATTCAGCAGACAATGCAACGTGTCCTCGGCTGTGCTCCGGCTTCCAATGTGCTGATTTCGACTAACGCAGCACAAGCCGACCTCATTCGCACGCAATTGGTTGACTGGAAAGAAGACCTGGCGAACGGATTTCTCCTTGAACCGGAAGGGCGTAATACCGCGCCGGCCATTGCCTTGGCCGCCATTGAAGTATTGGCTCGCGATCCGAATGGGCTCATGCTGGTCGTGCCTGCCGATCATGTGGTGACGGGACAGCGAGATTTTGGAGCAGCGGTTCAACTAGCCTCACAATTGGCGTCGAAGGGGTATTTGGTGACGTTCGGGATCAAGCCGATTCGGCCGGAAACAGGATATGGCTATATCAAACCGAACGGGAAATCCCTGCTTGGTAAACGGGGTAAATTGCGTGGCTATGTCGTTCAAAAGTTCGTTGAAAAACCCAATGCTCGCAAGGCCGCTCAATATCTCAAGGCTGGGAACTACTTTTGGAACAGCGGCATGTTCATCTGGCGTGCTGCGACGATTATGGAGGAAATCGGCCTTCATCAGCCAGCGATTAAGGCTTCGATGGATCGGATCAGGAAACTCAGAACCGAGGGCGCTTCCAAGCAGCAGATCGACGAGGTCTATCGTCGGATCGCGCCGGTCTCGATCGACAATGGTGTGATGGAGCGGTCTTCGAAGGCGGCGGTGGTGCCGGTTAGGTTTAAATGGTCTGATGTGGGGAGTTGGGGTAGCCTGGACGAAGTGGCCGAAAAGAACAGGGGTGGGAACGTGGTCACTGGACGGGTGATCGACATTGACAGTACACAGTCGATTGTTTACGCGGATCGGCGTGTCGTTGCCACAATCGGACTCCAAGACATGGTAGTAGTGGATACCCCCGATGCAACGTTGGTGTGTCCAAAATCCCGGGCCCAGGATGTCAAGAAGATTGTCGATATTCTCAAGCAGCAGCAGGCACCTGAACATCTGGAGCATCTGACCGTTCAACGGCCATGGGGGTCGTATACTGTGCTGGAAGAAGGTCCTGGATTCAAAGTCAAACGTGTGACGGTCAATCCAGGTGGTCGCCTTTCGCTCCAGATGCATCATCAGCGCAGTGAACATTGGGTCGTGATTGCCGGCACTCCGCGCGTGACGAGGGAGCAGGAGGTGTTCGACTTACAGGTTGGGGAGAGTACGGCTATTCCAGTGAAAACCCGACATCGCTTGGAAAATCCAGGGCAAGAGACCGTCCACATTATTGAGGTTCAGAACGGACCCTACCTCGGCGAGGATGATATTGTTCGCTTCAAGGATGACTATGGCCGAACTGCGAGTAGCTGACAGATACACACGCTGACAGGCTGACACGATGTCAGCTTTCTTGCTTGTTAGCGTGTCAACCTATTGGAGAGAGCATGGGACTATTCCGAGAATACGACCTGAGAGGAATTGTCGGTACTGAATTGACGGAAGACTTGGCTGAACGAGTGGGCCGGGCCTATTCGACGTATGTCAGTACGCGCGGAGTCACAACGATCAGCGTGGGCCGTGATGGGCGGCTCAGTTCTCCGGCTTTGCACAAGGCGCTGCTCAAGGGACTGCTCGCTGGTGGACTCGATGTGGTCGACATCGGTATTTGCACATCGCCGCTCGTGTATTTCTCATTGTTCACGCTGCCGGTCGACGGCGGGATCATGATTACCGGGAGCCACAATGCGGCAGAGTATAATGGCTTTAAGATCTGCGTCGGCAAGTCAGCGATCCATGGAGATGAAATCCAGGAACTGCGCAGGGTGATGGAAAAAGGGGATTTCGTATCCGGTAACGGGCGTCTCTCCGAGCATCCGATTATTCCCGACTACCTCGCGTACATAAAGAAGAATTTTTCTCACGTCCAAGCGAACCGCCTGCATGTCGTCATCGATAGCGGGAACGGCGCGGCGTCGCTTGTCGCCAAACACGCGCTTGAGTTGCTGGGATGTAAGGTCACAGGGCTCTATTGTGATTTGGACGGACGCTTTCCCAATCACCATCCAGATCCCACAGTTCTCGAGAATCTTTCCGACCTGATGCAGGCGGTGAAAGACCATCGGGCTGATGTGGGAATCGGGTATGACGGGGATGCGGATCGAATCGGGGCGGTGGATGAGCAAGGTCATGTGTTGTGGGGAGACCGCCTGCTGGTTCTCTACTCACGTGACATTTTGGCAGTGAAACCTGGGAGCACCATCATTTCGGAAGTCAAAGCTTCGCAGAGCCTTTACGATGACATCGCCAAGCGCGGGGGGCGTGCCGTGATGTGGAAGACCGGACATTCGTTGATTAAGGCCAAAATGAAAGAAGAGACAGCGGTGTTGGCCGGTGAAATGTCCGGGCACATGTTTTTCGCGGATCGGTATTTCGGGTACGATGATGCCGTGTATGCGTCGTGCCGATTGGTTGAGATCTTGGCAAAAGCTCAACAGCCCCTGTCAGCGCTCGTGTCTGACCTTCCCCAATCGGTCGTCACCCCTGAGATACGAGTGGATCTTCCGGACACTGTCAAGTTTGATGTGGTCGAGCGGATTCGCAAGCGATTCACTGAATACTTGAGGACCAAAGAGAGGCTTGGACCGCAGAAATTGGCACTGAAAAATCTGATCACGATCGACGGAGTCCGCGCAATATTCGACAATGGGTGGGGGTTGATCAGGGCCTCCAATACTCAACCGGCCTTAGTGTTGAGGTTTGAAGCGACCTCCGCTTCCCAACTCAACGTGATCCGAAGGCTCATCGAGGATGAACTCGCGGAGGCAAAACGAGCGCTCGCGTGCTAGAACCGGTCTCCTCCCGGGTTGCGGGTGCTCGTCTTCTTGCCTATATTGGTCGTCCAGCCATCATTGGAGTGGTGTTGTTTACGCTGGTCGTCCCGGTTAGGGCGATCGGTGCTGAGGGGGCTGTCGACACGTCACGGCCGTTCAAAATTGGAGAGCGACTGACGTACGAAGTCTCCTGGCTCAACCTGACCGCCGTGATCGCCGTGATGGAAGTGGTTCCGACGGAGGGAACGAGGGGTGACACGGTCGCCAAGTTAGTCGGGACGGCCCAATCGACACCGATCATTACCAAGTTCTTTCCCGTCGATAGTCGTGTCGAGTCCGAACTCGATCTTGACACGCTGGTTCCAGAACATATGACCTTCCGTCGGCGTGAAGGAAAAAAGAAAGAAGATATCGAATATGTGTTTCATCAAAAAGAAGGGAGTGTGACGGCGGTCCGAGGGGGAACGACGGAATCACTGCCCATTCCAGCCGGGACACAAGACATCATCTCGTGTCTCTATTATACCCGCACTGTTTTGGCGCCAACGCCTGGTGCCTCACTCAAGATGAATGTGTATCATGATAAGAAGAATCGTCCGGTCGAAGTGCGGGTTGAAGGGATTGAAACCATAGAAGGGGCGTGGGGAAAGGCAGAGACGGTGCGGGTGCTGGTGATCATGCCGTTCCACGGCCTGTTCATGAATAAGGGGGATATCCGTGTGTGGGTCACCAATGATGAGCGTAAGACCCCGCTTCGAATGAAGGCGAAGGTCGTACTTGGGTCCATTGTCGCTGATTTGGTAGACGGCTTTCCGGAAACCGCTTCTACAAGGCAAGAGTATTGAGCATAGGTTGTTGTTCGCACCGGGCAAACCCGTTATACTGACTCCTATCATGAGAGAATTTCCCCTTACTTTAAGCCGTTTTATCATTCAGAATCAGGCCTCGCATCAGGATGCAACGGAGGAATTTTCCAGTCTATTGACCCAGATCGGTCTTGTCGGCAAACTCATTTCTGAAGATTTGCGGCGTGCCGGGCTGATCAACATTCTTGGAACGACCGGCGACACGAACGTGCAGGGAGAAACGGTCAAGAAGCTGGATGCCATCGCCAACGATGACTTTGTCAAAGTCTTTCAGCACAGCGGTTATGTCTGTGCCTTGGCTTCGGAAGAAATGGAAAAACCGATCTCAATGCCAGGCAATTGGCCGCAGGGGAAGTACATGCTGCTGTTCGATCCTCTTGATGGCTCCTCCAATACGGACAACAATATGCCCCTCGGTGCCATTTTTTCTGTGCTCAGGTACAGCCGGACGGATCGCTTGCCCATCGAGGCGGAATTGGTATGCCGAGGGACCGAACAAGTTGCGGCCGGTTACCTGCTGTACGGATCGAGCACTATGCTGGTGTACACTGTCGGGCAGGGGGTGAATGGTTTTACGCTCGAACCCGGCATCGGAGAATATCTTCTGTCCCACGCGCAGATCAGGATTCCGGAAAAGGGCAAGGTCTATGCGGCCAACGAAGGGAACTATAACAAGTGGTCGGAGGGAACGCGGAAATATTTTGATTGGCTCAAGGTCAACGACAAGGCCTCCGGTCGTCCATACAGTAGCCGCTATTCAGGCTGTTTGGTGGCCGATGTGCACCGGCTATTGCTCGGAGGCGGGATCTATCTCTATCCGGGCGAAGCCGACAAGCCAGAAGGGAAGCTCCGGCTGCTCTACGAGGCGAATCCACTTGCCTTTGTCGTCGAGCAGGCCGGCGGAAAAGCCTCAACGGGTACATCGAGAATTCTGGAAGTGGAGCCCAAGAAATTGCACCAGCGTGTGCCGTTGATCATTGGGAGTCGTCTGGATGTTGAGCAGGCTGAGAGGCATATTCAGGGGCGAGCGTAATCACTCATACGTGTGACACTTGGAAGTTGTCGGGAGGGAATCATGGGAGATCGGGTTCAGGAGATTCTGAGTTGGTACGGGAGCGACAATGCCGGGACGAAAACCAACATTGCCCGTATGTTGCGATCCGGCAAGTTGGCCGGGACAGGGAAATTGGTCATTCTCCCGGTGGATCAAGGGTTCGAGCATGGTCCGGCGCGGAGTTTTGCGCCGAACCCGCCCGGATATAATCCCCACTATCACTTTCAACTCGCGATCGATGCCGGATGTAATGCCTATGCGGCGCCATTGGGGTTTCTAGAAGCCGGGGCAAGCGAATTTGCCGGCCAGATTCCGCTCATTCTCAAGCTCAACAATCACGATGTCTTGCATGACGATAAGGATCCGCTGCCATCAGTCACCGGCAGTGTGAAGGATGCGCTCCGTCTGGGTTGTGCAGCCGTCGGGTTTACGATCTATCCTGGCTCCGCTCATTGCAACGCGATGTATGAGCAGCTGCGGGTCATTGCAGAAGAGGCCAAGGCTCACGGTCTGGCCGTTGTCGTGTGGTCCTACCCGAGGGGGGCGAGTTTGAGTAAAGAGGGTGAAACGGCGATGGATGTGGTGGCCTATGCGGCGCAAATCGCTGCTCAACTCGGCGCACATTTTATCAAGGTGAAGTTGCCGACTGCGCATCTGGAGCAGGCTGCCGCCAAGAAGGTCTATGAGTCGACGCAAATTCCGATCAAAACTCTGGCTGAGCGAGTCAAACATGTGGTGCAGAGTTCGTTCGATGGCCGCCGGATTGTGATCTTTTCTGGTGGGGCGAAGAGCGAGGACAAGAATGTCTTCGACGAAGCCCGGGCGATTCGAGATGGGGGAGGGTTCGGGAGCATCATCGGCCGCAATTCATTCCAACGGCCGAAGGCAGAGGCCGTCAAGTTTCTTCAGACCATTATGGGGATTTACAGTGGCGAGATTCAGTAACCCCTCGCGTAATGTGAAGAGAGAGCGATCGACACCATGAATCAGATCCATGTTGACCCACAACCGTCACGGAGAACCAGAAGTTGGCTGGTGACCGCAACCTTGTTAACGGCGGGGATTATTATCGGGTTTGTGGTGGCCTCAGATCTGGGCTGGCTGCCGACCGGGCATGCGGTCCCTGATTCATCTTCCGTGGCTCCGCTCCCTCCCCTCGCGAGACCGGTTTCGACCGCCCCTCAGCCGATGCTAGGGGGGAGCAATCAAACGTTTGTCGACATTGCAAAGTCGGTCAAGCCGGCCGTGGTGAACATCTACGCGACCAAGAGCGGACGTTCTGAGGGGTCCGGTGCGACGCCCTTCGACGATCCGTTATTTAGGAAATTTTTCGGCGACGAGTTTTTTCGGAAGTTCGAACACCCGAAAGAGCGAAAAGAGCGAGGGCTTGGGTCCGGAGTGATCGTCGAATCAAACGGGTTGATCATTACCAACAATCATGTGGTCGGCAAAGCGGATGAGATTCGAGTCACCTTGTCGGACAAGCGTGAATTTAAGGCGAAGCTGATCGGCACCGATCCGAAGACTGATGTGGCGGTTGTGAAGATCGACGCAACGGGGCTGCCAACCGTAGCCTGGGCCGATTCCGATAAGCTTGAGGTTGGGGAGTTTGTTCTGGCCGTCGGAAATCCGTTCGGGCTGACACAGACCGTGACCTTGGGGATCGTCAGCGCACTTGGGCGAGCCGCAGGGATTGCCGAGTACGAAGATTTCATCCAGACGGATGCGGCAATCAACCCGGGGAATTCCGGTGGAGCTCTGGTCAATGTCCGAGGAGAATTGGTCGGGATCAACACCGCCATATTTAGTCAGAGCGGCGGCAATATGGGGATCGGGTTTGCCGTGCCGAGCAACATGGCGCAATCCATCATGGGCCAACTCGTCCAAACCGGGAAGGTCGTTCGTGGATGGCTTGGTGTCTCTATTCAGGAGCTGACGCCGGAGTTGGCATCTCAGTTCGGTATCACGGAGACAAAGGGTGTGCTGGTCAGTGATGTCATGGACGACAGCCCGGCAAAGAAAGCCGGGTTCGAACGAGCAGACGTCATTGTCGAGTATGACGGCAAGCCCATGGATTCACCGACGCACTTGCGGAATGCCGTTGCCCAGACTCCGGTCGGTAAAAAGGTGGTCGTCAAGATTGTCAGGGACAAGAAGGCCAAAACCATCGACCTCACCATCGTCGAGCAGCCCAAGTCGATGTCACAAAGCGGTGAAGAAGACGGGGGAGACTCAGCGACGCCGACTGGGGTCCTATCCAGTCTGGACGTCCGCGACCTGACTGAGGAGTTGGCGGGTCGGTATGGCCTGAAGTCGAGTGAGCGCGGTGTCGTGATCGTGCGGGTCAAGCCAGGGAGTACGGCCGAAGAATTGGGAGTTCGTGAAGGCGATATCCTGTTGGAAGTGAACCGGCAAGCAGTGACCTCGGTCAAAGCGTTTGAGCGAATCGCCAACAAACTGCCGAAAGATCAAGCGGTGCTGCTCCTGCTGAAACGGCAAGGGCGGACAATCTACCTGACGCTTCGTCCATAGGGCACAGTGGTTTCATGTTTCACGTCTCAAGTTTCAGGTTTGGGATCTCCGCACAGCTTGAGACTAGAAACTTAAAACTTTGAACTTGAAACCTGGAACGTGTGAATGAGCCGTCATAAATAATGAGGGCAAATCTCGATACGATGAGAAAGGTAGTTTAGTCTCTGCTCGTGAGTAATCGTACCGTGGCCATCGTCCCTGCTGCCGGGCGAGGCCTTCGCATGGGCGGCGCCGTTCCTAAACAATTTCTTGTTTTGGGAGGCGAGCCACTGGTTGTCCACTCGCTCCGCGTCCTGCAGAGCTCTCCCGTCATCGACCAGGTCATCTTGGCCGTTCCGCAAGTCGACCTCGACTATTGCCTCAATGATCTTGCTGTCCGGTTCGGATTTTCCAAGATCACGAAAGTGGTCGCAGGTGGAAAGGAACGTCAGGACTCGGTCCGGCATGCACTTGAACATGTGCCGGTGGAGACGGAGATCGTGCTCGTGCATGATGCGGTGAGGCCGTTTTTAACGGAGCGCATGGTGGCCGAAGTGGTCGAGGAGGCCCGCCGCGTGGGCGGGGCCATTATCGCCTTGCCGATGCGTGATACTGTCAAACAGGTCGGACTAGAACATCGCATTGAACGGACGGTGGATCGGAAACCGCTCTGGCTGGCTCAAACTCCGCAGGCATTCCGACGAGATGAATTGCTCGCCGCCCACCGCAAAGCCCATGCGGAGAATGTACATGCCACCGATGATGCCTTCTTATTCGAATGGGGAGGGCATCCGGTCGTCGTGGTGGAAGGGAGCGGAGAGAATATCAAGGTAACAAGACCGGAGGACATGGTCATCGGTGAAGCGATATTGGCATCGCGGTTGAAGGAAAAAGGCCTGCAGGCTGACAAGTGAGCAGGCTAACAACTTGGCAGAGTGTCAGCCTTCCTTCGTGTCAGCTTGTCAGCAGATTAGTTTTTTAGCTGTATGGGGAAAGAAACTATGCGCATTGGCTACGGATACGATGTCCATCCGCTCGGACCAGATCGTAAATTGATACTGGGAGGAGTTGAAATCCAACATACGAAAGGTTTACTCGGCCATTCTGATTCCGACGTCCTTGTGCATGCCGTGTGCGATGCATTGTTGGGCGCGATGGGAGAGGGCGATCTCGGTCGACACTATCCTAGTTCAGACCAAAAATATAAAGGGATCTCGAGCCTGAAACTGCTGGAAGATGTCATGGCGAAGTTGAAGGCCAAGGGCTATCGAGTTGGCAACATCGACACGGTGATCGTGGCACAGGCCCCCCGTCTTGGCGCTCATCTATCGGCTATGCAGAAGAAAATCGCAGAAACAGCCGGAATCGATCTTGACCTGGTCAATGTCAAGGTCAAGAGTGGGGAAGGGCTTGATGCAGTCGGCCATGAGGAAGGGATGATCGCGCATGCGGTGTGTGTGATTGAACCGCTCGGCGGCTGACAAGCGGATAGGAACGCAAGCTGACACGATTGAATCATGGGAAGAGCCCATGGGTTTGAAGATCTCAAGGTATGGCAAACAGCGAGGGAACTCGGCAATCGGTGTATCAATTGACGGGTAGCCAGAAGTTTAACAAAGATGGGGCGCTTCGTGACCAGCTGAGACGCGCAGCAGTATCCAGCATGGCCAATATTGCGGAGGGGTTTGAAAGAGGTTCGAAGCGAGAGTTTTGCAGGTTTCTCTATATGGCAAGAGGGTCTGCGGGCGAGGTGAGGAGTCATTTGTATGTGGCCAGGGACTTGGATTACATTGCCCAATCAGAGTTCGATGAGTTAAACAGTCAAGCCACCAGGCTTTCAAAGGGGTTGTTTCGCTTTATCCAGCATCTAGAATCGCATGGGCCACAAGTCGCGAAGGCGTAGGCTTGTCAGCCTGGTCCCTTGTCAGCCATGTTTCAAGCAATCAAACAGGATTTGAGAGCCGTTTTCGACCGTGATCCGGCAGCTACTAGCAAGCTGGAAGTGATCCTCACGTATGCAGGCTTTCATGCCTTGCTCGCGTATCGCATTTCTCATCGCATCAAGTCGATGGGAATACCCTTCCTACCACGTGCCATTTCCCAGCTCGCTCGCTGGTTGACCGGTGTGGAGATTCATCCGTCGGCCAGGATTGGCACAGGATTTTTCATCGACCATGGCATGGGAGTGGTGATCGGTGAGACCGCTGAGATTGGCGACTACGTGACCCTCTTCCAAGGCGTGACGTTAGGAGGGACCGGCAAAGAGCGTGGGAAACGGCATCCGACGCTCGGCAATCACGTGGTGGTGGGCGCAGGAGCCAAGATCCTCGGTGGGATCACCATCGGTGACAATGTGAAGATCGGCGCGAATTCCGTCGTGTTGAAGAATGTGCCTCCCAATTCGACGGTCATCGGTGTGCCGGCCCGTATCATCAAGACCCAGGGCGAGCGTCTCCCCGACGCCACGATGGACCAAGTCAATCTTCCCGACCCGATCAGCGATCGCTTTCTGGCATTGGAGCAGGAACTGATTGAGATCCGAAAGAAGCTCGAAAATCCGGGCGAGCAGTCTCACCCATAACCCTACAATGACGTGGTAGCTCGGCGAGGCAATTATTCCGGCGCGGCATGATGCCGCGCCGGAATAACAGAGCTATGCTGAGAGACAATCACTCATGAACTTCTTCCGCTCGTCGCCTTTCAACTGCTTGTCGCCCGCCTCTTTGTTACACGCCTTCATCTTATTCTGCTGAGTGTCCTTGCCACCTCCGCCTTTCCCTGACTTGGCGGAAAGGCACTCCTTCATAAAAGCCTTTCGCTCATCACCTTTCCCCTCACCAAATCCCTTCTCATTCGCCTGTTCGTTACAGACCTTCATCTTGTTCTGCTGTGCCGGCGCAGCCAATGCCAGTGGCGTCACTCCAAGACTGAATGCAAAGAACGCTAGCGGTAAGATTCGTATAACTGTCTGCATGCCAGATCTCCTTTAGGTGAGAGTGAGGTGCAAGTCTGAACGGTATCATAGCAAAGAAATACGTACTTGTCGCTAGGAGAGACTCGCGGGTTCTAGTCATTGAGAAGACAGGATGATTTCTTGAAGGGAAAAGGCTATTCTCTAGAGCCGGTCAGCGTATGGCAATGTCGTAGATCTTGGAGTGATCCATCTAGCAGAGGGAAGGTGAGGTATGAGTTCAACGCCGATGGTCACGCCAGCGCGCCAGTTTCGAAACCTTCTCGTGTCGGAGCAGCTGGAATTCATCTGTGAAGCGCACAATGGCCTCAGTGCAAAAATCGTTCAGGAAGCCGGCTTTCGAGGCATCTGGGCGAGCGGCCTCTCTATCTCAGCCCAATTCGGAGTGCGTGACAATAACGAGGCCAGCTGGACCCAAGTCCTGGAGAATCTGGAGTTTATGTCCGATGCGACGACGATTCCCATTCTGCTCGATGGAGATACCGGATACGGTAACTTCAATAATATGCAGCGACTGGTCCGTAAACTGGAACAGCGCCGAATCGCCGCCGTCTGTATTGAAGATAAACTCTTCCCCAAGACGAATAGTTTCATCAAAGGGGACGCCCAGCCGATGGCGGACATGCATGAGTTCTGCGGCAAGATCAAGGCGGGCAAGGATGCGCAAACGGACCCGGACTTCTGCATTATCGCCAGGGTACAAGCCTTTATCTGTGGGTGGGGGTTGGCAGAGGCGTTGCGTCGGGCCGAAGCCTATCGTCAGGCCGGAGCCGACGGCATCCTGATCCATAGCGCCCTGTCGGTGCCCGATGAAATTCTGTCGTTCAAGCAGGAGTGGGGCAATCGATGCCCGGTGGTGATCGTGCCGACCAAGTACTACGCCACGCCGACCGAGGTCTTTCGGCAGCATGGTTTTTCGATGGTCATTTGGGCCAATCACCTCCTGCGATCTGCCGTGACCGCCATGCAGAAAACCGCACGAACGTTAAAAAAACAGGAACATCTGCTTTCCATCGAAGACAAGGTTGCGCCCGTGTCAGAAATCTTCCGCTTGCAAAATGCGGCAGAACTGCAAGATGCCGAGGACCGCTATCTTCCCAGAGGTACAGAAAATACTGCCGCCGTCGTATTGGCCGCTTCGAGAGGTGAGGAGCTTCGAGAGTTGACTGAGCACCAACCCAAGACGATGGTGAGAATTCAGGGCGCGCCGATCCTTGCACACATTGTGGACGCGTATAATGCGGTGGGGATCAAAGATATTACGGTTGTCCGAGGCTACAAAAAAGAGGCGGTGACACTGCCGAATCTGACCTATCTCGACAACGACGACTTTGCCGAAACCGGCGAGCTTGATTCGCTGAACAAAGCCTTGCAGGCACTGGAAAGACCGACCAAAGATTTGATCATTTCTTACGGAGACGTGCTGTTCAATAAGTACATCCCGCAGGCGCTCTGTCAGGAAAAAGAAGACTTTGTCATTTTCGTCGATAGCGATTGGCAAAACCAGAGCAGCTACGATCGTTTGGGTGGTTTTGCCGAATGTTCCTTGCCGAACTCAAAAAAGGCGTTTAACGCCAAGATCTACCTCAAGCAATTGGGGGAGGCGGTTCCAAGAGAAGCCACCCATGGAGTTTGGATGGGGTTTCTGAAAGTGTCTCCGCCTGGAGCCGCTCAGTTGCAGACCATCCTCACTGACATGCTGGCCAACCCGGCCAATCGTAAGGCTGGGATTCCCCAGCTGTTACAGGAGCTCTTGAAGCGTCAGTGTTCGATTCGAGTGTTGTACACAGTTGGGCACTGGCTCGATATCAATAGTCTCGATGACGTGGTTCAGGCCGGGAATTTCTGATCGATTATGCCTGTGCTGATCCGCCTGCAGTATGTTTCTCATAGCATTTCACCGTTGCGAACCCGGCTTCGTATGGCGGCAACCTCTTTCTGAACAATCACCCTGCATGGAGAATCGTGCATGTTGAACCCCCAAGAATTTGTTGAGTGCCTCAAGAAGAATGGCGTTGAGTTTTTCACGGGAGTGCCGGATTCACTTCTCAAGGAACTCTGTTCCTGCATTGCTCATACAAGTCGGTCTGGCGAGCATCTCATCGCTGCCAACGAAGGTGGAGCTGTGGCGTTGGCGCTGGGGTATCATCTTGCGACGCGAAAGATTCCGTTGGTCTACTTACAAAACTCCGGATTGGGCAACGTCGTGAACCCGCTGTTGTCACTGGTTGATGAGGACGTGTATTCCGTTCCGATGCTCTTTGTGATTGGGTGGCGTGGTGAGCCGGGGGTGCACGATGAACCTCAACATAAGAAGCAAGGCCGAGTGATGCTTGCGATGCTCGATGCTATGGAGATCCCCTATTCGGTTCTGGGATCAGAGGTTGAGCATGCGGAGACCATCGTGAAAGATGCGGTGGCACATACCCGAAGGACCAGCGGCCCCTTTGCGTTGGTGGTCAAGAAAGGAACCTTTACTGTGTATGCCGCACCTCGGCTTGAGAAGGCGGACTTCCAGCTGTCTCGGGAAGAGGCTATTCAGCAGGTGATTGATGTTCTGGAGGAACGAGATGTGGTTGTTTCGACCACCGGCATGCCTTCTCGGGAAGTGTACGAATATCGGACCAAGAAGGGTGCTGGCCACCAAAGGGATTTTCTGACCGTGGGCGGCATGGGACACGCCTCACAAATTGCGCTTGGCATCGCTCTGCAAAGACCGGAACGAACGGTGTATTGTCTGGATGGAGACGGCGCCGTCCTAATGCATATGGGAGCCTTAGCGCTCAATGGCACACTGAAACCTCAAAACTTCAAGCATATTATTCTGAACAATGGGGCCCATGATTCCGTGGGTGGTCAACCAACCGTGGCATTGGATATTGACATCCTGGGCATTGCTCGTGCTGCTGCTTATGAGCAGGTCTTTAAGGCTGAAACGAGACAGGAGCTTCAGTCGTGTCTGGCAAGCCTGAAACATTCGAGAGGCCCAAGTCTGCTTGAGGTCCGTGTACAGTGCGGCGCAAGAAAAGATTTGGGCCGGCCGGCGACTACCCCGTCCCAGAACAAACAGGCCTTCATGGATTTTGTCGCCCGCAACGGGTAGTCGAGGCCACCCGATCCCCTCTACTCTACTTATGTAGTC
Source organism: Nitrospira sp. UBA2083 (assembly GCA_002331625.1). Classification (GTDB taxonomy): domain Bacteria; phylum Nitrospirota; class Nitrospiria; order Nitrospirales; family Nitrospiraceae; genus Nitrospira_D. Next base: position 9,903 of record DCZN01000083.1, on the reverse strand, counting down.
AGGATTTGAACACGCCGCCTGTCCTTTCAAGACAGGATTCCTTCACGCCCAAGCAAGTAGCGCCCCACGTTCACGGTGCTGCTCCATCTTTGACGGCTCACCCATAGTCCACCCGCACCAAGAACAGTCCTTGTGGAGGCGCCGTTTTCCCGGCTGCAGAACGGTTACGGGCCTTCAGGATGGCCGTAAGGCTGTCCGCTGGTCTCTTGCCAAGACCAACTTCCAGGAGCGTGCCGACGATGGAGCGGATCATCTGTTTCAGGAACCGATCCGCATAGAATTCAATACGCAGACGGTCGCCTTCACGGTGTAACGTGAATCGCTGTAGATGGCAGATGGGATCATCGTTATCGGTGGGCTGGGTTTGGAACGAGGAAAAATCCTGAGATCCAATCAAGGCCATTCCTGCCTCAGTCATTGCTTGGTCGGCCAGGGGTTGGTGGACATGCCAGCAATACTCACGCTCAATAGCCGGACGCTCGGGTCGATTCAGGATGCGGTACTCGTACAGTTTGCCTATGGCCGAATGCCGTGCATGGAATGTGTCGGGCATCAGCTCAACCGATCTGACCACAATGTGTTCAGGAAGATGAGCATTGAGGGCCCTCGTCCATTCACGGGGCGTCATCTCGCGGTCGAGACGGAAGCTGGCGACCTGTCCCAGTGCATGAACTCCTGCATCGGTTCGTCCGGCTCCAATGACTGGTACGTGCACTTGAGTGATGCCAAAGATGGCGGTTTCGACGGCTTCTTGAATGGTTGGCTGATCGGGTTGACGTTGCCAACCGGCATAGGCCGTACCGTCATATTCGAGGGTGAGCTTGATGGTCGGCATGGTGTATCGGGAGGGAACACATACCTCCCAATCAGCTGGTCTTATCGTATATCAGACTTGTTTGCGGCAAGAAAGGAGACGATGCCTTGGTAGAGCGACTGGGCCACGTCCTGGACGAATGCGGGCGTTCGGAGGAGATCTTCTTCTGAGGGATTCGAAATATAGGCAATCTCGGCCAGTATGCTGGGCATGCTGGTAAATCTCAAGACGTAAAATGGGGCTGTCTTGACGCCGTGGTCGTTGACCTCATAGTGGCCGTTCATCTGCGCGATCATGGCTTCTTTGGCATTCCACGCCAGCTCGAGGGACGCTTCAATCTTCTTCGTCGTTAAGAGATCTGCTACGAGGTATTCCCATCCCACCCCGGTGTTGCTCATCGGGGTTCCGTTTTCCCGTGCCGCCACCTCGAGGGCGCGTTGATCCTTGGCTTCTCCGAAGTGGTAGATCTCGATCCCTTTGACCGTGCGTGATGGGTGGGAGTTCACATGGATGGAGACAAACAAATCAGCTTCGCTGGTATTGGCAAACCGAGCCCGCTCTTCCAGCTCAATAAAGACATCCCGGTCACGGGTCATTAACACCCGCACGCCGGGCTGCTTGCTCAAGAGTTTTCGGAGTTGAAGACCGACCTTGAGCGTAATATCCTTTTCCTCAGTCTTTCTGATTCCCCGCGCACCTGGATCTTTTCCCCCGTGGCCTGGGTCGATCACAATCGTGGTGTATCCCTTGGTCCGTGGTACGGTGAGCCGAGGGGACGGCACGCTCGTGCCTTGAGGCGTCTCTTGAGCTTCACTGCCAGAGGCCTGACTCGGTTCTGTCAGCGGCGTGACGTCGATGACCAAGCGTGGAGGGTCGGAAAGGGTGAAGTGCTTGTATGTTCCAAACGATGTGGTTGGAAGGTTGACCGCAACGGCATGAGGGGTCAATTGAGTGACCGTGAATGGAGCAGGAACGGTTCCGTCCATGGTCTTCGTCTGTGCGGATTCGCTCAGCCAGGCGTTCGGGAGCGCAATCACGACACGATTCGGATTCTCAGCCCGTCGTTCTATGACGTGGGACGGTCGATCCAGGTCCAGCACCAGTCTAGTCTTCTCTGAGTTGGTCATCACACGGAAATTGCGGACGGTCACAGGGGCAAGAGACGCAGTCGTTCCTCTGACGCGATTCTGTTTCACTGATGGGGTGGAGAGGGCATGTTGCTTCTCAGGCGACCAAGCCAGGGCGCCAGGTGTCAAGCCGCTCTGCAAGGAGAGAGAGAAGAAAGCACCAATAAGGAGGAGAGTGAGGGGCTTGAATGAAAACAGCCGGGGCTCTCGTTGGTGCATGGACCCTTTATGGACCTTTTTCGGTAGTAGACGATAGGAAACTATTCTCAGATGTCCGTCGGCTTGTCAAGAATTACGCCGGTTGGTTCTGTCATATCCACAGTGACGGTCACCTCAAAGCTATGGTAGCGTGATGGATGCCGACTCATCTGATCATCGACGGCTATAATCTGTTAGGACGGACCGGGTCTCTTCCCAGTCAGATAGAATTTGCTCGTGAAACGCTCCTGCAGGAGTTGGCCACTTATCGGCATCGAAAGAACCACGCCATTACCGTGGTGTTCGACGGCTGGCAACAAGGTCATCCAACCGAGCAGCGGGAGCATCGAGCTGGTGTCCACGTTGTGTACTCGAAGCGAGGGGAACGGGCGGATCAAGTGATTCAGCGATTGGCGAGAGAGTATGGAGCAGAGTGCGCAGTGGTCAGCTCGGATCACGAGATCATGGCCACAGCCAGAGCCCATGGGGCTCTCGTGATGAAGGCGGAAGAGTTTGTGCATAAGCTGCGAGGCGCATCGCGAGCGCCCGGCGCGATGCCCTACAAGGAACTGGATATGGGCGATGATGGTCGCGCCCGGCGCGGACCGGAAAAGAAAGGAAACCCCAGAAAACTCCCGAAGTCTCAGCGGCAACGCGACCGCCAACTCAAGCGATTTTGAATAAGCGCTTCGCGTTGTTGCTGGTTTGCTGGCCTATTTCATCAAGGGACATCGTATGAATAGCCGCCAACTGTTGTGCGACCTGTGATACGTAGGCTGGCTCATTGCGCTTGCCGCGGTAGGGAACGGGTGTGAGGTACGGACAATCGGTTTCAATCAACACCCGATCCAGCGGTGTATGCTTGGCGATGTCACGCAGCATGGTCGCGTTCTGGAACGTGAGGATTCCGGAAAACGACAGATAGAATCCAAGATCCAACGCATTCTTCGCCAGCCACGCATCTCCGGAAAAGCAGTGAAACACCCCGCCGACGTCCGACGCCTTCTCTTCCCTCAAAATCGCAATCGTGTCTTCCTGGGCCTCCCGAGTGTGAATGATCACGGGCAGGGTGAGTTCACGCGCGAGCTGAACCTGTTCGCGAAACCGCTCACGCTGCTCTTTTGGGGAAGAATGGTTGTAGTGGTAGTCCAGACCGATTTCGCCATAGGCCACGACCTTCTCGTGCTTCGCCAGACGGCGGAACTCGTCATACCAATCTTCACCGATGTGCTTGACCTCGTGGGGATGGACACCGATGGAGGCATAAACGAAGGGGAATCGGTCAGTAAGGGCAACGGCAGATTGACTGGTCGTGAGGTCGCATCCGATCGTCACACATGCCTCGACGCCGGCCTCTCGCGCTCGGGCGATCATGGCCTCCCGATCGTCGTTGTAGCGGGCATCGTCCAGATGGGCGTGTGTGTCGATCAACATTGGAGGCATCGTAGCATGAGCGAATTCCGTTGATAAAGTATCAGGAACGCAGGTTGATTCCTATCGACGAGCGGTTGAGTGATTGTCGAGCCGATGTCGAGGTAAACAACGTGGATCAAGCAGAGTGTGCGTGTTATTCCGTCTTTGCGCGGTTAGCCAAAATCCCAGCAACGATTAATGCGAGCATCAGTATTTGGGGCACCAGACTCTGAACGGTCGGGTGGATCCCCAAGACCGGCAGTGAGACGAAACGAACCCTCGTCACATCCAGCACGCCGGCTTCTTGCAGGGCCGCGATGCCGTTTCCCACAAAGATCACGGCCATGATCGCCAGTAGACTTGAGGCGACCGTGAAGAAGGGTCCGATCGGCAGACGTACGCTGTAGCGAAGGATCATGCCGCCGAGCAGCACCAGCAGCCCCATGGCAGCGGCAATACCCCATAGCACAGCCTCATGCCCGACCACCCCGGCCTGTGACCACAAGGTTTCGTAGAACAGGATCACCTCGAACAGCTCCCGGTACACGACGAGAAACGAGATGCCGGCCATCGCCCAGAGTGTGCGAGCAGCCAGCGCGGTGTTGAGTTGCTCGCGAATATAGCGAGTCCAGGCTTGCGCATTTGAACGGCTGTGCAACCACCACCCTACGTAGAGCAGCATGGCCGCGGCGAGCAAGGCCGTGATGCCCTCAGTCAATTCTCGGTTGGCGCCTGAAATGCCGAGCATGTATCGCGCGAGGCCCCAGGTTATGGCGCCCAATGCGATGGCGCCGATCCAACCGAGGTGGATGTAGGGGAGGGCGTTGCGCCGTCCGGTCTTGACGACGAAGGCGACGATGGTCGACACGATCAGGATTGATTCCAATCCTTCGCGCAGCAAGATTACCAAGGAACTCACGAAGGCCGTATTCGGGGAGAAGGTCTCGCCAGCGAGCCTGTCGGCGGCGCGGTCGAGGAGTGCCTTGATTTTCATCGCCTGTGCGGTCACCACCTCGGCTGGCCGTCCCTCATCAATGGCCGTGCGCAGTGCCATCATTTCGCGCTCAGTTTCTGCCCGCAACGGTGCATCAACGTTGTTCAGCGCCGATTCAATCAGTTCAAACCCTTCGAGATACGCTGCGATGGCCAGGCGTCGAGCCTCTTCCCGGTTATTGTGTGCATAGGCCTGGACGGTTTCCTCAACCTTGGTGCGTGAGAACGCCAATGGCTCTTGCGCGGTGACCTGCAGCGCATGTGGCTGTTGTGTCAGGTAGGCTCGCACGGCATCCATCGGTGAGCCGGCTGGCGCTTGCTGATCGGGAGAGTTTGTGACGAGGGCACGCAGGTTGGGGAATTCGGCTGTACCTTGCCCTTGCCGCCAAAGTGACTCCCCCTTCATTGCGAAAATAGGGTCGGTGCGCAGGTTGGCGGTGAAAAAGGCTAGTGACCAACGATCAGTTTCAGAGAGTTCTCTGAAAGCACGCATCGGGGTGCCCTGTACCCCAAGCGTGATGGTATTGTACAGGCCATAGAGGCTGCGTTGGCGCATGCGGGCGTCATCGTGAAAGTTGCGTGGGGCTGGGTCCATCCCGATGGCCAGTGGTCCATCGCCGCGACCTTGCGAGCCGTGGCACCCGGCACAATGCTGTCCAAACAGGTTCTCACCTTGCTGGAGATCGGGAGACTGTCGTGGGGCCACACTCAGCTGCCACGTCTGAATCACGCCAGTCAGTAGTTGACTGGCGAGTGCAGAAATCTCGCTCCCTGACGCCTTCCCTTCAATGCGGGCCACGAGCGCGTCTGCCTGTTGCATCAACACGGATTGCTCAGGAACCGCGGATAACTGGCCAAGCAGTGTGAGCGCCTGGGCGGCAAAGTCCCGTTGCTCTGCGTATTCGTCCGGTTTGATCACCTGGCCGTTCTGCACGGACTCAGGGTAGTCGACGCCGACATAATCGAGCATGTGAACGATGGTCTGGGCCTTCTCGTCGTCGGCCGATGCCGCCAGAGCAACGCCTTGTTGGTTCGCTACCAACAGTACGATGGCCAGCCACCATTGAAAAGCAGCGAAGACGAAGGTGTGTATTAGATTCATCACGGATGAGCGTTCTTTTGATTCAGCTGCCTTGTTTATGGTCTGTTCCGACGCGGGTTCCGTTGGGCGATACCGATACGCTTCCTTGATCCGCTGTTTGGGCATAGCCCGTGTTAAGGATTTGGTTTTTTTCATCGTCAGCGGCGCCACCTTGGATATAACGGCAGCACCAGCAAATGGCCCTATTGAGACTAAAGGAACATGGCGAGCTTTCGCAAGAGCCTGGAAACAGTCATTTCATGCAGGATTGTAAGACTCGGCCGTTCAGTTCCCACCGGAGGGTCACGGCTAACATGGTGCGCTATTGCTCGTTCGATCGATACCAAATAGGTCCGGAAAGTGGTCGGAGGTGGTCTTGTGATGATGACGGGTACTACGGTGCGTTTGGCATGTGTGTGAACTGGGTGTAATCCAACAGGAGAGAATCGGGATAGGGCGCAGAGGGTATCGCGAGTTTTCTCCCCGCTAAGCAAGATCTTACGGGTGAACGGCGATCCGTGAGCGCAGGGGAGATTTTGACAGATCAGTCCGGCTTGCGGGATCTTGTCCTCATTCTCGTCGAGGATCGATATGTGTGCCAACGCGGAGGTGTGGGTGAAGACCGATGCGAGCTCCGAATCGCCAACCGCGACGCTGAAGAAAGAATATGTTCGGCGGGGGCTGGGCGATCTTGGGTGTGGGCACCATCATCCTGATGCTCCACCAGTCATGGAATCATAATCACCATCGCTGTGGATAGGGTTTCAATGGTTGGTGAGGATTGAGGTTAGGAGACGGGTTTGGGAGTGATCGCAGCTGCAAGTTCATGCAACAAGTGTTCGGTCTCGCCCCATCCGAGGCAGGCATCGGTAATGGAGACGCCATGCTGAAGGGCGACACCCTGTTTCCAGGCCTGTTTGCCGGGGTTCAGGTTGCTTTCGAGCATGAGCCCCATGATGGTCTGGCGGCCTTCGCGGAACTGCCGCAACACCTCTTGGGCGACGAATCCTTGGCGGGTATGATCCTTCTTGGAGTTGTCGTGCGAACAATCGATCATGATAGGACGGGCAATGCCCTCTACGGCGACAGCCGCTTCGGCTTTGGCAAC
>DCZN01000083.1:869-3158 GCA_002331625.1 Nitrospira sp. UBA2083 | reverse complement strand
TGTTCTGCTTCGTAGTTGGTCTTTCCGCCTCCGCCACGGAGCACGATATGGCGGTCGGGGTTGCCCATGGTCCTGATGATCGCAGTCTGGCCATCCGCGTTGATGCCGACAAAATGGTGCGGGGTGCGGGCGGATGTCATGGCATTGACGGCGACATGGAGACTGCCTTCGGTGCCGTTCTTAAAACCAACCGGCATGGAGACCCCGCTGGCCATTTCTCGATGTGTTTGGCTTTCGGTCGTCCGGGCGCCGATGGCCGCCCAGCTGATGAGATCGGCAACGTATTGCGGGCTGATCGGATCCAGCAGCTCTGTCCCGCAGGGAAGGCCCAATTGATTGATCTTGAGAAGAATAGCCCTCGCCAACTCCACTCCCGTCGCGATATCGCAGGTCCCGTCGAGATGTGGGTCATTGATCAGGCCCTTCCATCCGACCGTGGTCCTCGGCTTTTCAAAGTAGGTCCGCATCACGATCAGGAAGCGGTCACGCAGGGCATCAGCGACCGGTTTCAGCTTGGCGGCATATTCATACGCGGCATCGGGGTCGTGAATCGAGCAGGGGCCTACGATAACCAGAAGCCGGTCGCGGTCCTCCCCATGAAGAATGCGGCGAATGGCCTCTCTAGTCTCCACGACGAGCGCCGCCGCTTGATCGGTAATCGGGAGTTTAGTCTTAATGGCGCGCGGAGAGGGCAGCGCTTTAATCTCAATAACGTGTTGATTGTCGATGGGCCTACTCATGAAAGCTCACGTCCTTGCGAGCGGTCTGGACCGCCTTAGTCTTGAAGGGGGTAGCACTTTAGCGAATCATGCCAGAAAAGTCCATATCGATTGCTGGTGGGATTGGATTGAGGCATCTGACGACTAGATTCAGGGGTTCTTGCAATTCTGATCATTGGATGCCTATTCTACGATCATGTTTTTCAGAACGATGACATCTCTCTCTCGGCTCTTCCGTTCAGGAGTGGCTTTGGGGATGATCTGTATCATCCTGGGGCTGGCTCCCTTTGCCGTGGCGCAGGATGTTCACCACGAGTTGGCCGCCGCCGATGCGGATGGTCATGAACATTCCGATACCGACATCTGCCAGTGGGTCCAGCACCATATCGCTGGATCGGTTGACCTTGATCTTCCGCAATTGGCCGTCTGTGATGCTGTCCGGCAGCAGGAGCTTCCTTCTGAATCCGTTCCCCTCTCGTCTACGCTCTCGTTCGTCGGCCCTTCTCGCGCTCCTCCGCAAGTATAGCTGAGTCATCACGTTAAGCAGTCAGGATGATGGAGAGGCTGCGGAATCCGCGTATGCCCATCTATCAATTTCTAGCTTATTTATCGTGGTCTTGTGAGTGAGGAGGGGCATGATGTACCCAGTGGTGAGACGTGTGTTGGATGTGTTGTGTACGCTACTTGTTCTAGCAGTTGCAGGAGGAATGTTTTCGGTCGTGTATGCGCAGGACAACGGACACGTCCTAACGATTAACGGGGTTGTCCAGAACCAGGATCTTCGGCGGGTGCCGCAGGCGGTCGTCGAAGTGAAGAATCAAGACGGTGAAATGGTGTCGTCTGGGGTCTCGAACGATGCCGGTGAATTCAAGATTGCCGTTCGCGAGGGTGGCACCTACTCTGTCAGCGCTGTGCAGGAGACCTATCGGAGCGAGTACATGGTGCTGACATTGGGGGAGGAGCCTCCGAAGCCTGTCACCCTGACGCTGTCCAAGACCAAGGAGGTGGCGCTCGAGGTGGTGTCGCCCTTGCCGCCCATCCAGACCAAAGCCTCGAGCGAGACCTATTCACTCAGCCGGAAGGAAATCGACATCCTTCCGCGGGGGAACAACAATGACCTGCACGATGTGTTGCTGACGATTCCGGGCGCGGCCTATGGGTCACTCAAACAGGTCCATATCAGACAGGACCATGCGAATCTTCAACTCAGGATCGACGGAGTTCCCATTCCCGATACGGTCTCCTCAACCTTTTCCGATGTGATTACGCCACGAGCCTGGGAGCGGGCCGACATTGTCTTGGGTGGAATGGAAGCCAACGTGGGCAACAAGACGGCTGCGCTCATCGATATTACGACAAAGAGCGGCACCAAGCCGGGATTTGGGTCGGTCCAAATGTTCGGCGGGTCGAACAAGACGATCAACCCGTCATTCGAGTACGGGGGTACGATCGGCGAAAAGTTCCGGTATTACTTTTTAAACAATCACACGGCAACGAATCGAGGCATCGAGCCACCGACCGTCGGCCATTCGATCTTTCACGGTCAAAGCGAGCGGAACCAGACGATGTT
>DCZN01000083.1:455-640 GCA_002331625.1 Nitrospira sp. UBA2083 | reverse complement strand
TTTTTCAGCTTGGCCGGGTATTTCCGTCACACCAGAGCGACATTTAGAACCGATCCGTTGAATGTGCTCGCGTATGTGCCGGAGGTAGAAGAACCCTTTTCGGCCGGAAGCCAAGACCGCATCGGCTATTCCGGTGGTGTGCGCATGGATTATACGTACGTCCATAGCAAGGAACATTTGATCAA
>DCZN01000083.1:0-301 GCA_002331625.1 Nitrospira sp. UBA2083 | reverse complement strand
AGTTCTGGATTCAGGATCAGTGGTCACCGAACGAACATTGGACCTTCAACGTCGGAGTCCGCACTGATGTCGTGCAGTATCAGCGTGACGAAGCACAAGTCAGCCCTCGACTTGGTGTCACGTATCGATACAATCCAGCTCATGCCTTCCACGCGTTCTATGGGCGCATGTTTACCCCCCCGAATCTCGAGAGAGTGGCCTTTACCAGCTTGAATACCGAAGGCACGAAGGCGAATCCGGAAGATCCCACCGATAATCAGCCGCGAGCTGAGCGGGCTCATTACTTCCAAATCGGCAGCGT
>DCZN01000054.1:28624-30782 GCA_002331625.1 Nitrospira sp. UBA2083 | reverse complement strand
GAACTCTTTCTCGAATGCGCCGATCCCACCGAAATCGAACACCTACTCTTGTTGAATTGACAAATAAGAGGTGTCCGCCACAAGTGGAGGTCTAAATATGTACGCTGAAATCACCGCTGCTATCCAAAGTTTAAAGACCCTCTACGGTCTTGTCAGGGCAACTCATGGTCTTTCCAATTCCACCGAAATTTTGACGGCAGTTAGTGAAGTCCAACAGAAGCTCATGGATGCCAACGCGGCTGCATTAGCCAGCCAAGAGAAGCAAGCTGCACTCGCCGAACAGGTGCGCAACCTTGAAACGCGACCGAGGGACACTGAAGATTGGCAGAAGGAAATGCAACGCTATCAGCTTGTTGAATTTCCAGCCACGGAAGCTCTTGCCTACAAATTGAAATCGGAATTAGCGAAAAGCGAGCCAATACACTACCTTTGCACTGCCTGCGTGGATAAGAAAAAGAAGACTACCCTGCAGCCTAGTCATCAGCATCTACATTGTCCCGAATGCAAGTCCCTCATCCGGAGAGAACCTAACCCCTCCATCACCATCCCTAACCCTAACTCTGAATCGTGGTAATCCGGTGGTGGCATATCCAGTTTACCCTTTCCTCTTGAATAGCTTTTTTCATGAGTAAACCAGATAAATCGGTGTCAGGCATGATCATTGACTTATGTTTTGATGCACCACTATCCCATACAGACGCGCGCTAACAACGTTAGCTAGCCTCACCGTGGAGTTGTGCCACCACCCGTTGGAGCGCCAGGAGCTGGTTCTGATGGATTGGGTGTTGATGGATTAGGACTTGCCGGTGACCCGATGGGATCTGCCTTGATCTTTTCCAAGTATGGAATTTCCTGTGCAATCAGCGCCTTAGCGGTTTCTAGTAGCTCTGCTTGTTTGCTTTGAAAGACAGCGTCGTTAATAGTTCCATTCAGATACGCATTGCATAAGGCGAACGACCCGTCCCGGTAGAGTTGTAATCCTTGCGAGCGATAGAACAATTGCTTTGCGACTGACGCAATAGAGGCAACCAGTTGCGCGTTTGCTTGAACGTTTCCTGAACTGCCTGACAAGGCCGTCGACAAAGTCGCAGAGATATTATCGGCTGCATCGGGTGGAGGCTCTGCGCAAAACTTTCCATCTTTAAACCTAATAAGAGCCAGGCGGCGTTGAGCGACAGTTGCGAGTGTCCCTATTCTGTTGTCATTTTCCAGCGAAAATCTTCCACTTCCTACTTCATCCTCTACGACTGGTACTGATGCTGGAGTTGAAAACAGTGCACACCCTCCCAGTGTCATGATTGCGATCGCTAATGCAATAAGTCTGTACATAGCTCTTCCCCTTCCATTGTTAACTGTTCTCATAATTTACTTAGACGGTAGCGGATTCCCCCGGAACGATTCTCCTAGTCGGTGTGCGACTTGCAAGATAACCTGTTCAATGTTTGAGCTCGTTCAGCAAGGATCAGCAAGGAATGGACCACAATGAGCTCGTGAGAATGATGTGAATTCTCAAACTTTGTGCTGTTGCTTAAGAAATGGAGACCTGACGAAGTGAATCTTTTTCGATTCAGGGAGTATCTGAATGGATTCACCGTTCTTCCCTCAGCGACGGATCTTTCGCGATGGCTATTTCATTCAGAACCATTCACACGCATTACAAGGAACAGTCAGTGCTCAGGGGCGGGATAGTAGTGCTGGAGAAACGAGAAAGATATGACTCGTTGGTTTGAGGGCATTCAGATCTCGTTGGTAGAGACTTGAGGCTCTATGTATGGATAGGGCCTAATGGTCTGTCGGTGTGTCTGCCATGCGCAGTGCACAGGGAAATGCTTCTTGCTCAATCCAGACGAAGGCGTTTCTCGGCGAAGGGGTTCTCGCCGGTCTGCCAGAACGTCTCTTTCCAGAAGGGAAAGTTGTCAAAATCCCCGTGCGTCTGGGGGCTGGTTTCTTCAGCCGTTTCTCCAAAGTTGAACGATTTCAGAGACACGCGCGATCGAATATGGGGCTTATCGTGGAGATGGACGACGCGGAGCAGGTTCTGATAGCGGCCCGCGACGAGGTCCAACGGGGAATCTGGGCGTGCGAAGAATCCATCCAACCACACTAAGAGGGATCCAGGGAGCGAGGACCACAGAAATTGCTCGGCGGCTTCGGCATT
>DCZN01000054.1:0-28530 GCA_002331625.1 Nitrospira sp. UBA2083 | reverse complement strand
CACAATCTTGTCAAACAACGGTTTGTCGTGGTGATGGCCGAGTTCCAGGGGTTCACCGAACTGTCGGACGATTTCATTGACGATGATAGTCCCCATGCTATGCCCGACGAGCACGACTTCCCATTGCTCTTTCCCACCATGGTGTTTGAGCCACTCGCGGAGCTCGGCCATGAAGAGGGCAATGCCACCGGTCGAGTGCTGGTGAGGGCCTCGAGCCCATAGATCGTCATCTCGATTGAACATGGCGGTTGTGCGGCGATGCATGGCACTCCAGGAGCCGGTGCCGGCGGCATCAATGATGAGGCCCGACGCGAGATGAACCGGGAAGGTCAGCATGGTCAGCCCGACCTGTTTGGCGACCTCAACACCGGATCGCTGGTCGAATCCCTGGACTATGGGGTGCGAGTCGGGTACCTGCTTCGAAGATTCGCAGAGGAGGCGATCGGCTCGCGGGGTAATTCCCACATAGTGATCTACTTGGCAATCCCCATTTGGCCAAGAATGGGGATCTTTTTCGTCTTTGCGCCAAAGGGTGCGCGTCCTGCGCCAATGGGTGCTGATCATTTCTGCATAGACACCATAGATGTCGACGGGAAGACGGATTGTTCCGCGTACCAAGTCGAGCGCGAGGTATGGCGGGGTGGTCACGACCTGGGCTGCGGTTCCCGCTAGCTTCGAGCCGGTAATGCGCCACCCGCCCAGTTCCTTCCATGCCCCGCAACACCAATCTTCGGCGAGTCGCCCTTGCCGCAGAGTGAGGAGATGATCAAGATAGCTTGAGGTGAGGGAGGAGTCCCAGTTGATGAAGATGGGGTACGTCCCGCTGGCGAGAATCTCCTGGCTGTATTTCGTCGCTCGTTCAATGGAACTCCGCGCGGTATTCATGCCGCCATGCACATAGAGGAGGAGGCGTTTCTTTCCACCGGGACCTGGCGGGGTCTTTTCGTTGATCGAAGCGAACAGGTCTTCAAAATATTTTTTCGTCTTTTCCCCCGGCTTCTCCCCCGGCTTCTCCAATGTGGGGTAGGGCTTAAACAACACATGTTGACGGGAAGCGGGGGTTCCCACGTTGGTGTGCGGATCAATGAGATCGCCTGCCCCATTAACCATCACGACATGCTCTTCGAGCTTGAAATTGTCCTTCTGAATTGCGCAGCCTGAAAGGCTGAGAACCTGGGTTATCATCAAGACAAATAAAATAGGAACAATCATGGCCCTCCTAACTCACTTCCTACATGACCGATTGACTTCGATATCGCGAAGCAGCTGATCTATTCTCCACGCTGGTCTTTGCAAAACATACTCGTTCGTTGCGCTCTTCATGCTTGGGGTCGGGACCATAACATCTGCTACGCAGTTGGACGATTCCCCATTCGAATAAAATCGTCTGGCCCTGCTATCTGGATCCATTAGAATCTATTTATATATAGAGCTGTTCAGCTCTACATCTGGTGATGCCTGTATAGCGGCTCAGTGTTGGACGATCATTCAGTAAAGAATGGGCCGAGGTGTTGTTGGAGAGAATGGAGGCGACGCTGCACTGCGCTCGCTATCGTTTCCTGGTGGGACGCTTGTGTACCCAGGGGATTTGCTGGCTCAGTATCTTCGTCGCTCCTACGAGAGTTGGTGTTTGATTATACTTGAGGGTCTTGAGCCGGGCTGCAATGCCGTCGGTCAGCTGAAGGAATGTCGGATTACGGTTTCGGTTTCGTTCGGCTCGGAGCGTCTCGGCGAAGCTGAACGTGAAGGCGCCGTACGACTGGACGCCGTGGCGGTATTCGTACGACAGTTGCTCCTCCTGGCAAGCTTCCATAATGATCGGGAGATAGGGGCCTTTATGCTTCAGGTCGCGGCGGACTTTGTCGTACTGCTTATTGGGCAGGGTGCGCAGGTCCATGGCTCGGCCGATTCGGAAGTTGGCCCCACTCTTGCCTGAGTAGTTTGTGCCGGATGGGGTGCTCGCGAGGGATGGATTCGCCTGCGTCATCGGCCGATCCTCCCACATCTGGAGCGCGGCGTTCCATTGCAGGGCTCGATGGCGGATGTCGTCCGGTGGTGTGATGCCGCGCACTTTGCGGCCTCCTTCGCGAGTCATGCCGCCTGAATGGCAACAGTCAAACACGGCGGCGAAGTAACAGTCGTAGGGAAGTTGGCTGTAGAGCTCCAGGAACTGTTTGTCTGTGAACGCGTGCTCCGGGGTCCAATCGAAGTCGTAGGGCACCAAACATTCGTTCATCCGATCGACTTCGTCGCTGGTGCCATAGACCGGCAGCTGCGCGCCATGTCCTGAGTAGAAGAACACCCGCTGATCCCCGCCCTGGACGTCGTCCAGGAGCCAATGCAGACGATCGAGAATGGCGGCGGCCGTCGCCCGTTCATTCAGGACGATGCGGATATCTTGGGGCGCGAATCCTGATTCCTGCAGGACGGCGCTCATGAGGTAGACATCGTTCACGCATCCTTCGAGCCGAGTGGCCGGATCTGGGTAGTCGTTGATCCCGACCAGCAAGGCGCGCCGTCGGGGTTTTGCGCTGCGCGTGCGAAATTGTTGCAGGCTCCGCGAGATGGGTTTCGGAGGCGTCACGCCGGAGATTTCACGCCAGACGGTTGATCGCGTGTTCTGATGGGTGAGATACCACGTGGCCTCGTGGTTGAGCATGTCCCGGGGCACATCGAAGGCCGTGCCGACTTCCTCGAAATTGTCGCTATGGATTCGGATGTCCGCGGTAAACACGTGGTCGCCGGGATTATAGAGGTGGAACCATCGCGTCGAGTGGGCAAGCGATTCCAGCCGTCCCGCGAAGACTTCACGGACGCAGGGATTGCCGATCTGCGACCCGAACGAAACGAAGTACCTTCCCTGGATGGCGGTGGGCGTTCTTAGGAATGTGTCATAACAGAGGAGCGAGCCCAGGCTATGCGCACAGACGACGTCGTAGCGCCCAGCTTTCAGCTTGGCGAGGATCAGCCGACGCGCCTGCGCTCGGAGTTGCTGATCGGTGACCCACTGGGCCACCATGCCTGCCGTCCACCGGATCTTGTCCGGCAGGTCGAAGAGCCCTCGTTCACGCGAGAAGAGGTCGCCGATCCCGTGGCTGACCCCGCTCGCGAGGAGCCGGGCGAACGCACTGCCGTAAGTCACGGGGTTGAGGGGAGCTTGGTCGAACAGGTCATCGTAGCTGAGAAAGTCACAGGTCACGGCGAGATCCGAATCCCAGGCCTGTAGGCCGGTGGTGATGGCCTCTGTCCAGGATGGTCGGAGGTTCGCGTCTGCGTCACCGTGGCTGACGCCATGTACGCACAAGATGTGACGTGATTGACTCATACATCCTCCCATTCGGTCCCGTGGGCTTACGATACCGCTCAACCGACACGTCTTCGATCAGGATTGCGCTACCCTTAGCATATTGCGCAGGAGGAATAAATTGCCCTTCCAGAGACACGGTTCTCAATCCCATGCAACAGGCATGCATCCGCTTTCCATATTTCCCATACGATAGCCTCTTGTCTCAGCCCCTTGCCTTCGATTACTGTCACTGCCTATGGAAGACGAATCGGCAGACTCTCCCACCGCTGACGAGACGTCGGAGAAAATCGTCATCTATTGGGAGCGGGAGTACTCCACCGCGTTTCCTCCGGAGAGGCTCAAGTTGGATTTCCATCCACATCGGCCGATGTTGAACCAGATGACGTTGGATGAGCAGCGTGCCCTCGCCACGACCGGATACAAAGTGTTGCCGGACGACTGTGGGCCAGTCAGAACGGTGGGCAACTATGGGTGGCTGATTCGATGCCCGGTGGATGTGAAGTTGCGCCGTACTGCGACAGGCGTTCAGTGGCAGTCACCACCGATTCTGCCGGAGGAGCGACTGCTGGGCTACAAGAGCTTTACCGGGATGTATGTCGATCTGATTTTGAACAGCGGCTACCCCAAGCTCTGTTGCGGTATCCGCCTCTACTATCCCAAGCATGTCGGCTTGATGATGAAGGATCTGCCCAACCATTTCTATCACGAGCCAGAGCGTACGTTTTCCATCTGGGAGGGGATCAAAACGCAGGAGTATAAGCGCACGCCGAATCAATACGATTGGTTGCCGGACTACGAAGCCTTCACTGCCAACTTTCTGTTACAACTGCACAAGCCTACGACGATCAAACGCGGCGATCCCATCGGGGTGATCCTGCCGGTGCTCCTCCCGAAACAGTTTGCACTCCAGGAAATTCAGCACCCTAAGTAACTGTGGCCTGGTGTCTTGAGATTGCGCTTCAGCTGTGAAGTGTTGTCACGGGTTATTCTTGAGGGGCTGGTTCCAACTCAGGTTCCGGTGCATCGTCGTCGGGAACTGGTTGACTCATTGTGCGTGAGGGGTCGGTCTGAGCAGGGCTTGAAGAAGCTGAGGACGACGCCTCTGCGATGGCCGCAGACGGTGTCGGAGGCCTCCTCACAATTTTACGGGTGAGCGGTTGTGATGGTGATGATGCCGCAGCAGAAGCTGACGGATCGGCCGGGGCAGGGACCCGGTGCAGACCTGGCGTGGTCTGGACCTGTGGGCGATGGATCAGGCTGTGGCGACCTCCCTCCATGTGCACAGCTTCTGCTACCTGCCAGGAGGAGAGCACGGTCAGAGTCGCCAAGAGCGCGAAAAATGTCGGTTTCGGATAGTCAGGAAATGTCATGCCATACCTCCCCTGAGTTAGCCGGAATCGGCAAAAATTGAGTGTATGCAGCTACGCAACCGCTATGCCAGGGAGGTAGGAGGGTGCCATTCAAGCGACCGGTGTCAAACCCCCTATGTTTTGAATCGTTAGTGACGGATAGTGCGAAGCCAGGGAATGGGTGAGTTGGCCGGTTTGTACGAAAACGCATTTCTCATGTGAACCAATCGGTACGAAAGGCAGTGACGATGAGTATGGTAAATAACCACAAGCCAAGGATGGAAGCCGGTTTGCTGGAACTCCTCTTGTGTCTCAGATCAACGTGAAATAAGCAGCGGCTTGTATCAGCCGGCCTGCCACCGAAATGAGGAGGTCCTGTATTGCGTGAGTCGAACTGTGCCGAGGTACGCTTGAATCGCTATCTGAAGCGAACTTCCCGCGAGCAGTTGTTCGTCGAAATAGATCGGGGGGTCCGTCGGTAAGAATTGGCCATCATGAACGGGGTCTCGGACCATAGTCCTATGCTGAGGACTCGATCACGCCACGACGCACATCGCGTAAGAGTCGTTCGACGATCAGCCGCATGAAAAAGAAGCCGAGCTTTGGATTCTGGTAGTACAGGTGGTACATCATCTCATCGGTCATCTTATAGAGCTCGCAGTCAGTCTCACAGACCACGGTCATGGTGCGCACCTTCTCACCTGAGAAGAGTCCGATCTCCCCAATTAACTCGCCGGGCTCGATGTAGTGGTTGATTTCTAGTAGCTTGAGTCGTCCCGCTGCCACATAGACAATCTCGTGGGCCTTGTCCCCTTTTCTGAACAGCACTTCGCCGGCTTTGTGTTTCCTGAGATGCATATGCGGCAACAGCCATTCAGAAATGGGCGATTCCACGGTGGCCTGTTCGATTTGCTTTGTCAGCCGAATGATTTCTAGCAGTCGTTTCGTGTTGATCGGCAGCAGAATGGTATTCAGCAGAAATTCCGGGGTGCCAAGTAACTGAGTGATCTCAAAGTGTGCATGCAACATGCTGTAGGGAATAAAGAGGGCATTGCTGGCTAAGGACAATACACGCAGGGAAATCATGTCTTTCTGCGAGTGACTGGCCAGATAAAAGAAGCCTCCCAAGAGGCCGATGATGGTTACGATGTCGATGTGCACGGGTCTTGAGCCCTTCTAAATAATGGTTGATCGAAGTAATCCGAGAGGTTGTCGTTACGGTCCTGTCACAGTCAGAACGATTCAGGAGCGTATGGTGCCAGCAGAGAGCTGTGTCGACGTCGTTGTTGTTCGAAAGATACCAAGAAAGGGGTTGAACGAGCGTGAATAGTTCAACGGGACTCGCAATAATAGCGCTAATGATGGGAAAAAAGAAATCAGGCGGCGAAGGGGTATCAATTATGGGTTTGGGTATTCGTAAGGATTCATCATCATTGAGAGGCTAGCCGCTTCAAGAATGAGTGCTTAGACAAGCCTCGTGTGAGTGAGGTGGATGCGATGATGTCCTTACACAAACCGGGCCAGGAAAAACTAGACACCTCTGAGAGAACTCGTCTCGACATTTTCTAGAGGACTCAGACTTTTCCATGATAGCCAGAAGGAGCAGGAGGGCTCGGATTTTGTTGAAAATATCGTGTAGCTCTATCTCCGATCGGCAGCCCTTCCTCAGAGACTCATGATTTGATTTTGAGAGAGGTTCTAGTCATACTTCACGCCCAATCCTCACCGGTGGGCTCTGTAAGGGTTATAGAGAGATTGTGAGCGATCAGCCTCCGAACAGCACCATACGACGTGTTATGGTCGGCACCGACCGCTCTAAGACAGCGGAGCAGGCTGTGCTCTGGGCCGCGCAATTCGCTGATCGCTATGGGGCGGACCTGTTCGTGGTGCAGGTCATCGTGCCGCAGCACCCATCTACCACAGAATTCGGGACAGCGGAGCACACGCGAGCAGCAGCTGCGAAACATGAACTGACGGATTTCGTACGCCAGCTTGTTGGGGAGCGTGGACATGCGTTTGTCGTCATGGATGGAGACCCAGCATTGGCCATTGTCCGCGCTGCTGAGCAAGAATCAATCGATGTCTTGGTGGTCGGGAATTCAGGCATGGCGGGAAGAAAAGAGTTTTTGCTCGGCAACGTCCCGAACCGAATCAGTCACAACTCCCGCTGTACCGTGATTATCGTAAATACCCAACTCCTAGTCGATGCGCACGGTTCGGAAACAGCGGAGATTGCACAAGTCAGTACGGCTCAAGCCGAAACTCAGGCTTCTGAACCTCACCTGGGGGCGCGCGCCATAAAAATTGCCACGGTGATGGCGAAATATGGTGTTCGAGAATTTTTGAGCCAACCCGCTCCTTCGGATATCGAGACACGCCGCCAGCAAGCTAAGCGACTCCGTGCGGCGCTGGAGGAACTGGGTCCCACCTTCTCGAAACTGGGACAGGTGTTGTCGACTCGTCCGGATCTCCTTCCCGCGGAATACATCGAAGAACTCGCGATGTTACAAAGCCATGTCCCGCCGATGTCCGAGAGCGAAGTCGTTCGGGTAGCCGAGCAGGAATTGTCGGTGCCGTGGGAAGATGTGTTCGAATCGATTGACCCCAAACCGCTTGCTGCCGGGACCATTGCCCAAGTCCATCGGGCGACACTCGAAACCGGTGATCGGGTGGTCGTCAAGGTTCAGCGGCCCACGGCACGAGCGGAAATTGAGCAGGATCTAGCGCTTCTGGAGGTTTTCGCCCAGAAAGTGGGCAAGCGCCCCGCGCTGAATCAGGTGGTGAATATGGAGGCTGTGTTCAAACACCTCTCCACCTCGCTTCAACGTGAACTCGACTTCCGCCAGGAAATTGAGAACATAGGCCGTATGCAGACGGTACTCGCAGACTATGATCGATTGGCGGTGCCTTCTGTGTACCAAGAGCTATCGACCGGTCGACTGCTGGTGATGGGAGAAATCCAGGGGGGAGCGATTGCGAAGGCGCCGGAGGGGCCAGAACGTATCGAAGCCGCGCGTCAGCTCTTGGAAAGTTTCTATAAACAAATCATCGTCGATGGGTTCTTCCATGCCGATCCTCACCCCGGGAATCTTATGTGGTGGAAGGACCGGATCTACCTCCTGGATTTCGGTATGGTCGGGGCGGTGGATGCCAATGTGCGTGAACACCTCTTGTTACTGCTAATGGCCTTGTGGAAGGAAGATACGGTGTTTCTGAGCGACGTGATTCTCATGATGGCGGGGTCTCTTGATCGGAGCGATCTGGATGTCCCTCAGTTTCAGAGCGACATCGGCGAGATGATCTCAAAATACCGTACGGCAGCTCTGGCCGACATGCAGATCGGACCGCTCCTCCAAGAAATGAGTGCAATCGGGGTTCGACATGGGGTTCCGCTGCCGGCGTCATTGACCCTGGCGGCCAAGGCGCTTGCACAGGTCCAACTTGCGACTGCGCAGCTTGATCCCAAACTCGATCCGTACGACGTGGCGGGCAAGTTTTTGATGCGGTCGATGCTGAAACGTCTGGGGGCTACGCTGGATCCCAGAGCGTTGGTGTATCAGTCGCAGAAGCTGAAAGTACGTGCTGAGCGGGTGGTCGAAGCCATCGAACACCTGATCGGCGCCCGTCCTGGTCAGAAGCTCGTCGTCAATTTTAAGGCGAATACACTGGAGGATACGGTCCGCCGTACAGGTCGGCGTCTCGCCGTGGGGCTGACCGCTGCCGCAAGTATTCTCGCCAGTGGGCTCACGGCGACCTCAGCAACAGCTGCGGATTGGGTTCCAATCTCGTTCGGGATCGTCGCGGGGCTGCTGATTGTTGGATTGGTTCTCGATTTAGTGCGAGGACGTTAAACTCGAGTGGTTCGAGGAACCGTTCGTCGAAATCACGGTTTGGCTCCACCGTTCTTCACTGAACGGAGGATCATTTTTTCAAGCAGGTAGGCACATACCGACATCCCAAGGGAGATCAGCCGCAATTCCAACCGTCCTGCAAGAGATTGAGGTTTCGTCGGCGTACTCATCAAAGATCCATTATTAACGACGGCCGCGCCGCCTGCAATAGCGAATTGAGTCGTTCTAAGGTTTTCTTTGCTGTTTCACGATGGTTCGTTTCCCAACCGGAGTGAATCGCATGAGATGCAGATTGTATCTCTTTGGATTCACCCCATCCTGATGAGTTGAAGCACTGCACCAGTTTTCGAGGATTCTCTTTCTCCCCCTGAGCTCGGTGGATTCATTCAGAATATGAGTGTATAGTTACCGCCCAGCCCGTAAGAGGTTGTAGAGAGCTGCCCATTGAATCGTTCGTGTACGGATACGCATCGACTCAAAGACATAGCGCTTTGGAGGCGATAGTCGGTCTGATGTGAGCAGAATGTCTCCTGAGTTTCAGGAGTCAAACAAAGGAGCGATCGTATGAAACGCTTCATGATCATCAGTATCGCCGCAGGTCTCGCATTACCACTACCATGGGTTTCCTTCGCAGATGAAGGCCAAGGGAAGGCAACCCAAGCAACCGCATCGCAACCGAAACCCGATCCGACCGTTAAGCCGTTGCTGTACGTCCCACCTAGGAAAGGGGCTCCGGCTCCAGGGCTCAGGCGGGGAGGAGGAACCCGCGGCACGAACAGGAGCCTCCCAATGATCAGCCTGTTGGCTCCCGACCATGTCGGGTTCACGCTTCATGAGCAGCCAGTCCTGTTTTGGTTCACGCCGACGAATCACAACCTGTCCTATGAATTCACCCTCATCGCTGACAGCGCCGAAGCGCCTCTTATAGAAACCAAACTCCCAAGTCCGACCAGAGGCGGGGTTCAGCAGATCAGGCTTTCGGACTACAAGGTGAAATTGGTGCAGGGAGAGCGGTACCAATGGTCGGTGGCATTAGTGATGGATCCCGACGAGCCGTCCGCCAATGTTGTCGCCAAGGGAGCAATTGAACGAGTCAACCGTGACAAACTGGAACAGCCCTTGTCGGGTGACATGACCAAAGTGGATGGTCCAAAGCGCTATGCCGAAGCAGGCGTCTGGTACGATGCACTGATGGCCATTTCTGATCTGATGCAGTCCAATCCTGGTGACCTGGAATTGCGTCGGCAGCAGGCGTCGTTGCTTGAACAAGGGGGACTTACGGAAGTCGCTTCGAGTATCCAGAACATGCGCACACCCTGAGAATTGCTGGTGCTCGTAATCTAGCCACTTGACTTGGGGTAAGGCGCTGCTGTTTTTGGTCTGGATGCGTGTCGTGAGGTCTGAATCCGGTCCTGGGACGTGGGGTGTGCGTTATTGTCTCGGCTTCTCCNNNGAGACACTGCTGGGACAACACGGAATGCCACCAACGACTGAGATTTCCCTTTCAAAGACACGTCGCCTATACTTTCTAACTGAAAGCGGTTGTCGAGCAGCCCAGCCGTGCGCTCGCTGATCAGGATCCGGCATGGGCGACGGTCCTGTGGTTCTGCGATAGCTCCCCTGCCGAAATTCTCTAAATGTGCTGCGGTGTTGACCGTGTCACCGATGGTCGTATATTTCATGCGCTGAGCGCTTCCTAAACATCCGGCGACCAACGGTCCTGTATGGATGCCGATCCGCATGCCTACCGTTGGAAGGCCCTTCTGAACATGTTCATCGTTCAGTCTGAGCATGGTCTGTTCCATCGCCAACGCACAGGTCACTGCATTGACCGCATCTCTAGTCACTTCTTCGTTGGTCTCGCGTCTGAGCGGGACGCCGAAGTCCGCTTTAATGGCATCACCTGCATAGTCGTCGATGACGCCTCCATGGTCCATGATGACCTTTGTCATGGCATCCAGATATGCATTGAGCCAGTCCATTAAGGCCGCTGGGGACATCTTTTCCGAAGTGGCCGTGTACCCTTTGAAATCTGAAAATAATACGGTGCAGACGAGATCCTGCGGCCGCGGCCGCCCTCCCTCAAACAGTTGGTCTCGTTCCTGCCATATCTTATCGGCGACCTCGCGTGAAACGTGCCGTGAAAAGAGTTGCATCAATATGGTCCGGTCCTTCCGTTCTCGAGCCAGAGTCGAGGCTACGACCATGACGATCGACAGAAGCCAGCTGAGAGCCGCAGGAATTCCCGGTGCCCACCACCCGAAAGCGAAGAGTGTGTAGACCGACAGTGTGAGCATCAAAAGCCCGCCGACGGCAATGAGGGAGTATCGCCACATGGACCGTACCAAGATTCCGAATACCCCACCGAGCAGCCCCCATGCCAGGATCCAGGCGATCTCGGCGGTTTCGGTCATTGCCTGGATGGACCGGCGGCCGTTGAGCGCAGCGGCGAGTAACTGCTCGGTGATGATGCCGTGCATGAAGACCCCCGCGAATTGGTCACCGCCATGTAAGCCATAGGGAACTGGGATATGGAACACATCCGGCACGCTTTCGGCCGTCACGCCGATCATGACGATGCGGTCGGTGAGATGACGGGCGTCAACCCGCCCGGCAAGCAGGTCGGTCAGGGAAAAAGCGTTCAAGGCCTGGCCCGAGGCGCCGAAATCCAAAAGAATTTGATAACCGGCATCGTCGGCATTCACATAACCCCCGTCTGAAGACGAGAACGGCTGTAGAGTCGTTCGGCCCAAGCGAATCCAGTCCGGCACCGCCGGGTCCGGTTCCGGGACTATGCCGTCCTGTGCCAGATACAGCATGGCAAGCCTCAGAGGAAAGGCATAGGCGACCTCATCGCCGTCGTCTTGAAAGAGCAATGCCCGGCGGATGATTCCGTCGGGATCGACGAGGATGTCGTTGAAGCCGACTTGCGTGCTGCCTTGTAGCACCGGCGGGGGAGGGATGCGGGAAACGCTACCGCCGCCCAGTTGCGAAATCATGATGATTTGGGAATGTTTGGGGAGTAGCGCTGTCAGTTCGTCATGCCCAGGCGGAACTTCGATATCCCGATACAGGTCCACGCCGATCGCCCGCGGCTGGTATTCGACAAGGAGACGGAGGGCGTGCATAAGGGTCTCATCCGTAATGGGCCATCGTCCCTGCCGGCGGATGTCTTCCTCGGAGATGGTGATGTACGTAATGTGCGAATCGCCGGCCGTCGTTGCCGGTCGCGAACGGAGCAGCGAATCATAGATGTTCAGTTCAAACTGTTGAAGCAGGCCGGTACTCCGCATCACGAGGACGACCATTCCACAAAGAAGGCCGGTCGCAAGACTCATGGCCGGCGATAGATAAAGGGATTTCAGGAGGCTGCGCATGGGATGAAATACATCAGTGCGTACTGGCAAACCTGCTCATGGCCAATGTCACCAGGCGCCCGTACTTTATCCCATTTAGAGCCAGTTGTTCAGCAGAAGAAATGGCGCCCAATAGATCGGATGCTGGAAGTCCGGATTCTCCATCAATTTCAGCTGGGCCTGTCGAAGGGCTTGCGCTTTTGAGAAAGCGGGGTTTTTCAATTGTCGATAAAACTCGATGACCAATGCTGATGACGCTTCGTCGTTGACGAACCACAGCGTTGCGAGTGCACTTCGGGCTCCGGCTTTGATCGCAATCCCCGCCAGGCCGAGCGCGGCACGGTCATCGCCCGCAGCGGTTTGGCAGGCGCTGAGACTCAGCAGTTCGAGTGGTTGGTCACGGAATCGGAAAAAGCCCACGATCTGGCTTAATCGGTCCATCGTGAGTTTCTCGTCAAACGTCAACAAGAAACTCTTCTTGGCGTCACGATCGAATTTTCCGTGAGACGCAATGTGTACAATAGTAAACGAATTCTCCTTCATCTCTCGTTCGAGCTGAGGGACACGAAATTCCTGGTTCAAGAATCGATGGGTCTTGTACAGCCCACTNNCTAATCGCCTCCAACTCGTTCGCCGTGTTCGGGAGGGGTGGAAACCCCTGAACACTTTCCGTGATGCCGGCAGAGAGGACTTCGATTCTCTCACGGCCGAGCGGTTTGGGATCGGTCAGATTGAGACCGGGAGTTGTCGCGACGGCATATTTGGCGATGAGGAACTGCTTGCCGTCGTGTAGGGCTGAGAAAGGAATCATGCGGAGCGGACCATCCGGGACGACCACCAGCGTGTTGATGTCGAATTTTGCGAACTCCGGTTCGAGTGGTCGCAGTAAGAGATCGTAAAGCCGCTGGCCTTTACGAAGATATTCGCGGGTCGTTTCCTTTTGCAGGACTCGTCGGAAGGCTAAGGCCTCCTCTTTGAGGTCCTCTTGCTTGATGGCCACGGTCATGCGGTGCATTCCGTCGGGAAGGCTGACCAGGAGTTCCGTGCGATCCGGCAGGATGATGGGATAGACGATTGCCGCCTGGCGTGAGACATCTTCCAACTTCGTCTGCCGGGTTTGGAATGCGTCGACACACTCATCTGCAAAGTAGTCGCGTAGTTCGGCGGTTTTGAACAACTCGATGGCCTCCCGCGCCTTGATCAGATAGGGTTGTGCTTCTTCCGGGGTCGGTGTCGTCCCTGAACGTCGGAGCAGTAAGTCCGCCAGTTCGAAGTACAGCCGACCGCCGGCTTCCCTGAATGATGCAGCCGCCAGTGTAGTGCCGGCTGCCATTTCGGGACGCAATGTTTGAACGAGGTTGGCGGCGCGCTGGTATGAGAGGATTGCCTGATCAATCTTGTCCTGAGCCTTCAAGACACGGCCCAATTGCCATTCCCACTGATACAGGGATTCCGGGGCATGGACCTGTTGGGCATAGCCGATGGCAAGGCGTGTGAGCAACAGGGTTTCGTCATAGCGCCGGTCGAGCTCGTATAGGTGCCCTCGATGTCCGAAGGCATAGGAGGCAGCACGTACGTCGCCGGTCGACTTGGCGACCTCGCCGGCTGTTTCGAGGGCAACGTCGGCTTGCAGATGCGAGCCGCCGCTGTCCGGAAATTTGGTGTGGAGACTTTCGAGCCCTAAGCCGATCGCAATCAGGTTGTAGACCTTGTCGTGGGAATCAGGGAAGTCATGGACCAGCGACAGCGCCTCATCGAACAGTTTCCGCGCTTCCTGCCACTCTCCCAGTCGCAGTGCTGTTTTCCCACCGTTGATTGTCGATGTGGCCACTAACGTGTCGGCATGCATCGATGCCGCGAGACGCCGTGCTTCCGAATAGGAAGCCAACGCCTCTTGCTCCTGTTGAAGCGCGCTCTGAACTGCACCGAGCGAATGGACAATGGAAGCCAGACGAATCTGATTGTCCGCGTCGGTGGCCAACTGCTTGGCATGCTGAAGCGTTTCTAACGCAGCGTCCGGACGTCCTCCGGCGAGATAAGCCTGACCGAGTAATTCCATTGCCGCAGCTTGGCGGGAAGGGTCTTTCCCCTGTGTAAGAACCACTGCGATCTCAAGTGTCTGCGCGGCACGGTTATGAAATCCCAGTGATAAATAGGCTCGCGCTAGCGCAATACGGGCATCGCTTTCTTGCACAACGCGTCCGTCCTCGTGATATGACCGGACTGCCTGTTGCCAAATCTCGGCTGCCTGCTCGAAAGCTCCACGTGTGAAGGCGTCATATCCTTCGTGCAGCAACGACCCATGGGGAAAAACAGGCTCGTTGTCCGTTGTGTGAGCGCATACAGAAGAAGAAACGAGCAAGAGGAGGCATAAGGTGATGATGGTGATGCTGATCGCGGCGACCGCGGCAAGCGTTCCAGGGCGGCTAAGGGGGCCCGATGAAGTGACGGTGGAGCCGTACGGAGGTGAGTGGTGGATATTCATGGCCATCTTCTCCTTCGCATTCAGAAGGGCTGTAGGACGACCTGCACATGTACACCATGATCCTGGAGGTTGCCGGTCGTGCTATACGGTGGATCATTGGTCCCAGCACCTCTCAACCGATACCCCCAATAGATTTCGAAGTAGCCTTGATTGTTGGGGAGGAAGGCTGTCCGCAACCCTACTCCCACGCTCATCAAACTTTTGGGAGCATCTGTCGAGCCCTTCGCGGACCAGGCCCTCGCATAGTCAAAGAACGGCGCCACTTGTATCAAATCCTCCCTGGCGCCGAATGCCCAGCGGGCGATGGGGAAACGAGGCTCGATCGAGAAAAGAAATGCATTGTCCCGCAGTAAACTGATCTCGCGATAGCCACGCACGCTGTAACGTCCGCCGATCGGTATCTGTTCGAGGGGGAACAAGCGATCATTGGTCAACTGTACGTCGATACGCCCCAGCAACTGCGTCCCTGCATACTGGTCGAATCGGCGCAAGCCCTGCAACTGCCCGACCCAAGAAAAATACCGCCCATCGGCCACAGGACCAGAATTGATTGTCGCATCCAGCACGTCCAACCCGATAGAGAAACGCGAGCGCACTCCGACGATGGTATCTTGTGTCCGATAGGTCCAATCTTGAAGAAAACGCAACGCAGCCACGTTTGCAACACCGTTCTGATAGCCCGCGAAAAAGTCGAACGGCTGGCCCAGCAGCAGATTTTTATTGTACAGATACTCGCCTTGTACGCCGAGACTGACCAGTTGAGTCAGCGTTCGATACACCGGCTGTTGCAGCGTGACACCGAAGATCTCGGTATGGCCTTCGATACCCAGCGTCCGAAACGGTTCGGTCACGACATTAAAGTCCGAGCGGCGGTAGGCGACGGCCAGGCTGGTATCGTAGGCGGTGATCGGCACAACATAGGAAACGTTGATCAACGGCAAGACGCCAGTCGTGTTGTTGATAGGAATCGATTGCCCGTAGGTAAATTGAAGCCGGTCTCCGTTGCCTGTCAAGCTCTCGTGAACAAGAGTCGCCAGCCAGCGTTCCGCCCGGACCGCAGGCGATTGATGGTTGTTAAACTCCACCCAGGCTTTGAACGGCCGAGACTCCGATACCCGTACGGCCAGTTCACTTTGGCCCGGCACGATACCTCGGCGGAGTTCGGCATTGATGCGTTGCACATGTGGATCCTGCTGGAGCAGCTGCAACCGCTCTTGCAGCGTGTAGACATTGACCGGCGGCCCGGCGCCGAGTGCAATTCGGCGACGGTAATAACCTGGCCACAACCACCGTGCGCCTTCGATGTTGATTTCCGCCAGCGTGCCTTCGATGACTTGAATTCGGATGATGGCATCCGTCACGGCCTGGTCGGGAATGATGGCTCCCGAGGTGGCATAGCCCCGTTGGATATAGTGCAGCGTGACCGCGGTTCGCAAACTTTCAAGGTCTTCGGTCGTGACCTCGCGGTTTCTGTACGGTGCCGCGACAGCTTGCAGGTCTTGCGTGGTGAACACCGTATGGCCGTCGAATTGGAATTCCCGCACGAAGACTTTGACGGGTGGGAGACGTTCTTGCGTGCCGGCGGGAGGTGCCGGAGCGGTCGGTGCCATCGGCGGGGGCTTTTGCGAGGGTGACGTGTCTTGAAGTGACGGGACTTCCTGGGATCGCCCGCCCGGATCGACGACAGGAGGGAGGAATACTTGCGCCAGCGTGGGTTCTGTAGCGAGACAGACGATCATCACGAGCATCGCGTTCCACGTGAATCGCCGCGGAGTCACACGCTCGAAGCCTGGCTCCATTGCGTGGTGGAGTGTGCTGCTCATGACGAACAGCCGGCGTGATCCGAGACGAGCGTGATAGACGACGGCAGCTCTTTCCCGAGCAGTCGCCGCAACTGGAGCCCTGATGTTTTGGCCAACGGTTTGGCCTGTCGTTGCATGGAATGTTCAGCGGCCATGGGCAGGAACGGACTGGCGAGCAATCCTTCGGGTCCGGCGGGGATGCTGTCACGTCCGCGTTCGACGAAGCTGCTCGTCGCTCCCTGCGCCAGCTTCGCCGCACAGGAAGCCCGCAGCAGGGCCTGAACCGCCAACAAGGATTCCGGCAGTCGCCCAACCACGCTGGACAGATTGTTGATCGGAGCGTTGATTTGCACGGTGCCGCTGACTCCCAGCGTAGAGGAGGCGTCCACGACACTCGCGGGATCGGCGAGGAAGAGGCCGGAGGTCACATTGATGGCTCCTCCTGATCCGGCAAAGGCCCGGGCTAAAATTGGACTACCTTTTAGGATCACAAAATCGGGATCGATCGAGATATTGCCACCGTTGCTGTCCCCAGCAGCACCGGCCACGGAGGTGCTAATTGGGCTGTCGATCAACCGGATCATATGCGGCGCGTTGATCGTAATCTGACCTCCGCTGGCCTGGCTGGCTTCGGTCGTCACAGAGCTTTGCGCCATGAGAAAGGTTGAGCCGCTATCAATTCTAATGTTGCCTGCATTGCCGTTGCCAACCACTTGTTCGACCAACCGGCCGTTCGCATCCAGGACGAGTTTGGTCACCGTGAGCGGTCCATCGCTGTTCGCCGTAATCTTAGTACCGTTGGACAGGTGCACGCTGTGAGCGGTAATGGACACGTCTCCGCCACGGTTCGCTTTGGCTGATGTGGCGATGGTGCTTGCATCACTTGTGAAACTGCCCGTAGCGGTGATGACCACATTCCCGGCCGCGCCCGGCGGCTGAGTCGTTCCATCCAGGTTAGTGAGGACCTCCGTTCCGGTGCTGGCACTGCTGATGCTGCTGCCGGTGGCAAGGCTGAGTGTGCCGACGTTCATCGTAATGTTCCCGGCCAAGCCAGCCCCGGAGGTGCTGCTGTTGATCGTGGCCCCGCTCAACAGGCGCACGGTCCCCACGTTCAGCACCACGTCCCCCCCTCGGCCGCTACTGCTGGTGCTGCTCTCAATCGATACATCGTTCATGGTGAGCTGATCGGCCGTGATTGTGACTTGCCCCGCATTCCCAGCGCCGGACACACTCGTAATCCGAGCCTGCTCGGAGATCGTGAGTGTGTCCGCATCGATCGCCACATTACCTCCCGCACCGGTGTTGATCGATGTGCCGGTTTGGATCACGGCCCCTTCCCTTAGCGTGATCGTCCTGGCATGCACCGCCACATCGCCGGAACGGGCTGTGCCGGTGGTCTCGGAGACAATGCCGGAGTCCGTTCCGGAAAGGTCGACAACATCCGCCATACTCCCGGATCCCGACAGCCCTTGCACAGTGACGGTGGCGGCCGCCGGCGCGTTAGACTCAGAGGTGCCGGTAAGGGTTCGAATGGTCGCCCCGCTTGAAAAACCTGCCTGCCGGACACTGATGACGATATCTCCTCCACGGCCCACATCGGTCGCTTCCGCTTTGACGTTGGTGCCGGCTCCATCCATTATCAAGGACCGGGACAGGATGCTCACTCGTCCCCCCTCACCGGTTCCGAACGTGGAACTCAGCAGGAAACTGTCACCGGAGAGCGTCACCGACTCCGCCGCGCCTGATTCTGCGCCAGGCAATCCCTGGATGCTCACCTGTCCGCCTTGACCTAACCCAGGGGTGAAGACCTGACTTGAGCTTTGTATTGAGGACCCACCTGTGAGGGTTGCCGTCCCCACGTTCAGGGCTACGTCCCCTCCCATGCCACCTCCATCAGTCGTTGCCGTCACGATCGACGTGCCATTTCCCATCGTGAGGCTGCCTGCGTGAATCTGCGCCTCTCCACCTTTCCCTGATCCAGACGTGACCGTTGTGATATTGGAACCATCCATCCGGACGGTTCCAGCCCTGAGTTGCACATCTGCGCCTGCTTCGGTTCCAGCAGTGGCCGTCAAGATGGAACTCCCGGGACCGAGCGCGATCGTATCCGGCGGGGCGGGGGCCTCGGATGTGGAGAGTGTCGCCTCATTCACGGAGAGCACGAGCTGTCCGCCTTGGATGAACACTGTCCTGGGACCAGAGACATTAATGCTTGAGCCAGGAGCAAGGGAGACGGATCCAGAAGAGGTAAACGAGGTCCCCTCCACATTAGGCTGTGACCCGAGCGTGGTGATATCAAATTCACCAGGCGATGCGGCGCTTCCAAGGTTGATGGTACCGTTCGGCGCGGAGAGTTGCGCCCCATCTTCGATCACGACTTTTCCACCGACCAGGGAAATCGATTGGCCAGAAGGAACGGCAAGATTGCTGCCCTGCACTGTGATGGTGGCATTGGGATCGGGCGCAGTGAGATATCCGTAGCCGGTCGGGGAGGCGGAGAGAAATTCAAAGGCGGAAGAGTTGATGGTCAAGATGCTAGTGGGTAACCCGTCATTGGCGGGGTTGGCATAAAAGTGTGCGCTATTCGAGAGACCGTCGAGCAGCCGGAGGTACTGCGCCGTCGAGAAACTGATCGACCCACCGACGTTGAGCGACGCTCCTGGTCCAAGGACGATGCCGAAGGGGTTCATCAGGAAGAGGTTTGCGCTGCCGAACCCGGTGGTTTGAATCGTGCCATCGATGTTTGAGATGGTGCCGCCTGTCACGCGACCCAGGATGTTCGAGGTGGGAAGGCCCGTATTGTTCAGAAAATTGGCGATGTCTCCTCCCCCGACATTGAAGTCTCCAAAGCTGTGAAAGAGGTTGGGGCCACCACTTGGCCTGGTGCCGCCCGTAATGGTATGCGCATTTCCAACCTGGTTGATCTGCGTATTTAGACCGGAAGGTGTAATAGTCGTCGTGATCTGTGCGGCACCAATCGACGGTAGAATCAGTATCAAGGCAATCAGGAGTCGGCACAGGCACAAAAAACCTTGGCGCAGGAATGCTGCGGTGCCCTCATCCATCTCTACCTCCTGTTTGTGCCCTGTGGGGGAGCACCTTGTGCTGTTCCCCCACAGGCTGAAAGAGACCAACTTGTATCCTTACCTGAAACCGTGCGTATAGTGAAGGCGTCTCACGGCGATGTCCCCCGTCAGCCCCGCGACGGAAGGGAAGACCCCCTGACGGAATCACGGGGAAAATCTTTTAGCCACATACCCTTCAGTTGTACGGTTGTCTCCGTTGAGGTCATTCCAGCCCCATCCATAGCGACTATCCAAGGTCACGTGGTTCTCGTTACCAAGGTTGTTCGGCTCATTGTCCGGACCTGTGGTCGGACCTGGGGAGCGAGTTCCCCAGTTTGCGTACCCTCCGGCTGTTACGCCGCTGTTATAAAAAACGAAGCTGTCAGTGGCCCACCGCCAAGTGCCGCCGGGCTCTTGCGATCCGCTTGGTTGTTCCCCCGCAATCCAGTAGTCGCGCGTGCCAGGAATTCCTCTGGGGTTAGCTGGTAATAGGGTTTGGATGAAATCCTGTTCCTCTTGCGAAGTGATGGTGGCCAAGTCCCAGCCGGGCCCCAGAGCTTGGGCCGCAGTTCTGGCCTGGTCCCAAGTCAAGCCGGGGCTGCTGATCACACGATAATCATCACTGCTGAACTTCTTGTTGTTGAAGGTACAATTGACATTGCCCCCCACCTCGACTACGACAGCCGTTGTGGGGCTCTCGTCGTCGCAAGAAGAGTTGGTCAACGACCATCCGGCAAGCGAATGTTCGGTGATGTTGTAGGTTATCCCTGGCTCCACCGCGACGGCGAATGACTGCGAAGTTTGATCGTCCATTGAGATTGTCTCGGTCGATGACGAGCCTTCACGGCTGATGTTGAAGGTAAAGGTCTCGTTCGTCGCTTGATTCGTATTCTTCGTGATCGTGATCGTGCTCCCAGACGTGGCGGGCACGGCGCCGGCCGCTTGAGCTGCCACCAATTCCGCCTGCAGGTCCTCGTCGACGACCTCGTCAACTCTCGCCAATACTTCAGGACAGGTCCCTGGACCGGTCGTCTTCCGCAACCGATGGAGCTGAGCCTTCAGCCCTTGTTTAATTTTGAGAGACTGGCCCTTCGTGGCCAACCACTCGCTCAACTTATTGACATCGTTCGGCGCCTGGGGGTCCAGTTGGAGCATTTGCTTATACAGGCCCGGTGGAATCGGGATCACCTGCTGGACGTCCTGACAGGTTCCACCGGCGGCAATTACGCTGTCGGTCATCACCAACTTGTCTGCTCCTACCACGGTGATGGTGAACGTCTGCGTGATTGTCGGAGCGCACCTGCCGCTTCCCGTATTGCAATTCGGCCGGACCACGGTTGCCGCACTAGTTCTCGAGATGCTCCCACTAAGATTTTTGGTTGAGGGGGTGGCTAGCGCACCGGTATCAATCCCAGACCCGAGAGTGACACTAACACCGGCGAAATTTCCATTGCCGATTTGCTTTAATCTATTTCCGACAACGTTCTCGTCGAGACCGTTGGGGCCAGGGGGATCGAAGTACCCAGACATGCCATAGCCCCATGAATAGTTTCCCGCTGGATTTCCACCACCGGCATTGTAGGTATGCGTGACGACGACCGTGGTGGTCTTCGTGCCTGCCGTCAGGACCGGCGTGAAGGTGATGCCGGTTAGCTTCAGGAGATCGAGACTGCCCGCGGTGCTGTTGTCGCCGATCATGATTCTGGCCCGGTTCGTCGCCGAGACGTCCCCCACGGTCCAGTTCCCGTATCGACCGGGCGGAATGAAGGCACAGAGGTTATAGCCCGAGGTACACGCGGCGGCAGTGGTAGAAATTTGCACAGTCGCCCCATCGATCCTCACAGTCAGCGCGTGCGACGGAAGAGGGGCGGTCAGTTCTCCCATGGCTCCAACCAGCAGCAGACTCGGCATCAACCCAGCCCATCGGAGATACTTCATACGCACCTCCCAAGTTAGAAAAAGTGTTTCGCGAACGGTAACTCTGTTTCTTGCGTTTGCCCGCTGCCGTCAGATCGCAGTTTAGCCTACAATCAAACGATCAATGATTGCGTGGGGAGCGTTCGGAACTATGAAGGCTCATTGCCATATGAAACAATCGTGAAGATCGCATCATTAGTCCTCCTTGCTCTCCGTGACGCAAAAAATGAAAGGAATGCGAATAAATACCAGCATAAAATATGGGGATGGAGGCCGTGACTCTCTGCGCATTGGAAACACTTTTCAATCCCTACCAAAGCATGGAGGTAATACCGTGCACTCTACTGCGTGCTCCTTATTTCCTTTCATGCTGATTGCAACAAGCCAAATGCCTGTTCGAAAACCGCTTCTGCATGAAGCGGCTCGGCAAGTCCTGAGCCCTACTTGATTTAGATGATTTCTCAGTAATTTCGAGAGGGGAGAGATGCGATGCACGTGAGCTTAATTGTATCTAAAAAGATTCAGAATCATTTTGGATACGCCTCAGTACTATTGCGAGATCAATAGCAAATAGCCAATGGAGAACGCCGGTTTCTTGGAAGAATGCCACTAATCAAGTTGTCTGAGTTTCTTCCCCAAGGCATCCCTGTTGCGTCATTTAAAACTCTTACCGGGAAAGGGACTTGGCGTCAGATCTGAATTCCACCCCCCGTTGCCTTGTCTCCGAGCCGATCGTGGCTCCTGCGCCAATTATTGGCGGATAACACATGTCCGGCCGAGGCGACACGTGACTGCAGAGTTCGTGGACTGAAAGTCCAGCCGGCGCCACCGGGTGCCGAGTCGGGGGCGCTCTTATGGTGTCCGTCCCCGCAGGGTCACCAAGCGATCCAAGGTGTTGCCCAGTATGCTGCGCGTGAACAAAGGGATCCATGTGCTGGAAGAGGTGTTCCAAGGCCGTTACCTTGGCGTCTGGGACGAATCGTATTGCTGGAGCAGCCGTGAGTCTCGCCGCTCTTTTCCCGCAGTTTCAGCGGCGCCTGAAAGAGATTCTGAAATAGACGCAGGTTCGTATAGAGGGTAGTGAGTGCTTGCTGAGCTGCCAGGGTCTCGTAGCGATTCCAGCCGATGATGGAGGGTAAGATTTTCAAATGGTGCATCGGTCTGTCGCCCGGTAAGCTGGCAGATGATTCAATACGCTGCCTTGGAATACCAGTATAATGTTGCGATGCTTGACTGTTTGGTGTATTGGACTGTGGACGCCAATCGTGGAGTCTTATTCCTATGGCGTGTATTCTCACGCCTCACCTTAGCTGTCTGTATCAGGAGAATCGAGGCGCTGGACAATGACAGAGAGAGGCTCAGCATGGTATGGTAGCATCTCCGACTAGGGTATGATGTAGGTGATCGCAAGATCCTACCCGACATGCAGTCGTCTCCTGGTAGCTGGCCACATAACTAAAGCGCAGTCGTCTTCACATGCAGATTCGAGTGTTAGGGTGCCACGGGGCGGATTGCCTTGTGGATGGAACGGAGAGGTTGGTCCGCCAGGAAAGTTGCGGATTCCTCATTGACAACTCCGTACTTCTGGACGGTGGTACGATCGGCACGCGACTCACCTTGGCAGAGCAGTGTCGCATCCGATTTGTGCTCCTCAGCCATCTTCATTTTGATCATATTAAAGGCCTACCGCTACTGGCTGACAATCTCGCTGAATGGTTTGTTGAGCCAGTGACTGTCGCGGCGACGGAACCGGTGATTCAAGGATTGATAGATCATGTGTTTAATGACAAGGTTTATCCAAACTTTTTCCAGCTGCCGAGTCGGGAACATCCAATCTTGCAAGCACGCGTGCTCCATCCTGGCAAATCGGTTGTGTTCGGACATCTTGAGGTCATTCCTGTTGCGGTCAACCACACTGTCCCCACCGTGGGGTATGTGGTGAAGGATGGCGAAGCTGCCTTGCTCTATAGCGGTGATACCTATCAGACGGAAGACATCTGGAGCCTGGGTCAGACAACCCCCGAACTCAAGGCCGCCTTCATCGAAGCATCCTTTCCTGACGAACTGGGGAAGTTGGCTCAAAAATCCAAACACCTGACTCCCTCGCTGTTCCTCAAGGAGTTTCAAAAACTGAGGCGTCCGAGCCTGCCCGTCTACGCTTATCACATGAAGCCTCCTTACCAGGTCCAGATCAAGGAGGAAATCAGTCGGCTAGGCATCGAGCGGGTGGGGTTTCTCGAAGAAGGTCAGATCATTCAGTTGTAAGTGCACACACGTGGTGAGATTCTCTCTAACCCCAGCTGGCTAGGCTCATCGATTGGCTAAGTTGTGAGATGACTGATTAACCAATCTGCGATTAAGTTCGTCATCCGTCCGAAATCGTCTCCCCTCGTAAACTGATGGTCGGCACCGGGCAACAGCTCGAGGTGTTTCTTGACTCGCAGCGCGTCGTACAGTTGTTGGCTTTGATGGAGCGGGACATGTTCATCCTTGTCGCCCTGCACAATGACGGTCGGAGCGGTGATCGATCGTGCGGGGACATAGGCGATCTGCCGGAGGGCATCTTCATAAAAGGCATAGTGCAGTGGGATTCGGTTGTGGCCACCCATGATATTCGGAATCGTGTCGGTGGCTTTCCATTGCGCCATTCCGTCATCCCCGAATTCGAGCCGTAATTCCTCCGCGAAATCGACGACAGGGCATTTGAGCGCCAGGCACTTCAAATCTGTTCGCTGAGACGCCGTCAGAATCGACACAAGCCCGCCGAAGCTTGATCCCATCAGGCCGACATGTCGATACCCTCTCTCTCGCACTAGATCGATGGCGGTGCGTGCTTGTTCGACTCCGCGGGTCGTGGTGATCTGCTCGAATGGGCCTTCACTTTCCCCTTGGCCAAAAAAGTCAAACCGAAAGGTGCCGATCCCCTGGTTGATCAAGATTCGCGTGAGCGCATTGTTCGTCGAGCTGATCTTGGAGGAGAGAAATCCGTGACACAGGACGACAATCGTATCCGTTCCTCCACTGGGGGTGGTGAGGATCGACGCAACACGACGACCATGCGGGTCACGGAATGACAATCGCTCTTCCACGGGAAGGATTATAGCAGAGTTGGTTGGTGTGGTCTTGGGGAAACCGGAGGGAGATGAATATTAGGCCGTGAGCTTGAGCTCGTCAGCGGAACTGTGGGGTGTGGCAAGCGCTTCTGGTTTCTTCGCGAAGACGGTTGTCAGCTTGACTGAGAAGAGGATGATGCTGGTCAAGAGCAGGCCGAAACAACTCCACATCGCAATCCGGACAGAGGGCGACGTAAGCGGCACGTTCCAGGTGAGTGCTGCCAAGATGCCCAGTCCCATGGTCCCGAAGCCGAGGGTAGAAATCTGTATCGTTCTTCCACGATCCATGATGCGATTGAGTTGATCGAGGTAGGGCTCACGTTTTTTGACACTTGTGCTGCGAGTGGTTGCGAGGACGATGGGAATGAGATGGGATAGGATGCCCATGATCGCACTCAGAATGAAGCCTATGAAGGTCATATGGGTGTAGGCGATGAGATGCAGTCTGCCGTATGCCAATGCCGGTGGGCTGGACACATGATTGGCCGCAAGTGCCACGCCCAGAAGGACCGTCACGGTCAGAAAGAAGGTTCCCACGAGCAGATGGTCGGATGCGGCGCTGCCATGGTGGTCCGAGGAAAACCATGTTCTGAACAGGTTGATGATGAGGAGTACCATCCCGGTGAAAAGAAGCGCGCCGGCAGCCATTTCGGTTAGAATCGATGAACGGAGAAAGCCACCGATCAATAGGGTCACTCCTATCGGTATCACGGTCATCGCGGCCTGCATCATCCTAGGATTCAGGAACGGACGATTCCAGACCGTCGGCAAGATCTGATGCATCAAGCCGAGGAGGGCCAAGACGACAAACCCGAGTAACACCAGGTGAATATGTGCGAGCCGCAGGTAGCCATAGGATTCCGACAGGAGCCCCATCGCGGCAACTTCACCGCAGATCACACCACTGAGAAGGCCTCCGAGTGCCAACACGTAAGACCATGGCTGTATGAATGAGGTCTTCCATCCGTCATGGATGCGTATGCCAAGGGTGGAGACGACTGAGCCGTATGCTGCCATGACCACGAGGCCGGCGATACCGATGACTGTGCTGTGATGTAGCCAGAAGCCGACGAGCATGCCAATCACGCCGCCATTCATGGCCCAAAATGTGAGGGGATGAGAGGCCGACTCTCTTCGGTCATCTGAGCGAGGCGACGAAATGAGCAGAAGCAATCCGCCGAGCACGATTTGGGTCACACCGCCGACCAGGACGGCGTGGACATGGAGCGTCCGTACCCATGGCGCGACGGGAGTGCTTCGAACCAGACCCACGAGCATGGCCAAGCCGAGGATCGAGGCCAGGGCAAGCCACCCAACGCCGGTGAGGCACAACGTGAGTGGTGTTGTGTTTCGGGTGAACATGTCGGTGTGATTATCGCTCCAAGAAATAAAAATGGTCGGTCGGGCCCTGCCCGTGACCGATGGCCAAGCCGTGCCTGATGGCTTCCGTGACATAAGACTTGGCCGCTTGTGCTGCGTCTAAGACGGATCGCCCTCGGGCGAGGTGGGCAGCCAGTGCGGAGGCAAATGTACAGCCCGTGCCATGTGTATGGCGTGTCTCGATGTACTCACCCTTGAGGACGTTGAAAAACCGACCGTCATAGAGCAGGTCCGTCGCCCGTTCATTTAGTAGGTGGCCGCCCTTGATGAGCACATATTTGCATCCAAACCCATGAATCACCTTGGCCGCTCGTCGGGCGTCTGCCAACGACGTAATCTGGATTCCAGACAGTTGCTGTGCCTCATGGATGTTTGGTGTCACAACCAATGCGAGCGGGAGTAGCCGGGTCTTGATGGCCTCAACCGCCTCCGATTGCAACAGTGAATGACCGCTCTTGGAGATCATCACCGGATCGACGACCAGGTTGGCCACGTTTTGAGGTGTGAGCATCTTGACGACCACCTCGACGATGGCGGTCGACGACAACATCCCGGTCTTGACGGCGGCGACGTCGAAATCGTCGAAGACCGCGTCGAGTTGCGACGCGATGATGGCCGGTGGGAGCTCGAACACATCTGTCACTTCCTCGGTATTTTGAGCAGTGACGGCCGTAATCACCGACATCGCAAAGACGCCGTTGGCGGACATAGCCTTGAGATCAGCCTGAATGCCTGCGCCTCCGCCGGAGTCCGAGCCGGCAATGGACAACACTTGTTTCAATGTATGTGACATCGGTTACTTTCTAAGGCGTCGATTCTTTGGGAGCCGGCAGTGAGCCAAGCGTCAGTCCATCGATCGTGAATGAGGCGTCCCGCCTTGGTGACTGTTCATGAACGTGCAGAGTCAGCTGGGAAGCTGATGCCCCCGCCGGTGGCGTGAATGTGAATACGGCCCGCTGTTTGCGGTGAGGGAACAGCTCCAATCCACGCGTACAGAGACCTTCCCGATTCTCCTCGACCCGCTGGGGCCACACGGCTCCCTGTTCATCCGTCAGAAACGTGTCTTGCAGGTGACAGATTAATTTGAGATCACGTGTGGAATGATTTTGGACGGAAAAATCAACTTTCACTCGATCGCCCTGTCGTTCGAGTGAGGTGACGACCAACTCGTAGTACTCGTTCCGGTGCGTTCCTAATCCGACCGGAGGAGGCGGTTCTTTGGGCTGGTTGAGCGGAACCTTTTCCGGTGGAGGTTCTTCCTTTTTGAAGAACGTGGTCATGGGACCTGCCTTTGGCACGCTGGCGCGTGTGGCTCCGATGGGTTGAACATTTATAGGGTTGATCAACCGTACGGTGAGCTGGAGACTTTCGGGCGTGTCGACATATGTGCCGGTTACGAACAGGTCGGCACGTATCGCCTTGGCGGCACGCCGTACTGTCTTTGCATGGGACGGATCGAGGTGCTTGATTTGCATCTTCTTCAACGTCGAGGAGAGAAGGGTACGGTCGACCACCGTCAATTCACCTGCCACCATGATTTGTGTCCCAAGCTCCTCAGTCAGGAACTGCCCAAGCGGGGTCCCTTCTCCCTTTGAGTCGGTAAAGTCCATCAAGGCAAGTCGCTGCTTCTTGGCTTTGACGGTCTTCTCCGTCACGCCTTCCGCCAATTGCTTCAGACTCTCTTCATAACTTACTGCTGCCCATGATGGTGTCGAGGATGGGAATGGCGACACGAGCGCGAGCAGGAGTAGCAGAAATCCCATGATACACATGAACTGATGCCATTATACTCAGCGTGTTGCTGGTGTCTAGCGGGCCGTAAAAATGGAGCGGGATGGCAGCTTCATTTGAAGCCACTATTTCGCGGTATGTGACGACAAGGCGTGGAGAGGCATCTGGGGAATTCCTTGATGATTTTCAGTCGGTAACAGGCTATTCTCCCTACTGGAACAGGCCCATACACATCGAGGTAAGGAGGCATCTGCATGGCGAAGGAGCGGACGTATCAAGGCAAAGTTCCCCTTCATGATCGATACGGCCCTGAGGCGAAATTTGCGGTGGAAGCGGAGGCGCTGCTTCCGACTACGAAACATGAAGAGGAAATCGCCCGTGGTCTTCTGGTGGGATTGCCCGGCGCTGATTCGATCAAGGATCGGCGCATCCCCACCTTCAGCCGAGGAGAGCTTCCACATTTCGCAGGAATCAACACATTCACCAAATCGCCGTATGTGGAGGACGTCCGCAAATGCGGCGAGTACGACGTGGCCATTCTGGGTGCACCGTTCGATGGCGGGACGACGTACCGTGCAGGCACCAGGTTCGGACCTCAGGGGATCCGCAAGATTTCGGCACTCTATGGGACATACAGTTTTGAGCTTGGGGTGGATCTGCGCGAATCGATCTCCATGTGCGATCTGGGCGATGTGTTCACCATTCCGGCCAACATCGAAAAGACCTTTGATCAAGTCAGCAAAGGGGTTGGCCATGTCTATGCCAGTGGCGCGTTTCCCGTGGTGCTCGGCGGCGACCATTCGCTTGGCTTTGCAACAGTGCGGGGCGTAGCGCAACATCTGAATGGGAAGAAGCTCGGCATCATCCATTTTGATCGGCATGTGGATACCCAGGATACCGATCTTGATGAGCGCATGCACACCACGCCGTGGTTTCACGCGACGAACATTCCTAATGTACCGGCGAAGAATCTTGTGCAGATCGGGATTGGCGGCTGGCAAGCTCCAAGGCCAGGTGTGAAGTCGGGGCGGGAACGCCAGACGACCATTATGACGGTCACCGACTGTGTGGAGATGGGCATCGAGAACGCGGCTAAACAAGCGCTGGAAGTGGCATGGGATGGGGTTGATGCGGTCTGGCTCAGCTTCGACGTCGATTGTTTGGATGCGGCCTT
>DCZN01000107.1:42696-45174 GCA_002331625.1 Nitrospira sp. UBA2083 | reverse complement strand
AGAGTTTCCGAAGGAGGTTGACCGGTGGTGTGCCACAGCGCAGGAGGTCACGCGGGCGGCGGTGTCGGCATTATCCTCGAAGCTCAGAGGTTCACAGAAATCACCCATCGCCTCGTCGAAGAGTGAGCAGGGTAGTGAGAAGCGGGCGGTCAGTCCAGCAACGACAATGCCGTCCTTGATCGTCATCTTTCAGGATCGATCAGGCACGGTTGATCTGCAGCAGGCCCCGCAGCAACCGAACCACCTGATCGTCCATTTCGCAGATGGGAAGCAAGAGGAAGTGCCGGCGAGAGCATGTCAGATTGAGCAAATCATTTTCCCGTAGTTCCATCCATTCGTCCCCCTCGCTCATCTTTAGATGGGAGGGGGGCGACACGATCCAGCCCTCATCAATCGACCACGCTGAATTCTTTCCAGTTGATTGCTGCCATCCAACCTGAATCCACCGCGATCCTATTGGTACGGAATGGATGTTGTTGGACATGTCCAACAACGGGCATCAAGATCCAGCTCGGTTTAAAATCATGCGACAGGATCATCCGGTGTGGAGGCAAAACCTGTTGGACATGTCCAACAGGGGACATCCAATTCCAGGCTTCTCATCACACAATTGTTATGACCTTCGCTGTGATCTCTATGATCTGAAACAGTGAAGGAGGTTTAGGTAGGCCGATCCTCAAATCGTTGAGTAGTCCAATGGTAGGACATTGAGGCTAGCATGCATGATTCACGATTCGACCTAGGATGTGCCGTTGGTTTTCACGCTTCCGCAGGGGGAGCGAACCCTTGTCCCGGCCTCGGCGGCGTTGAAACCGCCGAGGCCGGGAGGGGCACTGGAGACAGTCGGCTCAGATGAGGGTGAGATCGGTCAGGCTGCCGGTGAATCCCACCAGTTCGATCACCGCATCGGTCCCCTCCCGGAAGCCCGCGGTTCCGTCGTTCAGGGCTAGGAAGGTGCGGCTGCCGACGCTGAAGGTCGCGGCGCCGTTGGAAACGAAATTGCCGGCGGTCAGCACGTCATCGATGGCGTCCTGTGTGAGGGCCGTCACGGCACCCAGTTCCCGCAGGGCGGCCGCACTGACAGCCGTGGGGCCATCGATGCGATCGGTACCGATCTTGAGGTCGGTAATCTTGTCGAACCCGGCCAGCGGCGAGTCCGCGATGGCAAACCTGAAGGTATCGACGCCTAAGCCGCCGGTGAGGGTATCGGCGCCCGTCCCGCCCACCAGCAAGTCATCGCCGAGGTCGCCGAGCAGGGTGTCGTTACCGTTGCCGCCATCGAGATAGTCGGGGCCAGCATTGCCGGTGAGGGTGTCAATGCCGTTTCCCCCGACTTGGCGCGTGCCGATCGTGAGGCTCACGGTACCCAGGACGCTGGTGCTGCCGTCGCTCAGGGTGTACTGAAAGCCGCCGGCACCGCTGCCGGTGGGCGTGAAGGTGATGGTGTCGTCGGCTCGGTCAGGAGTCCCATTGGTGTTGAGCGCGACGCTGCCCTGCGTGGGACTCCCGACGGCGGTGATCGCCAGCACGGTACCTTGGTCGACATCGCTGTCGTTGGCCAAGAGGCTGGCGACGGGAATCGTGAGCGGCGTGCCCTGGATGGCCACGCCGGTATCGGTGGCTGCCACCGGCGCATCGTTGACGCCTTGGATCGTGAGGGTGATGTTCTGACTCGCGGTGCCGTCCTGGGACTGCACGGTGAACGTCTCCTGCTTCGTGGCCCCGGCCACGAGCGTTTGCACGGCGCTGTTGGCCACGCTGTAGGTCCAGGCCCCGTTGGTGGTGATGCTCAAGGTGCCGAGGGGGCTGCCCGCCGGGGTGACGCTGGTCGAGAACACATTTTCACCCTCATCGACGTCGCTCACGCTCAGGCTGCCGGCCGTGGTCAGATTCGGCGTGCTGCTGTCTTCGGTGACGGCACCGCTCGTCGTCCCGCTGATGCTCGCTGCATCATTCACACCCGTGATCGTGACGGTGACGGTCGNNNNGCGGTGCCGCCCTTGCCGTCCGCAATGCTGTAGGTGAACGACTCGGTGGTTGAGGTGCCGTCACGTAGGGAGTCATAGCCGCCGTTGGGATTAAAACTAATCGCGCCGTTAGCCTGGACGGTGAGGAGGCCGCTGCCCAGCGCGATCTCGTCGCCCATCGTGGCGGCGCTGCTGTTGACCTGGCTCACGGTCAGGACATCCCCATCGGGATCGCTGTCGGCGGTGGTGGGGTTGGCGCTCAGGACGTTGCCCGTGAGCGCGCTGTCTTCCGAGGTACTAAGGGCATCGTCCACCGCCACCGGGGCGCGATTGGGCACATTGAGAAAGATCCGCAGCGTGCCGAAGCTATCCCAGACGACCAGATCGAGATCGCCGTCACCGTCGAGGTCGCCAAGGGTGGGGGTGCTGTGTCCTCCCACATCGATGCCAGCGAAGGGGTTGGCAGCGTCGGTCTGCACGGCGTAGACCGGCGCGGTGGCCGTGCCGGTGT
>DCZN01000107.1:11778-42523 GCA_002331625.1 Nitrospira sp. UBA2083 | reverse complement strand
GCGGTGGCCGTGCCGGTGTTCTGAAAGTAGCGCAGTTGGCCAAAGAATTCCCCGATGACCACGTCAAGGTCGCCGTCGCCGTCAAGGTCGGCGAGGGTGGGGGCGCTGTGATCCCCCACATCGATGCCGTCGAAGGGGTTGGCGGATCCGGTCTGTTCGAGAAAGCTCATGCTGTGCCTCCTTGTTGTGTGCGTGGTGGATGAAGACATCACCCCGCCCGCTTCACACTCTGCGCAACCGTGGCCAGGGGGTGTATTTTAGGAGAGATGCTTATGCAGACCTCCTATGCCGATCGTCAGCACAAAAACACGGGACTGAAAAATATGAGAGCTACTTCTTCATATATGAGGATTTGAACTTGGGATCAAATCTTGATTTGTGTATGCGAAGCGATCAAAGGAGGAAAGCGGTATGAGGACATATTGATTCGCTGAGGTGCCGTTTAGTCACATTGTTGTGAGATGAATTGTCGCATTCATCGTTACTCTGACTTTATCCAGAATGGGTCATCCGCAAGAAATCAACCACGCGCACAATCGAGATACCTTCGAATGATCTGAGCTTGAGCAAATGCTGATCACCGGTGACGATCACATCCACCTGAGCCGTAACGGCACATTCGAGAATGCGATTATCCGGTAGATCGTGAGGTACGGTGAGAGCGCGCACTGGTCGAACGATGTGAGCTGCACGGCTGATCAGCTTGAGTGCCGCCGTGATGTCTTTCTCCGGCTGGTTGAATTTGGTTCGGAGAACTCGCGCAGCCTCCGTCAAGATTGGTATCGAGCTGTAGAGTTCAACGGCCCGGCGCTGGGCCAACAGGAAGGCGTGTTCACTCCGACTGCCAGGAACCATGAACGCCGATACGAACACATTCGTGTCGAAGACCACGTTCATCAGCGGTCCTCAAAGACGAGGCGCTCCACATCCTCCTCGGTCAGTACCTCTATCTTGCTGGTCCGACGAGCCATCTTGCGCTGGAGCTCGAAGAATTCCTGCTCCTCGCGTTCGGCCTTGTAGGTGTTCACCATCCGCCGAA
Organism: Nitrospira sp. UBA2083; assembly: GCA_002331625.1. Lineage (GTDB taxonomy): Bacteria > Nitrospirota > Nitrospiria > Nitrospirales > Nitrospiraceae > Nitrospira_D. The sequence continues at coordinate 41,484 of DCZN01000107.1, read as the reverse complement.
AGAGGTCGCTCTTCGTTGTCCCTTCTCGCTCCGCAATCTCTTCATATTCCTTTGCCAGTGCGGGACTGACCGAAAATCCGAGTACAGCTGTCTTTCGTGCCATAGCCACCTCAAAGTTCAACCTGGTTAAACTCTATCATGGCTCTGGGATACTCGCAACTCCCGCCCAGCTGTCCGCAGCCAGCACCGCCTTTCGTGGACAGTAGTAGAAGGTCTCATCTTACAATACGACACCCCATCGTTTTGTTGAACTGCATGCTGGGTCCGGTGAAGAGGTTGAAGCAGATAGTACGATGGATCTGGCTGGGGAGAGGCGGCTGATCGCTCTCCACCTGGCTACCTGGTTTGCACCATCGGCAGTTCGCGTGAGCTTTCGGCGGATTGCTGAATCCGTAGTCGTTCGAGACGGGAGCTTTCAAATACATGGTGGAGCATCTCGTCCGCCACCTGGGTCAGCTGGGCCGCTGCATCTTTCATGTCGGCGTGCTCGACCAAGCGCGAGACGACTTCGGCTTTGGTCGCACCCTTCTTCTGGCCCATGAACGGCTTGAGGAGGAGATAGAGCACGTCTCGGACCGGCATATACCGAAAGAAGCGGCGGAGGAGTTGAAACGTCTGGAGGGGGTAGTGGAGGAGCTTATAGCCAAAGAGCTTTTTAATCCCGGCCTGCCGCACGCGGTTGATCGTTTCGCCTGACAGGCAGGTCGGATCGATTTCGGAACATTTAAAATACTTGTACCAATCCGTGGTTTCATTCACCAACCCGCGTTTGACGTATTCCTGCCACAAGGGTGTCCCCCGATAGACGCAGAGCCGGTTGAACCCGAAGGTATCAAGCGGAAGTCGTGAGGCGAAGTCGAAGGTGGCGTTCATATCCTCAATCGTCTCGTCCGGATTGCCCACCGTGAAGAATCCGTGCACGATCTCCACGCCGGCCCTTTTCGCGTTCTTGACGGCGGTGGTGACCTGCTCCAGTGTCTGCTCCTTCTTCAAGCGATCGAGAATCTTCTGGCTGCCGCTCTCGATGCCGAACATCATCGCGCCGCAATTGGCCTTCGCCATGGCCGGAAACAGGTGTTGAGCGACCGAATCCACACGGCCCTCGATGCCCCACCGGATCGACAGCTTCGCTTCCATGATTCCGTTGCAAATTGCCTCAATCCGTTTGGGCTGGAGCAGAAAGTGATCGTCGACAAAGCCGACGGACTCATAGCCCAGTCCTTCGAGATACTTGAGTTCCGCGACCACATGCTGCGGGCTACGGGCACGCCACTTCCCTTCGTTAAAGATCGGGATGTCGCAGAAAATGCAGGGCCAGGGGCACCCCCGAGACGTTTGCATCGTCGTGAACCGTCTCATCGAGAGCACAACCGGCACGTCCAACGGCATGGACTCGACATAGTCGAGTTTTAGGCTCTCACGATCCGGAAAGGGCCACTGATCCAGGTGCCGCTCCATGGCGCGGTTGGCATTGTGGACGACCTGCCCATTCTTCATCCAGGTCAGGCTTGCAACATCTTGCGGGTTCTCGAGATTCTCGAGCAGATCGAGCAGCAACTGCTCGCCGTCGCCGCGACACACGAAATCAACTTCGGGACATTGTAATTTCACCAACGAGGCATTCAGACTGGCGAACACGCCGCCGAACGCGAGTTTGACCTGTTGATTGGTCGCACGAATTTCCCGCGCCAGCATTTTGGCGTAGGGATAGCTGGTGGTACTGAGAAAACTGAGGCCGACGAGCGCCGGTTGTTCACGATTGATCCGGTCGATGATGACTTGGTTCGGGGTGTCGGGATTAGCCTGATCGAACATCACGCATTCATGGCCTGCCTGTTTGATGACGGACGACAGCGACATGATGCCGATGGGCGGGAACCCCATCACGCGAATATTGCCGTTCGTGGCGCGTGTTTTAGCGGGAAGCGCGTAAAACTGTGGATCGCGAATGTGGATGAGAAAAACTCGCAGACAGACTCCTGAACCCGATCTTCATCACACACGGAGTGAATGTTACGGAGTGAGTACGGGAAAGAAACTAGGGAAGTGACAGAGTAAGAGAACTCGATACGTGCAACGTACCATTCGTAGGTTCTGCCTGTCAACGTGACGACGAGCCGAACGATCAATGGTGATGCGACGAGGCAAGTGGGGCGGGACTCCGCACTTGCATGCTCAGAACACCCTTCGACTGACCCGTTCTTTGTCGTCGTGAACTCTACGCTTCAATGTAAGGTGAAGAAGCGTCGTGACGGGGTTGTGAACTGCGGCTCACAGCGGATGAGGTTCTCACGAGGACGATTCCGGGAGGGCAGTTCCGCGAAATTTTCCGATCAGCACGGAGAGTATGGTCAGACCCAGAATGCTTCCTAGGACCAACGGGACAGCCCAGAGTTGCCACCAGGGAGCATCGGGTGACACGGCATAGGGGCGTGGCCAGGCGATGTTGATGAATTCGAAGACCGACCAGTGAAACGCGACGATATTGATCGGCAATCCCCAGCGGCCCAACTGTAGTTGACCAAGTTCAGGATTCCATCGCCCAGTGAGTCGGGTATAGAGCCCGACTCCCGTCGTCATCGTAAACATCGCATACAGGCCGCCGGTGCCGAAGGCGATGATTGTGGCCACCGCCTGATCGTTCAACCCGAGTAAAAGTCCGATTCCAGCCGACAGTACGGTCAAGAAAACCGCCGGGCGTGGCGTTCCGTCAGTAGCAAGCTGGCCGAGCATGCGAGGCATGTTGCCTTCGCGGGCCATCGAATAGATGATACGCGACACGTAATTGACGACGGAGGCGCCGCAGGCCAGAAACGAGACCATGACGATGGCCAGGAACGGCTTCTCGGCCCAGGTCCCGAAGCTGCTGCTGATGACGGGCGTGATAGGATCGGACGATGCGCGTGTAGTTGCAAGTGTGGCACGGTCGAAGCTCAGGGTGAGCGCGGCAGAGTTGAACATGACGACACTGCCTACCAGACAGAGCGAAAAGAAGATCGCTCTCGGGACGACTCGCTTGGGTTCAAGCGTTTCTTCCGCAATAGTGGAACAGGCGTCGAATCCGATGAAGGCCCAGCCGGCGATGGCGAGGGCGGCGAGAAAGGCAGCGGTTGGGCTTGGGGCCGTGCCGGTTCCCAGGTGGTGGAACAGTTCCGACACGTCATGTTGCCGAAAGAAGAGAAAGAGGAGCAGCGCCACACCGACGGAGCCGATAATTTCAGCGTACACGCCCATCGAGAGCGTCAACTTGAACATATTGACATGGACTACGTTGAGTCCCATGCAGAGCGCTAAAAAACATGCGCCCCAGAGCACAAGCGTCAGCCCACTGTCACTGGATGATCCAAAAAAGATGGCAAGCCAGATTCCACCGGTATAGGCAGTGGTGGTCAACATCGCAATAGTGGACGTCACATAGATGGTGCCGGCGAATTGGCCGGTGATAGGTCCGCCTAGGAGATGGGCCCATTTGTACGCGCCACCTGCGATCGGAAACTGCGAAGCCAACTCGGCATAGACCGTGGCGACCAACAGCTGCATAGCGAGGCAAATGGCCAGTGCGACAAACCATCCGCCTCCCGTCACGGTCGTCTGTACCCCCATGATGGCATAGAGCCCGACGACCGGGGACACCATGGCAAAGCCGAGAGTCAGGCTGTTCCAGAAGCTTAGGTGGCGGTGCAGTGTTTCGGGAGCATGGCGCTGGGGGCTGACGTCATCTGTCATGCTGGTCGGGTGGGTGGGAGATCGACATAAGGAACAGGTTGCGAATCGCGGCTTTTCTCCGAGACGATACCTCGTTTGTCTCGAAAAAATTCCTGGAGGAGGATCCGGCTCTGGTCTTCAAGTACCCCCCCTGTCACCTGTACCCGATGGTTGAATCGGTGCTCTGCGGGAATATCAAGGATCGATCCACAGGCACCAGCCTTCGGATCCCATGCTCCGAAGACGAGCCGCGTGATACGGGATTGAAGAATGGCGCCAGCGCACATGGGGCAGGGCTCCAGCGTCACATAGAGGGTCGTGTCAGTGAGGCGCCAGGTCTTCAGTTGTTCAGCCGCCTTTCTGATGACGATCATCTCGGCATGAGCGGTGGGGTCCTGTGACACTTCCCGGTAGTTGTGGCCGGTTGCGATCACGTCGCTGCCGCGAACGAGCACGGCTCCGACCGGGACTTCTCCAACCAAGGGAGCCAATCGGGCCTGCTGTAGGGCGAGCTCCATGTAGTGCACATCGGGATGTTCTGGTTGACTTGATGCAGAGAGCGTGAAGCCGGTGATCGTCACACTGCATGCTAGCATAGCAGCCGGAGATGGGGCCAGGAGAGGGACAGGGAGTGAGTCAATATAGGAGCCCGAAGGCGAGGACGTACGCGAGCCTTGATGAGGGTTAGGGAATCCGTCCTGACTGCCCGGGCGGCGGAGTCAGGTTCGCTTTCAGCCCGTCCAATTCGGCTTCTCGTTGAATCAGCTGGTCCTTCACTTCCGCCAGCTCGGCCGTGCGACGCTGTAACTCTTCTTGGGTTTTCGTCAGCGAGTCCTCTCGCTCGCTGAGTTGCTGCTGGAGGGTTGTGACTCTGGCGTTCGCCGCATCCGCTTGCCTCTGCAGTTCAGCCGTTCTGGCGGCGTCCTGTGTTCCTTGTGGAGGGAAAACCCAACTCAGGAACGACAACATGGCGACCACCGCGAGGAGGACCATTCCGAGCGCCTTACCGAATGATCTGGCCGGAGGATTCGACGGGGGAAACAGGTGATTCATCCATTCACCAGGTTCGAGACTCGGTTTTGCGAGTGGTTGTGCCGTTGCCTCCGGAGAAGGGTCCGCGGTGCGGGCCGACAGAATCCTCACTTTCAATCCGCGTGGAGGAGGCACGAGGACCAGTCCAAAGGGGAGTGTGACCGCGACCGACTGATATTCCTTCAGCGCCGTACGGCAAGGGGCGCATCCTGAAAGAACATGCGCATCCAGAGTCTGCCGCTCGGCGCGCTCCAATGCCCCGACGACGTACAGCGGCACGGCCTCTTCCAATTCTTCGTGCGTCATGCTGACTTTTCTTGCTCCCAGGAAGTGTCCAACGACTCACGGAGGGTCATCATACCGAGCCGAATATGCGTCATGACCGTATCGATCGGCTGATGGAGTCTCAATGCGATTTCCATGGGAGGGAGACCGTCGTAGTATGAGAGCTCAATTGCTTGTTGCTGGTCATGCGATAGAGTTGCGAAGACCTCATGAATCAGATTCCGCAGTTCTTGATCAGCTGCGGCCTCGAACTGTCCGGCAGCCTGGTCAACGAGAGTATCATGGCCCTTGTCCTTGCCGGCGGTGGTCTGAGAACGGCTACGGGGATTGCGGTTTCGCACGCGGTCGATCGCCCGGGTGCGGGTCAAGGCGATGAGCCAGGCGATCGGTGTGCCGCGGCTGACATCATAGCGGACTACTTTGCGCCAGACGTCAAGATACGTTTCCTCCAGTACCGCTTCTGCTTCCTCGCGGCTGCCGAGGATGCGCAGGGCCATGCTGAAGAGCAGTGTACTCGATTGATCGTACAGTTGACTGAACGCACGATGATCGCCTTTGGCGATCCGGGCTATGAGCGTAGACTCAATCGTCGACGCAGCGTATTTCGAAGTGGCATCCATATGAACGGTGGCGTGTGAAACTCGATTTTGGTGATTGCGTAACAGGTCACGACTATAGCATCGATCGCGCGGTCTACGAAGTAATCGCGCAAAAGGATGTCAGCGCAGGATACGTTCAAAAAACAACAATGTTATTGCATTCGGCGTTCGGTTGTCGCGCGGTGGTGTCACGGATATGGGGGATGAGGCCGGTGAAGCGGTTTCAGCGACTCGATCACCACGTCCGTGGTCTGGCGCCGGAGAAACGGCCGCAAGTGGATGGACCACGGGGAGAGCGTGCAGGTTCCCAGGTGAATCGGACCGAGGTGTACGAAAAGAACTATACCCTTGTCATGGAGGGATGTCCCATCATGTAAGCCGCGTCCGACATCATCAAGATGAAGCCGTTGCCGAGCGACATAGCCGTCGAAGGAGTGGAGCGACGCCTGCGTCATAACCTCGATGGTCATACATTTACGGAGGACGAAGCGGACGATCTGCTTCAGGCCCGGCAGTTCCACGATCCGTTCGATGGATCTCCGGGTCAATGATCTTCCATTCGCGATGCCGATTGTGACCGTTCGAGTCCAGGGACGGTCGTCTCTCGATCGTGGTCCGTGGATCGGTAGGGGGACCGGGAGTCGTGTTCCGTTGCGGAACAGAAACCGCACCCGCCCGACGACGTCGTGGATGTCTACTTCATCCAACGGACCGGTGCCCGCATCCCCTTGCAGGAAAACCCGCGGGGCTTCAATGCGATGAATACGGTGGCAGATGAAGAGGCGATCATGTCGATAGACGACGACATCGCCGATCGTGAGATCGATTGCCTCCTCAAGTTCGAGGGCGTCCCCTCGCTGGATCGTCGGGGTCATACTCTCTGACTGCACGATCGGAGTCAGGGCTGTTTCGAGGACGAGTCTATGAACAGCCTCAGGTAACCTCTCGGCTGAGAAGCGGGTTGAGCCGGTTGACGGACTACGCAGTCGAGCAATCATAACGAGGGCCTTGCTGGTGTGGTTGTGAGGCGGTGGAACACTCGTCGACTGAGGCGGAGTAGGGCAGATGCGAGATGATAGAGACGCGACAGCCGTGTCCGCCAGGAGATGGTCTGTCCTGCCGAGCCATACCGGTAGGAGAGAAATGTGTGTGATGGAAAGAGCCGTTGCGTGAGCCACGCCATCTTGCGTCTGCCGGGCTGTGTCAGGAACAGCAACAGATGGCCGACCTCCGGGAGCGGCTCCGTGGTCACCAGCTTCGTGAGCAGCCAAGCCAAGACTCGCTCTCGCTGCCTTGATGGCGCGAGGCTCGTCAGGACACCATCAGGAATGGGAATCGCTGGAAACGTTTCTCGGACATGAGAGAGCCCATGACCAAGAGGTATCCGTAGCCCTGCCTGTTTGGTTTGTGCGACGACGACAGCCCAATCAGGGCGCTCTTTCTCCATCAAGAGTTTCATATCCTGAACGAAGGATGGTGACAGATGCCCACGATGGATCACGTTGTAGGCGGTGAGATAGATCAACAGATCTTCTGTATCGAGGCAGGAAATCGTCGTGATGCCGAACCGACGCGTTGAGGCCCGCTCCCATACGGCGGCAAGTTCTTGTTCATCGAGATACCAGAGTGTTGTGATGACATCCAGTGAAAGGCTCCACTCACGGGATGCATAGGATGGATTGCCGTCGATCTGTTGGGTAAATCCGAGGTTTCGAAGCGATCGATCGATGGTGGCCAAATCCGATTCGTGGACGAGGAGGTCGACATCTGACATGGGTCGTGCTCCTCGGACGCCGTACAGGCGAGCGATGACGTCCGCACCTTTCAGGACGATGAATGCAATCCCTTGCCGATGAAACTGTTGGGCAATGATAGTAAACTCTTCAAGGATGGTCCTATTTTTCATGCTGACCTGGGTATAGGCCTCAAGCAGGTCGTCGAGGGTCGAGGAGGACATGGGTTCGGTGCTCCAGTTCAGCCCATTGTCGGAAGTGTGGAAGACAGGTGCTCATGTCTCCGATTTCTAGCCACGCGTCATTCCGACCTTGTCGGCAGTACGAACGACTCTCGCAGATCGGACATTCATACTGATGGTTTGGGCGAGCGTCATCGACGGTTCGCTTGAGCACTTCCCAGCCCTCTCTGACTGTGCCGGTTGTGAGGTCGTATCGAGGGATTGGAAAGGCCGTGCAGAGGTTCATTTCACCGTATGGCGTGATCGCAAAGCGGTTCTGGCCACAGGCACATTCGATGAAATCATCCGAGGGAGGACAGAGCTCGGTGGAAGGTGTCGAACCCCAGTTCGAGAGCATGGCCCTATCGATACGGATTTTCTCTTCCGGCGTCAGACGGTATTGGAGAGGCGTCACGTCGCCGGTTACGGTCGGGGTAAGGTCGAGACAGTATTGAAATTTCAGCCCGAGATTCTCGACTAGATGGCGACACGCTTCAATCTCGTGGTAATTGAGCGTGGTGACCGGCATCCGGACAATCACGGGGAGATCGGCGTGTGCCAATAGGACTAATCCTCGATGAAACGACGCATAGGAGCCTGGCACGCCGGTCATCCGCTCATAGGTCTCGTGAGTGGCTCCGTAGATCGAGACACAGATTTGTTCCACATTGAGGCGTCCCAGCAGTACCAGAAATTCAGGTGTGACGCGAGTCGCATTGGTCAGCAGCCGAATCAAGAGGCCACGGCGATGCGTATGCCGGAGAATTGGTTCGAGATCAACGCGGGTCCCTAACTCGCCTCCGGTAAAGGTGATGGTGAGCACCCCAAGATCAGCCAGTTGGTCCAGGATTGCGACAATCTCCTTCCTGTCGAGTTCCTGTGGCAGGGCGCGATGGGTGGGATTGAAGCAATGGACGCATCGGAGATTACATCCGTAGGTCAGTTCGAAGGTCACGCTTTCAGGCCGACGCTGCTGTCTGGCTTTCGACGAGAGCCCGACCAAAAATGTGTCGCCAGCGATCTGTTTCATCCGGAGGCCATCGTGAGGGTTGACGAATGATCACAGACGAAGTCAACCACATCGGGTTGGTTCAGAAACGACAGGCCCTGAGATGGTTTCTGCATCGTGAGCGATGTCAGAAAGTCGAGCGTCATCTCCAAGCCGGAACGGTCCCAATGGGGAAGAAAGGCTTGCTGCAGGAGGAGTGTCACGGCCTGAGAAGACCCAAGAGGCACGAGGCGGTGTTTCTCCTTTCCATGGTTGATACCGTAGAGGGCACTGATCGGAGCAGAGGCATTTTCCGCATAATGCCCGGATCCCACCCATGGAGTGCCATACAGTGAGAAGGTCTGACCATGCCGCCGTAAGATGACCCGTTCATCGCTGAGCACGACGGCGCTTCGGTGTGCGAACAGCTCGGCGATCGTCGATTTTCCGGTTCCAGACGGTCCGGTAAAAACAAAACCCTGTTGGTTGAACACTAGGCCTGCTGCATGCAACAGCAATCCACCGTCGCGCGACAACCGAGACAACAGGCAAACTTCAATGAGCGGATTGAACAGTTGCATCGGGCTCCATCCCACTTGGCCACCCTCCAGACTCGGGAGAATCCAGGCCTGCACGGCTCGGTAGTCGGATGATAGGCGTGCACGCACCCGTGGTTGAAGGATCTTCGGGTCGAGGGATTCAAACAGCAGTCCAGTCTCTGATTGAGACAGTTTCCAGCAACCATGGATGGAATCGAAGATGAGTCTCCCAGGGGGAAGATCAGGGAGCGGTGAAACAACCGTCACGTCGACCTGAAGATCTGGGGCCGGTATTGGAGGGATGAGGAAGCTATCGAATGGTCGAAGCGGCCAGATCAGACGAGGATGATTGTCTGGTTCGTGAATCTGTATCGAGTATCCGCCAATTCGAACCGTCAGATCCATCTCACTCCTACGAGGCACGAGGGCCAGAATCGTGGCAGACGTTTCCCATATATGTGACTGGCAACACGGATCGCTTGCAGCCGGTCGGACTTGCACCGGGATAGTTGCTGCATCCGGTCGGGGGGCGGCAGCCCACGGTCCCTCCGGCGGATGTCGTCATGGTGAGCAGGCTGCAAGTTGCCAGGATGGCTTGTTCTTGGTCCAGCGCCACTTCATAGAGCTGCGGCGGGACATAGGGTTTCTTTTCGCTCATAGCCTGTTCCCTCCGCAGAAAGAGCAAAAATAAGTAAACCTATGACTCACCTGTCGACTCGCACCACCGATTCATCTCACGTCTACGAAGCGCGTGGACCAGAATCATGGCAGACGGTACCCATATAGGTAACCGGTAACACGGATCGTTTACAGCCAGCGGCGTTTGCGCCCGGATACATGCTGCATCCTGCTGGAGGACGGCAGCCCACTGTTCCTCCCGCGGATGTCGACATCGTGGCTAGACTACAGGTGGCTAGGATGGCTTGTTCTTGGTCCAGCGCAACCTCGTAGAGCTGTGGAGGTGTATACGGCTTCTTCTCACTCATCGCGTGATTCCTCCTCCAGGAAAAGAGAAGACCAGGTCAAAAGTAGAGTCGGATCGTGAAACATCAGACGGTCGTCCTTACAGCAAGTTGCCTGTCGTGTTTCGGATGTGATGCAGACTCGGGCAGATTATGGTGTTCGGATGTGCGAAGGGGATGGAGCAACCGTTGTTGGGTCCTGACCTCTGCACGGACCAAGGCGACGTCGCAATTGTACGGAATCGGCGATTCGGGATCTCCACACTCCCAGCGAGCCTCGGACGGTTTCTTGTCACAGAATGACTGTAGCGTGCAGGTTCTGCAGGGACTATCGCTTTCATAGTGGAATGATCTGATATCACCAAAGAGTCGCTCAATCGCGTCTCGCAGGGAATATGTCTTGAGCGAGTAACGTCGTTCATATTGGAACGTGCAGGTCCCGAGTTCGCCACGGGCGTTAATGTGAATAGTGTTGGTGCCACAGCCACAGCGGTACAGTTGATTCGTGGGTTGCTGTAACAGCTTTGTAGCCGCTCGGCACGCTTCCTCGGCCGGAGACCCTCCCATCGCGTCCAGTTCCAGTCTGGCCACGTCGGGGGGCGCCATTCGGTACGACAGTGAGGAGAGGTCGCCGTCGAGACGAGGTGAGAGCGAAGTGGTGATGCTGAAAGGTTGCCCGAACGATTCGACGAAACCTTTGATCTCCGGCAACTCCTGCCGGTTCCAATTCATCCCTTTCGTTTTGAGGGTAAAGGGGAGGTCGGCTTTTCGGAGGAGTTCCAGCCCGCGCCGAAACGCTCGAAATGAGCCAGGGACTTGCGTGAACCAATCAAAAGAGGCTTCGTCGACTGAATGACAGGAAATATCGATGGTAAAGGGAGGCTGAGACCGAAGCCGTGTGACGATCGCTTCGGTGAACAGAGTTCCGTTCGTGTAGAGCTGGAGCAAGAAACCACGCCGATACGCGTGCTCATAGATCTCCCAGAAGCGAGGGTGTTGAAACACTTCCCCTCCCGTCAGATTCAGCCAGAGAATACCTATCTCGGCCATGTCGTCGATGAGTCGTATGATCTCGCGCCACGACAGTTCTTGGGCGATCCAGTCCTTCTGGTTATAGGGATCTGTGTAGCAGTGTCGGCAATGAAGATTGCATCGGTAAGTGAGCTCGAGTTGTGCGTTCGTGACGCGATGGGCGCTCGTTGCGGAGGCATGCACTCGCCGGCTGAATTCACCGTAAGCCAGCGTGGGAAGCGTACGAGCATTAGACATGCGTCACACTGGGGTGAACGAGACTTGCGGTTGCCTGACCTTTCCATCGGCAGCCAAATGACGGGAGGTAGTCGTAGAAACCTTCCTGAAAGGAGCCTTTCCGAAGATCGTAGCCGTGTGCTCGATTCCCGGAACACAGTTGGAGGATGCCGTAGGCGTCGATGTGAAATCGTCTCATTCCACTGAGGCAGGGACGCGTATCTGGTACGGTTCGTTCGCAGGTCTCACGCGAGAGCTGAGGGTCTTGCCGATGGAGTTCATCGAGGACTTCGGATTGAAGGGCGAACTGAAACGGAACGCCGGATCCATCAAGGGCCGGACGGATTTCTTCACCGAGCTTGTATCCGACCGAGCCGATTGCTTCCACGTAGCGCTTGATGGAAAGAATCTCGTGGCGATTGACCGTCATGGCTGTTGATTTCAGGATCAGCGGGATTTGCCGGTCCAACAACCAGGCAATGGCTTGTCGACATCGGTTGAACGAGCCCCGTCCCATTGTCACTTGCTCAAATGTGGTTGCCGTCAGCCCGTGCAAGCTGATTTCAATTCGATAAGGGGGAAGCGCTGCCAGGCGGTCGGCAATGGACTCAGTGATCAACGTCCCGTTGGTAAACAGGGTCACCAAAAATCCAAGATGGATCGCCCGCTCATAGATCTGGAAAAAGTCTGGCCGGGCAAGAGGCTCCCCGCCCGTCAGACAGAGTTCAAGGCAGCCCGCTTCCGCGAGCTCATCCATGATGCGGAGGAGGTCGACGGTTGAGAGTTCTCGGCGGATATGCGCGGGCTCGTTGAAGCAATCCGTGTAGCACATGACGCAATGGAGATTGCACCGACAGGTGACTTCCCATTGGCAAGCAAGGGGGAAGCGATCGGGGAGGTGATCCAGCTTACGCCGCTGAACCATCGTGGACAGGCACCTCGTGAATCGCGCGAATGGACAGCAAATCCGTCACTAAGGTCTCAACGTCCTGATGCAGTTGTTCGGCGCCCACATCGTATTCGTGAACGAGTTCCTGTTCTATGGACGTCATCGAGCGTGCACCATCGATAAAGTTCCAGAAGGCGGCCCCGGTCTCATTCAGGACATAGATGCTATTGGCCTCGGTCAGGTTGCGACGGACCGGAACCAAAATACATTCGCCCGCGACCTGTCGTTGCACGAAATCGTTGCTCTTTGCATAGATTGTGGAGGGAGACATCGCCGCGAGGATACCAAATATGTCGCATGCCTTCCAGGGGTTTTCTTTGCGCTCGGTTGGGAAACAAGCATGGGTGATTAGTGGCTGCCGATTGGGGAATCGGGCCAACTGAGGACGATGAAGCCGCTGGGCCAGTCGAGGGCATGCACGGTTGCACCGGTTTCAGCGACCTCCGAACGGAGTTCTTCTTCTGTCCAAAAGAGATGGAGAAAGTGACCTTGGGCACAGGTATCACCAGACTGGTAGCTCTTGTTCGCTCCCGGCAATTTCATGATGTACTTTGCCAGCGCGAGGGTCAATCGGTGCATCGCTGTCTCAGGTTCGCGGACAACCATGAAGTTCAAGATGGCTCGTCCTTGAGGCTTGAGGAAAGCACGGATATTTCGTAGCCAGGTCTGTCGTGCCGATCTGCCGGGAATCGCGCTGTACATGACACTCGGCAACAGGATGTAGTCAATGCTGGCGGAGGTTACCGGGATCGACAAAAAACTGCTCTGGACAAACCAGACAGGTGCCCCACGAGCCGCCGCCCGCTGGACGGCCCAGTGCAAGGCATCGAAATGCAATTCGAGACCAAGCACGCGATAGCCTTGTTGCGCAATGGCGATGGATTCTCGTCCGACACCGGTGCCGAGGACCAAGACCGTTCCGGATCCATGCATGTGATGAGCGAGCACGTGTTTTTCCCAGGGTTCGAGCGCCCAGATGGGAGAGTACTCAGGATACTGAGATGGGGCATGGCGATAGGTGTGTCCATAGTGGGCCTGAAGGAATTCGGTTAACTCTTCAGGTGATGCGATCGCCGGCAGGACGCCGGTGAGAAGTTGTTGCAGACGAAACAGAAACGTGATGATGCGGGTGCTGACACTATCGAAGAGTCTAATACAGAGGATTAGGATGCGCACCACTTAGTTCCGCTTCTCGGTAAAGTATGGGGTCAGGAGGGCTGCTGCTTCTGCTGCCCCCGTTGGTGAGGGCGGAGCGGTCTCAGGAGCCGGCATTCCGATGGCTGTCCTGATGGCCGTGCCCCACCGCCCTTGAGTGAAGTCACTCATCGAGAGTTCGATGCCTCTTCCATAGCGGTGCAGATACTCCACCAAAGACTGTTCATCCCCGAAATTGTACCGACGAACATACACCATAGGGGTCTGTGATGCGACGGCTTCCACCAAGGTTCCATAGCCCGGTTTGGTCATGATGACATCGACCGAGGCCGTCAGTGTCTTGAAAGAAAAAGGGAGGTCTTTCGTAGAGAGACAGCGTGTGCTGTTGGGGGGGACTGATCCATCGAAGAGGAACCGATAGGTGGTGAGCGATTCCACGGTATCGAAAGGGAGCGAGTCTAATGGAACTCCGCCGAATCCGACGAGCACGGTTCGCTCACCGGGATTCAGTGTCAGAAGCTTCGCGAGCTGTTCACGCGCGGAAGATGCCNNGTTCACCAGGATTCAGTGTCAGAAGCCTCGCGAGTTGTTCGCGCGCGGAAGATGCCGGTTCAGCGATCGGCTGGAGATCGATGATTCGGTGGAACAGGTTTGATTGGGGGGCAGGTGTGATTCGTAGAGCGAGATCGGCCTGAACATAGGCCTGTCGAATCGATTGCATGATAGTCCGACAGTCGATCGAGGGCGGGGCCTGATCTACGAATTGTGACAAAATGAGATCCCACGTCAAGCTGGCAAGCGCGACCGTAGGAATCCCAGCCGCTTTTCCAGCTGCGAGAGAGAGGTAGGACGTATTGGCGAGAATCACGTCAGGCTTGGTCGTCTGCATCGCTTCGACTTCGGCCTGTAACCGATCAGCCCAGGTGCGGTGGAATTGTTGGTGTGCATGCCAGGTTGCCTGAACGTCGATCGCCAAGGGCCCATTTTGAATGCAACCGATATCTTGTTGAACGGCGCTGATGGTCCAGGGAATCGTGAGACGATCCTGAAAGAAGGTTGCAGAGACGGTCGTGCGCAGGAGGACTCGAAGATCAGGAACGAGACGACCGAGTGCATTGAGCACCGGTACAACCTGTGCGGCGTGACCGAACCCATGTCCGGAGATGGCGGCCCAGATCAATGGCATAGGTGGGAGTGCCCGACTCTTACGAGTGACCGCTGGTCGAGGAAGAACGTCCTCAACTGTTGGAGTGGTCCGATTCCATTGGGGCGATGTTGTACATCAGCTCAAGATCGAACTCTTCCACCAATTCATTGAAGGCGCCGGCTCCCATATCGGAACGAACTTCAGCCATGACGAGATCAATGGCTGGAGCGGCATGTTGACCATATTGCGTGACGGCCGATTCAATCCGTTTCTTGGCATCGTCGAAGGTCACAGGGAGACTCCTTTATGGTAGAAGTGCATTCAGCACAGCGAGTGTAGCAATTGTTGCATCTCAGGGACGAGATCCTTTCCCCCATTGGATCGACCAGAAAGAACCGCCTCGATTCCGGCATTCAGAACAGGTTTGGCCTCAGTGTTTCTGCCGAGTCGAATCAGGGCACGCCCTAGCGCGAGATGAGAAGCGGCATGGGTCGGGTCTAATTGTGTGGCAACCGTCAAATGCTCGACGGCTTCTTCGAGGCTGCCGTTTTCTTGAATGATTTTGTTGCCAAGCCCATAGCGGCCGAGGAACCCGTTGGGATTCTTGGCGACCATCTGACGAAATGCGTCAATGTCCACCGATCATGCCTCCAGTACTCGAACGGTACTATAGCACTAGGATGGCAGCATGGGCCAGATGAGAAGGAGGCTGGAGAAACGGTTCGACGGTTCTACGGCGTTGTGGGTGTCGTGACTGGAACAATGGACCGGGTAGGTGGTGTGGCCGAGGGCCGTTTCGCTTTTACAGTTACTGTGCGGATTCCGGTGGTTGAGAGCGGGGCGCTGCTGGCTAGATAGAGCGTGGTGTCTCGAACCAGTTGTCCGGTCAAGTCCGTGAGACAGGCTTCCGTGACGTGCCCTTTCAGCTCATCGATCATGACTGGTGTGGCGCCGAACAGTTTGTATTGGACGGTACCGGACGAGGTACCTTCGTACCGTTTGACCTGTCCGTCCCAGCGTTCCAGTTCGAGCCCGACTCTGGCCGCATAGTCATACTCAAAATCGATGAACGGTGAAAGGAGAAACATGGACCCGCCGAGGATGATGCCCTTGAACGCCGACAACCAGGAATGCGGCTCGATGGTTTCATCCAGGGTGATACGTGCGGAGACGACTTTCTCACCGAGCGAATCCGACTGTGCTCCGAGAGGAATCAACGTCGAGAAGAGACGGGTTTCTTGGACCCTATTGAGAATCCGTCGTTCCGCTTCCATCGATGGATTTTGGGGTGCGCCGTTCCGTGACAGTTGAAACGAGTCCATGACCAACGGAACCCGCTCGTCGCTGGAAAGTGAGTGGGTGACGGCCGGCTGAGAATTTCCCGAAGCAGGCTTGACCTCGATGGATCGTGTGCACCCGGCGTTCATGCACAGCACGACTCCGACGAAACTCACGATCGACCAGCGGAAGGCATGTATCGTCATGATAGCCGTCTCCTTAAAAATAAAAGGAAAATCCGCCGAAGGGCAGGCTTGCATTCAGTCCAAGGTTTGGAAACGCCGTGCCGGCGTTGGAAATGTGATGAAACCGGTAGCCGGCATTGAAGGCGAGTTGCGGCGTGATAAACCATGAGACCCCAATGCCTCCGGAGAGCACAAAATTGAATTCGTTGGCTTGTTCCCGAATCCGGCCACCGAGATCCGTCCAGAACGGTCCACCGGTGAATTCCATATACGGGCGGACACGGCCCAATGCGACGAACGTGTACTTGATTCGCGGTGTAAAGCCGATGCCATGCGTCACAATCGGTTCTCGAAATTCGAGGTAGACCATCTCCGCGCCCAGCGAGACCTGTCCTCGGTACCAACCGTCCCCAATGGGATCGGTCAGGGTGATCATCCATGATGGCATCAGTGCCGGTCCGTGCTGCTTGGTTGTGTGAAGCTCCGTGAGACGGTGGGAGAACATGTACCCGGCCGTCAGTCCGACCTCTTGAGTGCCGACCGTGATCGTGGGCGAGGCTCCCTCGGCATGTACGATGGGAGTCATCATGATCGTGCTGAGTGTGATGGTAGTCACAATTCGAGCGAACAAGGTCATGCTCTCTCCATGTCAATATCCTGTCGGCTTCTGAGAGGTAAAACTTGATCAACAGCGGTTCAGGCGTGACGTTTCAAAGGTAGCAGAGGATTACATTCTGTCTAGGCAGGTGCCGCAGGGCTAGACGTCCGGAAGTCGGCGAATGATCGAGGTATTCGGGATGGAACTACTTGGCCTGCCTCAGCTTCGAGAGACTGTCCATGTCCGTCTGTAGCTCAGGCAGCGCATAGCGCTGATCCAGCGCGACGATTCGCTCAAGACAGCGCAGCGCCGAGGTCGAGTCGTGCCGTGTCATGTAGGTCTTCGCCAGAAGGCGGAGGACCGCCGCCTCAGCCGGTTCGTTGCCGAGTTTGATGTAGTGCTCCGACGCGTTGTTGAGGCAACGCTCGGCGCTCAGGAGATCACCTTGGTCGAGGTAGCACTTGCCGAGTTGGCTGTAGGTCACAGCGAGTCCTTCTTCGTTGCCAACCGTCCGGTGGTACTCGAGCGCTTGGCTGAATGAGGCCACGGCTTGCTCCCACTGGCTAGCTCGGGCCTCTTGCAGGGCAAGATTAGTGTAGAGGACGCCGAGGCCTTGGTTGTCGTGTAACTGGCGAAGCAGGTCCAAGGCTTCGAGATAATAGGGCCGGGCTTTCTCCGGATCATCGGAGGCGATATGCAGGTTGCCGAGGTTGACCAGGGTATGGGCGACGGCTGTGAGATTTTGCTCGGTCCTCTGGATCTGGAGAATTTCCCGATAGCACTGTTCTGCGCGGGCGAGATCATTCATGAGTGCGCAGGTGTTGCCGAGGTTTCCAAGCGAATCCGATAGGGCTTGTTGAGTGCCGGCTATTCGATCATCGGCTACAGCCGCTTCCCAGGCCACACGAGCCTGAACCAGATCGCCACGATGGAGAAAAATCCGCGCGCGATGTTTATGATTGTCTGACATGAGATTGTGAAGGGTCATTCGTGAAACGTGAAGCGCGGGATCGAACGAGCTCGAAATGATATACGGACGACGCTTCTCGCTGGACGTCGTCAGTCGCCGCCTTTGGGGGTATCCCGTCTGAACTCCACTTGGATGTCATCCTCTTCCACCAGACCTAGTCCGGCCCGAAAGGATTCGTGCAGCTCCGCAATCTGCTCAATGTGTCTTGGCTCTTTTGCTTCACGAGAGGCAAGATACGCCTCACACAGCTTCATGCCTGTCTCAAAGTGATGTGCGATGGTCTCTTCCGTGACCTGCTGCCAGGTGATGTAAATACAGAAGGCTTGAAAAGAATGGGCGTTGGGGTATTGCTGAGCCAGGGCGAGCAAACCTTCATAGGCCTCGCGTGCGGTTCTTCCTGCATTGGAGGAAAATGTATTTTCCAGTTCAATAGCTGTTTCCCAACCGACACCAAGTTCGGCTTCTGCACTGTAAAAGGCTTCTTGTGCGGCAAGGGCGGGATCGAAATGCATCGATAACCGAGCCTCCACCGATGCAGCATAAGCTGGTGAGGGAAAGAGATCAATGAGGTGGGCAGGAATGGTTGAGATCGATCCGTATCTGGCGGTGATGACTAATAAGGTAGTTGAGGAGGGCATTGATAAACACGATCACGCCCGCCATTTCGAGTCCCTCTTCTACCGTCGCGAGCAGGGAGTACTGAAAATCATCCTTTCCGTGTGATTCGCCATAATTACCTCCGACCAGTTCCATACCCGCTGCGCCACAGAGGAAGGTGAACGCCGCTGAAAAGAATTGTTTCCGAGTTTCCAGAGGAAGATTCAGGAAGAATCTCAGGTAAGAAAGTGTCACGATTAAGACAATGGCCATTCCGAGAACGACCCAGGCATGGTAGAAGATTCCGGTGGCATGTTTGCCCAGTAACCATCGTGCTGGGCCGTTCAATGACTCATGGATCCGGGACGCCTCGTCGATCGCCATGCCCAAGAGCACCAATGATAGGACCGCCCATTGGATCCAGGCCGGATCATGAGACGTTCGCTTGAGTGTGCTGATCAGTGCCAATAGCAGCGAGGAAAAGAGTAGGAGCGACGCTGAAAAAAACGTGGGGACATTGCCTTCGAGGTCCACATAGAAAAGTCGAACGAACTCATGTGTCCTTTCAGGCCCGAATTGCATCTGCATGAGTTGTCCGGCAACACTGGTGGCGAGTAGGAATAAGGCTGTCGCACTCAATACCCAAACGACGGTTCGACGATTGAGCGCTATTTCATCGGGGTACGGTGCCACTTGTTGACCTTGTTTACAGATAAATTGCGCTGGCTGTGTCTCGACTCTGATCGTGCGAGTGTATGTGGGCGAGGCCTCGTCCGCTATAACCCATTGGAGTAGGTCGGTCAGCAATGTACACCGTCGAACAGGTGATTCGCTATCATGTTGAAACGAAGCACCATTTTAATCGCTACGCCCGCTCGCTGGGATATCTGGATTGGGCGAATCAGCCGGATCCGTTTCGGCGGTTCGAGGGAGCTGAGCTCATCTCTCTCCCGTTGCTCAG
The DNA here is from genome assembly GCA_002331625.1 of Nitrospira sp. UBA2083. Classification (GTDB taxonomy): domain Bacteria; phylum Nitrospirota; class Nitrospiria; order Nitrospirales; family Nitrospiraceae; genus Nitrospira_D. The sequence goes on along the minus strand of DCZN01000107.1, from coordinate 22,332 downwards.
GCCAGATGAAGAGCCGTTGTCGCCGGCCTATGACGCGATTTATGAAAGCGGAACTGTTCCTTGTCAGTCTGTTAGCATGAGAGCCTTGTCCCGTTTCTTCGAGTTCGCCCTTGCGTTGTCGGCATGGAAGAAGGCGGGCGAATCAGAGTGGGCATTGCGGAGCAATCCATCCTCCGGGAATCTGCATCCCACGGAAGGCTATATCGTCCTACGGCAGGTCGAAGGACTCGATCTGGCGTCGGGACTCTACCACTATGCACCCAAAGAACATGGACTGGAGCGACGAGCTGAATTTCGTGCTGACCTCGTTCAACGTCTGCTGGCGCCGTTCCCTCCTGGTGCGTTCTTCTTTGGACTTACCTCGATTCATTGGCGGGAAGCCTGGAAATATGGCGAGCGGGCGTTCCGGTACTGCAATCACGATGTTGGGCATGCGCTTGGGAGTGCGCGGATCGCAGCCGCTACGCTTGGATGGAATATGGTCCTGTTGGACGGCATGGATCAATACGCAGTGGCGAAGTTGCTTGGGACCGATCGAAAAGAAGACTTTGGGGAAGCTGAGCCAGAGCATCCGGATTGTTTGGTAGTGGTCTGGCCATCTGAAAACGTAACGCGCGAAGCGTCGTTCGTGAATCGCGAGCGTCCAGCGATGCCGTTATTCATTGATATGGCCATGGTAGAAGAATTGGTTGGTGCAACATGGCATGGGAAAGCGAATCGGTTGAGCCGTGAGCATGGGGTCCATTGGGACCTCATCGACGAGGTGGCTCAGGCTTCATGGAAAACTCAAGCAGATCCCATCACCGTTCCGCTGGTTCGATCTTCCGGGAACTATCCTACTCACCCCTTACGACTCACCCCTGACCGCTCCTCGGCGGGCCAAATCATCCGCCAGCGCCGAAGCGCTGTCGCCTTTGACGGTAAGACGTCCATTTCCACGGGGACGTTCTTTCACATGATGCAACGCGTCATGCCGAGGGCTGAGTGTCCACTATTGGAACGGCCGATGCCGTGGGATGTGTGGCCCCATGATCCGGCCATTCATCTGCTGATCTTTGTCCATCGGGTGGATGGGCTCACGCCCGGATTGTACGTCCTCGTGCGGGATCGTAGAAAGTTGTCGTTTATTCAGCAAGCCATGAGTTCTGGATTGAACTGGACCGTCGCTCCGGGCAGTCCCGACGGTCTGCCGCTGTATTGGTTGCTCGAAGGTGATGCGAGGACACTCGCAGTGCAGCTGAGTTGCCATCAAGACATTGCCGGCGACAGCGCCTTCTCGTTCGGCATGGTGGCTGAGTTTGAAGGAGGCTTGAGGGAACGAAGTGGTTGGTGGTATCCACGCCTGTTTTGGGAAGCTGGCTTGCTCGGACAAATTCTGTATCTGGAAGCCGAGGCAGCAGGCGTGCGGGCGACGGGTATCGGTTGTTTTTTTGACGACCCGGTCCACGATGTGGCTGGGATTCAACATCTGTCGATGCAATCCTTGTATCATTTCACGATCGGCGGCCCAGTCGAAGATCGCCGATTGCAAACCTTGCCGCCGTACGGACATCTTGTGAGCGGTAAGGGGTGAGGCGTTAGAAGGTAGGAGCTAGGGATGCATGTTTAAGATAAAACGAAAGGCTGAGAAGCCGAAGCGGACGGTGCTCTATAACCTCGTCGAGGACTATTCGGAGTTCGACGCCCCGGGGAATGTCACCGTGTGTGCGATGACGGAGCCGGAGGATCTCTCAGCGCATGCCAAGATTCTGTCCGAGAGCTACGACGTCCCGCTTGAGACGATGACCACCATGCTGACCACAGGGGGAACCTATGTGTACCCGCAAGTGGGTGGCATCCTGACGCGGGGGGCAGTTGTCTGTCGGCTTGATCCAACCGGGCAGGGACCGAAACAAACCTGGACGCTCGACCTGATGCAGTTTGCCGAGGCAGAGCACGTGGTTCGATCCAGATCCCTTCCACTGGTCGAGGCGGCGTGGGAAGTGTTTCGGAGAACACTGCCGGATGAGCTGCAAACAAAACTACAACAGAAGAATTTGGGCCTCGATTACCGGACATTAGATCGTACCGTCGCCAAAGCTGGCGACATCAAGTACATCGATTTCCGGAAGGATTGGTCGCCGCATTTCAAGCGACTCTGCATCATGCCGGACGGACGCTTGGTCGAGACCGGGGGGCTTCAAGAATTTGCCGAACTGCACGGTATCACCGTGGCTCAGGCCAAAACATTGATCGAGCACGGTGGGACGCTCGAGGTGAAGGGCGAGGTGTTGGCCTGTCAGATCGTGAATGGTCAGCCAGCTGTGGCGAGGTTTAGTGCACATAACTACGCGAAGGCAAAGGACTTGGTATCTTCGAAGGGCGTGCACTTGCTGGACGCACTCAGCGAAGTAGGATATGCCGATCCGGCAATGATGCGAGGGTTGGCGCGAAAAACATTGAGTGCATGACCGTGACGGGGGTGCTCCTGCTAATCCAGGGGAAGGTTCTGTCGGTATAGGCGAGGGAGCCAATTTACGCGTTGGCGTACATAGAGACGTGATAGCCACGTCGCAGGCCACGGTGCCTTCGGTGGTGCGGCACCTTGTTTCTGAGCTGCGTACCCGCCGAGACCAGCGCCGAGAACATTGCACGTCACATCCGTCATGGCAGGGGTACGGTTGTGGCAGAAGACTTGGAAGAATTCAGCAGCGACCGAGACGCTGGCCGCGATGACGATGATGATGGCGATACACCTGGAAAAACGTTCGCCTTCGCTCAACTGGTGGTGCAGCAGGTATCCGAACATCATGAACCAGAATGTATTGCCTATGACATCCTTCAGCATGCTCCAGGAAAGGGAGAAATCTTGAAAGGGAATCCAGCGAATATGGTCCCAGTGTGCGTGTCCTACAAAGCTGCTCAGTGGGAATAGGGGAGCCATCGAGAGGACGATCAAGAAGGACCACAGAACCCCGCTCTTCGGCGTGAATTCACTGAATAGTCTCGGGATTCGTCGTGGTGGGATATTCATCTGAGATATGCCAACGGTATCTGTGAAGGTCACGGGCTGAAAGTTATGTCCGTTATTCTACACGAATAATTCGGCTACGATTCGAGGGGATGGGAGGCAGAAGAGGGGAGTGTTCTTCAGCTACGCCGCCAGTTCTTCTTTGACCGCCTCAAGCAGCTTATTGATGTCGAATGGCTTTTCAAAGGCACGGCGAGCGCCAAAGAGTTTCGCAACGTCCAGGAAGTTATGGTCGCCTTGCGCCCCTGTGATTGCAATCACTTTGGCATCGAGATACTCGCGGGTGAGTTGGAGCGTGGCTTCAAGGCCATCCGTTTCCGGCATCAATAAGTCCATGATGACGAGATCGACAGGTTCCCGCTGATAGAGCGTCAGCCCCTTGCGGCCATCTTCTGCTTCGAGCACGCGATGCCCTGCCTTTTGCAGGACGTCTTTAAGCAACCCTCGGATGGATTGTTCGTCGTCAATGACTAGGATAGTTGCCATGGGTGATCTACTGAGTTTTGCAGATCTTACCTGGAGGACCTGACACTGTCTAGAAATAAAACGATACTGAATATAGGTACGAATGGTGAATGCCTACGAGGGCCGATCAGCATCATGGGGACGGCTCATGTTAGGCAACCGTATAGTTATGGTGTTCACGTCATCGACGACTGCATCTGTTCTCGGTCAGCCACAACTCGCATGATATCCAACCTGGAAACTCTCCAGAAATAATGGGTTGACCAGGTTTCCATTTTTTGTTACAAGCGACTGGCTTCAGTAATTCATCGCTGTTCACATTTTGTACATTTTCAGATGAGGTGTGCCAGTGGATAGAGCCGATCAGTCTACATGGGCTTGGACCCGCCGAGCCTTTCTTCAGGTTTCCCTGGTGGGGACCCTCTTGCTCAGTGGCCGCTTGGTCGGTCCACAGCCGGTTCAGGCTCGAGAACTTCCGGAGGGCAGACTCACATTGGTCAACGTATGGACGGATGAGCGTCTGGATGTGACCTATCGAGATGAATCGGGTACATATGATCTTGCTGCACTGGATGATGTCAATTACCTCTTGCGTTGCCATTATACTGGCGAAATTGGCGCGATCGATGTCCGGGTATTGGAGCATGTGAATTTGGTGCAGAATAAGCTTGGGATTCAGGAAGAGATTCATATCATCTCAGGGTTTCGGTCTCCGGAATACAATGACTTCTTGGTTCGAACGGGACAACGCGCTGCTCGAAACAGCTTGCATATACAGGGGCAGGCCATCGACCTGAATATCCCAGGGATCCCTCTGAAGAAACTTCGCCAGGCTGCCCTCGAGTTGAAATACGGAGGAGTCGGCGCCTATCAGCATTCCAATTACGTCCACCTCGATTCAGGTCCCTTTCGGTATTGGTACCGGTAACCTTCCGGCGCAACTCACTCACTGAACGGTCTCTCGGTGTGAGCGACTCGTCCTTATGCGAGAACGAGAGGTGTGTCTCGTTTACTGGGATGTTCCCTAGGCTTGTCGTTTCAGCATGAGGATGGAGAGGGGGGGGAGGGTGAGCGTCAGAGAGTAAGGAAACCCGTGGCTTGGGGTTTCGGCAGCATGAACACCGCCGCCGTTACCGATGTTGCTGCCGCCATATGCGATACCGTCGGTGTTGGTGAGCTCCTGATACCATCCGAATGCTGGAACTCCAATGCGGTAGCCGTAACGAGGGACAGGCGTGAAGTTGCACACACAGACAATTGCCGCAGACATGTTTCTGGCCTTGCGAAGGTAGGCGATGACGGAATTGTCCGTATCGCTGAAGTCGATCCACTGAAATCCGCTCCAATCAAAGTCGACCTCGTGCAGCGCGGGTTCCTCTTGGTAGATTCGGTTGAGGTCTCGGATGAGGCGCTGGAGCCCGCGGTGTGGCTCATCCTCGCACAAATGCCAGTCTAAACTGGTATCGTGGTTCCACTCCCGCCATTGTCCGAACTCGCCGCCCATAAACAGCATCTTCTTACCGGGATGAGTGTACATATATCCAAAGAGCAGCCGGAGATTGGCAAACCGCTGCCATACATCACCAGGCATTTTGTCGAGTAAGGTTCGCTTGCCGTACACCACCTCGTCATGGGAGAGGGCGAGGATAAAATTTTCACTGAAGGCGTAGAGCAGGCCGAACGTAATTTGGTTTTGGTGAAACCGGCGGTAGATCGGATCGTACTGAAAGAACCTCAACATGTCGTGCATCCACCCCATGTTCCACTTGAATGTAAAACCGAGCCCTCCTGTATAGGTGGGACGAGACACACCGGGCCACGAGGTTGATTCTTCCGCGATGGTGATGGCTCCCGGAAATTCTTTGTGAATGAGGATATTGAGTTCTTTTAATAGCGACACGGCTGCGAGATTTTCCTTGCCTCCGAATTCATTCGGAATCCATTCGCCTGGTTTTCGGCCATAGTCGAGGTAGAGCATCGACGCGACCGCGTCTACACGCAGCCCGTCAATGTGATACTTGTCGAGCCAGAAGAGTGCGCTATTCATGAGAAAGGTACGCACCTCAACTCGATCGTAATTGAAGATTCGGCTATGCCAATCTGGGTGGTATCCCAGCCGCGGATCGGCGTGGTCATAGAGGTGTGTGCCGTCGAAGAGGGCCAGCCCATGCGGATCGTCCGGAAAGTGTGCCGGGGCCCAGTCCATAATAATGCCAAGTCCCGCTTGGTGGGCTTTATCAACAAAGGCCATAAAGTCTTGAGGTGCTCCATATCGGCTGGTGGCTGCAAAATAGCCGGTGGCTTGATACCCCCATGATCCGTCGAAGGGGTGTTCCGTCACCGGCATCAGCTCAAGATGTGTGTAGCCGAGATCCTTGGCGTACGGAATAAGTTTGTCCGCCAATTCTCGATAGGTCAGCCACCGATTGCTCTCCTCCGGGACGCGCATCCATGATCCGACATGAACCTCATAGATGGAGAGCGGGGCCGTGAGCGGATCCCATTTTGATCGGGTGCCCATCCATGTCTCATCATGCCACACATAGGCGGAGACATCGTGCACGACCGAGGCTGTCCGAGGACGGAGTTCACCGGCAAAGGCGTAGGGATCTGCTTTCAGCAGAAGCGCATTGTGATCTCGTGATCGAATCTCATATTTATAGAGAGTTCCTTCCGGAAGATCCGGAAGAAACAGTTCCCACACTCCAGCAGACCCTCGATTGGTCATGGGGTGGCGGAGCCCATCCCAGCCATTGAAGTCTCCCACGACACTGACACGTGCGGCATTCGGGGCCCACACGACAAAGTGCACACCACGGATGCCTCCGACGGTTCGGTTATGGGCGCCGAAGCTCTCGTAGGCTCTATAGAGCGTTCCTTCGCAGAAGAGATGAAGGTCAAAGTCCGTCAGCAATGGCGGAACAGCATACGGATCGTGCATTTCGGTGGTCGTGCCGTCGAGCTGTGTGATTCGAAGCTGATAGGATGGTGCCTGAGGCATATCTGGAAGAAGCGCTTCGTAGAGCCCCTCTTCCCGAATACGGGTCATGCGCCAGAGGATAGAATCGACGACAACCTCCACATTCTTGACATCGGGAAGCCAGGCTCTAATAGCTAGGTGAGGACGACTGTCAATGGTGATGGGATGTGGGCCGAGAATCGAGTGAGGATTCCAGTGGATGCCTGCAATGAGGCGATCGACATCATCTTGCTGAACGGTCAACTCGATGGGCATGGGACTATCCTACTGTCGGCAGCTCTGATTAGGAAGGAGAAAATGTTCTCCGCATCTGGAAACCAAGCGGACAGGATTCCGCTGTGGTAGCGCTAGCGTTGGGGCTCGTTTAGAGGGCTGTGGCATCATCGGAGCGAGTACCAATGCTGTTCTTGTACATATTGCTCGGAAGGCCGGCTACCGGATTACCTTTTGGCAGTTCTTCCAGGATGGCTGTCCAGTCGTGATGGGATCGCGTCGCGCTCAGTGCGATGTATCTTTGGCTAGTGTTCCGGCGCTAGATCGCCTCAGTCTGAACTCCAGCCATCCCGACGAACCGAGGTGCGGGGCTCGGTCGAGATGAATTACGGCTTATCGGTGACAGTCAGACCAAGGGTTCCGTCACTGACCGTGCGGATGTGCAATGCGTTGACATCAGCAAAGACTCCGATGCCTTGGACCGACTCTACGGTTCCATGCATCGAGACGGATGGACTGAGTGCTCGATTCAGTGTGGTGGCCAGGAGGCCTCGCGCTCGGTCGGTGGCTGCAGCCACTCCGAAAACGGATTCGCTTGCGATCAGGTCTCGGAATGTTGAGAGATCGAGCCAATCAACTGTTTTCTGTAGGAGTGCTTCTGTCTCGCCGTCGTAGCGGAGGCCGCCGAGAGAAATAGTTTGTGTGAGGAAGTTCATTTCGGGTTTTCCAACAAAATACACGTGACCGACTGCGTCTCCTGAAAAATCCACCCGCATCACCACTTGATTGCCGCCATTACCAAAGATCGCGGCATTTGTAATGAGAATGAGATACTGTTTCTTCACGACCCGTTTGCCCATGAGCCGGTTCGCAAGGGCTTTGGAGAGGGAGGGGTAGTCCAAGGGGATGTCCGTGACGACGTGAAATCCCGTGGGAGTGAGTCGATTCGCAAGCGTGGTGGGAAGCGTGCCATAGAGCTGGGCGTCGGCGGCACCGTGGAATCCGGTAGAAGTCGGTGGTGTGTCGAGTGGAGGAAGGGCTGCACCTCCGGCGGGTGGTTCCGACCCGAAGACGATGATCGGTTTCGCGGTGATGTGGACGGTATCATCGACCATGGGTCCGATCCCCGAAAAGCCACTATGTCGGACTTTGTCGATATTGAACTGGAGCCAGGCATCCGGTTCTAATTGGATGGGGTTGCGGAGTGTATTCCAGGCAGCTTCCACGTGAGATTTGACTGTCAGGGCATTGATGTGGGTGACCGCGCGGCTGAGTCCTCCGCGAACGGCGTCTGCCAGCCGCTGTTTCACGTCCTGAGTCACATCGAGATCGCCGACTCGTATGTGGCATGGGTCACTGGTGCTCACCGCCACGCTGGCGACCGATGCAGATAGTCCGTACGTGGGAGTCAGCTCAGTTGCGATACTCCCGTGCACGGCGGCTCTTCGTGGCCATTCACTGCCATCGCCACAGTGAAGTGAGTGGGCTCCAATCTTGTATCGAAGGGCGGTACCGATAAATAAGTGGGAACTGGAAAGTTCGACCCCTTTCCACCAATCACGGAGAACCATGCCAGAACTTGTGCTGTTGGCTTGGTACGTGCTGGACGGTGTCATCGCAAAATCATCTCGTTCTGCATAGTACTTGTATTCGGCGCCTTTGGGATGTCTGACGAAGTTCCCCCAATGGTCGAATTTTTTTGGGATCACGCTGTCATCGTTGGCGGTAGCGAGAAACGGTGACAGATCAAGATGGACAGGCACACTGATACTGGACTCGGGGGCCGGAGAAAGTGGGTTTGGGGTTGGCGGTAGTAACACAGGTGCTGGGGGATGAACAACGGGGTTATTGAGTGCGGTGCAGCTCATCAAGGACAGCAATAAGGATATGGCCGTGAGAGGATTGCTGATCGATTTGGGAAACATCTGCTTTCCCCCTTTAGATAATCACAGGTCGTGAGGTTTGTAGGTTCAAACTGTCTTACGCCTATGGCTAATGATTCTGAGTAGCGAAAAGGCGAAGCTAAGATACCAGAAACACACGAGGGTTTGTCAGACCCCATTTGACGGAGCTGATGCAGAGCTCGTAGCAGGTTGAGTAGGACCAGAAAGTACTTCGTAAACCTTTCTCTTCTAATCGTATCCATACAGCCAGTGGGTCGTCGAAGGAGAAACGTTCTTGACGGAATGGCGGACGCCTTTTGGAATAAACACTTCATCACCAGGCTCTGCAAGGATTTCTTCCGCACCGATGGTCAATTTCAGCTTTCCTACCATGACGGTTACGAGCTCGTTCGTCGCGTGGACGAAATCCTTCCACTCTCTGCCGGGCGGATCAGTGAACACACCGCAGGAGTAACCACGCTGGTTCCAGTCGCGAGCAACCTGATCACGATCGAGCGGCACTTGAAATTTCTGACGGGTGAGATAAGGCATGGGGCAGAGTTATGGAGTTCGTGTTCTTCTCAGTTGTCCCACGGGCAATCTTATTCAAGCAGAAGCATTGTATCGAAATAAACTTGGAATCTGAAAGATAGACCCCAGTGATAGCAAGCAAGTGTGTGAAGGAAACTGTGTGTTCCTGAAGAGGCGTCAACGATATACGTCTTTCCGATCGCCGATCTTTACGACGAGCACGATGAGTTCCTTATCTTGAATCGTGTAGATGATTTGGTAATTGCCTTCACGGACACAATAGAGGTCATCTGCTCGGGCTAGTTTCTTGACGCCCTGAGGGTGAGGATTGTGTTGCAGGGCTTTCAGTCGGGTGATGATGCGCTTCTGAGTGGCGAAGCGCTGGGCAGCCGTTAGGAAGCCACGCTGTATCAGCCTTCATGAAGTACAGAGATCACTTGGTCTGGTGTTTGGTCTGACTTACTGCTGCAACTCATGCCTTAAGCCTGTGTGCTTCGTAGGTAGGTGTTTAAGGCTTGCAGCAGAGGGAGATGTGTTGGAAGGCGGCGATATATCTCCTTCGCGAGCGTTTCGTCGTGGTGTGAGCGGTGCGGTTCCGGTCTTCGAGCATGGCCAGCCATCCAGTTTCGTCGTCGATCCAGTTGTTCTTATAGGCCAGTTTGAGACAGCCTTTGGGGGATTGGCAGTCGAGCCCTTCTGTTCGTGCGCGCTCCTGAATTACCTTCCAGGCCAGCTCAAAGCAAAACTCAAACCGTTGGATGGCGGCGTCTCGGGTGAGATTCGTGACGGGAGTGCCGAGTGCTTCGCTGAAACGTGTAATGGCTGTGGCGAAGCTGTCGAGTCTTGTGGTCATAGGCAGATTCCATGGCGAAGAATCTCTTGTTGGAACCGTTTGCCGACGGTGTGCAGATCAACGAGGTCGATTTCATGCAGCGTCGCCAGGTCTTCGACTCCGGCACGGAGTTCGGCCAGTTGTCTGGGGGAAACGCCGTGGTCCCGGAGACGGCGATGTCAATGTCGGCGTGGGAGTGAGCCGTACCTTTGGGCCATGAACCGAACCAGATGACCTCAACGTCAGCACCCAGCATGCATCGAACAAGCTTCGCGACTTCTTGCGCAATCTGTTGAGGTCGAGCGATCAGTTCTTGAGAAATCATACGCCCCAGTGTATCGATTCTGGCGGTGATGTCAACTGGGGTCGTGACAAGCTGAATGAAAACCGGAGTCGATGTCTGGAGGGAATTGGACGGTTAGTGATGGTGTGCCAAGCTGTGAGCTTCGTGGTGGTGTTCCGTCAACTTTCGCAGGTCGCAGTGGATGTCGTCTGGATCACAACACTCGGTTTCTAGTTGAATCGTCATGTGTTTGATGCCGAAGTCCGTGGTGATGCGGTTCTGAATCAGCTGCAGTAATTCCAGCGGCGTACGATGACGTTCGATCATGACGTGGCTGGTGAGCATGATCAGCCGAGG
>DCZN01000107.1:294-11563 GCA_002331625.1 Nitrospira sp. UBA2083 | reverse complement strand
ACAATCACGCCGAGCGAGACCCAGGCATCTCCGAGCATGTGCCAGAATGCGCTCCGAATGTTCAGATCGTCTTTCGCGCCGTGTTGGAGTAGAAGAGCGATCCCAAGGTTGGCGATGAAACTCACGGCGGCAACCGCCATCACCCAGCCACCATCGACGGGAACCGGTAGCAGCAGGCGCTTTACGCCGACCAGTGCAATGCCGAGTGCGGTCAACAACAAGATGAAACTGTTGAGAAACGCTGCGATGATACCGGCGCGATGGTAGCCAAAGGTTCGACTCTCGGAGGCTGGGCGTGCGGTAAGGAGATGGGCATAGAGGGCAAGAAAGAGCGACCCTTGATCGACGAGGTTGTGGCCTGCGTCGCTCATGAGTCCGATGCTATTGAGGAGCCAGCCGCCGACAAACTCTGCTGCGATAATGAGCGCATTAATACCCAGAGCCAGACGGAGTCGTGCTTGAAGATGGGCATACGAGGCGAATGTGCTCACGAAGAACAGTTTCTCATGGGTGAGCGGACGCAGCAAGTCTTCCCAAAGGTTTGTCCATCAAGGACGTGCCGACACGTATGAGGGTGGAGTGAAGACTAAAACCGAAGCGATGTTGGCTGGTAGAGGACTATGCTGCCGCCTGGTTCTTTCGCCATCCCTCGAGGCAATACTGGCAGAGGGTGCCATCTACGCGGAGATCCGAATGGGCCCTCACGAACTCCTCGAGCGTTTCCCATTTTCCACCAGGAGCCTGGATCCGCTTACATGATGCGCAGATCGGTGTGCAGCCACGCAGGGCCTTCAGCTCTCGCATGGCCTCTTCAAGGTCTCGTTCGCGTCGTTTCCGCATCGTCATTTCAGCCTTCATCGTCAGGATGGTACAGACACGGGCGATCAATTCAACTGCTAAGACGGGTTTTCGAATGTAGTCGATGGCGCCGGCAGCAAACGCCTGTCGTAGGCTTTCTGCATCGGTATTGGCGGTGACCATGACGAGCGGGATATCCGCTGATCGAGGGTCTGCCTTGATCAATTGACAGGCCTCAAGTCCATTGATGCCCGGCATCATGATGTCCATCAAGATCAGATCGATCGGGGATCTCTCCGGATGAAGCCCTTCTTCCTCAAAATATTGATAGGCAATCTCTGCAGACTCGACCCCGATCGTATCGGAATATCCGGCCCTGTGGAGAATACCTTCGACCAAACTGCGATCCATCGGGGAATCATCAACGATGAGAATGCTCATAACTGCATTCCTCCGATATTTTTACGTGGCATCCTTCTGATTTGCGCCACTGCTAACACGATGACGCACCCGGGAACATATGGCCAACCGGGAGGCTCTGCGTGATATCCTCGGCGGTCTGCCGAGCTCCGGTCAGCAGAGAGTCAAGTCCGTTCTTTGATCTGGTCATGCTCATCAGGATGAATGAATCAGCGACGGAGGTCACCAGCGCATAGCCTTGTGGGCATTCTGCAATGATTGTGTTGCAGACACCGAGATTGAGGTTGCGTAGCAGCGTATCGCCCGACGCCATCAGCGAATTCGCCATAAAGGCCGTCTGTTCCGTGCTGAAGATGCCGCGTTGTCGTTGAGCTCGCAATTGGCCATCTGATGTCGTGATGATGACGAGATCCAGTGCGTCACATTGAGCTAGGTAACTCTCGAGTGTCCGCTCAAAAACTTCGGTGTAACTTCGGTCGAGGACCATGCCGAATTCTCGCGTCGGTTCGAGCATCGTCACCAGCGCATCGAGTAGTAAGACGATATCGGATTTCCTTCGCGGGTCGACTGGGAGCACAGCCCATGGTTTGTGGAATGTTTCAAGGTGTTGTTTGTACCGGTTCAACCCTGGTTGGGGGGCTTGATCACGGTGGGTCACACCAACCACCATCGCCGTTTCATTGATGAGATCCGAGAAAAGAGTGGTGTAGTGATCCAGTTCGGACATTGGATCCACAACGCGGTTATCGATAAGGACCATGAGCCCTATGGCACCATGGCCGAGGATTCTGCTCATCGAGTCGAATCGCCGTTGGCCGCCGATGCCGAAAAGGCGGAGGGTTGTCCCATCTGGGACCGCCAATTCGCCATAGTCAATCGTCGCTGTGGTGGGCGCGTGGGTGTTGATTGATGGGACGTCACTGATGGCACGAATGGCAGTCGATTTGCCCGCGGCCAGGCTGCCGGAAATGATCAACTTCATGTCTTGATGGTTGCCCACCTTAGAAAATCGCCTTGAAGAAAGTGTCGCCAGCCGTTTCTTCACTGTGCTGAGGGTGGTTTCCCCAGTTCGAGAGTTAGGGCAGGTGTCTGATTGGTGCAAACCCTCGCTCGCCATCCAGTCCGACAGTTGATTCAAGAACGGAATAAGATGTTGTGTCCTGACAGGCTTTTGGAGGACCCACTGAAAGTTTGGAAAGGGATCTTCCGACAGCACGACAGGTACGGGATGTGTCGATGTTCGGTTCCGTTCCCACGCCGAACGGGCCTGGGGATTTGTGAAGTCGTAAATGACGACATGACTGTCGCCGCCGTGCTTGACGGCCCATGTTCGACTCAGCTGGTCGCTGGCGAATGAGAAAATCATCGAGAGCAGCATCTGCTCGGCGTCCGGCATTCCTTCTGTGGATAAATAGAGTGGTTCCATGGTGCGGTTTTCCCACGGATTGGCCGATGGGCGCTGACAGTCCAGTGGTGTTCTATCGGCAAAAAGGGGTTGTTGATTAAATCTGCACGGATCCGAAGCCGTTACTGATCGATTGCCCAAGGGAGGATCTCCTGTTTCCGTTGATCAGCAACGAGAACCAACGGGTGTTAGTGCATCTATGCTGACAAAAACCAAGCAGAAATCGGTGGAGAAACCGGCGATGCGGTGCGAGTGAGAGGATCAACCCATCGTATTCGCAGGAAACCGATATCAGAAAAGTATACTCTACGGAGTCAGTTTGGTAGGTAGCCGCTCGCTCAACATCGGATAATCGGCCTGGTCTATTCCTGAGTTGCCGGTCGAGAGATCTGTGGCTATCACTCGCAACGTTATCCTGTCTGAACCCCCTGTCGACGTCGGCACGAAGAACGGGGCTTCGAATGTGCGGCTCCCTTCATCGTAGAACATCTGAAGCCGTTCAATAATCCGGTCACCGATCAGAACTTCCCCATAGATTCGGATCTTCCGCGAGTCCCAATCTCCATGTGGGCGGACCAAGGAGCCGGATAAGGTTCTGACCGATGCTCTCAGCTTCACGTCGTCTTTCGCGATCAATGGTTCACGTGCTTTCGGTTTCTCGATCTGAACAAGGTATCCATACAAGTGCAGCACAATGCCGTCATGTGTGAGGTCCTGCCCAGGGATGAGGAAGAGCCTCTGACTCGTTTTCTGCAGCGCATGGGGATAAGACAAGGGGCCCTCGGCCAAGATTTCCACCATGGTTGGTCTCTGGAGTTGTAACGTCGTGGTGAATGCAGCGGAAGGCCGAGAGCTGTAGATCGGCTCTTCCATCATGTGGGGTGTGCGCATGATCTGGTTCTGATCGCCTGCCTCGCCCTGCTGCAGACCCGTGGCCAGAATCCGACCGGTTGCGACGTCGGTAATGGTGATGCGAGCCCCACCGACCTCACGACCTAATACCATGGCTCCATGGGCGACGACCCGGACCAGCACCGTCGTCGGCTGTGGACCGCTGAGTGGGAGATCGGGAGTGACTTGGCTTCGGGCTGGGGGCGAGAGGTCAGCAAGGAGGCTAAGGATAGAGATCAGTCCAACAAGAACGAAGACAGATCGCGTCATTTCACCTTCGTGCCGGGGTCCACTTCTTCTTGAATGGTAAGGAGCCCGCGCACGTCCGTATCCCCGGCCGCAAGCACCATCCCCTGCGATTCGATCCCCATGAGCTTGGCGGGTTTCAAGTTGGCCACGATGACGATTGTCTTGCCGACCAGAGCATCCGGCTCGTACTTTTTGCCGATGCCGGCCACGATCTGGCGTTGTTCGGTGCCGAGCGATACTTGGAGTTTGATCAACTTCTCTGATTTCGGCACTCTCTCAGCGGAGAGCACCTTCGCGGTTTTGAGCTGAACCTTCATGAATTCGTCGATGGTGATCTGTGGTACGACCGGTGGTGTTGAAGCGGGTGTAGGTGTGGATGTTGCGAGGCCTGGTTGTGAAGGTACGGGTGATTCGGTCACGAGCTTGGCTCCTTGTGGTTTTACGTCGATGCGCGGGAATAGCGATGCACCTTTCTGAATAGCGGTTCCAGGTTTCAGGCCGCCCCATTGAATCGTCTCACCTGGTGTCGACCCTGCAGATTCACCTGGGATGCCCAGTTGATTGCAGATTGCCTGGGCACTTTTGGGCATCACGGGATAAATTGCGATACTGAGGCAGCGAAGTGTCTCCGCCATGCTGTAGAGGACCGTCCTCAGTTGTTCTGCGTTGTGCTCATTCTTGGCGAGTATCCATGGCGCTGCCTTATCGACGTATTGGTTGGCCAGTTGGACGACGTGCCAAATTGCTTCCAGCGATCGATTGAACTCCAGCTGCTCGATATGGCGCGGGAAGGTCTTACGGAGCAGGGACATCGTCTCCTGTTCCAGTTCGTGTTCTGCGGGACCGATGTTCCCTGGAATTGGTATCACTCCTCCTTGTGTCCGTTCAATGAGGGTGAGCGTTCGACTTAAGAGATTGCCCAGGCCATTGGCAAGATCGCTATTGATGCGTGTGACCAGCCCATTGATAGAAAAATCTCCATCTTGCCCGAACGGCACCTCGCGCAAGAGGAAATAACGAAACGCATCCGTGCCGAATTCGTCAGCCATCTTATTGGGATCAACAACGTTTCCACGGCTCTTGGACATCTTTTCACCGTCAACGGTCCACCAGCCGTGGGCAAAAATGGTGTGCGGTAACGGAAGATTCAACGCCATGAGCATCGTGGACCAATAGACGGCGTGTGTTGTGAGAATGTCCTTCCCAACGAGATGAATAGTGGCAGGCCAGAAGTGATCACCCACCGGCTTTTCCCGAGGCAGGTATTCCAACGCGGACATGTAATTGACTAGTGCGTCAAACCAGACATAGGTGACATAGCTGGTATCGAAGGGGAGTTCGATGCCCCAGGAGAGTCTGGATTTTGGTCTGGAGATCGACAGGTCGCCAAGCTTCTGTGTCTGGAGAAATCCCAATACCTCGTTTCGCCGTGATTCGGGCCGGATGAATGAATCGTGTTGCTTGATATGGTCGATGAGGCGGTCCTGGTACTGTCCCATTTTGAAAAAATAGTTGTGCTCGCTGAGCTTCTCGACGGGGCGTTTGCAGTCTGGACAAAGGCCGTCGGCTACGTCTTTCTCTGTCCAAAACCGCTCATCGAACGTGCAATACCAGCCTGAATAGTCGGCTTTATAAATCAGCTGCTTGTCGAACAGCTCTTGAAGGTATCGTTGGACGACGCTCTTATGCCGAGCGTCGGTCGTTCTGATAAACGCGTCGTTGGAGATGTTCAGCTTCTTCCAGAGGTCCTGAAATTGTGGCGCGAGCTTGTCACAGTGAGTTTGCGGGTCGATGCCGGCTTTGGCGGCAGCCTGTTGCACTTTCTGCCCATGCTCATCGAGCCCGGTGAGGAAAAATACCTCGCGCCCGCGCAGGCGCCAATAGCGTGCCAGTACGTCCGCTGCGACGGTGGTATAGGCATGGCCGATATGCGGAACGTCGTTGACGTAGTAAATCGGAGTGGTGATGTAAAACGTCTGCTTTTTCGCCATGACACAGGCAAGATATCAGGTTGGCGGCGCTTTTGGCTAGATTGCGGCTCCGGTTGGGACAAGTCCAAGTGCCTCGCGCAGGCGAAGAAACGTTGTTTCGAGGGCCATCTGCACGTTTAAGTGCCGCGTGGCTTGCTGGGCATGTTTTTCAATGTCGCTCAAGAGGGTCAGGAGGAGGTCAATGTCCGCTCGCCCGGCGTATCGTTGCAATTCGGCCAGGTGATCGAGGTGAAGGATTTGGTCCTGGTCCCCACCTACGATGACGATCACAAGATCTCGGATCCATCGCGTGAGCCAGCTCAGCGTCTCCTCTCCCCGGTCTGATTTGGCCAAGCTTTCCGACGCCGAAAGGAGGGTGGTGCTTGAGGCCAACGATTCGGGATTCACCAATGCGAGACATTCCTGCTGCCGAGCGCGGACCTCTGCCACATTCATCGTCAGTGCTTCCCCGATACGGCCATCGGCAAGGAGTGCCAGGAAGCGAGCGTCGTCAGGTGGAAGCTCCCTCTTAAGAATGAGCGCCGCTTCCACTTGTGTCCGGGCCGGTGTCGTAAAGCGAAGCGCTTGGCAACGTGATCGAATGGTGATCGGGAGTGCGTGGAGTCGGCCGGTGATCAGGATAAAGAGGCTGTGACCCGGAGGCTCTTCCAATGTTTTAAGCAGGGCGTTGGCTGCACCGATGGTCATTCGATCGGCGTCGTCAATCAAGCAGATCTTCCGTTCACCGATCAGTGGGCGATAGACAAAATGCTGGTCGAGCTCTCGGACTTGTTCGATCTTGATTTGCGGTGTCGCGGCCTCTGGATCAGGCTCGAGGACGATATAGTCCGGGTGAGTTCGGGCGGCGATCTGCAAGCAGGATCGGCATTGACCGCAGCTGTCCAGAGTCTCCGTCTGGATAGGGTGGTCACAGTTCAAGACCTGCGCCAACCGCACAGCCGTCATGCGTTTCCCAATACCGGCTTCACCGTGGAAGAGGTAGGCGTGGGCCAATCTTCTATTCGACAGGCTTGCCTGGAGAAGCGAAATAGGTTGCGCGTGGCCTGTGATATCCGTAAAAGGCATGGCTATCGATGTCGTGGATGTTTCGAAGGGTGAGTCTTGAGCCAACGTGTGATCGACGCTTCGACTTTGTGTTGGACGGACTCTAATGGGAGAGACGC
Source organism: Nitrospira sp. UBA2083 (assembly GCA_002331625.1). GTDB lineage: Bacteria > Nitrospirota > Nitrospiria > Nitrospirales > Nitrospiraceae > Nitrospira_D. The sequence goes on along the minus strand of DCZN01000107.1, from coordinate 4,646 downwards.
ATCGAGTCGGACAATACGCCGCGGTTCTTGCCTTGCTAACAGGCGAAACCCTGCTCGTACCTTCTCGTGAAATTGTTGGGTCTCTCGATCGAGACGATTCTGGGAAGCGGTCTGGCCACGCCGTCGCCCTAGCCCAATATCGACGGGAACGTCGAAGAGTAGTGTGAGATGGGGAACCAGTTTCCCGGTCGCCCAGCTGTTCATCCTGCGCAACAGGCGAAGGTCTAATCCGCGTCCATACCCCTGATAGGCCATGGTCGAGTCTGAAAAACGGTCGCACACGACGATCATCCCCCGTGCGAGTGCCGGTTTGATTACATGCTCCACATGCTGGCGTCTAGCCGCAAGAATGAGCCAGACTTCGGTTTCTGGCGCAATGGTTTCTTCAGATTTGTCGAGGAGGATGGCACGCAACCGTTCGGCGAGAATCGTCCCCCCTGGCTCTCTGGTGTGTAGGACGTGTCGGCCCTGTGAAGTGAGCCACTCACAAAGTCTGCGAGCCTGCGTCGTTTTCCCGCTTCCCTCGCCACCTTCCAGGGTGATGAACATTCCGGTCAGTGTTTTGGATAGAGTCCCCATCAGTTCGTAACGTGTCCTACGCGTAGCGGCGGACGAATCCTAAGACAGGTTGTGGGGAATAGCAAGGCCAGTATCCTTCAGGAATTCTTCCGATTCGATCACATAAGTCATTGAAATTTACAACAAAATGCTTGCGGCACCTGTCTGGATCTCTGTAAGATGAATCACGGATTGTTCTCCCATTGAGATGAGGCTGAGTTTCGTATGGTGAAGACTGCCTTGAGGCGGTATTTTTTGACAGGCCTTCTGCTGGTCACCCCTATTTGGGGCACTATTCTCGTTTTGAAGACCCTGTTCGTCGCGGTGGACGGTATCTTGGGTGATGCGGTTGCTGAGCTGGTGCCTGATCATTACATCCCTGGGCTCGGTATTGTGACGTTGGTGTTGCTGATCTTCTTCGTGGGGTTGTTTGCGGCGAATTTCATCGGGCGCCAGATTGTCAGTCACTGGGAGGATTGGCTCAATCGGCTGCCCCTCGTCCGTGGGATTTATTCGACCTTGAAATCTATGATGGATATTCTGTCCTTTTCGGAACGAGGATCGTATCGGCGAGTGGTCTTGATCCAATTCCCCAAGAACGGCCATTATTGTTTCGCGTTCGTAACGGGTATGACAAAGGGGGAGACGACGGCATTGGGCCAGGATGTGCTGATCCACGTCTATGTGCCGACTTCACCCAATCCAACATCGGGTTATTTTTTGCTCGTACCGGAACGGGAGGTCACGTCCGTCGATATCAGTATTGAGGAGGCGATGAAGCTGATTGTGTCGGGTGGGCTGTACACACCATCCGGCTCGATGGCCTCGGCCTTGAGTGCCGAAGCAAAGTGGAGTCAGGTCAAACAACCGGATGCTGGTGTGCCGATCGGATAAATACGGATCTGACGCCCGATCGCATTCTTTGGAGTTCTTGATGAAACAATCGGTGGATCAACAAACGATAGTCTCGCGTATTCCCGGTTTAGGTGTGGTCGTCATGGCGGCCGGGTTGGGCAAACGAATGAAGTCCAATCAGGTCAAAGTGCTGCATCAGGTCGCGGGGAAGCCGATGGTGCTCTATGCCGTTGATGTGGCGATGCGAGTGGCGGGGCATCGTATTGCGGTGGTGATTGGCCATCAAGCGGACAGAGTTCGCCAGGTCATTGAAGCGGGTATCGCGGACAGGCCGGGGGCTCCGTCTGTGAGCATCGTTGAACAAGCTGAGCAACTTGGGACCGGCCATGCCGTCATGCAAAGCCGACCCGCATTTTCCCATGACCGTGAAACTCGCCCGACACACTACCTTATTTTGAATGGTGATACGCCCTTACTGAAGGAAGCGACCGTGCGAGAACTCTTGAACGTTCATCACGCAGAGGGTGCCGCCGTGACGATTCTCACGGCGATTCTCGACGACCCCAGTGGGTATGGGCGGGTCATCCGTCGAGAGATGAGCCAAGGGCATCAGACACCTCCGTCGTCGGATGTGCTGAAGATTGTCGAAGATCGTGATGCCACGCCGGCAGAAAAGAGCACCAGAGAAATCAACGTGGGCACATATGTCGTATCAGGGGAATTTTTGTTTGAGGCTCTTGATAAACTGGAACCTGACAATGCACAACGTGAATATTACCTGACCGATATTGTGCGTATGGCGGTGGCACAAGGACGGCGCGTTTCGGCAGTACCACTTCAAGATCCCGAAGAAGGGCTTGGGGTCAATACCCGGCAACAGTTGGCAGCGGCAGAACAGGTCGTCCGGCAGCAGATTCGTGAGCACTGGCTCGATGCCGGCGTGACGATGCGAGACCCGGGCTCGGTATGGATTGATGCAGGCGTCACGCTTGGCAAAGATACGGTGCTCTATCCGAACGTCAGTCTTGAAGGAAATACCGACATTGGCGAAGGAACGATCATTAGGTCCGGGGTTCGTATTACCGACTGCACGATCGGGGACCACGTGGAGATCCTCGATCACTGTGTGTTGCGCGAATCGCAGGTTGAAGCAGAAGCACATCTCGGCCCGTTCGCGCATCTGAGACCTGGTGCGATCATGCGGCGGAAAGCCAAAATCGGGAACTTTGTTGAGATGAAGAAGGCCGAACTCGGTGAAGGATCAAAGGCGAATCACCTCACCTATCTGGGCGATGCGCGAATTGGGAGGGGCGTCAACATTGGAGCCGGAACGATCACGGTGAATTATGACGGCGTACACAAACACCAGACCATTCTGGAAGATTATGTGTCCGTGGGGAGTGACACCCAACTGGTGGCACCGGTGACGGTCGGAGAAGGAGCGGTGATTGCCGCAGGAACGACTGTGACGCAGAACGTGCCGGCCGATTCACTCGCGATTGCCCGCGTCCCTCAGGTCAATCGGATTGGGTGGGCGGCTAAACGACGCGCCTTGGTGGTGGTACGAACTGCGCCCATCGTAGCTTCAGTGAAGACCCCTGGTACGCGCACAACGGGAAAGCGACGGAAGGTTTCGGCGAAGTCAAAGAAAGGGGCTGGTCGGTCATCAAAGGGCTGATTGCGGAGCCATAACTTCGCGTATCTATCTGCCAACCATCAAGCTGGGGTATTGCCATGTGTGGAATCATCGGATATGTCGGCGATCAAGATGCGGTGCCGATTCTTATTGGAGGGTTATCCAAGTTGGAGTATCGCGGCTACGATTCATCGGGCGTGGCCGTCTTGCAGGGAGAGAAAATCGCCGTCAAGCGGAGTGTGGGCAAGCTGGTGAATCTTCAGAATGCTCTCAAGGCCAATGGGCTGAATGGCACGGTCGGAATCGGCCATACTCGGTGGGCGACGCATGGCAAGCCTTCGGAACAAAATGCCCATCCGCACCGGTCAAAAGGGTGTGTGTTGGTACATAACGGGATCATCGAAAACTATCAGCACTTGAAGCAACAGCTTGAGAAAGACGGCTATAAGTTTGCATCGGAGACCGATACGGAGGTTGTCGCACATTTGATTGATAAGTATCTTCAAAAAGGAAATAAGCTGGCCGATGCTGTACGTTTGGCGACGAAAGATGTGAAAGGCAGTTACGCGCTGGCGGTGATGTCGGAGCGGGAGCCGGGAACGTTGATTGCCGCACGGTCAGGCTGTCCACTGGTTGTCGGTCGGACAGCGCATGCGTCCTACATCGCTTCCGATGTCATGGCGATGCTGGCGCACACGCGAGAGGTGACTTATCTCGAAGAAGGGGATGTGGCCGTCGTCACCCAAGACGATGTGCAACTGACTGATTCCGATGGTCAGGTCGTCTCGCGGAAGGCATCGAAGATCACATGGGATGCGTCCGCAGCGGAGAAGAGTGGCTATCCCCACTTCATGCTGAAGGAGATTCACGAACAGCCGCAAACCATTCTGGATACCATGCGAGGGCGGTATTCCTATGAGACGGGGGAGGCAGATCTCCCGGACATTGGGCTGACACCGAAAGAATTTGCCTCATTGGAGCGGATCTGGATCGTGGCTTGTGGGACCTCCTGGCATGCCGGTCAGGTCGGGAAGTATCTCTTTGAGGAGATGGTTCGGACCCCGGTTCAGGTGGATATCGGCAGCGAGTTCCGATATCGTGATCCGCTTGTCGGTAAGAAGGATTTGTTTATTACGATCTCCCAATCCGGTGAGACGGCCGATACGCTTGCCGCTGCACGAGAGGCCAAGGCAAAGGGTGCGCGTGTCGTGTCCATCGTGAACGTGGTCGGGAGCACCTTGGCCCGTGAGTCGGACGGGGTGCTGTACACTCATTGCGGGCCGGAGATCGGCGTGGCCTCGAC
>DCZN01000107.1:0-251 GCA_002331625.1 Nitrospira sp. UBA2083 | reverse complement strand
ACGGCGCTCTATCTCCTGGCCTTGCATTTTGCGCGAGTTCGTAATGTGATGAAGGTGGCGGATGGTCAGGCCTGGCTCGATCGGTTGGTGCGGTTGCCGGTCCTGGTTGAGAGTGTTCTGCAGCGGGAAGCTGAAATCGTCGCGATCGCCAAACGCTATTACAAAAAACGGAATTTTCTGTTTTTGGGACGCGGCATCAATTATCCGATCGCGCTGGAGGGCTCACTGAAGCTCAAAGAAATTTCCTACAT
>DCZN01000106.1:36787-36966 GCA_002331625.1 Nitrospira sp. UBA2083 | reverse complement strand
AACAGCTCATCCACAAACCAGAACGCATGGCCCCACTCGTTCAACCCCACGTTCGGCAGAATGAACATCGGCCCCACCACCGCCGCCACCAACGGGAACGACGTCGCCTGGCTGTACAGCGGCAACCGCGTCTGCGCATACAGGTAGCTCGACACCCCGCACGTGATGTACAGCGGGAA
>DCZN01000106.1:11405-36450 GCA_002331625.1 Nitrospira sp. UBA2083 | reverse complement strand
CACCCAAAACACCCCGATCGCCACCATCGCCAACCAGCCGATCTTCACCGGCTTCGAATCGTACCACTGTGAGACGTCATAGCCTCGCTCGCTTGATGCTGCCATGATGAAACCTCCTTCTGCATAACGACAAAACAGCTGGTTACGACACACCGCTTCCACCATGAAAACCAGATGGGTCCATGATATCTGCTCTTACCTGAGAGGGGGGAACTCGTAACACTACCTGGTAGACGAAGAAAAATTACGTGCAGAACCTGTGAGTCAGCTTGCACCGTGCGTGCGTTGAGTCCTTGAGATTCAGGTGCAGGGTTACTCTGATTGGTAAGAACGGCACTCAAACCCATCCCAAAATGCAAAAGTGCCGTTTGATCCGACAACGCTGGCGTGAGGGTTAGCAAGCCGACCTCCACGTTTCTTCCCAAGGATTCCGCTACTTCCTGCTGGCCATAGCCCATCACGTGAAGGTGCTGCATCTGGGCAAATTGATTTTGAGATAGTTCTCATGACCGCAACGCGGCCACCCTGCAGTATGAAAATAACAGCCTGACATTTTCGCAACCAGTGGCGTGTAGAGAACGACACAGCGTGAACGATCTCAATGGCTTAGGCCCCACTTTTTCAAAACAGGTCATAGTTACTGCACTGACATGCAGGTGCAGCGTTGGGTCCGCTGCCATCGAGATGTAAGATCTGAACAGAAACTGTTCGACCATGATCTACGCCGGGTGAATCGCAACAGCTCTGGGAAACATGATGCGAGAAGGTGATGTGTCGAGATTCTCTGGACGGTGGATAGACGCGACCACATGAGGCGCTGAGCGGGCATAGAAACACCCGTGTCGCGCTCGATAAAATCACCAGCTAAGGGGCCCAAACCGTGTTTGCGTCTTGAATGGTAATAGGAACGATGGCGAGGAGTCGTTTAGAGGACAAGACCTATGACAACCATGTCACCTGACGCAGTCCACTTCATCCTCGCAAGCATCTGGGTCGGAGGGTTGCTGGTATTTCTAATGCTAGCGTTCGCCGCAACCGCGCAGCAGCCGTATATGAAGACGAACTGGTTGAATATCCAAATACTGGAACGATTATCAGCCATAGAGTTGCTTGTACTGGTCTCGGTCTTTGTCACGGGGTTGATGGCTGCGCATCCTATGGTCGACCCAAAGTATGCGGCTGTGTTCGTGACCGACTCCGGCTGGTTGCTTATCTGCAAGCTCACGATACTCTTGCTCGTTCTGGTGATTGCCTTGCAAATACACTTCGCGTGGCTACCGGTGCTCAAACAAAATACGGGCGCGGCCTCGGTGGCCAAGCGTAGACTCCGAACATGGGTCACGATCGAAGGCCTGTTCGCGCTCGCACTGGTGTCGGCAGGAACCATGCTGACGAACTTGCATCCACCCAATCACGCGGTCATTCATGATTGGCCTTACCCCTTCCGCTTTTCCATCGACGGCACGTGGGGCATGGGGATGCCGGACACGGTGACCCGTGTGTGGGTGGGGACGTTCCTTCTTATCTTAGCTGGGGGTGTCGTCCTCCTCGGCCAGAAGAGGCGGTGGCGGTCGAACTGGCGGCTCGGCATCCCGATTTCACTGACGATCTGTGCGCTCGTGATTGGAGTGCCGGCTTTAACGGTACCCGCCTATCCCGAAACGTATCGTCCGACTCCGGTTCCATTCAAAGCCAGCTCCGTTGCGCACGGCCTCTCGCTGTTTGCTGCGAACTGTGTCTCCTGTCACGGACCACAAGCCAAAGGTGATGGCGTGCTGGCTAAAGCATTGCCGAAGCAACCGGTCAATCTGTTGATGGAGCCGCACGCAACCATGCATACCCCGGGTGATTTTTTCCATTGGCTGACCAACGGGATACCCGAGGCGGGCATGCCGGCATGGGGAGAGAAATTTTCAGAGGAGGAACGGTGGGATCTTGTGAACCTTATTCATGCCATCTCGCGGGGCTATCAAGCACGCATCATCAACCCTCGAGTCCTCCCCGATCAACCTTTTCTTGCCCCTCCGGACTTCTCCTATGACGCCCATGACGGGACGAGCGGGCGGTTGAAGGACTTTCGTCGACAGAATGTCGTGTTGGTGGTCGTGTTTTCTTGGCCGGAATCACGTGAACGACTCGCTCAACTGAAAGGGATTTCGGGAGATCTCACGAGCCGTGAGGCGAAAGTACTGCTGGTGCCGATGAATAACCTTGACCTGCAGAAGCGAGCCAGAGTCACGAGGGACTCGCCTTTTCCCGTGGTGCTTCAGGGAGCGGACGCGATTGCCCGTGCGCTCTCCTTGTTCCGTCGGACGATCAGCCATCCTGATCTGATAGGGGAAGGGTCGGTCCCTCCACACATGGAGTTCTTGATCGACCGTTACGGGTATTTGCGTGCGCGATGGATTCCCCAGTGGGATAATGCCGGTTGGACTGATACCGACCTGTTGATGCAGCAGATCGACCAACTGAACCGGGAGAAGGAGATCAAGCCTCCGCCTGGAGAATTTGTGCACGATACGTCAGAGGGTATGCATGATATGTCAGGGATGGATATGGGAGGTATGAAGATGTAACCTCCCCAACATCACTGGTTCGTTTGGTGCGTTGGTAAGCTATGGAAGAAACAGAGACGCGTCGGAGGGTGTTTAAAATCATGACGAGCGTGATTCAACGGCTCACCCTAGGACGAAGCAAGGTCGTGGTCCGACCGTTGGGGAGTCTTGCCACAACACTGGCTTTCAGCGCGGTAGCGGAAGGCTCCAGCTAATCGATTCTCCCTGCCACGTCTTGTGGATCTTCTATCGGCTGGTGTCTATTCGTGGCGGTGCATCCGGCTTCGCTGATTAAGGTTCTGGGCTGATCGAAAGATAGATCGCGGCATTGCCTCTTACGAGCAACAGCAGGACGGGCTTCCTTGGAGACAGCTCTTTGGTGAGCCGTTCGAAATCGCGAACATGTTTGACCGGTTTACGGTTGATCTCTCGAATCAGATCGCCCCGTCGAAGTCCTGCTCGCTCGGCCGGACTGTCAGGCGCGACCTCCGTGACCACGACGCCGGTTTGGAATTGTGATCGGCGTGACCGGTCCAGTTTTATTTCCTCGACGGTGATCCCCACCAAGGCATGGTTGCCTTTGAGGCTTTCCGAATGCTTGGTCGAGACCAGCTCTTTCGGCTGCTCGCCGATGGTCACCGTGATCTCCTTCGCTGCTTTGTCTCTCCACACCGAGAGCTTCACGGTGGTTCCCGGCACCGTCTCGGCCACCAGGGACCGCAGATGGCTGGGGTCATTGATCATTTTGTCTTGATAGGTCGTAATAATATCTCCCCTCTCCAGTTTCGCCTTTGCCGCCGGACTGTCGTCCATGATATCCGCCAGAAGCGCGCCCTTCGTATCGGCTGCGCCGAATTCCTTGGCCAGGTCCTGCGTGACCTCCTGGATTGAGACGCCTATCCATCCTCTGACGACCTTGCCATGCTTGATCAGGCTATCCATCACGCTTTTGGCCATGTTGCTGGGAATGGCGAACCCGATTCCCATGTATCCGCCGCTCCGCGTGAAGATCGCCGTGTTGATCCCGATCAATTCGCCGTTCAGGTTGACGAGGGCGCCGCCGGAATTGCCGGGATTGATCGCCGCGTCCGTTTGGATGAAATCCTCGTAATCCACGATGCCCATATTGGCCCGGCCGACCGCGCTGATGATGCCCATCGTCACTGTCTGGTCCAACCCGAACGGATTGCCAACCGCCAAGACCATTTCACCGACCTGTAACTGGCTCGCATCACCCCAGGGCAGGACAGGGAGATTGGAGGCCTCGATCTTGACCACAGCCACGTCCGTTTTGGGGTCTGTCCCGATCACCTTGGCCTTATAGGTGCGCTTGTCAGGTAATGAGACAATCAGTTCATCCGTGTCTTCGACCACATGGTTATTGGTGACGATATAGCCGTTCGAGGTCACAATCACGCCGGAGCCCAGCCCCTGTTCCTGGTGCTCGCGGGGCGGAGGACCGCGTTGTTCGAATTCTTCGCCGAAGAAACGACGGAAGAAGGGATCGTCAAAGAACGGGGGCGAGAAACGTTCGGCACTGCGGCTCCCCTTTTTGACCGACGAGATGTTGACAACCGCGGCCTTCGCTTGTTTCGCAACGGCGATGAAGGGTTGTCCGGAGACGACCGGGACTCCTAGGTGCAGAGCAGTCTCCTGGGCGGCCACGGCAAGCGGTTCATGCACGTCATGGTCCGCTGGCTGGGAATGCTTCACGACCCCAACCAGGATCAACATCATGGTTGGGACGAACAGCACGCTCGAGAGTCGATGGATTAATCTAGAAAGCCGCTTCATACACTTCAACCCTGGATCTACTTGGGGAAAGAATCCTCCTCATCATGACGTCAATCTGCACTCTTATGCTGCGGTCGATGTCCGTAGACCAGCCTGTGCATTCCGCCTAGGCATCGGTTGATGCACTGTAGCGCTCCGCGAGTGAATCTCTCTGTTCTTCATGAGCAGCGGATCGGTTACATGGCCACAATTCAAACACTTCCATCCGTCATATCCCCATGCGCCACGTTCGTCATCGCCGCCTATAAACGACACAGCCATGACGAAACCATTACAGCGTTCGCATTTCATCACGTCATCTCGACACGACTCCATCCTCGATTGATATGAAGAGATACTTCCACGGTTCATGGTTCACCTCTTGGGTAGGGGCCGCGAGAGCCGTCCCATCGCGACCCTGGATTTAACTGCTCTTAATTGGGACGTGTTCACGGATAAACGTCGTGATCGGTTCGATCTCGGACAACGAGTAATAGTGCTTCCGCACTCCCTCTTCAAACACCTCGAGCGTATCACGCACGAGCTGCTGTGCCAGCGTGCTATCTTCCCCCTCCTGAGCCTTCGCAGCTTCATTCAAGAGGCGAAGTGCGACGATCTGAGGAGTCCGAGGATCGTTGGCGTAGACGTCACGATATTCCTGCTTCAGCAGCTCCTGTTCAATGTCCTTGACCCACGATGCCGCGTAGGAGTCAGCGCCGGAGAGCCAACCGGCTGCTTCCAATGATGATGGCATCAGCGTCACCCCGCCAATCAGCAGGGACAGTACGCAGAGCATGGCCGTCGCTCTCATAGATCCCTCCTTTCGGTTGGTGGTTTGAGCTAAGTCTTACTGGCGGTGAGATCGCCGTGCGGTGCCATCATCCAATGGGAGCATGACGATTCCGCCAACTGGTAGGTGTACATAATTCTGCCTTACGAAAAGTCAAGTCACCAAGAGAAGACGCTGGGAATTGAAACTGACTGTAGAAGCGGCAGTTCATCTCCACCCATCGACAGAAATCTAGTCCAAGACCAAGACAGTGGGTGAAGGGACTGGTATCCTCGCAGTACTCTCGATAGTCGTGAGGTGTCCCTGTCAGAACGGCATCTGATACCAGAGGGTAGGCTGTTGTCTCACGTTGAGGTCAGCAAATTGATTGGAGCTACCTAGATTACGCCAAGAAAAAGGGGCGGCTGGTAAACTGCCGCCCCGCAAGACCCGCCGGATGATCGCTCTCGTTAGTCCACGGAGACCACGATCGTACGGGATCGGTCTCTGGCTTCAGGCGTCCAGGATATCCGAACAGCCAGCACTCCGTTCTTACATGCAGCCTCCGCTGTAGAAACATCTAAGCCCTCAGGCAAGGCCACGCTGCGACGGAATGCCGTATAGCGACGGCTGCTTCCTCCGCCGTTCCCGTCATGCCACTCGCGCTGATCTTCATAGCTCAGACAGAGGATGCCGTTTCGGATCATGACGTTGAGTTGTTTCGGGTCCACTCCGGGGACGTCGGCACGGACGATCACGTGCTCTTCCGTCTCGTACATCTCGATCCCAGAGCCAAACCCGGCAAAACGGGACCATCCCGTTTCAAAAGCTGACATCAGAAAATGATCAAATAGCTGATTCATGTCATCGCGCACCGATATGACCTCGTGCGTTTCGGCTGGTTTGCGTTTCCACGGAATCATCTCTTTGAGCTTCGTCATCAGCTCCATCGCACATTCCTCCTTTCTCAGACATTGATAGCAGGTTCACCGATTTCAATTAGCTTTAGAACGCATCGGTCAAAACCCTCTCTTCGCTCAGCAACGACCAACTGTGTTTGAAACCAGCGTGCATGATGTCTCCTTCTCTCAAGATGGCCACAATTTCCTCAGAAGGAAAGTCAAGTCTCAGTCAAGGGACTCAGTGGATCCTTTATCACATCACAGCGAAGCTCCCTCCCTCCTCCGATCCGCAACAGTCTCGGCAGAGGCGAAGACTCGTTTCCGCCGAAGCTCTACTTCTATGGGCTCGTGACTTGGAGCTGAATACTCCCCGTATCCGTCATCGCGGGGTTGATCGTGATCGTATAGGTATCCGTCGTCGCCAGCGTCACAGTATTGAGGGAAAAGCTGGACGCGGAGCTCGTGGCCCCGGCTTGCAGAACCCCGCTCGGCGTATAGAGATTCACCGTCACGTTGCCAATCTTATTATTGGTGACCTTGATCGTAACCTGCTGGTTCGCAGTACCGGCAAACGTATAGCGGCCATTCTGGCCCGCTCGGCTGATCATGATCGGCCTGGGTGCCGCATTCAACTTCAGCGAGTCCGACACCTCCGTTGAGAGGGTCAGCGTCATGTTGCCGGTGTAGGTCGCCCCTGGACGGACAAGGATGGTGTAAGTACCGGTGGCAGGTAAGGGATTAGGAACTTCGAGCGCCCCACCCGCCGTACCAACCGCTGTTGAGGCGAGAGCGGTTCCCTCATCACTCAGGAGTGAAATGCTGCTCGACGTCACCCCCACGGATGTGAGTCCGAGGGTCACCCATTGTCCGGCTCGACCATTGAAGGTATACCGTGCAGTCTTGCCTGGCTTGTTGAGACTGGCCATCACCGGCGGTCCATCGAGCGCAATCGTATCGGTAACTGGAGAAGACAGAGCGAGCGTCATGCTGCCCGTGTGGTTCCCTACCGGATCCACCACGATGGTGTAGGTGCCCGTTTCAGGCAAGGCCGTCGCTGGATCGAGGCTCCCCCCGCTGGGGCCGATGGTCGTCGACGCCATCTTGCTGCCATCCGGTTTCAGCAACGACACGGTGCTCGACGCAATCGAAACTCCTGTGAGGCCGAGGTTCACCCACTGACCAGCCGTTCCATTGAACGTATAGAGGGCTCGTTGGCCCGGCACGGTCAACGTCGTGGTCATCGTCACCTCATCGGGCATGATCGTGCCGGTGAGGTCCGGCGCGTTATAGAGGGCAAGCTTCACATGACCGGTGTAACTCAGCTCCGGATCGATCAGGACCGCATAGGTTCCGGAAGTCGGAAGAACTTGCGCATCGACCACGGCGCCTGCATACGCGAATGAAGTCGGCTGGCCTAAGAGACTTCCATCTGGTTTCAGGATGGACACGTACCCGCTCCGGATGGTCACATCACTCAATTGTACGCTGACCGCTTGGCCGGCGGTACCAGAGAACGTATAGCGAGCGTTTTGCCCGGCACGGCCGATGGTAACCGGCACCGCCGAGCCCTGAGGGACGATAGTCCCCTCCAGCTCACTTGACACCGTGATCGTGAAACTCCCTGTATAGGTACTGAGCGGGTCGAAGAAAATCGTGTAGGTTCCGGTCGCCGGCAATTCCACGAGGTCCACGCTACTGCCGTTCATCTCGCTGGAAGAGATCGTCGCCCCTGAATCGGCCGTAAACTGATACGCGGTCATGGATGTATGTACTTTTGTCTGCGAGGAGAGTGGCCGTTCGCCCATCGTCGCATAATAGTTCCTCACGGCGGAGGGCTGTCTGGCAATCATCCCGCCGTCCGGCCCATAGACCGACACCTGGAACTGTGTGAGCGTGACACTGCTAAAACCAAGATTGATTCGTTGGCCAGCCGTGCCCGCAAAGGTCATCACACCGTTCTTGTTGGGAGTGGCAATCTTTACCGTAACCGCCTCCCCTCCGACAGTGATGCGACCATTGTATTCGAGGTCCGCAGCGACGACACCGGGCGGTAGGGCACTCTCTCCGGCGTAACTAAGGTCGGCACTGGAAATGAACCCAACTGGGACAAGCGCGAGCACTGCTGATACCGCTGCGATTCTGCACTTCACCCACGACCATAGGCTGCACATAGTCGCCCTCCTTTTTGGGGTCTCCGTACATGTTACTTCTTTGTGCGTCTCCGCTCCTTCCACCATGACACCAAGCCACTTACCGTGAAGGCCACGATGATCAGGCTGAATACTGCCAGCCCTATAATTTCAGTACGCGGCAACGCGGCGAATGATTCACGCATCGCGAGGGTCCGGCTCACACTCAGCTTTCCTGCCACCCACGCGCAGAATATCTTCCACCATACGATCGCGAAGGCGCATGGCGGCTGCTACCCGCTTGCGCCGATCGAGTGACCACCAGCGGAGAGGACGGTTCCATATGACGGTCGACGGTGGAACATTCTGCAATACGGCTGGATGCTGGAAGTGATAATGCTCAGTCGGTGGTTTCACATCCTGAGTGACGTAGCGAGCGACCACCGCATCGAGCACACCAACCAGAAGCGTGCGTGAACTTCTCAACAATGGTCCTACGGCCGATTCCACCTATTTTGCCTCTTCTTGTTGATTCACACCACCATGCCGCTGATCCGCAGCCACAGTGCGCCAAGCGCGACTGTGCCCTTCTGCATCCCTCGTTCTAGCGATCGGTAATGGTTTGTAACTGATTGTGGAAGGTCGTCATGCGGTCTCATCATCGATGCAAGCATGACGACTCCGCGTAACTAGGATGGCGATAATTCTTTCTGGAGAAAAGTCAAGACCCAGGCAGTTCCTTCAGCGCGGCAACAGCAACACTCGGTGATGCATACGGCACGTGTCAGTGTGAGAGTCGATGGAGATTCTCAAGAATTCTGAGAGAGATGAGAGCTTGCACGATCTGCCGAATCCCCCTTGACCGATTGCATTTTAGGATTACTCATATACGCACAATTGACAGACTGGACTGGATGGACGTTGGTGAAGGGCCCACTGTCTAGCCAGCTGTCTTAGCGGTGTACGACCCGGCCCTTCACGCAGTCCTTCTGTTCCGCCTTAACTGAATCCTAATCAACTCGGTACACCCCAAGGAGTGGGTAAGGAGGTGAGGAAGATGGACAAGATCTCAGACAACAGGCTGTTAATCCTGCTGGGAACATTTCTCGTCGGAGTGGTTGTGTTCGCGCTGATGACGGCCGGATTCTAAGCGGATCAGCCTCCGTCGTCGCTATCGACGAGAAGTATCAAAAAACGTCTCGCCGGAGCTGCCGAGTATCAGCTCCGGCGGCATGATGGACAATTAGGGGACACCTCAAGAAACAGATTTTCCGTACGGTGTACGGTCGTAACAGATTGAATGTCATCAGCCCACGAGGGTCAGGATCGTATCCTCCATGACAGCGTGGTGTGCACCATCCAAGTTCCTGATTTTTCAAGCGGGTCATCCCATGATCGTACGGCATCGCCCAAATCTTGAGAGCATCCCATCTTCAACAAAAGAAGCATCATGAAAATTGCACAAGTTGCCCCTTTATGGGAAAGCGTTCCTCCTCGATGTTATGGAGGAACAGAACGGATCGTTTCTTATCTTACGGAGGAACTGGTCCGTCTGGGTCACGAAGTGACGCTATTCGCCACCGCAGATTCTGTGACAAATGCAAAACTAGAACCTATTTGCCCCAAGCCTCTCCGACATCTCTCCGACTACTGGTGCCGTGAGGCGCGGATTATGTTACAACTCGAACGCGTTTTTGGGACCAAGGCAGAGCGGTTCGATATTCTTCATTCGCACATTGATTTTATGGGTTTTCCCTTCGCCCGGCGCTGCGGCACTCCCGTGGTGACAACCTTGCATGGTCGACTCGACCTGCCGGAGCTGTCCGAGGTCTATCAGGAATTTCCAGAAATGCCGGTCGTGTCGATCTCGAATGCGCAACGGCGACCGCTTGCGTGGATCAATTGGCAAGATACCGTGCATCATGGGCTTCCCCGCGACCTCTATACTTTTCACCCGGGACCGGGAAAGTATTTGGCGTTTCTCGGGCGCATCTCTCCTGAAAAGGGTCCCGAACAGGCCATCACCATAGCGAAGAAGACCGGCATGCCGATCCGGATTGCCGCAAAAGTCGATACAGCAGACCGAGAGTATTTTACGGCTGTCGTCGAGCCCTTGTTGGATCATCCGCTTGTCGAATATGTGGGTGAAATTACCGATAAAGAAAAGAATGACTTCCTTGGAGGGGCCTATGCGTTGATCTGTCCGTATGATTGGCCGGAACCCTTCGGTATCGTCTTGATCGAGGCTTTGGCCTGTGGGACGCCGGTGCTCGCCTATCGCCGGGGATCCATTCCCGAAGTCATCAGCCATGGGACCACAGGAATTATCTGTGACAATTTGACGGAGATGACGCAATGCGTTGAGTCGGTCAGCCAAATCGATCGATCCGACTGTCGAAAAAGTTTTGAACAGCGATTTACCGTCCAACGAATGGTGCAGGACTACCTCAAAGTCTATGCGCGCTTGCTTGAAGGAGGGAATCTTCTGCCTACTACTGACATAGCCGGAGCGCTCAATCGAGCATCTCACGAACCGAAGACAGCGCGGGGCCGTTGAGGGACAAGCACACATGTGGACATGTTCGCGACGAACCGCTCAGGAATTAGTTTGGGGCGCATCAAGAAACGAATTTGCGTACGGTGTAAGGTCGTACCAGATCGAATGTCATCAGCCACGAGGGTCAGGATCGTATCTGCCATGACACCGAGGTGTGTGCCATCCAAGTTCCCGATTTTTCAAGCAGGTCTTCCCATGATCGTACGGTATCGTGCGAATCTTGAGAGCACCCCCAATTAGTGCGTTCCATCATTCCCGAATAGATAAGTTACCAGGTATGCCCCAGCGACAGACACTGTCACTACAATTCCTCCTATAGCGAGTATTGCGATGGTCTCAGCCATACCTCTCACCTCCTTGCTGGTGTGCCTGATCAGATCCACGGACATGACCTCATTCCCTTATCCAAGTTCAGATCCGACGACTTAAGTCTGCGCTCCAGTCGTAGGGTCGCCTTCGCCGTGACGCAATGGCAGGTAACAACAGGGAAAAGAAAATCAAGTCTGAGGAGAGCTGGGAGGCGTCAGAGGCGCGAAGCAGGAAGATTCCGGTCGAGGAATCGGCTGAGAAGAGACTGAGACAGAAAGAACTGGGCATCCAGAGGTGTGCGGCTCTAGACGGCTCGCGCGGGAACATGGCGTGGGAATTGCCCACGATTCTCTCGAAATGTCCGAGACTTGTGTCCTCTTGTGCATCCCCTCTTGACTCATCAAATTTTGGATTTACTCATATACGCACAATTGACAGGCTGGACTGGATGGACGTTGGTGAAGGGCCCACTGTCTAGCCAGCTGTCATAGCGGTGTACGACCCGGCCCTTCACGCAGTCCTCCTGTTCCGGTTCAATTACCCATAAACCGTTTCCTACACTCACCAGGAGGGTATTGCCATGACTTGGGAAAGCCAAGTGCCGGTATTGTTTCATAACGGATCGGTGGGGTCACAGGTCGATCATCTTCTAGATGACGCCATTCAAGCCGTGAGCGAGTGGTCAACGAGTTGGGAACCACCCTGCAACATATTCGAGGACCAAGATGGGTTTGCCGTTCAAATGGCATTGCCGGGGCTCGAACCGAGCCAGATCGACGTACAGGTTGAGCACAATGTGCTTCGCGTGAAAGGAGAACGCAGGAGTGAAATGGCAGAGCAAGCCAAGTGGTATATGCGAACTATTCCAGAAGGCGTCTTCTCGTGTTCGTTCACGCTTCCTGCGTCTGTGGACCATGACAAGTCTACGGCCTCGTATAGGCATGGGGTTCTGACGATCACCTTTCCGAAACGCGAGGAAGCAAAACCTCGTCGCATTATGATCGAGTGCCAGTAAGCGCTGGTGCATCGGCTCGCCGGCGCTCCGAATCGAGGACCGCCGGTGAATCCTCGTCCCTGAGGTGAAGACTATGCGGATCGGTCATTTGATCAGGAGTCTCGTGCTGGCTGGATCAGTCCTGATGTGGCTGCAAGCGACAACGGCTCAGGCCGTCAGTGAACCGTATGCCTTGGGCTACGACGTGATCGGTCACGCCGAGAAAGTATTGAAACAAGCTGCCGAAAATAGTCCGCAATGGAAAATCAAGCAGGACTCCATTCAACGTGAAATTTATGACATCATGTTTTGGCTGGAGCAAGCCTGCCGAGCGGCTGAGAAAGTGAATGACGCGGCCATGAAAGATTCAGCGCACCAGGCGCTCTCCTTGCTGCAGCGGGCTGTCGCGCGAGGCCACTTTGATCCGGGCACAGTTGAGCCCATTTTCACATTGATCAGGCAACTGCTGCCAACTGTGTTGGTCTAGCACTGAAGGGATGAAGCTGGGATTGGAGAGGTCTTGGGCATATGAAAGTGGGCCTTACTCTCACTAATGGAAAGGAGGTGAACACGATGATGGATATGAGCTCAATAATTGATGCGAGCTTGGCGTTCGGTGGGGCTATGGCGGTGGTGCTGATCGGGATTTCGATGGTGACCTCGGAATCCACCACCGTGTCCACGTCCGATGAGGAGACTAGAGGGCAATCCGACGGCACTCACTACCCACCTTTTCAGGCCGCAGCGTAGTGAGATTTGGAGTGTGGTGGGGAGGAATGAAACAGGGAGGATGCCATGATGAAATTTCAAATACTGAAGTTTCAATGGAAAGAATGGAAAGCAAAAGCCCGTGAGTGGTTTGACTATTCCTTGTGGCCATGCAGGTGGTGGTCACGATAAAGCACAGGGGCATCCGCACCGGATGCCCCTGCGGCAAGCTGAATAGAGAGGAAGGAGGAGCGTACGATGAAAGTCCAATCCAGAACACTGCTCGTGATTGTGATGCTCTGCCTAGTAGTAGGATTCCTAGTAGCGCCGGGAATAGCTGCAGAAGGTGTGCCAACGGACGCCACGCTGCCACGCGCATTTCAGAGCGCTCAGTTGGGGATGACTCTGTCTGAATTCGCAGCTGTCGTGCCTGAGGCCAAACGAGCTTCACTTGGAGGGCGTGATCAGGCTGAGCGTACGGTGGTGATTTCGTCAAAGGATCGGCCTCTTCAACGCATCGAATATCGTTTCTACGATGACCGGCTCCGAGAAATAGTCATCCATTACTACCATGGTGAAGTGCCTGGTGGATATCCAGGACTGCTCGAACAATTACGAGAGTCGTATGGGAAGCCCGTTAGCCAGAATCTACAAGAACATTACACGAAACCCGAAGCCTTCTCGCAGAAGACAACTGTCTGGAAAAATCAGACAACGATGGCCAGTCTAACGGAGACTCGAAAAATGAATGGTGACCAACGTGAACTGATCTTAGCGATAACGGATCGCAACCCTCAACAGACCTCCAAGGAGGATCAAAATCGTCGCCAGCAAGAACTCAGCATCCCTATCCCATTGCCTGACCATTCGTCACAGAACAAGCAGGCGGCAGTGCTTCATCTAGCTCATCCGGAAGATAGTCACGCACGTGGGTAAAATGGTTTCAAAATAGTGACGCGAACACGAACAAAGAATCATTGGAGACTGCTATTGCAGTGTGTGCGACAGGAGGTGGCTGACCATGAAATATGTGTCCTGGATTCTGGCGTTTATCGCGACGTGGTTTATCGTGGCGCCTTTCATGGTCGCGCTGCGAATAGTGTGACCACTGTACCCTATGAGAGGGAAGGCTTAGTACGCTCTTCGGTAATCCAAGTGGAAAGGAACTTGTAGAAAAGGAGGTGAGCAGACATGAAATATCTACCATGGATCTTGGCAATGGTGGGGAGCTGGCTCATTGCCGCACCCTTCCTGCTTGGCTATGCCAGCACAGTAGTCGCCAAAAACAATGATATTGGCGTTGGTGTAGTCATGGTATTAGGTGCGCTGATATGGGGATTCTCCGAGCTGCGCCACCATAGATTGAGCACTGACATGCATGCTCAGCGTCGGTAGCTAGAGATTAGAGGCTTGGCTTGATCCCAAGCCAAGCCTCATCACTGTTTGACATGGCCACGGCGATGGTGATCCACCCCAGCCGTGATAGTAACTCATCATTGAGAAATTACCTCAAGGATAATGGGGAGACATGAAGGCTAGAATTTGTCTCAGAATTATCTAAGCAGCGTAGTAATGGATGCGCGTTTTTCAGAACTGAGGAAGTTTAAGGCGTCATATTTCCAACCGACAAGTAACCACTGCTTTTCATAGAATCAGGCAAAGAACCATTCGACGAGCCAGCAGTGGTGACATCGTCACAGGATGTGATGACAGAGCGTGCCTCGTCGGGTTCCTCGCTGCCATGATCGGACCTCCTCATTCGTTGAAGCAGTCAGCTAAGTCTTCTGTCTGGGGAGCACGGATTGAGAAGAATTGCCGACTCCTTGAAATGCTTCAGGAGGTTCTGCAGAGTCCGGACAGGCAGTCGACGCTTGCGCGGATAGACCATTCGCTAAACGTACCCCCTCTTAGCTACTCCAGCCCCTTGAACCATGTGATGATTCCCTCGTAGTTTTTCAGAAGCAAGCAGGTAGTTTTACGAGTGTTTCTCACAGCTCTATCTCTTTACCCTTGCCTATAATTTAGCCCGTTCGCAAACATCCAACAGGGAGGCACACATGCTACAGAGTGAAGCTATTCCCCCAATGACCGGCATTCAATTTACCAAAACCAGAGTAGCTTGCGCGCATGGACGCATGATTGACGACGTACTGACTGAGAAAGGAGTACGAACGGGGATGGTGAGATGCCTTGAGTGTCTGGCAATTATTCCTGACCCGTACGTGGGACGAGTTCTGAGTTAGGAAATACTTAGGATACTCGTGCTTCGGCATGTCTGGATGGTATGGCATGGCATGCGCCGTCGTCTCCCTGCTCTTGGTTGCCCTTACTATTTCAGTGCCAAAGACTTCGTTGCTACACGGCACGAGGTATTATTCCCCTGCACTTCTCATGTGGTAGACACGTGGCCATCATTGGTTGTGCACAACACAATCGTTTGTTTCACGGTGTGAGTGACTCTCCCGTAGAGACGTGGGTAACTGAGGGTGCAGGTCTCCCGATTCTTCATGGGTCTCTTAATGCTCGCCCTAGCGGTGCCACGAGGAGCAGCGGGCCAGGAGGCGGTGCTCGACATTCTGCCGCTCCGGCCGTTTAACTTTGATATCTCCTTCAACCAACGAACCTTTGCGCCGGAGGCCAGAGTCATCGTCGCACAAGCGGGGATCACCGCCCTGCGATATGGGCAATTGGAAATGAGGACGGTCTATCAGTACTATAGTCACCACACACCCAATTTTGTCACCGATCAACATTCCCTGTTCTTGAACCCCCGCTGGAACAATTTCATCGACGTCTTGGATTTCCCTAAAACGAGACCGCTCAACCGACTCATACGGCATGTGCTCTTCGGGCCGCTCGAAGATCGGGCGGTGCCTTATATCGGAACGCTGATCGGCGGAACCCTTCCCGGGCGGGACGCCGATTCACCCGGTTATCTCTATGGTGGACAAGTCGGTGTACGATTCCCGGTTGCTCGTGGGTTTTCAGTCGACACGGGGCTCCAATACACTCGGTTCGAGATCGATTTTAAAAGCGTATCCGACCTGTCTCAACAATGGCTGTTCACAATCGGGATTCGGCTGTGATGATATGAGTTTCGTGCGTGTTGTCACAGGAATAGGACGAAATATAAGTTTGAGGAAACCCCTCAGTTGGCAACACAGCTGTCTATTGCTATTGATCGTTGTTCTCCTCGAGGGTTGCGGGCTGATCTATGACGCAGTGACGATGATCCATCCCTTGACGCATGATGAATTGTCAGCCATCTGTGCACGTGGGCGATTACGCGTCGGCATTTCGGTTGAACCGTTTCGCCCGTTTGTCTTTCCCGCAGTGTACACCGACGAAGGTATTCGGGTCACAGGCCTGGATATCGAACTCATCCGAGAGGTCGCTAACGAACTCTCTTCTCATTGTGGCGGGCCAACCCCCATCGTTCCGACCCTGCACGTGACTCGATTTCCAGATCTGTTCATCAAAATGAACGAAGGGCAACTTGATCTGTTTGTCTCCTCCGTCAGCGGGACGGTTCCCGGCACAAGGCCGACCGGCTTGTGGTTTTCGGCTCCGTACCTACGCGACGACGGGATCGCCGCCATCATCCAAAAACCCGAGGTGGCAAATCGAGTGCGCGTTCGATTCCAAAAACAGATCGGAAATCAGGATACGCTCTCAGCCGTCCAG
The DNA here is from genome assembly GCA_002331625.1 of Nitrospira sp. UBA2083. Taxonomy (GTDB): domain Bacteria; phylum Nitrospirota; class Nitrospiria; order Nitrospirales; family Nitrospiraceae; genus Nitrospira_D. Next base: position 20,070 of record DCZN01000106.1, on the reverse strand, counting down.
GAAGGCTTTGCCGGCTTAACCGTGGCGGTGCAGAAAGGAAGATCCTCTCACCTGTATGCTGAAGCCAACCTCAAGCAGATCCGCATGGTCATCTGCGATTCGCTTCCCGCCTCGATCGAAACAAAGGATCCCGATATCGACGTCATCCTGACCAACCATTCCATCCTCGAGTATGTCACAAAACGGGTCTGGCAGGATTGGCGACTCCTGACACACATCGATGGGACCTCCTTGATTCTGACTCATGAGAATCTTTCCATTGTGACCAGCGATGAGCATCGACGCTTACAATGGTTCTTGAACAACCTGCTCTTTCGTCTGGAAGAATCCGGACGGTTGCAACAGATGCGAACCCGCTGGATCGAGGCAGAGTATGCACCCACTCGACAGGCGACGACGGAAGGGTTGCCGCTTGAAGTCACACAAGTACCTGACCAGTATAATCAGGGCCAATGCCGGCTGGCTGAAGAACATTGATGATCTTGAGAACGCGGAGGCGTTGATGGTCATTCCCTCAAAGATAGTCCTCGTGCTCATCTTCATGCTGGCACTCTTCAGCGCCCAGAGTAGTTGGGCACAGATCTCTCAGAAGGAAACTGAACGGGCGGCGGAACTTCTAGCGACTTTCCTCAATGCCGGACGTGTGATTGTCGAGCGCAATCAATCAGTGATCAACGATCCAGGGAAAGGCGACAAGGGCTTCACGCCGGAGGTCTTCGAACAGCAAGTCCTCGAAGAGTTTTTCCGTCAGACCGACATCGATCTCAGAGGCACTTCCTCTCTGCCGACCATCACGCAAGGGCTGCTGACCAGACTGCTCCATGCGAGCAAAGAGGTCGTGGCAGACGCCCAGTTCGTGATCAATCAACGAGGGATTGGATACAAGAATTTTATCCCGGCCACATTCGGCAGCCAGGCGGCGCGAAAGTTTTCAAACCGCTCTCACGTCACGTTGAAGCAGACCACACTCAATCCCAGGAACGCAAAGAACGCGCCGGATGCCTATGAAGAGCACATCCTGAAACGGTTGGCTACACAACCGGCCTCCTCTACCTCGATCATGGAATGGATTGAAGAGGGGCAGACACTGCGGATGTTGATCCCGATCTATTATTCGCACGATTGCTTGGCCTGCCATGGTCATCCCAAAGGAATTTTGGATATTTCAGGCTATCCCCGGGAAGGCGCCCGGGAGGGCGACCTCGCCGGCGCCATCAGCGTTCAGATTCCTGCGGGCGGTCCATAGTAAACGGGAGCATGATCTGTGATCGCTTCGGCTATCGCCTGACCGCTGAACAGGAACGCAGATCGGCGCGGCATAATCCGGAAGCCGGTTTACCGCTATAATAAACATTCTAGACATCCGGCCTTACACCCACCGGACGAAACACCCTTCCCCCTACCACATCCACGACAGTTTCCCACGCGAATGCCTCTGCTGTTCGGTTCCCGAAACGGTCGAGGGCCGAACAGTTGCCTATTCTGGATCAGCTTGCCACCGACGGTCACGGCCAACCTGAGGGAGGTTTGAGAGACTGCAACCGTTCCGTGAGTCGAAGGTTTTCATCGTCGTCGACGGGACAATCGATCACGACCGGCCTGTCGTGCTGTAACGCCTGTTCCAGGATGGGGCGCAGATCCGAAGGCTCTCGGACGCGATAGCCCACCGCCCCGAAGCTTTCGGCATAGCGCACAAGATCCGGATTGCTAAAGTCTACGGCCGACGTCCGCTTGAAGCGCAATCGTTGCTTCCAGCGGATCACGCCATAGCCGTTGTCCCGCCAGACGAAGACGACCAGCGGGAGTTTCAGGCGAACTGCCGTTTCCAGCTCCTGGGAGTTCATCAGAAACCCTCCGTCGCCGGTTACGGCGACGATGTGCTTATCTGGATACAAGAGCTTCGCCGCGATCGCCCCGGGCAGGGCAATGCCCATGGCGGCAAAGCCGTTGGACACAATGCAGGAATTCGGCGTCTCAGAGGGGAACATCCTCGACATCCACAACTTATGGGCGCCGACGTCACAGATGACTACGTCGTCGGGACGCAAAACTGCGCGGAGATCGCGCATGATGTGCTGAGGGCGCAGCGGCCAGGAGTCGGAACCGAGTTCGGCCTCGAATCCGTCGATCACGGTCTGCCTCGCATGCCGGCTCCACGAGGGGTCGATAGAAGGCACTTGCTGGCGGATGAGGTCCAGCGACAGTCGAAGATCGCCGAGCACGCCCACTTCGACGATGTAGTGCTCGTCCACTTCGGCAGGCGAACCGTCGATGTGCACGATGCGCTTGTCTCGATTCTGGTTCCAGAAGCAAGGCGCATATTCGACGAAGTCGTACCCCACCGCGAGGACCATATCGGCCTCCTCCATCACGACTGCAGCATAATCTCGGGCGGAGAGGCCGAGCGTATAGAGCGACAAGTCATCGCTGTCGGGCATCACACCCTTGGCCATGAAGGTATGGAGTACGGGGATCTGTAATGCCCGCGCAAATATCCTCACCGCCTCTGACGCCCGGCCGCGGATCACGCCGTTACCTGCCAGGATGACGGGACGCTTCGCCTTGGCGATGGCATGAACCGCTCGGCCCACCTGAGTTGGCGCTGGTTCGGGCATGACCGGCGCCTGCACGAACAGCGGCTCAACGGTTCCCGTGTCGTTCAGCACCTGTTCCGCCACGTCTTCAGGCAATTCCAGATGCGTGGCGCCCGGTTTTTCAGTCTGGGCGATCTTGAAAGCTTTGCGCACGGCTTCAGGAATGACTTCGGCCTTGGGGATCGAGACGTTCCATTTGGTAGCCGGCTTAAACATCGCGAGCGCGTCGATGTACTGATGCGATTCTTTGTGACGCCGATTCAACGAGGCCTGTCCGGTAATCGCGACAAGAGGTGCACGATCCAAATAAGCGTCCACGACGCCGGTGAGCAAGTTGGTGACCCCAGGTCCCAACGTGGAAAAACAGACGCCGGCTTGGCCACTGAGGCGGCCATAGACGTCCGCCATGAACGCTGCGCCCTGTTCATGGCGGGTCTCGATCACTCGAATGCGGGAATCCAGTAAGGCATCGGTGATCTCAAGGGTTTCCTCTCCCGGCAGGCCAAAGACGAAGCGCACACCTTCATTCTCCAGACAGCGGACGAGAAGTCCGGCAGCATTCATGGCACACCTTCCTTGACTATTGGGGGAATCGGATGAATCGTGTCGGCCCCCTCCGGCTCCTCGGCACTTCTGTGGAGGACAGACGTGATCGCGCTCTGCAGGCGAGTCATAGGCACGTCGGCGACCGTTGATCTCACGTTCCAGACATCCGCGATGGCCTGCTTGATGTCCTGTAACGGGGCGTCGATCGTCCGAAGAAATAGGTCATGAGGCCGGCCCGCCCTGTAAGCCGGCTGCTTCCTTGGTTCCCTCAGATACCGCGAGACGAGCGTGATTGGCAGCCCATGCAAAATCGTGCCATGGAAGAGCAGAGTCCGTCTGGTTCGTCGTTGCGCGTTGCCGGAGATCTTGAACCCATTGACGGCGAGATCACAGATCTCTCTGAAGGCGAGAGCCGGCTCCCAACGACGAAGCGTCTGGGCGATCCGTTCGAGGATGAATCGATTGGTCGTGCGAATATCCCGAAGGTCGGAATGCCATTCCAGCGGCAGCACCAATGCATAAGAGAGGCAGCCGGGACCTTGCAGAACCGTTCCTCCACCGCTCGCCCGCCTGAGTACAGCAATGTTGTCTCGTCGACAAGCTTCGGTATAGACGTCATCATGTAGGCGGCAAGACCGACCTAATACGACGAAATAACGGTCGCTCTCCCAGAAACGAAGCACGGGATCACCACCATGTTCATCCAGATCGTTGAAGAGGGCCTCGTCCAGCGCAAGATTTTCGGCGGCCGACGGTAAGGTCAGATCGAGCAGCCTGACCAAGCGTAGCCCGTCAGCGCTTCGATTTGTAGAGATGGATGGCCTGTCCATGGAACAACTCGGCTGCCTCCATGACTGTTTCACTGAGGGTCGGGTGCGGATGGATCGAGGCTGCTACGTCTTCCGCCACCGCTCCCATTTCAACCGCGAGGACGCCCTCGGAAATGAGCTCGCCCGCGCCGATGCCACAGAGTCCCATGCCGAGGATCCGGCCGGACTCCGCATCGAGCACGAGTTTCGTGAGGCCCTCGTTACGGTCCAACGTCGTGGCGCGACCACTGGCCGCCCAGGGGAAGCGTGCGATCGTGACGGCTCGGCCCGATGCCTTGGCCGCTTCCTCCGTCAGGCCGCACCAAGCAATTTCGGGATCGGTGAAGATCACCGCGGGGATCGCAGCTGGGTCAAAGACCGCGTTGTGACCGGCAATGACCCGAGCCGCGACCACGCCTTCATGCGTGGCCTTGTGGGCCAGGAGAGGTTCGCCCACCACGTCGCCGATGGCGAAGATGGACGGCTCGGCCGTGCGCATCTGCCGGTCGACCTGCACGAACCCTTTCGCTGAGACCGCCACCCTTGTGTGTTCGAGTCCGAGCTGCTGTGTGTTGGCTCTTCGTCCTACCGCGACGAGGACACGATCGAAGACCTCCGTTCTGGTTTCCTCGGAACCTTTCAACGTTGCCGCCACGCCCTCGTCACGGAGATCCAGTTTCTCTACGGTGGTATTCAGTTTGAGCGCCTTGAAGTGCTTCTGGAGACGCTGCTGCAACGGGCGCACGAGATCTGGATCGACACCGTTGAGCAGGTGTGGCAGCGCTTCGACGACGGTGACCGCGGCGCCTAACGCGTGATAGACCGTTCCCAGTTCCAGACCGATGTACCCGCCGCCCACGACCAGGAGGCGTGCGGGGACATCCGGCAACTCCAGCGCGCCGGTTGAATCCATCACACGATGATCATCGATCATCAGGGAAGGTGGAACGGCAGGACGCGAGCCGGTGGCAAGGATCGCATGATTGTACGAGAGCTCTCGTTTTCCTTGAGGACTGGACAGCTCCAGCGTCGTCGCGGTCTTGAACGTCGCCCTGGCTTGAATCACATCGACCTTGCGGCTTTGCGCCAACGTCCGCACCCCAGTGGTCAGTTTCCCGACGATGGCCCTCGTTCGACGGCGCAACGATTCGAGATCCACGCGCGGCTTCGCGAAATGAATGCCCCAATCCTGCGCTTCCTCCGCCTCGGTGAGTAAACGAGCAGCGTGCAGCAACGCTTTGGATGGAATGCACCCGCGCAGGAGGCAGGTGCCGCCAAGTTGCGGATCGTAGTCGATCAAGGCGGTGCGCAGACCAAGATCTGCAGCGTGAAAGGCTGCGGCATAGCCGCCGGGTCCCGCGCCGATCACCGTCACATCGTAGTCTGATACGCTCATGGCCTTCTCTCCTCTGTCAGAGTCCTAGAGACGTCGCCTGGACGTCTTCCATCGCCTTGACGATCTCGTTGGTGAAGCGCGCACCGTCCGCCCCGTCGATCAGCCGATGGTCGTAGCCGACGCAGACCCGCACCACCCGGCGAGGCACAAACTGCCCGTCGCGATACACCGGCATCACCTGAGCCCGTCCCACCCCAAGGATGCCGACTTGCGGCGGATAGATGATGGGAGCAAACGGCCCGGCGCCGAGCCCACCCATGTTGCTGACCGTGAACGTTGCCCCGCGCAATTCCTCCAATGTGACCTCGCGCTTCCGCGTGCGTTTAGCAAGGTCGGCCAATTCCACGGAGATGCGAAGAAGATCTTTGCGATCGACGTCATGGACGACCGGCACGATCAGCCCTGCCGGCGTGTCTACGGCGACGCCGATGTTGTAATAGTCCTTGTAGATCACTTCGCCGTTGGAGAGGTCGAGCGTCGCGTTCAGTTGGGGATACAGCTTGAGTGCATGGACCACGGCTTTGAGAAAGAAGCTCGTGAGCGTCAACGTAGCGCCCTTCTTCTTGAATTCTTGGGCATACCGTTTTCGCAGTTCCGTGAGGTCCGTAATATCGGCATCCTGGTATTGATGGACGTGCGGGATGGTCGTCCAGGATTGTGTCACATTGGCCGCAATCTTCCGCCGTAGCGACGAGAGCGGTTCCCGCCGTTCCGTGCCGTACATCGTGGTCAAAGTAATACTGGTTCCCTCGCCTCTTTCCCCATCGCTGGGCGAACCGGCACGTCTCGTCCGTTCCCGTACATAGGCCTTCACGTCTTCCGTCGTGATCCGCCCTCCTGCTTCCGTACCGATGACTTGCGTGAGATTGACGCCCAATTCACGCGCCAGCCGACGCACGGAAGGAGAAGCCGCGATTAGTGCACCACTCGATTCAGATCTGTCCGTGGCCGGTTCTGGTTGCTTATCGGATGTGATCGCCGCCCTTTCCTCATCACGTTGCGGGAGAGATTGGGCCTGTGTCGTTTCGGCGGTCGGTCGTGACGTGGCAGACGCAACGGCCGATCTTTCCGACACTGGTGGAGCAGGAGGCGAGCCTGCAACATTGCCGCCATCCAGCTCGATCAACGCTTGGCCGACTTTGACATGATCGCCCTGACGCACGAGTAGGCGCGTGACTGTCCCGGCCGTTGGCACTGGCACCGGGACGGTGGCCTTCTCCGTCTCCACCTCGAGCAGCGGCTGTCCTTCCGTCACCTGATCACCTTCGCGCACCAAGACTTGGACGACGTCGCCACCTTCGATGCCTTCCGCAAGAAACGGCAGTTCTACTTTCATGCAACACGATCCTCTATAGGGGGACGACGATTCATCATCGGTACCAAGGCGCCAGATCCTCGGTGTGGAGACCCAGGTCCTGCGCGGCTTGCTGTACTGTTTGTGCCGAGACCGTTCCATGACGGCGATGAAGCGCATAGAGTGTCGCGACAACTATGTGTTCCGCGTCGATCTCGAAGAAACGCCGCAACGCCTTCCTGGTGTCGCTCCGGCCGAATCCGTCCGTACCCAATGTAAGCAGGCCACCTGGAATCCACGGTGCGATCTGTTCGCTGACCAAGCGGACATAGTCGCTCACGGCGACACAGGGTCCGTCAAACTCCTGAGTTGTCTTCTGAAGGTAGCTCATCCGGGGTGGATCCAACGGATGCAGCTGGTTCCACCGTTCCGCTTCGAGCGTATTCATGCGCAACGTCTTGTAACTCGTCACGCTCCACACGTCCGCCGCTACTCCGAAGCGCTGAAGCAACAGCTCTTGTGCCCGGAGCGCTTCATTGACCAGCGGGCCGCTCGCGAGGAGATGGGCTCGGTGTTTGGCGCGCCCCGGTGCCGGCCGGAAGCGATAGAGCCCTTCGCGGATCCCTTCTTCTCCCCCAGGCGGCATAGCGGGCATCGGATAGGGTTCGTTGTAGAGTGTGAGGTAATAGAACCGCTCCTCGTGATGCTGATACATGCGGGCGAGCCCGTCTTGGAGAATCACCGCAAGCTCGAACATGAAAGCGGGATCGTAGGCGGCGATGGTGGGGAACGCGCTGGCCAGCAGATGGCTGTGCCCATCCTGATGCTGCAAACCTTCGCCTTCCAACGTGGTGCGCCCAGCCGTTGCGCCCAACAGGAAGCCGCGGGCCCGCATATCTGACGCGGCCCAGATCAGATCCCCGACGCGCTGAAAGCCGAACATCGAGTAAAATATATAGAAAGGAATCGCAGGGACGCCGTGCGTCGCATAGGCTGTCCCGGCGGCAATGAAGGACGCCATCGCGCCGGCTTCCGTGATGCCTTCCTCCAGAATCTGACCGTTCATCGCCTCGAAGTAATAGAGCAGCGAACTCTTGTCGACCGGTTCATAGTGTTGGCCCACAGGCGAGTAGATGCCGTATTGCCGAAAGAGCGCCTCAAGTCCGAACGTCCGGGCTTCGTCGGGAATGATGGGCACGAGATGTTTACCGAATTCCTTGAGGCCCAGCAGACGGCCCAACATGCGGGCGAAGCCCATCGTGGTCGAGACCGCTCGCTCGCCGGATCCATCGAGGAATTCCTTGAACTGGTCGAGTGCCGGCACGGGCAACGAATCGACCATCACGTGCCGTGCCGGGACTGGACCGCCCATCGCCTTGAGCCGCTCTGCAAGGTAGACGGCTTCCGGGCTGCCGGCTGGTGGCCGGAAAAACGGCGTCGACGCGAGTTGCTCGTCCGACACCGGCACGCTAAACCTCGTACGAAACTCGCGCAGTTCCTGCTCGTTCATCTTCTTTTGCTGGTGTGTCACATTGCGGCCTTCCCCTGCTTCACCGAGTCCGTAGCCCTTCACGGTCTTGGCAAGGATCACGGAGGGGCGACCACGATGTTCGACGGCAGCTTTATACGCAGCATACACCTTTCGCGGGTCGTGGCCGCCACGCAACAGTTTGTGAATCTGTTCGTCCGAATAGGACGCCACCAGCTGAAGCAGCCGTGGATCGGCACCGAAGAAATGTTGACGGGCAAACGCACCTCCTTCCACAGTGTACTTTTGATACCAGCCGTCAACGACCTCATCCATCCGGCGCGCCAGCAGCCCTTCGCGATCTTGTGCCAATAACGGGTCCCACTCGCTCCCCCAGATCACTTTGATGACGTTCCATCCGGCACCGCGGAAAACGGCTTCGAGCTCCTGGATGATTTTGCCGTTACCGCGGACCGGCCCGTCGAGACGCTGAAGATTGCAGTTGACGACCCAGGTCAGATTGTCCAGCCCCTCGCGGGCGGCGAGCGTGAGCCCGGC
>DCZN01000106.1:11060-11304 GCA_002331625.1 Nitrospira sp. UBA2083 | reverse complement strand
TGAAGCGCGCCTGGTAGATCGACATGAGCGCGCCCAACCCCATCGACACCGTGGGAAATTCCCAATAGTCGGGCAATAGCCAAGGATGGGGATAGGAGGATAGTCCCTTTCCCGTGGCGGCAACTTCCCGCCGGAAGTGCCGCAGCCTCTCCGCTGAGAGACGGCCTTCGACGTAGCCGCGTGCATAGATGCCTGGTGAGGCGTGGCCCTGGACATAGACGTGGTCATTGCCCTGCGGCGAATT
>DCZN01000106.1:1862-10982 GCA_002331625.1 Nitrospira sp. UBA2083 | reverse complement strand
CCGGATGGTCCTTGTTGGCCTGGACGACCATGGCCATTGCGTTCCAGCGGACGAGGCTGCGGATCCGGCGCTCGAGTTCCAGGTTACCAGGATAGGCCGGTTCCTTTGCGGGAGAGATGGTATTGATGTAGGGCGTGTTCAGTGGGTTTGAAGCCGATGCGCCTCGTTCGGCTAACCGGTCGCGGAGCCGCTCGAAAAGATATGTCGCCCTCTCAACACCGTTTGTCTGCAGGACATACTCAAGAGAGTCCAACCATTCGCGAGTTTCTTGTGGGTCGTCATCGGCACACGGAATGCGCAGATCGTCGCTCATACGCCTGCTCTCCGGGTTCTGCCTCTTCGTCCATTGTAACGGATACCAAGGGCGTCTCACAGAGCAATATCATAGAGATGCGTCGACCGTTCGGATCCGCCGCGCAGAGGAATCCTCTTGTATTGGAAAACGATGAAGGCAAAGGGCCATGTGATACAGTTCAGAAGCGCCCGATCGTTCGCAACGTTCCTTCCTGCAGCCTTCGTCCTGCCCACAGGTGGATCGTTTGCGCAGGTGTTCAACGTTCTAGCCCACATTATCCATGAACGCTTCTACTGCAACCGCCGATACGCCGCTGCGACATGCCTGGCCGCACTTGTCCGCAGCCAGGCAGCAGGCTCGCCCTTCACGACCTCGACGTACTATTTCAAGTATGCTTCGGTCTCTCAGGGCTCCGCGTGCCCGTCTCCCCGGCGTCTTGGCGGTCTCGTCACAAACCGTCATGAATAATGTGGCTAGAACTTTTTCGGGCGGTTGTCCTGAAACGCGACGTTGAAGAAGGCCACATTAGGGTGCTGGAACTCCAACCGTCTCTCGCGAACCGGGAAATTACGATCGCCGATGGCCAGGAGTTGCTGCTTGTTGAGTAAGAGCTCCCGCTTGTCATAGGCCGACCATTCAAATTCCTGGGTCATGGCCAGCGCATCCACTGGGCAGGCCTGTACGCACATGCCGCAAAAGAGGCAGCGGGTCATGTCCATATAATACTCTTTGGCGTAGCGCTTGATGGGTTCGCCGGGGACTTCGGCGCTGATGACGGAGATGACGCGGCTGGGACAGGCGGCTTCACAGAGGTCACAGCCCACACATTTCTCAGTCCCATCATCGTACCTGAGTAACGCCAACATGCCGCGGTAGTTGTCCGGAAGCGCCTTTTTCTCGTGAGGATACTGGATGGTGACAGGACGATAACGAAGAAGGTGCATCAGAGTCGATTTCATCCCGACGGCGAGCTCGTAGAAAGTGATGGTCTTCAGCCATTCCACGAATCGTGAGAGGCGGTGTGGCTGTTTCATGGACAAAACCGTCACCTGATGCAGTTGTCGTCACATGAGGTGCAGTAATACAACCTGGTAGACGAGGAGAAACTAGGTGCAGCGCACCTGAGTGAACCTATAACGTACGCGCGGGTTGACGCGACTCGATCAAAGCGGCACCTGGGCAAAGGTTGTCCTGTCGTCATCAGGATACTGTTTCCTTCTGAGCGTATAGTAAACCCATATTGAGTTTGTTGTGCGCATCCAGGGCGGCTACCTTGTAACATTCAGCCAGCGTCGGATAGTTAAAGACCGAGCGCAAGAAATACTCCAACCCCCCACCGAGGTCGAGCACCGCTTGACCGATATGGATCAATTCCGTGGCCCCGGTGCCGATGGCATGGACTCCGAGCAGACGTCGAGTCTGACGGTGAAACAGTAATTTGACCAGTCCGCTGTCGTCGCCAAGGATCTGCCCACGAGCGATCTCCCGATAACGAGCGACGCCTGTTTCATACGGCACCCGCTTTTCCGTCAGCTGATGTTCCGTCGACCCGACCATCGAAATTTCCGGAATGGCGTAAATACCAACCGGAAAATGTTCCTCCACGACAGGCTCAACGGCCACACCGAAGGCGTGACAGCCGACGTGTCGGCCTTGCAACGCCGAAGTCGACGCGAGGCTGGGATAACCAATGATATCGCCGGCGGCGAAGATGTGCGGTACGTCGGTCCGGAATTGTGCATCGACCTTCAAGTAGCCACGCTTACCCGCTGTTAGACCAGCGGCCGCCAGGTTCAACCGATCGGTGGCGCCGATCCGACCCGCGGCATAGAGGACAGATTCCGAGACAACCCGTTTCCCGGATTCGAGCGTCAGCACCACGCGTTGAGGAGTACCGTCCGTCAGCTCTACACGCTCCACGAGCTCACCGAGCCGGAACGTCACATGCCGGTTTCGCATCTGATGCATAAGTTCTTCCGCGATTTCAGAATCAAGAAATTCCAATAGCCTGGTGCGCTTATCGATAAGTGTCACGTTGATATTCAAAGCCGCGAACATGGAGGCATACTCGAGGCCGATGACGCCGCCCCCTACCACTGCCATGTAGCGGGGCAGCCGCTTTAACTGATACACGTCGTCGCTGCTGAGAATGAACTCTCCGTCGAACCTCACGCCCTCCGCCAACGCTGGTACGGTGCCGACCGCGATCAAGATATTCGCCGCGGTGAATGAGCGGGCGCCCTCTTCAGTGAGGACCGTCACGGTATGGGGATCCGTGAACACGGCTTCGCCATGAAACAGGGTCACATCGTTGCGGCGCATCTGGTCGACGACAACCTCCACTTCCCGTCGCACTACGTCTTCGACTCGGGCAAGGAGTTGTCCGGCGGTCGCTCGGGCGTGATAGCGGGAGCCTTCGTGCTGTTCGAAATGCCGGATCACCGCATTAAACGAGAGAACCGCTTCGCGCAATGTTTTGCTTGGAATCGTGCCCGTCTCCACACAGACTCCCCCCACAATTCTTCGACGTTCGACGAGCGCGACCCGCTTGCCGAGTTTTGCGGCTTGGATCGCCGCCCGCTGGCCTGCCGGCCCGCTTCCGATACAGAGCAAATCAAAATCATACGGTGGATTCAGCATAAGTCAGCCAGGATGTCTCATAGAGTGCAATCCCCGTACGCTTGTTGTGAGTTCGGTAATTTTAGGTCCATTTAGACTCTTAGCTCCTTGAATGTTCTCTTCCTCCTACATTCGCTCAGTTAGACAACAATACGGCTCTGGTCAGAAACTCCCTCCGTGTTTAATCAGTGCGTTGCGTTTGCTTCAGCGATTACCCTCTCAGCTCACTGCAGGTCCTTTCCCCACGCGATGTTCTCAAGACATCTTCTGGTTGTCGGACTAGTGAGGATACTTCTTTATGGTAGGGGACTGGCCTTCAGGAAAGAACTTGTAATAATACTAGGTAGGCGATGCAAAATTACCTGTGACTTGACCTATGAACGAGAGGATTCCATATATTATAGTTTTCACTTGCTGGTACCGGCCAAACGTAGGGTAGTCCCTCTGTGCTGCGACACATGCCTTCGCTTGCGCACCAACAAGTCGCTCGACCTAGTAGAGTCCAAGATCAATCGCGGAAGCCACACCACGAGCCGTGGCGATGTCCCCTTCATCCAAGACAGGGTCGTCAACACCCTGCCCATAGTACCGCTTCAACTCATCTAACGGCGCTCGGATGGGTTGTGGCACGCTTGTCTTTCAGAAAGCCCGCCGCACCGGGTAAGCGAGAGCCGGTGTAGACCGAGGCTTTCGCTTTCAGTTTGACCGGCTCCGACGTTCTCAGCCATTCGATAAACGACTGGTCATGCTGCAGCGCTCTCGTACCAAACCCACCGGGAACCACAAGGAGATCATATTCCCGAAGTGGCTGGCCACGACACCCGGTACAACACGAAGTCCCTTGTCATCCTCCGCGTCGTCGGTGAGGGCGCAGACATCCTCTTCGAAATCAGACATCAGGTCCATCGACTTCAGGCGCATCAGCGGATCGTAGGCGCCGATGAAATCCATCATCGTCATGCGATGAAACATGATGAAGACGGTTTTCACTCCCCATCCCCTTTTGTGCGTTCATAGTGTGCGCACGATCGCATAACTTTCCCCTACCTATCGAAGAAAAAGACTTTCGCCGCCACCCCCTCTCACCCCCTATAATAAAGGACAAGACTATCGATGTGATCAACACAAGCGGCACAGAACGTACATTCATAGGAACAAATGCGGGCTTCACGCGAGTCAGGCGGCAAGGGGATGTTGCAGTGTTCGCAGGTCGGTCTGAGTTCCAGCATGAGCTTTCCCTCTATGGGTTAACCATATGATGAGGACTCTTCGATGCGTGAGTACGGGCTGATCTCGACTGGCTGCGGAATCGTGCCGGAGGCACCCCGAATTCCCGCTTGAAGGCACGATTGAAGGAAGGCTCGGATTCATATCCCACGTCGCTCGCCACCTCGGCCACGCTCTTGGAGGTGGACGCCAACACTTGAGCGGCAAGCTGCAGCCTCCAGCGCGTCAGGTATCCCATCGGGGTGTCTGATAAGTAATGCCGAAATCGCTCGGCCAACCCGGAACGAGACACACCAACCTCATGCGCCAGGGAGGCGATCGTCCAGGGGTGAGAAGGCTGCTTGTGCAAGAGGGCCAGCGCCTTTCCGACGTCCGGATCCCGCACCCCGGCAAGCCAGCCCGTCTGTGTCTGCGGCAGTTGGGCGATGTAGCGACGTAATGTTTCCACGAACAACGCCTCAGATAATTTCGCGATGACCGCGGCACCGCCTGGGCCAGAGGCCTCTACCTGATCGACCGAATAGCGAAACGTATCTTCCAACCACTGTCCTGACGGGCTGTCCCGGATATGAACCTTGACGATCGGAGGAAGCCCGGCCAGGAAAACCTGACAGAGTCGGGGATCGCAGGTCAGGTAGCCACAGATCAGCTTGGTGAGTTCTCCGCCGCCTCCGACTTGAGAAATCATGCGTCCTTCGGCCAACACCCGTCGTAGTTGTGCCGCACTGTCGATCGGTGTGACAGGAGGGCCGTTGCCCATGAAATGTGCATTGCCTTGCGGAAGGATGACGATATCGCCGGCTGCAAGAGGCACGGCGCGGCCGTCTTCTTCGATGCGAACGTAGCCTCGTCCTTCGGTCAGCAGATGGAAAATGATGACATGCTTCGGACGGGCAGGAAGACATGACGCCATCGTGCAGGCATCGGGTTCGCGTGCGCACCACGGCGACGAGAATTCACCGTTGAAGAAGACGGCGCCGTCCAGTTTCACGGCTTTCAGGACCTCAGACAGCACATCCATATGGATTCCTGTCGGTGAAGTACGGGGTCCTGCTAAACAAGTTGGACGCTCGGATAAGTGAGCTGCAGCTTAGCATTCTCTTAGCTAAGAGTGCCAGACGGGCTGATAAGACGCCAACACGCCTCTCTCGTATAGTGAGAACAGAAACAGCGCGGCGTAGAGACGGCACCGTACATCAATCACACAAGGAGGCCATCATGACGAGTGCGACGATTGCAGCAATAGGCGATATAAAGGCTCGGCTGAAATCGATCTGGACGGCGGGAGACTATGATCGATTCTCGCGATTCATGGAAGGCGGTGCACGCGAGTTTTATGAACGTCTGAACATTGCCCCAGGCTCCAAGTTGTTGGATGTCGCCTGTGGGTCCGGCCAACTGGCGTTGATGGCGGCCAAAGACGGCATCGAGGTGATTGGTGTGGATATCGCCGGCAACTTGGTGGAACGAGCACGAGCTCGTGCGCAAGCAGAAGGGCTGAAGGTCCGGTTTGATGAGGCCGATGCCGAAGCGCTGCCGTTCGACGACGCGAGTTTCGACGTGGTGGTCAGTCTGATCGGCGCGATGTTCGCCCCGCAGCCTCAGTTGGTCGCCCAAGAATTGCTCCGTGTGTGCGTGCCGGGAGGCACCATTGCTATGGCGAATTGGACGCCGCAGGGATTCATCGGGCAGATGTTCAAGACAGCTTCGAAGTTCATTGCGCCGTCCGACATGCCGGCTCCGGTCTTGTGGGGCGACGATGCCACCGTCCGCGAGCGACTTAGCCGCGGACTTTCGGAACTCAGCTTCACGAGACGGCAGTACCTCTTCGACTATCCGTTTCCACCATCGGAGGTCGTGGAGTTCTTTCGCCAGTATTACGGGCCGATCAACCGAGCCTTCGCGTCGCTTCACGCCGACGGGCAAGCACAATTGCGGCAGGATCTGGAAATGCTCTGGACGGCGCACAATCGAGCCGGAACGGACTGCACCGCCGTCTTTGCGGAATATCTCGAAGTCATTGGAATCCGAAATTAACGCAGCGATCAGAAGAGGTATGACATGACACAGTTGAATAACAACCAGCAGCCAACAGGTCTGTACGAGATGAGCAATGTGAACAAGCTGAAACTGCTTACCACGCACGCGCCGGAAGCGATGCAGGCATTTGTAGCCTTTGACAAAGCGGCGTTGGCCGACGGTGCGATACCGAGCAAATACAAGGAGCTGATTGCGCTGGGCGTGGCCTTTACGACGCAGTGCCCATACTGTATCGACATCCATGCCAACAAGGCTCGGGAGTGGGGCGCCAGTGATCAGGAAATTGCGGAGTGTGTTCTGGTTGCAGCAGCGTTGCGAGCCGGCGGCGCGGTCACACACGGCACCCATGCGCTCAAAGGAACATAGGAGACGGATGGAGTCGGACAGAACCACCATATCCTATATCCGATAGATCATACAATCTACTCACGTCCGTTCACGGTTCGAAACTGACAAGGAGGTTCACCATGAAATTCCCTCACATCATCGGATTCGCTGCGGCTGCTCTGCTCGGCTGCGCCGCGCTCGGTTCGGCTGCAGAGTCGACGGCCGCTCCCGCACCCCAGACGAGCCATTCTGACACGGTTCCTCTCTATACAGACCTCGGCTCCCATCACAAACGCATCTCCACTCGGATCCCGGCCGTTCAGCAGTACTTCGACCAGGGCCTGCGACTTGTCTACGGATTCAATCATGCGGAAGCAATCCGCTCGTTCAGGCACGCTGCAGGGCTGGATCCCAACTGTGCCATGTGCTACTGGGGGATCGCACTGGCCTATGGACCACACGTCAACGCTCCCATGGATAAGGCAAGCGGCGTTGCGGCGTACGAGGCGGTGCAGAAAGCCCTGTCGCTCAAGTCCCACGCCACGGCGCCTGAGCGTGCCTATATCGAGGCGCTCGCACAGCGTTACGAGGAGGACCCGTCGACTGATAGAGTACGGTTGGACCAATCGTATTCGCGTGCGATGGGGAAACTAGTTAAGACCTATCCCAAGGACCTTGATGCCGCGACCCTGTACGCCGAATCGTTGATGGACCTTCGCCCATGGAATTACTGGCACCCAGACGGAACTCCTTACCCCGGCACGAAGGAAATCGTAGGCCAGCTTGAAAAGGTCCTCACAGGCAACCCCTATCATCCCGGCGCCTGTCATTACTATATCCACGCGGTCGAAGCGGTGAATCCGAAGGCCGCCGTACCGTGCGCCGAACGACTCGCCCGGCTCATGCCCGGCGAAGGGCACATGGTCCACATGCCAGCGCATATCTACATCCGTGTCGGCCGGTGGAACGACGCCGTGCAGGCCAACCAACACGCGATCCACTCCGACGAGGTGTTCATCGAAGGGCAGCAACCAATGGGCGTCTATCCGATTGCCTACTACCCGCACAATATCCACTTTCTCTCTTTCGCCTCCACGATGGCGGGCCGCAGTGCGCAGGCAATCGAGGCAGCCCAGACACTCACTACCAAGGTGAACCTGGATGCCGCGCGTCATGTCGCTATGCTACAGGAGATGGTGCCCTACCACGTGCTCACGCTCACGACGTTCGGGAAATGGGACGACGTGCTGGCCGCACCGCTTCCGCCGGAGGACCTCCGCTTCTCATCTGCCATGGCCTCCTACGCCCGTGGGGTGGCCCATGCGGCCAAAGAACAGTGGGCGGAGGCACAAGCCGCGCTGGACAGGGTGACGGCGGCCGACGCTGCAACGCCCGAAGGGGCCGAAGGCAAGACAGCACTGTCGATCGCCGTGCACGCACTGTCCGGCGAGATCGCAACCCGCCGTGGCGATCTTGACGCGGGCATCACTCACTTCCGGGAGGCAGTCAAGATCGAGGACGCGGGACTCTACTTCGAACCGCCCAAGTGGTACTACCCCATTCGACACTCGCTCGGCGCCGCCCTGGTGAAAGCCGGACGCCATGCGGAAGCCGAGAGGGTGTATCGGGAGGATCTTCGTCGCTTCCCCGAGAACGGCTGGTCCCTGTTCGGCCTCGTACAGGCGCTCGGAGCGCAGGGGAAGGATGCCGAAGCGGCCGCAGCGGAAGCGCGCTTCCGCGATGCTTGGACAGGCACAGACGTGACGCTGACAGCATCGAGGTTCTAGCGGATCGAGAACGATCGAAAAGAGGTCGGAAGTCATAGGTCGTATCGGCCTAGGCTTCCGACCCTCTTGTTACATTTCCGCGAGAGAAAATTGTTCATACTGTATCGATATCCATGCTAACAAGGCACGGGATTGGGATGCTTCTGAGCAGGACATTGCTGAGAATGTTCTGGTCGCGGCGGCCTTGCGAGCCGGTGGGGCGGTCAAGATAACCGGATCTGGTATTTCACCTGTCTGGGATCGAGCATGGTGATCATGGAAGACGCACGTACGGACGAGCCGACCGTGTCGACGATTTTGTATCAGCACGGGATCGCGATTCACAGCGGCATCGCTCGCGTGGTCGTCACCAGCAGGTGGAACACGAGGGAAGCTGCGACCAGACGCCATAGAATTCTGAACAGATGACCAATCCGTTCCGCTCCTTGGATTAACCGTGGCAGGTTCCCACTGCTCATGCTTCTACTGACCGGATCCCGAAACGGTCACGAACCAAAAAGTTGTCGTTCTGCCCATGGACAATTTTGTTGACGAGCGCGCCACGAGAAAAACACCCGGCCCACCGTGAAATCAGCGGTATATGCCCTTCCTGATTGCGGGATATCGCACCGTCCCTCCTGCTGCCCCTTCAATCCGCTGTCTTGTCATCATGAGAGCAGCGCACTTCAGCGTTTCTTCCGGTTGGCCAGGTTGCCGGATCGCACTTGGCAGGCCAGCACATCGCAGATCACGCGCGTGGCCATGAGGCTTGTAATCTCCGCCGCGTCGTAAGGCGGTGAACATTCTACGATTTCCATTCCCGCCAGCGGCTTCGTGTCCGCGATA
>DCZN01000106.1:790-1628 GCA_002331625.1 Nitrospira sp. UBA2083 | reverse complement strand
GGCGCTTGCCAGCCGCCGATGCCGATCTGCACAAGATTCTTCGCCGGCACGTTGGGGATGTTCGTCGCATGAAACCAGGGAGTCGTGTGCATGCGCTCATCGAGATCGGTCTCCTGCGTATCTACATGCCGATCGAAATGAATAATGCCGAGCTTCCCTCCGTTCATATGTTGCGCAACGCCCCGGACCGTCGCAAAGCCGAGCGAATGGTCTCCGCCGAGTACCACGGGAAATGCGCCACTCGCATAGACATGCGCCACGCCTTTACTGACTTGATCGAAGGTCTTCTCGATATTGCCGGGAATGGTAAATACGTCGCCGACATCGCAGATCGACACGGATTCCCGCAGATCCACGCCAAGCTCAAAGCTGTAGGTGCCGTACAACGCCGAAATCTTGCGAATGCCCTGAGGTCCGAACCTAGTACCGGCGCGATAGGTCGTTCCACCATCGAACGGGGCTCCCAGAATGGCGACATCATACTCGCCGCACTTACGGACATCTTCGACATAGGGAGCCTTGATAAAGGTGTTGATCCCGGCGAAATGCGGAAGTTCGCCGCGGCTAAAGGTGGGAATGCGGCGATCTTTGATGGAATCAGCGCCAGGTAAACCCAATTCAAGACCTCGCGCGATTTCTTCTTCGTATTTGGTCGTCGGCAGCAGCGCTTCCGCCTCGACCGCGTACTTCGCCTCCGGCCCGTATTTGTCATGCAGTGGCACCTTGCCTTGGTATGCCTTCTTTTTCGCCATGGTTATTCCTTTCTAGAAGATGAACGGATTTCTGACCCTCTGTGAAACACTCCTTACAGCACCGATTTTGGCGCACTGCCTTCCTT
>DCZN01000106.1:348-643 GCA_002331625.1 Nitrospira sp. UBA2083 | reverse complement strand
GCATAGGGGCGTGGCCAGGCGATATTGACAAATTCAAACACCGACCACAGAAAGGCAGCCGCATTGATCGGTAATCCCCACGAGCCCAGCTGTAATTCACCCAACGACGGGTTCCAGCGACCCGTGAGCCTTGTGTAGAGTCCCACGCCCGTGGTCATTGCGAACATGGCGTACAAGCCTCCGGTACCAAAGGCCAGTACCGTGGCGACGGCTTCATCGTTAAGCCCGAAGAGCAAGCCAAGCATGGCCAGCACAACGGTGAATGCCACGGCATTTCGTGGCGCGCCGGCCGCGG
>DCZN01000106.1:0-330 GCA_002331625.1 Nitrospira sp. UBA2083 | reverse complement strand
ATCCGGCATACTTCCTTCGCGAGCCATGGAAAACACGATCCGGGAGGTGTACTGGACCATGGAGGATCCACAGGCCAGGAACGCAATCATGACGATCGCCAGAAATGGGGTTTCCGCCCACGCTCCAAAATTGTCGACGATTACCGGTGTGACGGGATCGGATGCGGCGCTTGTCCGTTCTAACCCATCGCGGTTAAAGCTGAGTGTGAGGGCGGCGGAGTTGAAGAGCACGACGCTTCCCACCATACAGAGAGACAGGAAGATCGCGCGCGGCACCATCCGTTTAGCATCGTGAGTTTCTTCGGCAATGGTCGAGCAGGCATCGAAGCC
>DCZN01000015.1:46923-77717 GCA_002331625.1 Nitrospira sp. UBA2083 | reverse complement strand
GCAAGTCCGATTCTATATATTGGGGATAATCAAGTGCTTCATTTGAGCTTTACGGCATAGGCCACGAGCAAGGCAGCCACAATAAGCACGATCAACGTGAACGCATACTGCCCATTCCTGGTTTGCAGCAGGTCACCGGACTGGACTGGTGAAAGCCGTTTTGTTCGAACAAGCAGCGGCGCTTGATCGAAGCGTGCCCTGGCCAGATCATCTTGCAGTCTGAACTCGGCGTTTGAGAAGTCACTCGGCCCCAAGAACTGAGCGCCGGCAAACACGGTCTCGCCTTCGAAGGCCGCAAACATAAAGAAGGTCTCACGGCTAAAGATCGCTTCCGCAAAGCTACTCCGACTCCTGAAACGACTCCCGGAGAACCCCGTCCCCAAACCGAATCTCGACCGCTCAAATGTCACAGGTTGCTCGAAATTCACCTCCAAGAACTCCACCATACCGTCGAACAGCGCAGCGGTACAATCTACCGAGCCTTGAAACGTCGATCGATGAAATCTGGTGCTGGGACCGAACTTGGTCTCCTGACAAGCCACCGGCTTGGCAAACTGCCCCTGAACAAAATGGGCTTCCTTTTCGAAGGTGGCCCCGGAAAGGTCGACCTCTTCTTGGAAAACCGACCGCGAGAGATCCACTCCTTCTGTGAAACGAGTGTTTCGAACGTCGAGCGGTCCCTCAAACCTTAAGGCCGCCGTGGCCGAACGGTGCCGAAATGCCCCTAAAACCACTGACTCTCGTATCTTTAGTGCCGCACGAACCCGTCGTTGGTCCTGATTACTGACCTGTTCTCCCAGACTCCGTCGTTCAGGAGTTGTCGGAGGTTTGGGATTCGTCTGGACGGTGAGCCGATCAAAAAGGAGATCTCCTTGAATCAGCACGCCGGCAAGATCGACTGGTTCTCCCTTTTCGATGGCCTCCATAATCCGTTCACCACGCACCATATGGGCTTCCCGTTCCGCCTGTGTACAATCAGCGGAAAGATGGACAAGAAGACCAGACTCCACTCCACTCGGGGCGATCTCTTTCACACAAGCCGCATGAACGTGAGGTGAGACAGCGATGAGCGCAACAACAATCGGCAGGACAGGCCACAGACGAGGCCATCCCGTCTTCAGCATGGCGATACACGCGGAATGTGAACCACCATCGAGCACGGTATTGTCCACGTATTATTCATGGAGAAGGGAGACACACCGGTGCGGTAACGAGACACCGCCGCTGGAACTGATCAGTTCCAGCGGCGGTGTCGAGCAGCAGAGAATGACTCTAGCCGAACGCGCTATGGCCCCGCCTATGCCGTTGAGATCAACGAGGAGACACAATAGACGGACCCGAGCAACTACGGAGACTGAGCGGCTAATTGTGTCGATAGTCGTCGTCCAACAACTCTTCCGATTTTTCGATCAGCTCATCCCCATCATCATCGGTATCGAGGTCCAACTCTTCCTGGACATCGTCTTCGTCCAGTTCGCCTTCCATCTCTAACTCGTCGCTATCCACATCCTCATCGTCGAGATCAGCCTCGTCCGGCTCCATCGGCAGGAGTGGCTTCGCCGCGACAGCCTTGCGGGGAGCCAGTTGCTCTTCATCCACCACTTTCTTTGCAGGTACAGCCGGAGGGCTGGACTTAGGCACAGCCTTCTTCACGGGCTTCCCTGACGCTTTCTTGGCAGACTTCTTCTTCGGGGCCGGTTTGGACGCTTTGACAGCCGCACGCTTCTTGACCGTTTTCTTCGCTGCTGTCTTCTTGACCGCCTTTTTCTTTACCGATTTTGTGGATTTTTTCGTCTGTGACGATTTTTTCACTGCGGCCTTTTTCTTCTTGTTCGCCATTCCGAGTCCTCCTCTTCGTTTCAGCGCGGCGCAACGGCCTCCATCTAGCATGAACGAACAGCCTCTTGCAACCATCTCGATCGTGACGACCTTCGATCCCTCCAGTTCCTTCGTCACTTAGGATTCAATACGGGTGTGTATTGGAAACCGGCACGGCGAGCAACGAGGGATGCGATGCCTTTGAGAGCCGACCTCAACCCCATGCTATGATGAACAGACTCAGAACCTTCTGCCACGTGCACGGCTCGTATGAGTTGCCTGACGGCCTATTGTAAGGAGTGATATTCCGTGACTCGACTACATATCGTGACACTTGCTCTGGGGATCGGAGCCACTGTGGGTGGACCAAGCCTCGATCTCTCTCCAGCCACGCAGATCCTGATGGAAAATGGATCTCCCTACTATATTCCTGCTGCCGCAACCGTAGCTAGCGGGACAGCCATCCGCTGGGAGAATCCGACGCCGACCCACCACACCGTCACTCACAATGACTGTCTGAAAGACGAGAACCCGTGCCTATTTGATTCGGGTACCGTTCCACCCGGTGGGCACTTTATCGTACCAGGCCTCCCCCCTGGCCGGTACCCCTATCACTGCGGGATCCATCCCATCATGAGAGGTCAGCTCATCGTTACCGATGATTCCGTAACGCCCGCTCAGTTATAAACCAACAACCTCCAATACCTTGCAGGGGTGCCGACCGCTCCTGTAGCTTACAGCGTTCCGATCGGACAACCTCACGATGAAATCTGTTGCCGCCGTCCATACCCCATTGACCCTGGCCGGAGAGACCCTGGGCCTCCTTGCCTGGCACATTCCCGACCTTGTCGCCTATCACCATCACACAGACGAATGGTGGTTGGCTCCGCTCGATGACAACCTGCCGCTCATTCGGTTGAACCAAGCGGGCTTGGAGCTACTCAAAGCCATGAACGGCCATACGACCGTTGGGATGCTCCTTGAACAATACGGCACGAAGATTTGTGGACCTGACGGGCAACCGGGATCGTGGCACCTTGAACGATGGGCCACACCCAACTACTCCCTCTGCTATTACGGCACCGAACCACCTGGAGGCCATCGACACACAGCCAAGTGGGATAGCCTGCTGCAGCAGGTTCGAGACGGTTGGTCTGGGCAGGAAGGGTTCGAGGGCGAAGAGCATTTGGAATCATTCCATCATCATGAGCTGACGCACAGCGATGACGATGACCGTCATTTCGACCTGATCGAAACGACGGTCTCCCACCTTTTCCGTGAGCCAAGTGAAGCCCTGAGCGGCTTGACCTACGGGCGGCTCCTCATGCGGCAACTGCGTCGACTCGGTTGGTTCAATCCCAAACCCAAGGTTCTTCTGGAAATCGGCGGGGGGCTTGGTTACCTGGCACAGGAGCTTGGCAAAGATCTACTACCTTTTGAGAAGCAAAGCATCAGATACCTGTCGCTCGACATCACACAACCGTTCCTCGCGCTCCAAGTCACGCGAGCCAAATCCGGTGGGTGGAACGTTTCCGGTACGAGGGCCAATGCCGAATCTCTTCCCCTTGCCGATCACTCCGTCGATCTCGTAATCGACAACGAGAACATGGCCGACATGACCCCGGTACAACTGAGCCGGAAGGAGTTGCAATCAGGCGATGGGGAAACGACACAACACCAGGAAGCCCTGGATTGGATCAGACGCCTGCGGCTTCCGATCGAGGCTGCCCCACCAGACGCCGTCATTTTCAACCTTGGGCCAATTCGCTTCGTCGCCGAGCTGTGGCGCGTGCTCAAGCCGGGGGGCCGGGCGTTTCTCACCGAGTTCGGCATCGAGGAAGGATGGCCTGCTCCTGTGAAACTGCCGGGACATACCGAATACGAGGTCCAATACAGCCACCTGCGGCAAGCGGTGCGCTGGCTTGGGTTTCAAGAACGATATCTCTCCCTTCCGCAGTTTCTAGGACTCAAACCGGACATGAAAGTCCTCTGCACCGGCGCCACCTACACCATCCAGCGATTCTGCCAGGCGATCAATCAACCCTTTGCCGTGCGTGCCTACACCGAGAAGGAATTACTGCAGACCTTGGGCGACATGCTCCCCAAGCTGCAAGGTCTCCACTATCACGACCTCGCCGATCCAGCCTGGTTCGGCCTCCAGGATTTCAAAGTGCTGTTACTCGAAAAACCAGGCGGCGCCCCGAAAGCCCAATTCACCGAGAACAGGGGCTATCGGTGGTATTCGCAGAGGTAGGAACAACGTGGCCTCTGATTAAGTGTACGGCCACCTCTCCTCATCTGTTAGATCTCGCCGTTCGGTAGGAGACTTGAGGACAAAACCGTCTACATGGACCCAACTACATAACCCCAACCATCTACGCGTAAAGACTTGAACCACAATCTGATGTTCTGTCAATGAGACAGGGTCGTGGTAGATCGTGACGGAAAACTTATGGTCGTCACGAACAACCTGCTTGGTACTGTACGGAGGTAGATTAATGAGTTCATTGAATGGGCTGACAGTTAGGCGAGCCATTTCTTCCATGACGATTGAATCCATTACACTGGCAACATCAGACATATCCTTCAACAACCTTTGCAAAATTCAAGAGCACCCCTTCTCTCAAGCCCAGATCGCTCACCAAACACTCTTTCTGACCTAGCGTCTCCATGATCGTTCGAAGGGTGATCGCACCGGCGGCGATGACTTCTTCACGATTGTTCTCCAAGCCTGGCAATCCAATCCGTTCAACCTTCGATCTACTAAGCAGCGTGCGTTCTAGTTCGTGGACCGTTTCAAACCTCAGCGCATAGTTGTGAATTCTTGCCGGCTCGTAAGCAGACAGTTTCTGCGCCATGGCAGCAAGACTGGTAATTGTGCCAGCCGTGCCTACAAACGTAGCCTGCTGATAATCACTCATGCCGGAAACAGCCGCTTTTGTTTCCCCACTCACCCATTCACGCGCCTGATAGACTTCCTCCTCAGTGGGAGGGTCGTGACGCAACAGCCTCTCGCAGAGACGGACAACCCCTATGTCGATCGAACGGACAATCGGCTTCTGTCCTGGCCGATCAAGGATGAACTCAGTACTGCCACCCCCAATATCCAATGCGAGAATGTCAGTGACACCTAGAGGCAGTCCGGAACGAATGCCGAGCAATGTCCGCCGCGCTTCCTCCTCGCCCGAGATGAGTTCGACCTGAAAGCCACATTCTGCTTTCACTCGTCCTAGAAATTCCACTCGATTGCTTGCATCGCGAACAGCGCTCGTCGCCACAACAGCGGTCGCTTCCACATGATGGCTATCGATGATCCTTCGCCACTCTTGAAGACAGCGGATCACCCGATCCATCGCGGCAGAACGGAGTCGTTTAGACTGATCAACGCCCTCGCCAAGCCGGAGGATGCGACGATCAGATCGAAGTTCTTTGAGGGAGCTTCCAGGAGCTAGCTCAGCAATCAACAGGCGACAGGTGAGGGTGCCAATATCGATGCCGGCCAATCGACGACTACGCTGGGATGGTTCGGTCATTGCTCGTTCCGCATGTCCTCCATCTCAGCTTCCAATTTCTTTCTCGATTGCTTTACGATCTCAACCTCTTTCACAAGGCGCACGATCTCAGCATCGAACACCACCCGCTCCGCCGTTTCTCCCCGTTCCTTCATATCGACCGCCCGCTCACCGATATCCTTGTACAGATCGGAGAGTTGTTGGTCGAGCTTGCGCAATTCCAACCGCATGCGCAGCAGTTCCGTCTCTTCGAGCGCACGGCCTGCCGCATGGACCGTCCCCAGCCTCAAGGTGGCGATGCCTGTTCGCAGATCATCCTTTATTCGCTGCAAGAAACCCATACAATCTCCAGTCTGACAAAGTGACAGGCCTCAAGCTGACATGTCGACATTCCATCGTGTCAGCCAGCATGCATGCCAGCGCGTCAGCACGTTCAACTAATTGAACCTAGCTCCAGCTTCCCCCCCCATTTGCGCAGCATCGCCTCGCGCAACCCTTGATGGGCCGACTCTTGTAACACTGGATCCGATTTCAGCAATGAAAATGCTTCCTGCCGAGCCTGTTCTAACAGATCACTGTCTCGCACCAAATTGGCCACGCGAAATTCCGGCATCCCCCATTGGCGCAACCCAAAGAACTCGCCAGGGCCTCGAATCCGCAGATCCTCTTCGGCAATCACAAATCCATCGTTTGAACGGACAAGTGCCTCCAGTCGCTCTTTTGCCATAGACACGGACTGTTCGCTTCCAATCGCACTGGTTCCGAATCGTGTCCTTCCCCGCCCCACATGCTGAGCCATCAAGAGGCAGTAGGATTGCTGATCGCTTCGCCCCACCCGTCCGCGGAGTTGATGCAATTGAGCGAGCCCGAATCGCTCGGCATGCTCGATCATGATGATCGAGGCATTCGGCACATCAACCCCGACTTCGATCACGGTCGTCGCAACGAGCACTTGGATCATTCCGGCCTTAAAGTCGGCCATCACTACTTCTTTTTCGGCAGTTTTCATCCGCCCATGGAGGAGGCCAACACGAAATTCTGAAAATTCCCCGTTCTGCAGCTGTTCGGCTCCCTGAATCGCAGCCTGGAGGTCGGTCTTCTCCGATTCATCGACCAATGGGTAGACCACATAGGCCTGCCGTCCGGCACGCAATTCATCGCGCATAATTTGATAGGCACGGCGTCGCTGTGCTTCGTTGAACAGAAAGGTTCGTACCGGTTTTCGACCGGGTGGCAGCACATCAATAACCGAGACATCAAGGTCTCCATAGACCGTCATCGCCAAAGTCCTGGGTATAGGAGTCGCCGTCAGCACCAGTACATCCGGCTTATATCCCTTCTCGATCAGCGTTTTTCGCTGCAGCACCCCGAACTTGTGCTGCTCGTCGACCACCGCCAACCCCAGATTCTTGAATCGTATCCCTTGCTGAATAAGGGAGTGAGTTCCGATGGCGACCTGCACCGCGCCCGTTGCCAACCCTTCTGCCTGCACCTTCTTTATCGACGCCTTTTCTCCCCCACGAACCAGAACCGAGTGAAGCCCCAAGGCCTTTAGTGTTCCAGATAAGTTTCGATAATGCTGTTCCGCCAAAATCTCGGTCGGGGCCATCAATGCCGCTTGATAACCGGAACCGCAAGCCATCACCATGGCATGCAGGGCGACCGCTGTCTTTCCGGACCCCACATCGCCTTGTACCAGACGATTCATCGGACGCGGCGAGATCATGTCCCGGAATATTTCGCGAATCACTCGGTCCTGTGCCACGGTGAGACGAAACGGCAGAAGACGACCCAGCGATTCCAAGAGGGGTGTCCGGGGATTGAACCGCAGCTCCTTCGACTCTTCGTGCACCGACCGATGCCTGGTCGCTAAAGCCAGTTGAAGAAGCAGGAGCTCCTCGAACGCTAGTCGTCGATGCGCCGGGGTCTTCCCCCGTTCCAACAGCTGAAGATCTGTACCGTTCTTGGGGAAATGAACATCGTGAAGGGCTTCGTGAATTGGAATGAGTTGCTGCCGCGTTCGAAGAGGCACAGGCAAATGATCGAGAATCTCACGTCCATGCTCCGCCAGCAGACTCCGTACCAACACTCGCATCTGGCGAGAGGTCCAGCCCTTGGTCTCATGGTAGATCGGAACAATCCGCCCGACATGTAACGTCGATTCGGTGCCTTCACCCACAATCTCGTACTGTACCACCTCCATTCGCGGCACCATCCACCCTTGTCGACCAGAAACGACACGCCCGTTCATCATCACGTGCGTTCCAACCGTCAGGATATCCTCCAGGTACGGCTGATTGAAAAACACGACCTGCATTCGCCCGGACTCATCCTCGACGCCGACTTCCAGCACGCTCAACCGTCTATTTTTTGTCCGTTTCGCGTCACACTTTCCGATCACGCCACAAATCGAGGCCGTCATCCCGGGGACGAGGTTACCGATCGGAGTCATGATCGACCGATCCTCATAGCGCCACGCGACGGTCCAGAGCGCATCTTCCACTGTTGCAATCTGCAATCGTTGCAAAACATTGGTACGCTTCGGCCCGACCCCTTTAACGAACCGGACTGGAAGATTCCACAGGTCGGATCTGCCTCCACCGGTCACTTCGACAGGGCCGGAGGCTGGCGCCGGCAAATCCGTAGGCCGGGGAGTCTTCTGCTGTTCAGCGCCACGAAGCACCTGAATGAGCTGCGCCGCCGCCTGCAATCGCCGACGTTGCTCATCGAGGGGAAGCGTCGGTGGAAAGTCAACGAAGAGGTCCCGCAGTGAGATGAGGCGGGCTTCAATGGTTTTGGGATAGACTTTTTGGCGAAGAGCCGACAGGATTTGTGTGGAGACAAAGGAACTCAGGTTTGTCACCGCCCTGAGATGAGCACAATCATCTCGGCTCGCAAATTCAATCGGGCGCGCGATGCGGTCCAACCATTTCTGAAATGGCATCAGCGGACTCGATTCTGTAGGAACCTGCATATAGTGGCGGATCCTAACATAGCGTTGCCCTTCGCTCAACGAACCAAGCCAACCTCGCGTCGGAGCGCGCCGTTTGTTTTTCCCGGATTGCTTGGTCACCTTTTCCTAGGGTGCTACACTGTTCCAATTCCATGTACCGCCGTAATATTCAGCACATCCTGATACCCCTGGCGATCTGCCTCGTGGTCCTGATCGGCTACCACGTATTTCTCAAGCCTGTTCAACCAGCGCTCGTGCCGCAGCGAACGGAAACCATCGAACCGGTCCCTCCCCCACCGTCACCCTCACAAAGCAGATCGGACGAAAGTGAGACAAAACTGATTCGCGCACTTGACCAGACGGTGATCCCGTCCACCTCACATCAGTCGCTCCTGGAATCGATCCGCGATGAGATTGAAAAACACAATCTATCCCTCGCCGAGAGCAAGCTGAAAGAGCTTCCCACGTCCGTCCTGGCGGATGCAAAATCAAAGCCCTTCGTCGCGGTCTTATGGAACAATCTTGGCTTGCAACAAGAACGACTTCAAGGTACACGGGCTTCGATCGGCGCGTTCAAGAAGGCCGCGGAACTGGATGACTTGAATCCCGTCATTCTTCTGAACCTCGCCCAAGCCTATTGGGAACAGAGGGACCGCGCATTGAATGCGGAGTTTTTGACGAAATTGATCAAGCTGGCCCCGGACGAGCCGTTCCCCCATCTGGCTATGGCCGACTTGTTACAGGAACAGGATGACCTCACTGAAGCGGCAAAGCATCTCGATCAGGCCACCAGTCGAGTACGGCAAGACCCTTCACTTCAATCCTATTTGAGCAGAGTGACCGCGAAGGTACGACGCACACAGTCGAATGAATCGCACATGGCCGTACGAGGCAGCACGCATTTTGTCGTGAAATTCGACGGTGAAGAAGACCAGAGTACGTGGACTTCTGTCCTGGAGATTCTCGAGGACGCCTACCGAGAGATTGGGCAGAAGTTCGGACATTTCCCCTCAAAACCAATCATGGTCGTCCTGCATGCCAAGGATTCGTTTCAAGTCGCGACCGGGAGTCCTACCTGGGCCGACGGCCTCTATGATCCCACACTTGGACGTATTCAGATTCCCACTCAAGGGGCGACCACAGATAAGCAATGGTTGTCTCACGTCCTTCGTCACGAGTACGTCCACGCCCTGCTCCATGACCGCCTTGGAACGAGTAGTGGGGTATTACCTACCTGGCTGAACGAAGGACTCGCCATGCAATTGACTGGAGATGCATGGCCTGCCCTGGACCAGGCCATGCACGAAGAAATCAAGGTGATTCCCTTACCCTATCTCGAAGGGCCTTGGGGGGCACTCCCAGCTAGCACCTCGACAGTAGCCTATGCAGAGGCTAATTCGGCGACTCATTATCTGATGGAACGCTGGGGGATGGCCCGTATCAACGAACTTCTACAGGCTTTTCAGGCAAAGTCTTCGGTAGCCACGGCGTTTCAAGACAAACTGTTTGTGTCCTACGAACAATTCCAACATCAATGGCTCGAAAGCTTCGAACAACACCGCTCGTAGCCTTCTTTCTGTACCCTCGTATCTGAACGATAGGTGAGGAACCACGGTCTGCAACCCGTGGTCTCTGTTGTCCCCTACTTCGCCGGGGCTACTTCGTGGCTCACAGGTCTGTCCCCACCTTTCTAAGTGAGGAACTCCCGCTGGATTAGATCGACTCAGGAGTAAACTCTTGCGGTGGTTGATACGGCCAAACAGGCAGGAATTGAGCCTGATCACCGAATGACTTCGGTGTCTCTTGATCGGGTTCACTACGAAATAGTTGATCCTCCCAGAGCACTCGTTGCCCACTCGGATCATACATGCGAATTCTAAACTCGAATGTGTGGTCGCCATTCGTTGTAACTTGCTCAATAGACGTTGACCGATCTGCGGTCGGCTGGATTCGTGGGTTTCGGTTCAGCGCAGTTGTAAACTCATCTTCCCAGACCAGAGAGCCGGTCAGAGCGTCCAAGGCGCGCAACGAGAATACGGGCTGCTCAGGAGCCTTTTGCATGGCATGGATCTTCGTCACAGTGGCGCGCCGTACGAGTGCCGTCGAAATGGCCTGGCCCTCTCCTTTTTCTCCCGGCTGTACGAGGTTCAGTCTCCCCTCCCATTGGAATGCGCCAGTATTCGCATCATACACCCGCAACATGAAATTGGAGAGATCTGTAGCTCCTTGCCCAACTCCACCTGCAAAAACACGAGGTTCTCGGCCCTCTCCACTCCTGTCCCCTTCCTTTACCGTGAGTTCATAGACCTCATCCGACAAGATCGCACCCGACTCAGCTTCGTAAACTTTCACAGAGATGGTAGAGACGGAGCCGATCTGATAACCAAATCCGGCTGCCACAATGGCCTTTTTCTCGTCCAGGGCCACCTCACTCCAGGCCTGATCACGCCCCCCATAGAACCAACACAATCCAACAAGAACCAGCCGGGTTAGGATCTTCAAACAGCGTTGCGTTGAATTGCCGAGATCTCGTGTGGGAGGACGGGAGGGAGTTGAACAACTTGGAGAGAAACTTGAAGTTCTCGGCATAGACCCTCCTCAGAAAGTGAACGCATTCTGCAGGAGGGTTGAAAGCGGGTAAATTCCTCACTGATAGGAAGAGTCCCCCTGAAAGTGGGGGCCAGGGGGTGGGGAAACACGACTCAGGCTTGCTTGGTCAGCCAACGAGCTCGCTCGCACCAAACCATCGGTATCGATGGCGAGGCACCCACTCCTGTGTCAACTGATGGAATCCCATGATCCCCGAAGGCTCTCATTCAATTTTTCACAACAACAAAACACCCATTGCCGAACTTTTCCTCGGCAGTCTATAGTCGCGAGATGCAGCATAACCCCTTGCTGGTTTTACTCCTCAGCACACTCGTCGTTCAGGCGGGATTTCTTTTCATTGGGAATAGTCCGGTCACGACGCAGGCAGTGGATTGGCGGATCATTTTTTTCATTCTCGTACCGCTTGGGCTCGCGTTATTGATTTGGCTCCACTTTCGATGGGCCGCAGTGGTTTGCATCGTGTACGCCACGGTTGGATTAGCGATGGACGTCGCAACGATCGCTCAACACTTGACGAAGGATTCAGACGGGATGGCAACTACGATGGCGAGTGGAATCAGCGGGCTGTTCTATCTTTGCTTGATCGTGTTCGGCTGGCAGTCGTTCCTGCGCGCAGACTGGGGGCTGATGCCTCCAAAATCCCATCCTCCCAATCCTCCGTCGCTTTCTTGATCGGAATCGTCCTCACACCGACGAATCCTGCTTCTTTCAGCCACTTGCCTGTCTCTGATGCCGAATAGGTGTTACCGCCTGCCGTGAACAAGAGCATCGATATCGCAAACAAACTGGCTTCCGTCGGGTGCAACCCCTCGCGATCGTGTAAAAACGCGTCCTGGATGATGAATCGGCCACCCGGTCTCAATGCTGCCAATGCCCGACGAAAAATAGCCTGGTTCTCCTCAGGCGAATAGATGTGCAGGACATTTGAATACCAGATCACGTCATAGCTTCCAGGAATCGGTTCTTTGGAGAAATCAAGCGGGAGATAGGAGAGTCGCCGCCTTGCGTTGTGAGTGGAAGCGATCTCTTTCGCGACCTCAAGAGCGGGCTCTCGATCACAGACCGTGGCGCGAAGGAGGGGATGTTTCGCGAGGAATGCCATCGCATAGGTCCCGGGGCCCCCACCAAGATCCAATAGCGTCTTGGCACGACCAACATGGAGTTGTGCCACAATCGCCGGGGCCATCTCCAAGGTTCGGTGATGCATGGCCCATGTAAACTGCCGACGGTAGTCCGGGCTGTCGGGAACGTCATGATCGATCGGCAGGCCACTTCGTATGGAGTCCAACAGTCGGACCCAATCGCCCCAGTGGGTCCTCATCAAATTCAAATAGCCGCCTCGATATCCGCGGTGGTTGGCATTCAGCGCTGTTGCCCCTAGATGGCTATTTTTGTAGACACCACCTTTTTTTTGTAGCATACCGACCGACGCGAGGTTACGACAAAGGATGCTAAGCCCCCGCTCTGACACCTGCAGTTCCTTGGCAAGTGCAGGAACTGTCCACGACCGGACACCCACGGCCGTAAACAAATCTAGCTCGAGCGCGGCCAATAGCACTCGTGGCAGCCGATAGGCTGAGAGCGCCTCGCGGAACTCGTCGAACGTCGTGATCCGTTGCCTCACGATACGGTTCCAATCTGCTTGCAACACCACCGCAGAAGATCCACCAGTTTGGCGCGATCCCGCAGATCAGCACCTCGCGCGAACGTGACCGCTACAAACTCATCAGTCATCTCGGTCTCCTCCACAAACCCGGACTTCAGGAGGAGCGCCCTGTATTTCGCCACAGCCGGCTGAAGAAAATACTTCGCCTGCTTGGCCACTTCATCGGTTCCTAAATCCTCCGGTGTTCCGTCGGACATCAGTGCCATCACCTCATCCATCGCGATCCCGTACTGGCACAATACCTTACCCTCAGGTCTGACCTCTAAAAGCCAGCCATCTCCGCCAAGATCCATGACCAGTGGCCCGTTGGGCTCCAATTCGTAAAACTGAGGGAACGACCGCATCAGGTCGGCACGAAGCTGGACCCAGTCTGAAGAAATCGACTCCGTCATGTCGGCATCCCAAAGCGAGTTCGTGGCTGATATGGTTCGGCGAGGCGGGCACGAAGTGCATTGAGGCGCTGTGTGTTTTCTTCTAGTTTCGGTAGGCGAAACTTGCGATCCATATGCACAACCTGTTCGAGGAGATCCACTGCATCCTGCACGCGTCCCATTTCCTCATAACATTGTGCGAGCACATATCGGGCACCGCCGGTACGCAGCTCGTCACGAAGCCGCTCGGCGACCGATTGACTGGTTTGACAACAGGCAATGGTGTCATCGTAGCGTTGTTGCATCAAGAACGTACGGCCCAGCATACGCCAGGCATCTGCAACACCGCCCAGATTGCCCAACCGACGCATCAACTCCAACGACCGTTCGTACAAGTGAATCGCTTCCTCAAACTCCCCAGTTTCCCGTGCCACCAGGCCAAGGTCGGAGAATAGGACCGCCTGCGCCGGCTCATCATGCGTTTTAGTCATCAAGTCAAAGGCCTCAAGATAGTAGGCCCGGGCTCGATCCCATTCGCCGGCATCAGCCCGGAGATTTCCCAGGTTGGCCAGCGTCGTCCCGATCCCTTTCTCATCACCGAGAATCTTTTGGAGTTCCAAGACTTCTTGATAGTGCGTATGGGCCGCATCTCGCCGTCCGCTGACGGCGCAAATATTTCCTAGATTACCGAGGGTCGTCACCAGGGCACGCCGATCACCGGTCAGTCGATCACACTCCAGCGCCTTGGCATAGCAGGCATAGGCCTCTGTATAGTACCCTCGTGAGAAATGCTCGTTCCCCTGTCGATTGAGTTCCTCCGAGGGGCCGTTCCGCAAGGTCATCGCCTCACCGCAACAACCGTTCTACTTGTAGCTTTGCACCGGAAAGGATGGAGACACCGTCCCCGACAAGCAGGCAGTCAAAATTGTACTTCAACAGACGGCGGAGCCCATCCCTAGCCTGTTGGATATCCACATACTTTTCTGGAGGAAGAAGACTTACGGAACCGGATGGCCTGCCAATCAACGCATCACCGACGATTAACACACCCTGTCCTCGTTCGATAAACAATGCTGATTCGCCTGGAGACTTCTGATCCTTCAGATGGATGGCCCATATCCCACCAGGCAATAATTCCCCCTCCTGATAGGTCTTCGTCGGTTTCACATCCATCTGTGTGGCATCAGCGTCAGGCACCCGTAGTTGACACCCAAGCTCTGCCTGATAGCCGGCAGCCTCACGGAGGTGATCCCGATTCGTGATAATGATGTAATCGATCGGCTCATGCCTGCGCACAACCGCTCTGGCCTCGGCTGTCATCGGGGGTGGATCGACCAAGATCTTATGGTCACCGATCATCAGAAATAACCCGTTGAAGTCGAGTTGCTTCTCTTCGGAGAACCATGACCACTGCCAGATATCAGATACAACTTGTTTCATCGAAGACCACGGTTCAGGTCAAAGTGTTTCTCAAACTCGGCCTTGATCTCAGCCTGCCTACAGTGCCGCAATGGCATCCTTGATCGTCTTGGTGACTTTCGTCTGGATGCTTACGTCGTTTGGCAAGTCAAGAATGTCGTCTTCCGGCACGGTGATGAATTTCCGATTCACTCCCTTTGTCAGCGAGATCAAGAACATGCTATTGGAGGGTGTGACTGGAATCACAACTTGAACAGCCCCATCAATTCCCCCTACCACTTCGAGAAACTTTTGTTTTCCTTGTTCCATCTCATCCATCACGAGTTCTTCTCCTCTCTACGCGCTCGCTTCCTCTGCATGCGTGCGGACTGAGGTTTCTCTCGCTGCGCATAGCGCCCGAACACCAGCAATTTTCTCGATTCACTAGAATCTTGGTTGGCAGTCAACGACCACCGAGAACCCCAGGCTCTGCTCATTCCATTCTACTTCCGCCTGCCAATAGTTTTTCAACCTCCGCCCCAATCACGTCGGCCCCCGCCAAGTCCATATTGCCGACTCGCTGCCAACGGATGACCCCCTGTTGGTCGATTACATACACATTGGGAATGAACTTGCCTCCACCGTACAACTTATCGGTCACCTTCGTGGGGTCTAGCAAATAGGGATAGGCGACTTTCACGGGGAAGCCGGACAAGAATTCGCTGACCTCTCGTTTCGCATTGCCCGACGAATTGACACCCAGCACAGCCACGTTCTTGCCTTGCATCGACTCATAGACTTTTTGTAACGCACTCCCTTGGATCATGCAGGGCTCACAAATATGAAAGAGTCCCAGCACCACCACCCTCCCTTTATAAGACTCAAGCGACACGCGTTCACCGGTGAGAGCCGTGAGGCTGAACGATGGCGCTTTCTCTCCCACCTGGAATAATCCCGCGGCGAAAACTACAGGCACACACAGGACCACAACGGCCAGTAGGTCAAACACCAGCATCACCCGTTTCATCGTCACCGTCCTTTCGGGAAAGCGGAGCGCCGTCCTACGACCAATTGAAGGCACAGACCTTGTCATTCCAAATTCTCATGGCACCTCAGCGCCGATATCCCGCGAGAATGCATCCTACCATGGTATTTTTTTGAGCGGCAACCGCAGAGCAGGAGAGAATCTAATCTTCGGCAGGGCCTTCATGCTGATTCAACATATCTTTCAGTTGTTCCTTGGCATCACCGTCGAATCGCACGAACTCGAGCCCGAATCGATCGCCTGTCTTCCACCGGACAATGGCCAGGGCAATGATGATCGGAGGCCGGGCACCGGGAGGTTGTACATGGAGACACAACCGTGCCCCGATGGGCAGTTGGACATGACTCTCGACCTCACCTCCGGCAAGCGTGAGATTCTTCAGGGTCCCATGGCCTGATCCTTCATCACCCGTAAACAAGACAGGGTAGTCGACCGGCACTCGGAGTCTCCCCCTTGGCCGCACCGCTTTCTTGTCGCCGTTGTTCGGGAGCGTCATGTCTGCCGTAGAGAACGCGCCTAGCGAGCCGATTCGAACAGACCTAGCTGAAGTTCTTCTGCGCGAGTAAACGGGATGGGATAGCGCTCGTTAAAGCAGGCCGTACAATACTGATCGGGCGTCCTCGGAGCGGATTTCAACATGCCGTCCAGGCTGAGATACGCCAAACTGTCCGCCGTGATGTACTTTCTGATTTCTTCAATGGAATGGTCCGACGCGATCAGTTCTTTTTTCGTCGGCGTGTCGATTCCGTAGAAACAGGGCGAGATGATTGGCGGTGAACTGATTCGCATATGAACTTCTTTGGCTCCGGCCTGTCGAATCATTTTCACGATCTTCCGACTCGTGGTCCCACGCACGAGTGAATCATCGATGACGACCACGCGCTTCCCGTCCAACACCTCGGGCACCGCGTTGAGCTTGACCTTCACCCCAAAGTGGCGAATCGACTGTTCCGGCTCAATGAATGTCCGCCCCACATAATGATTTCGAATCAATCCGGTTTCGAATCGAATGCTCGCCCCTTCAGCGTAGCCCAGCGCCGCCGGCACGCCGGAATCTGGGACGGGAATGACGACATCCGCCGGCACCCAGGACTCTTGGGCCAGCTGCCGTCCCAATGCCTTTCGCGTCGCATACACCGCATCGGCTCCGAAGATTCGGCTGTCGGGCCTCGCAAAGTAGACATACTCGAACACGCACATAGCCGGGTCCTTCTTGGGGAAAGGATGATGGCTGTCGAGTCCTTGATCGGTAATCACGATCAGTTCACCCGGCTCAACCTCACGGACGTACTCCGCATCGAGCAAGTCAAATGCGCAGGTTTCTGAGGCCACAATCCAGCTGCTGCGGAGCCGACCGATACACAACGGCCTCAGCCCATATGGATCACGTGCGGCGATCAGTCCGTTGTCGGTCATGAGGACGACCGAGAACGCCCCTCTCACCTGACTCAACGCATCGATGATCCGTGCGAGAAATGAGCCCGCTCGCGAGTGCGCAATGAGATGGATAATGACCTCACTGTCCGAGGTCGATTGAAAAATCGCCCCATAGGCCTCCAATTCGTGCCGGAGCATCTGTGCATTGATCAGATTCCCGTTATGAGCCAGCGCCAAATTACCGAGCGCAAAATTCACCGTCAACGGTTGCACGTTCTTCAAATCGTGACCACCGGTGGTGGAATAACGATTGTGTCCGATAGCCATGTGACCGGGCAGCTTCTCCAGCACCGATTTGTGAAAAATATCGGCAACCAGGCCCATGCCTTTCTGTATGGAGAACTGCTCGCCGTCGCCCGCCACAATCCCGGACGCTTCCTGTCCTCGGTGCTGCAGCGCATACAACCCCAAATACGTCAGATTCGCCGCTTCCTCATGGCCATAGACACCGAAGACGGCACACTCGTCGTGAAACTTATCGGGCGAGAGTATCGGCAGTTCTTTGTGCATGATGCGTATCAATCCACGCGACTAGGCTTGGTTGAGCGATCGCTCCAAGGAAAACGCCCATTGATCTCTGAGCGATTCAACCGGTTGATCGATCACTCGCTCCAGCCTTCCCTCATCTGCCACAGACACGATCAGACGATCACCAGAGACGGCTCCCACCACTTCCCCCGGCACCCCGAACTGACTGGCTCGGTCAAGAATGGCCTGCCGATGAATCGGTTTTGCGGAGATCACGACCCGTGATTGACTCTCACCGAAGAGCACCGCGTCTTTTCGAAGTCGACCTTTGGTTAATGTTACCATAGCTCCCAACGCCCGTTCGGACCCCGACATACAACTCTCAGCTAAGGCAACCGCAACACCACCTTCCGAGCAGTCATGCGCGGACTGCAGAAGCCCGTCATGAATCAGGGATAGCACACAACCATGGAGCGCCTGTTCTGCATCAAGGCTCAAATATGGGGGAGAGCCCTGCTCTCGCGCATGCACAACCTTGATATACTCCGATCCACCGAGATCTTCCCGAGTAGAGCCCAGCACGATCACCACGTCACCGTCCTGCTTGAACCACTGGGTCATCGTCCGTTCGGCATCCTCGATCAATCCGACCATGCCGAGCATCGGAGTTGGGTAGATCGAGAGCCCATTGGTTTCGTTATAAAAACTGACGTTCCCGCTCACGATGGGGATACGGAAATGCTCGCAGGCATCCTTCATCCCTTCGATCGCCATGGCGAACTGCCACATGATATCGGGTCGTTCCGGATTGCCGAAGTTGAGACAATCCGTGAGACCAATCGGTGCAGCTCCGGAACACACGAGATTCCTCGCTGCCTCCGCCACGGCCAGCCGCGCTCCTTCATAAGGATTCAGCAAGCAATAGCGGCTGTTGCAATCGACCGTCATCGCCACAGCCTTCTTCGTCCCCTTGATCCGCACCACCGCCGCATCGGACCCGGGCCGTACCGTGGTGTTCGTCCGCACCATATGATCGTACTGTTCATACACCCACCGCTTGCTGGCGATCGTCGGTGACTGCAATAATGTCAGCAACGCCGCATTGCCATCCTTCACATCAGGAATGGCGTCGTAATTCAGATTCGTCAGCATATCCTGGTAGGCCGGCGGTTGATAGGGCCGTTCATACCGTGGGCCGTCGTCGGCTAAGGCCTTGGCCGGGACTTCTGCCACAACCTTTCCTTGATCCAGCACACGCAAGATGCCGTCGGCAGTCACTTTCCCGACCACGGCAACGTCCAGATCCCACTTCCGACAAATCTCGATACATTCCTCTTCCTTGCCGGCTTTTGCCACCATCAGCATGCGTTCCTGAGATTCAGACAGCATGATTTCATAGGGGGTCATGCCGGGCTCACGTCTTGGCACAACGGTGAGATCCAACTCGATCCCGTTGCCGGCGCGTGAAGCCATTTCACAGGAAGAACTCGTCAGCCCAGCCGCGCCCATGTCTTGAATCCCGACGAGGAGGTCACGTTCCATGAGTTCCAGGCAGGCCTCTAAGAGTAACTTCTCGGTAAAGGGGTCACCCACCTGCACCGTAGGCCGCTTCTGCTCCGACTGATCGTCGAAGGAATCAGAGGCCATCGTTGCCCCATGAATCCCATCACGGCCCGTTTTGGAGCCGAAATAGATTACGGGATTCCCCACGCCCGCAGCGGTACCACGAAATATCCTGTCTGTGTGAGCAAGCCCGAGGCAAAACACATTGACTAACGGATTGAGCGAGTAGATGTCGTTGAAGACGATTTCGCCTCCCACGGTGGGAACTCCCATGCAGTTGCCGTAGCCGGCAATGCCAGCAACCACTCCCTTCATAAGATGGCGATTCTTCGGCGAGTGCAATTCTCCGAACCGTAGGGAATCGAGCAGCGCAATCGGTCTTGCCCCCATGGTAAAAATGTCGCGCAAAATCCCACCGACACCCGTGGCAGCACCTTGGTAGGGCTCGATGAACGACGGATGGTTGTGCGATTCCATCTTGAACACCACACAGAGCCCGTCACCAATATCGACCGCTCCCGCATTTTCTCCCGGCCCCTGCACGACACGCGGCCCGGTCGTCGGCAGTTTTTTCAAGTGCACCCGTGAGCTCTTGTAGGAACAGTGTTCGGACCACATCACGGAAAACATGCCGAGCTCGGTCAAGTTCGGCTCGCGTCCGAGAATATCGATGATTTTTTGGTACTCCTCGCCCGTGAGGTTATGCTGAGCGATGAGATCTTTGGTGATGAGCGGCATGCCAGCCTGCATCATGCCCTAATAGTCACAGCAACGATCGTTCTGTGGTGAATTCTGACCCACGGATGATGTGCCCTCGGGACATGCATGAACTGCAAACTGTTCTCGGTAACAACCGGCGAGGTACCACACGGGCACCTCGCCGGCTCGTAGATCGAAATATCGTACGCCTTGAACTGTTACTGAACTTCGACCTTGACGGACGCTTCTGCGGCTAACGTTTGATGATCCTTGTCTGCCGCAACGACCTTGATTTCATGAGTGCCAGGAGTCATCCCCTTGACTGTTTTTTTATCCCAGCCCTTCTGATACTCTCCATCCACAAAGCAATGGGCATGCGTCGCCTGGCTGCCCTTCGTCAGTTCATAGACCAGCTCGATATCTTTCCCCACCTTGGCGCCCGATGCCGGGCTCTTGATCGTGAGTTTGCTGCCGTCATCCGTCGCAGCGAACCCGTTGATCCCCACTCCCAACGTCAACAGCCCCACTGCCGCCAACACTGCACCTACACGTCTCATCGCGACCCTCCTCATTTATATGAATGAAATATAAGACTGCTGCACACCAACCGACTCAATACTTTACCGCGACCACTTTCCATCTTCAATCCTTCGGAGATCGTCCGATGATCCAGTCGCGGCATATCCGCTTGGTCTTACTCCACCTCAACCGTGACTCGAGCATCCGCCGCAGTCACGTGGTGATCATAGCCGACGGCTACCAGCTTGATCTCGTATGTTCCCCGAGCGAGCCCTTTGACGACTCCGGTAAATCCCCGTTGGTATTCGCCGTCCACATAGCAATGGACGTGGGTGGAGTGCTTCCCCTTGGCCAACTCGTAGCGCACCTCGACAGAATCGCCTTTGATGACGGCTCCCTGCACAGAGCTCAGTATTCTGATCTAAATTTCAGCTGCATCCGCAGTCCATGCACTTCCATCGAGGTCCAGCCCCAACAGACCACTCAACAGAAGCACGGCACCAATACGTATCATTAGAACGCCGCTCACCTGACCCGCCATCAGACCACAGCCTCACTACGCTTGGCATTCTTGAGTCCTTCCACCATCGATGCCAAAACCAGCCTCCCATCTTCGTTCCCCAGCATTGCCTCAGCACATCGTTCAGGATGGGGCATCATCCCCAGAACATTCCCTTCCGCATTGCGAATGCCGGCGATGTTGTCGAGCGAGCCGTTCGGACAGGCCTCCGGAATCACGTGCCCATCGGCGGTACAATAACGGAAGACCACTTGCGCATTTGCCTGAAGGCCGGCCAACGTCACCGGATCCGTGTAGTAATTCCCATCTGCGTGGGCGATCGGAATTTTGAGCACCTGGCCGGATCGACAGGCGCTTGTAAACGGCGTCGCGGCATTCTCCACCTTCACGTAGGTCTCGCGGCAGATGAAATGCAGCGACTTATTTCGCAACATGGCACCAGGCAGCAACCCCGCTTCCAGCAGAATCTGAAATCCATTGCAAATCCCGAGCACCATTCCTCCCTCAGCCGCATATCGCTTCACCGCTTGCATGACCGGAGAAAACCGCGCAATCGCCCCGGTCCGAAGATAGTCGCCGAATGAAAAGCCTCCTGGAAGAATGACTGCATCCAAGCCGGCCAAGGAGGTCTCCTTATGCCAAATCATCGTGACATCTTGTCCAAGCACATCATGAAAGACATGACGACAGTCATGATCGCAGTTACTGCCGGGAAAGACTACGACGCCGATGTTCATAGATCCCCAGGAAGACCACGGTTGAGCTGAAGGCTGAGCAACCGGTCCTGAACCTCGACCTCAGCCTCAACTCTGCAGTTCATACCGGTATTCCTCGATAATCGTATTCGCCAGGAGTTTCTCGCACATTGACTTGACCTCAGCCTCAGCCTTGGCCTTATCCTGTTCTTGCAGATCCAACTCCATGTACTTCCCAACACGAACATTCGCCGCCTGCTTGAATCCCAGCGAGTCCAGCGCATGTTCAATCGCCTTGCCCTGGGGGTCGAGGATGCCTTGCTTCAGCGTGACATGAATTTTGGCTTTCACAGCTTACTCTCCTGCTTGTCCTCGACGTGAGTCATCCGATCTACATAGCGCTTGATCCAGAGAATGACCGCAATGGTCAGTCCGCCGCAAAACACCAGCGCCACGAATGCCCACCGCCAGGGGGATTCGTTCAACCGATAGGCCATCATACCGACGATGGCCGCCCAGATCACCACCGACGCGATCAGACCATAGTTCAAATACGCCCGCAGCATCTCTTCTCTCTCTTTATTTTCCTTGAAGGGGGATGGCGGGGTTGTCTCCAACCGCGTGCATGCAACGAGCATCACCCGCTTTGATCACAATTCCATCATTCCCGCATGCGCGTTGCACGAGCAATGAGGACAATCCCGCCGTCCCCTTCTCACCCGCACACTCGTTTTAACACCTCCTGATACGCCTCTTCGATCTTCCCCATATCCTTCCGAAACCGATCTTTATCCATCGACTCTCCGGTCGTCATATCCCAGAACCGGCACGTGTCCGGAGAAATCTCGTCCGCGAGAATCAGCTTATTGTGAAATACGCCGAACTCGAGCTTAAAATCGACGAGCTGCATCTTCCGCTCGGCAAAAAACGGTTTGAGGACCTTATTCACTGCTTGTCCCAGTTCACGCAGCTCGCGCAAGATGCCAGGTGTCGCGACCTTCATGAGCTGAAGGTGATCGTCATTGACCAGCGGGTCTCCTAGAGCGTCGTTCTTATAGTAGAACTCAACAACCGCCGGATCGATACGGTTCCCTTCTTTCAATCCGAGCCGCTTGGCTAAACTCCCCGCCACGACGTTTCGCACCACCACCTCAACGGGAACGATTCTGACTCGCTTCGTGAGCATTTCCCGGTCGTTCAGCCGTTCCATGAAGTGTGTACGCACCCCATGTTCCTCCAAGAGCCGAAACAGCCGCTCGGAGACCTTGTTGTTGATGACGCCTTTCTCGACGATGGTACCGCGCTTCTGCGCGTTGAAGGCCGTCGCGTCATCCTTGAAATACTGCACGACTTGGTCGGGATTTCCCGTCGTAAAGATCTTCTTTGCTTTGCCTTCGTACAGCAGTTCGCCCGTCGCCATAATCAGACCTCAAGAGTTCAACTTACTGCGCCAACAGCTCCACAACCTCATCCAATGATTTCATGGTTCCGAGTATCGTCGGAGTGCCGAATCGCCGTGTATAGCGGAATTCTTCAAGCTTCTGAAGCGACAGCACCAGGCTGTGAAAGTCCTCCAGCTTGGACGTTTCGAAATACGTAATGAAATCCAAATCGTCCAGCCCACTGGAGTGATACAGCTTTCTCTTCACGGACGCGAGGTACGGCAGCGTGGCGGCCGTATGCTCCTGCATCATCGCAGCCCGTTTCTCCTGATCCAGCCCCCACCACTCAGCTGTTTTCCTGATTGGGATCACGATCGCATAGGGCTTCTGACCTGGTTCACTGGTGGTCTTTAAATCCAGCTTCATCTGATCGGGGAATCCGGGAACATAATTCGGCTTTTTGGTAAGCCCGTGCATGACGCCGACCGTCTTGAGATGTCTTCCGAAGTGGCTGCTCTTTAGATCCAGGAGAAAGTCCTGCGTCTGACGCAATTCTGCTGCATGAATCCGAAACAAGAGATCGGCTTGATCGGAAAGCCCTCTCAACAAATACAGATCGATCGCCACATGCTCCCGGTGCTGTTCCACCACACCCTTGAGCGTAGCCAGGCGAACGATACGAACCGAGGGGTCCAACTTTCCCCACTCTTCATTCAGCGCGAAGACGGCAAACGTGCCGTAGACCCCCGGTTCGGTCAGAAGCTTTTCCCGATCCGCCGCCTGAACGTCCTATAGCCAGAGACCGATCACCACTGCAATGAATATCAGTACCGCGATAACCAATCGAGAAATCATTTCTTGGCTCTCCCGCTGGCATTCTGTGAACGATGCTTGGCCGTTCCAAACACCCGGCGATAGATCTGATCGAGATGCCGCAGATAGTACTTGGGATTGAAACAGGTTGCGATCTCCTGCTTCTTCAAATGTTGTGCAATAAAGGGATCCTTTTCCGCCAATTCTTGCAACCCACCGCCTCCCCTCCAGGAGGCCATGGCATTGCGCTGGACCGCTTCGTACGACTCCTTTCGCTGCGCTCCCTTCTCGACCAAGGCCAGCAGGAGCCGCTGTGAGTAGACAAGGCCTCCGGTCAACTCAAGGTTACGCCTCATCCGATCAGGATAGACGACCAAATGTTCGATCAGATCCGTCACTTTGGCCAGCATGTAATCGATCAGAATCGTACTGTCCGGCATGATCACCCGTTCGACCGACGAGTGACTGATGTCGCGTTCGTGCCAAAGCGCGACATTTTCCATCGCTGCTACGCTGTTGGCCCGCACCAACCTCGCCAACCCACAGAGATTTTCCGAGACGATCGGGTTCCGCTTGTGAGGCATCGCCGACGAGCCCTTTTGACCTTCAGAAAAATACTCTTCGGCTTCAAGTACCTCTGTGCGCTGAAGGTGGCGAATCTCGATGGCGATTTTCTCGATACTGGCCGCAAGCAACGCGAGAGCGGTCGCATAGGACGCGTGGCGATCCCGTTGGACCACCTGATTAGAGACAGGCTCGACCTTCAAGCCGAGCTTGGCACAGACGAACTCTTCTATGTCCGGAGGCTGATGCGCGAAGGTCCCCATAGCACCGGACAATTTGCCGACGGCGATCTCACTACGCACCTGCCGCAATCGCGATTGATGCCGACGAACCTCTTCGTACCATAAGGCGAGTTTCAGGCCAAAAGAGATCGGCTCCCCGTGAATACCATGCGACCGCCCTACCATGACTTGGTGTTTGTAATGGAGCGATTGCCGCTTCAAGACCGCCAATAACCCGTCGACCCCTGCCAAAATCAGATCCAGAGCTTCGGTCATCTGCACGGCAAGCGATGTGTCGACGATATCTGAAGACGTGAGTCCCATGTGAAGAAACCGATGTTCCGGTCCGACCGAATCCATCAGCGATTCAAGAAAGGCAATGACGTCGTGCTTGGTCACCTTTTCGATTTCGGCGATTCGGGCCACGTCGACCTTGGCCTTCTTTCTGATTTTCGCCGAGGTCCCACGCGGCGCTTGCTTGGCACGCTCAAAGGCAGCACAGGCCTGCAGCTCCACCTCCAGCCAAATCTCATACTTATGTTTCAGGTCCCAGATCGCCTTCATCCCAGGACGTGTGTACCGCTCAATCACTGCCTGCTCTCCTCCAAATCCTCCGATCGGGGTCTGCCCGCTTCGCAGCTAGCCGGGATTCGGTCGCTAGCGCCTTGTCCAACACCGCATTGACGAACTTCGAGGCATCGTTGTCACCGAAACTTTTTGCGAGTTCAACGGCTTCATCCATTGTGACCTTCGCCGGCACCTCATCCAGCCAGAGCAACTCGTACAGCCCTGCCCGTAAAATGTTGCGGTCGACGATCGGCATGCGATGGACCGTCCAATTCGTCGCATACTTCCCTAAGATCACATCGAGGTCCTTCTTCTTTTCCAGTACACCGGCCACCAGCATTTCCGCAAAGGCCTTCGTCTCAGCATCGGCGTTCAGTGGTTTCCAGAACTCATCGAGCCAGACACCGGGCTTGCCGTGAATGTCGTACTGGAACAAGATCTG
Source organism: Nitrospira sp. UBA2083 (assembly GCA_002331625.1). Taxonomy (GTDB): domain Bacteria; phylum Nitrospirota; class Nitrospiria; order Nitrospirales; family Nitrospiraceae; genus Nitrospira_D. The sequence continues at coordinate 52,454 of DCZN01000015.1, read as the reverse complement.
TAACGCTCGTTCGCGAGCCTCATGGCGAGATCCCATGGCTACACAGCCGGCAGGCTCACAAGCGAGCAAGCGAACAAGAAAGCCGGGGAACAAGAGACCACCCATGAGGGCCACCGATCGTGATTCATCGCGGTCTCCCGGCTTGGCGCTTGAGCTTCCCACTCGTCAGCATAGAACTTGCGGACCTGTCAGCCTCTCCCTTCAACCCTCGCATCACCCTCACCATCTCAATTGCCGACCTTGCGGCATCACCGCCACGATTGAACTTCTGCGGATCGGCACGCTCGGCAGCCTGCGTGACCGTCTCGGTCGTCAAGACTCCGAAGATGATCGGAACCTCTGTATCCAGCGCGGCCTGTCCGATCCCCCGACTGACCTCCGCGCAAATATAGTCGAAATGGGGTGTATCTCCACGAATCACCGCCCCCAAACAAATCACAGCATCGAACCGGCCTGACTTGGCCATCGTGCGCGCCACAAGCGGAATTTCAAACGCTCCCGGCACCCGCACGACATCGAGATCTTCGTTGCGAGCCCCATGGGCCGCGAGCGTATCGACACAGGCAACCAGTAATTTGCCCGTGATCTGTTTATTGAACTTCGCCGCGACAATGCCGATTCGCAGACCTGGCATGGAGTGTCTCGTTCGTTTCTGCTTCATCGTTCAGTAACCATCGTACCTGCCCAGTTCTAAGACTCTGACATGGTACGTCAGACTTTCTTCAGCAGATGCCCTAGCTTTGCTTTCTTTGTCCGGAGGTACCGTACATTGGCAGCACTGGGCTGAATTTCAATGGGAACACGTTCTACAACTTTCAGCCCATAGCCTTCGATTCCGACGATCTTCCGCGGATTATTCGTGATCAGCTTGATCTGATGCAGTCCAAGATTCGCCAAAATTTGCGCACCGACTCCATAGTCTCTGAGATCCGCCTTGAACCCGAGTTGCAGATTGGCTTCAACCGTATCGCTTCCCTGGTCCTGCAGCCGATAGGCTTTGATCTTATTCAGCAATCCGATTCCTCGGCCCTCTTGATTCAGATACAGGAGAACGCCTCGGCCCTCCTTCTGAATGATCTCCATCGCCGAGTGCAACTGATCGCGGCAATCGCAACGCAGCGACCCCAAGGCATCGGCCGTCAAACAGCCGGAATGGACACGGACGAGGGTCGGCGCCCCGCCGTCGACACGGCCCTTCACCAACGCAATATGCGTGATGCCGTCGATCTGATTCTCGAACGCGACGGCATCAAACTCACCAAATGTCGTGGGCAATCGTGCGCTCGCCATCCGCTTCACGAAGGTCTCCCGCTTCATGCGGTATTCGATCAAGGCCTTCACCGTCACCATCTTCAGCTTATGCACTTTGGCAAACTTCGTCAGTTCGGGAACCCGAGCCATGGTGCCATCCGCATTCATGATCTCGCAGATCACTCCGGCGGGCCGAAGGCCTGCCAGCCGTGCCAAGTCGACGGAGCCTTCGGTTTGCCCAGCTCGCCGGAGCACCCCCCCCTTCTGCGCCTTGAGCGGAAACACGTGACCAGGCCGTGCCAGATCGCTCGGCTTCGTTTTAGGGTCGATCGCCACATGAATGGTGGTCGCCCGATCAGCCGCCGAAATTCCCGTGGTGATGTCTTTACGCGCATCGATCGAAACTGTAAACGCGGTCCCGAACGTCGCGGTGTTCTCCGCCGCCTGTTGGGGCAACTGCAGTTCCTCGACCCGTTCGGGTGTCAAGGCCAGACAAATGAGGCCTCTGGCATGCGTCGCCATGAAATTGATCACGTGTGGTGTGACCTTCTCCGCAGCGATCACGAGATCGCCCTCATTCTCGCGATCCTCGTCGTCCACCAAAATGATGCACTTCCCCTTCTTGATGTCACGGATGGCGTCTTCGATGTGGTTGAACGACGTCGGCATAAGGCGATTACTGTAGCATTTCAGACCGAACCCTGAATATGATTTTTTTGAGCGGGATGGTGAAGCCTCGGACGAGCATCAGGAGGAGAGTTCAACCGGGAACGACCTGTCGCTCCGCAATGCAACCATCACGGTGCCCCACGCACAGACCGTGAACCCGGCAAACAGCCAGAGGCCGAGCTCGTAGCTACCCCACAGCCCCTTCATCATTCCGATGAGGATCGGCAACAGAAAACCGCCGACGGCACCTGCCGCACCGACCACACCCGAAGCCAATCCGATGTCTTGAGGAAACCATTCGGCAACGAGCTGAAAGACTACGCCGTTGCCGAATCCCATCGCCGCCGTCGCGACCACCATCATCACAATAGCCATCGTGCGTGAAGGGCTGATCACTGCCACCATCGCCCCTGCAATCACAGGGAGCACGTAGTAGAGCGTCCGCAGCCCACCCCTCCGGTCCGCGACATAGCCGCCGACCGGACGGATCACACTCCCCATGAGCCCGCACAAGGCTGCCACCGTACCAGCCTGAACCGCATCAACCTGATAGACATCGTGCAGCAGCAGTGGGAGCACGCTGCACAAACCCACGAACCCGCCGAACGTAATCGCGTAAAGGAAACAGACCCAATAGGCCAAGCGCCGGCGAATCAACCGCACCGCATGGTGCCACCACGCCACAGTATGGGTTCCAGAAGCCGATGTTGCTCCCGGCACCGCCAGCATAAATCCCAACAACGTGAGCGCAACAACCCCGGCCATCATGCCACAGACTTGATGCCAATCCATGGTGGCGGCCCAACACGGCGCCAGGAAGAAAATGAGCACGGTGCCGATGTTCCCCGATGCGGCGATACCGAGGACCAATCCCTGTGCCGGTGGCGGATACGCACGGCCTGCGGTCGGAAGCGCGACCGCGAAGCTGGCCCCTGCCACGCCGAGGCAGGCCGCGAAAACTACTGCGTCTCCGTACCCAGTCACACCGAGCCACCCCCAACACAGCACAAGAAACTCGGCCACCAGAATGGCCACTGCCGCGGGCCGCGCCCCAAACCAATCCGCGCCCCACCCGGCCACCATCCGTAATACCGCCCCACCGAGTAACGGCAAAGACACGAGCCAGGCAATCTGGGCATCGTTCAGCTGCAGAGCCGCCTTGAGCGGAATGCTCATCGCCCCGACAAGCAGCCAGACCATGAAACTGACGGTCAGATGGAGCCATGCCCCCGCCAACGACGGCCAATGACCGCTCTTCAGAATGTGCCAGATCTCGGACATGTAGGGTCTCCGAAGTGACGAGATCACTATATGGGAGCCCTTTACAGAGGTGCAAGAGAAGCCCGCACGGACCGGAGCCTCACGAACCTCTCTCCCCTCTCCCTCTAGGCAAGACAGGCCACTCCAGATCGGCCTAGTCTTTCCCCAAGACAACCTTTGTGCTGTTCATTCATTCTGTTATAGTCAGGACCTTTATGAGTCGTCATGACCGCTCACAAGACAAGGCTGGCGACCCGCAGGAGCCGGAAATCCTCGACCCATCCGATAACGAAATTGCCGAGGCCACAGCGGAGCCGGTGATGCTGGATCTTTCCGCCTCGGACGGACGCAAGCCGGCCGATACCACGGCGGTGGTGCCGGTCACCGCCCTGCAGCAATACCTCGCCGAAGTTCGCCGGTACCCCTATTTGTCAAAAGAAGAAGAGCTTCAGCTCTTTCAGGAATACCAAACCCATGGCAGCCGCGAAGCAGCCGTGAAGCTCATCATGGCTAACCTGCGCGTCTCGGTCTCGATCGCCGCCGAGTATCTTCACACCGGCGCCGACCACATGGATTTGATTCAAGAAGGCAACGTCGGGTTGATGCAGGCCATTAAGAAATTCGACCCCTCGAAAAACGTCCGCTTTTATGCCTATGCGGCCTGGTGGTCGCGAGCCTATATTCTCCGATACCTCTTGCATACCTTCCGGCTGGTCAAGGTGGGGACGACTCAGGATCAGCGAAAACTGTTCTATAACCTCAAAAAAGAAAAGGCGAAGCTTGAACGAGAGGGCTTCTCGCCGGACACGAAATTACTCGCGGACCGCTTGAATGTGCGTGAGCGCGACGTGGTGGAAATGGATCAACGCCTGGGGAACTGGGAACTCTCACTCGATCAGCCGATCGGAGAAGACCAGGAAGGGACGCTGCTCGATGTTCTCCCGTCACACCAAGAACCAGCGGACGAACAACTGGCCGAGCATCAGCTCAGGACTCTGTTTCGAACCAAGCTCGCCGAGTTTATCAAGACGCTGGAAGAGCGTGACGAAGACATCCTCAGAAATCGCATCTTGTCCGACAACCCGTTGACCCTCGATGACCTCGGCGACAAATATGGCATCACAAAGGAACGGACTCGACAGTTGGAGGCTCGCATCATCAAACGCCTCCGCGACTACCTCAAAAAAGATATCAAGGACTTTGATCGATTGCGGACATAACGTCCTGCCTTCTTCTCTCACGTCACACTAAAAAACCACTAGAATCTAGATTTCACAATAGGTTATGATGCCGAATATTCCGCAACGGCCAGAGTGCGCGAACCCATAAAAATTCCTTGCTGCCCCTCTTGACTTGGAGAAACAAAGCTCTATCTACACCCTGTCAGAGACTGCTGGGGTACGAAATCGGGTTCAGTTCAACTCTCAAACCGTCATCACCTTAACGAGTTAACTTTCATCAGGAGGAGGTTCTGTTATGAGCACTGCTGCGAAGGAAAAGAAGAATGTGGCCAAGGGATTCCAGCCCTTGGGCGAGCGGGTATTTGTGACCTATACCGAGGAATTGGAACGGACCGCGGGGGGGATTTACGTACCGGATTCAGCCAAAGAGAAGCCTCAACGGGGCGTGGTCCAGGCAGTCGGAAAGAAGGTGGAGAACGTCAAGGTCGGTGACCACGTGTTATTCGACAAGTATTCGGGCAGCAAGCTTCGCATCGAAGACGAAGAGTGCTTGATCCTCAAGGAAGAAGACATTCTCGGGATCTTCACCAGCTAATTCGTGCCACAAACAACCTAAGTCACCTATAGAACAGAACACGATAACAGGAGGAATCCAATGGCAAAGCAACTTTTGTACGGCGATACAGCACGAGCCTCCATCCTGAAAGGGGTGAACCAGCTTGCCGACGCCGTCAAGGCGACACTCGGTCCGAAGGGCCGGAATGCGATTTTGGACAAGAAGTTCGGGGCGCCGACCATCACCAAGGACGGTGTGACGGTCGCGAAAGAAGTCGAATTGAAGAACCCGTATGAGAACATGGGTGCTCAGCTGGTCCGCGAAGTGGCCAGCAAGACCAGTGACACCGCCGGTGACGGGACCACCACCGCAACGGTCCTCGCTCAAGCCATCTTCCGCGAGGGGGCAAAGAACATCACCGCAGGTGCGAATCCAATGGAAATCAAGCGGGGCATCGACAAGGCCGTCGAAGCCGTCACCGCCGAGCTCAAGAAGCTCAGCAAGCCGTGCCAAAACAAGACCGAGATTTCCCAAGTGGGCACCATCTCCGCCAACAACGACAAGACCATCGGCGATTTGATCGCGGAAGCCATGGAAAAGGTCGGCAAGGATGG
>DCZN01000015.1:46655-46819 GCA_002331625.1 Nitrospira sp. UBA2083 | reverse complement strand
TTCGTCACCAACGCCGAGCGGATGGAATGTTCCGTAGAGGAGCCACTCATCCTGATCAACGAGAAAAAGATCAGCAGCATGAAGGATCTGCTCCCGTTGCTCGAGCAAGTGGCCAAGATGGGCAAGCCGCTCGTCATCCTGGCGGAAGAAGTCGAAGGTGAAGC
>DCZN01000015.1:46210-46536 GCA_002331625.1 Nitrospira sp. UBA2083 | reverse complement strand
GATCGCCGCAAGGCCATGCTGGAAGATATCGCGATCCTCACCGGCGGCCAGGTCATTTCGGAAGACATCGGCATCAAGCTCGAGAACGTCAAGTTGACCGATCTCGGACGCGCCAAGCGGGTCACGATCGACAAGGACAACACCACGATCGTGGAAGGCTACGGCGATTCCAAGAAGATCGAAGGCCGCGTGAAGCAAATCAAGGCCCAGATCGACGAGACCACGTCTGACTACGATCGTGAGAAGCTGCAAGAGCGGCTGGCAAAGATCGTGGGCGGTGTGGCCGTCATCAACGTCGGTGCCGCCACCGAGACCGAGATGAAGGA
>DCZN01000015.1:41611-46147 GCA_002331625.1 Nitrospira sp. UBA2083 | reverse complement strand
ATCGTTCCGGGCGGCGGCGTCGCCTATCTTCGCTGCATCAAGGCCATCGATGCGATCAAGGACATCCCGGCGGAGCAGAAGGTCGGACTCGACATCGTCCGGCGTTCGCTCGAAGAGCCGATCCGACAGATCGCCACGAATGCCGGTGCAGAGGCGTCGGTCGTCGTCGGCAAGGTGCGGGAAGACAAGAGCGCCAACAATGGCTACAATGCCGCCTCTGACGAGTATGTCGATATGATCAAGGCCGGCATCATCGATCCGACCAAGGTGTCACGGTGCGCGTTACAAAATGCCGCCAGCGTGGCAGGCTTGATGCTCACCACCGAGGTCATGATCACCGAACTCCCAGAAGAGAAGAAGGAGCCAGCCATGCCGGGTGGCGGACACAGCCATGGCATGGAGGGGATGTACTAAGTAGCTGACAGCGAACAGCTGACTTCGCTCCATAGCGAAGGGCTCGGTGGGCAACCACCGAGCCCTTCGTGTTTTGATCCCTTCAGCTGCTAGTGCTTGATCCCTATCGCCTTGAGTGTGGCTTTAAAAACAGGCGAGGTCGTTGGCTCGACAAAAAACGACCGGAAGGTCCGATGCACGATCTCGGTATGGCGTTGATGCTCGGCATGAAACAATTCGGCGGCCTGCATGCGGTCACCCGTGCCATACCCCATCCGAACCGCACAGCGCTCCAACTCTTCTGAGTTGTCAGGCAGTGCGTGGGTTTGCAGGTCATGGACCATCTGCAGCTTATGTTCGACATCACGCAGGAACAGATAGGCGTCGGTCAATGCATCACGGTCTTGGATCGAGAGCAGTTTTTTCTTGGCCAGCCGGTCCAGCGAACCCAGCGTGCCTCGATCTAGAAGCGCCGGCACCGTTCGTCCGGCTAGCACTTGGATGGTCTGCACCAGAAACTCAATCTCCCGAATTCCGCCGGTTCCCAACTTCACATTGCGCTGCGTGTGGCCTCGATCCGTCATTTTCGCGTCGATTAAATCCTTCACGGCGCGCACATCTTGTACGATCGCCATGGCTCTCGTTCGATCCAGTCGAGTGTCTGTCCCCAGCACAAACGGCTTGACCAACTTGAGAAACGTCTGTCCGACTTCGTCCGAGCCGGCAACGGGTGACGCTTTGAGCAAGGCCAATCGCTCCCAGACCTGTCCACGCGCCGCATAATACTTCTGATACTCTTCCAGCGAACGGGCCAACTGACCAACCGAGCCTTCGGCCCGTAACCGTAAATCGACCCGAAAGATGTAGCCTTCTCTGGTCGCCTCGATCAAAACTCTGGTCAATTCACGGGCAAGAATCTCAAAATATTCTTCATTGGAAATGCCGACACCGGCAGGAATAACGGTACGCCTGCCTCTCGACGCTCGAGTTTCCCCATCATGCGATTCGTACAGATAGATCAGGTCGACGTCAGAACTGTAGTTCAATTCGTGTCCGCCGAGCTTGCCCATCCCGATCACCGTGAACTTGGTCTCGACCCATTGGCCTCGCCTGGTCCGATGCATCGGTACGCCATACTGTTGCTTGAGATCGGTATCGACAATCTCATACGCGGCATGAATCAGCAGGCAGGCCAGGTCGGATAATGAACCGGTGGTCTCCGGTACGGTGGCGAGACGCAGGAGATCCCGTACGCCGATGCGCAGCATTTCCCGTCGCCGAAACCGTCGCAGAGCATCCAGCTTTAATTCCTTGGAGGTCAGGTGTCCGATGCTCTTGCGAAGCGCGCTTTCCATTCCCTTCCGCGTCGGCGGTCGTGACAAGACCTCTTCCTCGGCCAACCAATACACCAAGGTCGGGTCTCGGATCAGCGTGAACGCCAATGCGTCGCTGTTCCCGAAAATGACACACAGCAGGTCGAGAATACGGGGCCAAGTACGCAGGTAATCGAGAAAGGACGTGCGGGAGACACTCGCCAAGAGACGCTCCCAATGGTTCAACGCCTGATCCGGGTCGGCCGTGTGGGAAATGGATTCCATCAACATCGGCAGAATGTCCGCCAAGCGCCGGCGTTGGATGGGGTCGCCTGCCATCGCCTCGAGATTGTGGTCTGCTTGATTGAGATCGCGCAGCCCGTAGGCGGCTAAAATGGTCCGTATGTCCTCGGTATTTCGCTTTTCCGCCAGCAGGATGGACTTGGGATCAGGCCTTCCGAGTGCCTGGTCCCCGACCGATGGTCGTGTCCAGTCGGTCTTCTCAGACTTTCGCTTCACGCTTCACGCCTCACGTTTCACGCTATCTGCATCTGGCGCGGCATTATACTGGTCGGTTCCGCTACGCACAATGAACGCATTCGGGTATACTACAGTCCATGCCGCTACGATCAGATCGCACATCGCTCCTCGAGACCGTTCGCCCGCTCTGTCCCGACGTTGCCCTCGATGTCCTTCAAGATTTTTTCGCCCGCATGGACCCGGAGTACTTTCAGCGCTTCGAGCCTTCGACGATTGCCGAACACATCCGATTAACGGCCCAGTTGACCTCGGAACACCTGTGCGAGATTGCCTTTGCCGAACAGCCTGACAAACGATTTGCGATCACGATCGTGGCGTACGATTACTTCTCCGAGTTCGCCATGATTTGCGGGCTCCTGTCGGCCTTCGGGCTGAACATTGAGGAAGGCGATATTTATACGTTTGCTGAAAAAGCTGTTCCGTTATCGGCTCGCACCAATTGGGCCGGATACGGGCCGCGTGTCCGTGCCAAGGAGAGCGCTGAACTGAGCAAGAAGAAGATTGTGGATGTGTTTCGTGTGCTTCCGGTATCAGGCGTGGAATTGGGGGTGACACAACAGTATCAGCTGGCTGATACGCTTCGATCGGTCATCACGTTGCTGGATTCAGGGCAATTTGAGGAGGCCCGCTTCGCGGTAAACCGACGACTGGTCGAACAGCTCGGCAAACGCCGTGGATCATTCAGCGGACTGCTTCATCCGGTACAGATCACCTTCGACAACAGCCACTCTCCCGCCGACACGGTCATGGACATCCGGTCGGACGATACACCGGCCTTCCTGTACGCCTTCGCCAACGCGCTGGCCATGCGCAACGTGTACATTTCAAAAGCCCAGTTCGACGTCGAGAACGGAAAGATTCATGATCGTTTTTATGTCCGTAACCGGCACGGCCAGAAGCTGACCGACACAACCGACCAGCAGCAGTTGCGGCTGACCGCCGTGCTGATCAAGCAATTTACCCATGCCCTCACCTGGGCCCCGGATCCGACCAAAGCCCTGGAAGCCTTCGACCAGTTCCTTGATCTGACGGTACAACAGACGAAAGGAAAGGCCCAGCAAGCAGCTCTCGCCTTTCTGAGCGACAAGAAGACCTTTCCTCTCCTCGCCCGCTTGCTCGGCGCCAGCGATTTTCTCTGGGAAGACTTTCTCCGTCGTCAACACAGTAACCTCCTGCCGCTCCTGCAAGACTACCGCGACGCGCCACTCATGACCACGCGAGCGACGCTTCGCAAAGAACTGGATCGTCTGGTGAATCGGGCCAAGACCGACGAGGCTCGGAAAGCGGCGCTCAACAGTTTTAAAGATCGCGAGTTGTTCCGCATCGACATGAAACATATCGTCGAGCCGGACACAGCTCTGCCGGATTTTTCCGCCGCCTTGACGCAGCTGGCTGAAGTCATCGTCGATCGGAGCTTGAAGGACTGCCAAGCCAAGCTCAATAAACTCTACGGCCCGCCACGCTTGGCGAATAAAAAACCCTGCCCCTTCACCGTGCTGGGGTTGGGCAAGTTCGGCGGCAGGGAACTGGGCTATGCCTCCGACATCGAAGTCATGTTTGTCTATGGGGATGCAGGCCGGACCGGCGGGAAACAGTCGATCGAGAACAGTGAATACTTCGAGCGGCTGGGTGCTGAACTCTTGCAGTGGATCGAAGCCAAGCAAGAAGGTATCTTTCACTTGGACGTGCGGCTCAGGCCCCACGGCGGAAAAGGTTCGTTGACCAATCCGTTCGACGAAATCACGAACTACTACAGTGCCCAAGGCCTCGCCGCCCCATATGAGCGCCAGTCGCTGATCAAATTACGGCATGTGGCCGGCGACGCGACGTTAGGCAAGCGAGTCGAAGCCCATCGTGACAGCTATGTCTATAGCGGCAAACCGTGGGACCTTCGTGTCGCCCTCGACGTACGCCGGCAACAGTTGAAGCAGCTCGTGGAGCGAGACACGATCAACCTCAAACATAGCCCTGGGGGGATTGTCGCCATCGAATATGCGGTCCAGTACCTCCAGATCATGCATGGTCACCGACTTCCCGTCCTGCGCACTCCCAATACCATGCAGGCGTTGGCCGCTCTGGTTGATTGTGGCCTTGTCACAAGGCAAGACGGCGAGATGTTGCGTAAGGCCTACTTCTTCATTCGGATGCTCATCGACGGCCTCCGCATGGTCCGAGGCAATGCCAAAGACCGAGTCCTTCCCCCTGTCGATTCCGACGAATTCATCTTCCTCGCCCGCCGCGTCGGCTACACCACCGACGACTGGAAAGCCGGCGCCAGGCATCTCCAGAC
>DCZN01000015.1:548-41581 GCA_002331625.1 Nitrospira sp. UBA2083 | reverse complement strand
ACTCACCAAAGAATTCTTCGAACGGACGTTCGGACGGCTGTAACCAGCAAAGCGATCAGCCTCTAAAACTTCCATGAGTTATAAGAAACTTCTCTCGCTCATCCCACATTGGTCCCTTCGACGGTACGCCCTCAGGTATGTCCATCACCCTAAAATCTGTTGAACTCGATCTTTTCGACTGGATACCAGTACACTGCTTAAAACTCATTCTGGTCAATGATGGATGACTGAGCCGAATATCATTTATATTCGGCTCACATTTTAATATTTTCATGAGCCGATTAACTGATATAAATTGGTTCATGAGCTACAACTGGCAACGGAACGATTGGCCACTATTCCACTATGAGCCATTAGGTCTAGAGGATACTCTCCTTTCGTTTGCGGAAAAAACTGGGTACATCAGCGGCCTCGCCAAAGGCTTATCGGCCGAGGCCCAAACTGAAGCCGCCATCGACTTAATGGCAACCGAGGCCCTCAAGACTTCCGCGATTGAGGGAGAGCTCTTCAGTCGAAGAGATGTCTTATCGTCCATCCGCAGGAACCTGGGCCTCACAAAGGATGCGCCGACCGGTGACAAAAGAGCCATTGGCATCGCAACTCTGATGACTGATGTCCGTCAGAGCTTTGCAGCTCCTCTTTCAGAGGAGAAGTTGTTCGAGTGGCATCGGATGATCATGACGGGACACCGAGGTATCCAGCCCGGGCAGTGGAGAGCCTATACAGAACCGATGCAGGTCATCTCTGGGCCGATTGGACATGAGACCGTTCATTTTGAGGCATCGCCGTCATCGACCGTTCCGCGTGAGATGGCACGTTTCATCGAATGGTTCAACGACACCGTTCCTGATGGAACACAACCCATCAAGAAAGCCGTCGTGCGCTCGGCGATTGCTCACCTTTATTTTGAATCGATTCATCCGTTCGAAGACGGTAACGGCCGGATCGGACGCGCCTTGTCCGAAAAAGCATTGTCTCAAGGTCTCGGACGGCCTGTGTTGCTCAGCCTCTCATGGGCAATTGAGGCCAAGCGGAACGAGTATTATGACGCATTACAGCACGCGCAGCAGGCCGACGAAATCACCGCTTGGATCACCTGGTTCGTAAAGATCGCCCTTGAGGCGCAAGTCCAAGCCGAAGAGCACATCGACGTTACACTACGAAAAACACGGCTATTCGACCGCTTTAAGGGCCAACTCAACGAACGTCAGATGCAGATTCTTCGGCGAATGCTGAAAGAAGGTCCCCAAGGCTTTGAGGGTGGCATGAGTGCCAAGAAATATATGTCCATTGCAGGCACATCGAAGGCCACCGCCACACGCGACCTCCAAGATCTGGCGGAGAAGGGTATTTTCGTGCCGACCGGCGGCGGCCGGAGCACTCATTACCAGATCAACCTGTGAATCTCGAAATGTGCTCAGCTCTGCCCTATACCTAGGGGCACAATTCCGGCGAATTCAGCCTCACGCGAGGGAGGAGTGGAGTGATCTTGCGCATCGGCCATCGCGGCGCACATGGTCACGCACCGGAAAACACTCTTGCCGCCATAGAGCGCGGCATCGCCCTCCACGCACATCTGGTGGAGTTCGATGTGCGAGCAACGCGCGACGGCCAGTTGGTCTTGCTGCACGATGCGACGCTCGACCGAACGACCAACGGCCATGGCCCCATTGCGCACCATCTCTGGAACGACGTCAAACGATTCACAGGCTACGACGGGCAACCCCTCCCACTGTTAGCTGACGCACTCCGCACGGGGTCAGGGCGGACCGGCGTACTGATCGAGATCAAGGCAGAAGGCATTGCCAAGCAGACCTGCCGCACCGTCCAGGAGGTCCAGTTTAGTGGGCCCGTCATCTACGCTTCCTTCCTCCACGATGAATTGCTCGCGGTCCGTCGTGAAGAGCCACAGGCTCAGACCATGGCCCTCATTGAAGCCATCCCCGTCAATCGAACGGCCTTTGCGAAAGACGCTCAGGCCACCCATGTCGGCATCCCGTTCGAGACGCTCACACCTTCATTTCTCAAAGCGCTTCACGATCACTCGCTCCGAGTCTTCGTCTACACCGTCAACGAACCAGCCGACATCCAAACAGCTAAAGCCATGGGCATCGACGGCATCGTCTCCGACTATCCAGACCGCCTGCTCTGAGTTGATGACCAACAGAATCTTGGCGAGAAGGGTATCTCTGGGCCTGCTGTAGGCATTCCGGCATCCGCCGATGCCCCAGCCCCCAGCAAGAAAATAATTTCATTTTTCACAACTCTTCCCCCATTTACCATATTGTCTCTTCTTCGTGGCGTCTCCATCTCATTGGACAGGCAGTTGACTACCCTCCGCTCCCCTGCTCTATCCTGACGAGCAGAATTCGGGCTCCTCAAAGAGTGAGAGTGTATAATGACAGACATTTTGCCATTAGTCAGAGGTCAAAACGAGGCTGCCAGAGTTGGGAGCTAGCACAGAGGAACGCGAGAATGAGGTTGTGGTTATGGATGGCAATCAGCGGGCTGCTGTGCTCGTGAATGTCCAGGTGTATGTACGGATCAAGGAGACGCCTAATATCCTGAAGGATCCTATCCTCATGACGCAGATTGCTAAGAGCCGTGCCTTCTACAAGGCCGGTACAAGGCCGGCAAGAAATGGCTCTCACTCGAGGACATTCTTGGTGAGTCGTTCGCCCCAGGCAAGAAACGCCAGGCGTTGCAGACCATCAGCAGAAAGGGTCAAAATGCGCAGGGATGCTTTATGACACCTCCTACTGTGCATCACGATAGCTCGCCTATCGTGAAATGCCCTCGTCCACAATCCAATCGTCCCACATGGCTGAGAGTCTCGTTAGACTCCGATCGCCATGCGGACCGGATGAACCGCTTCCTGAATCCCGTATTCCCCCGTTGAATCTACCTGCTCGGGATCCACATAGGTGCCGAACCATCGATCCCAGATTGTAAAGAGCACCCCGAAATTCGCCCCTGCCTCCCCAATCTGTTTGAGGTGATGTACCCGGTGGTACCGAGGGGTAACAAAGAACCACTCCAGCGCCGTGGATTGCCAGGTGATGTTCATGTGCATCCAGTTATTCGTCAGGACCATGATATAGGAATAGATCGGGAAAAAGAGGGCGGGTACCGGCTTCAGGAGGGGAAAGGCCAGCAGGTAGGGGACTCCGGCCAGGATGACTTGCGGAAGGCTCGCCCGAATCCCAGCCAGCCAGTACAACTCTTTTGCGGAATGGTGCCACCGGTGGATCGGCCAAACCCATGGGGTGTGCCAGAACCGATGCATCCAGTAGGCTAGTCCATCAAGGACCAGGAAGAAGACTACTACCTTGACGGCAAACGGCAGCGCTTGCCACCGCCAGTAGGAGTAGTGCGGAAAGGAAAGCCAATTCGTTACCTGGGCGGCAAGAAGGAAAAAGATTTGGTAAGCAATAAAGGCTGCCACATCTTGGAGGAGCACCTGCCGGTATTGGACTGGGCGCGATGGCCGCCACCATTCCGCCGCAAAAAAGAGCAGGCCGATCCCCCAATAGATCGCCATCCACTCAGAGAGAAACACATTGGTCAGCAAATCGAACATCTGTGGAGCTTACCCAACGGGATATCACTGATACAAGGAAAGCCCACGAAAGGGGGGATTGCTCGGTTCAAGCCATGTCTGGGCCGGACCTTCCAGATTCGCTAGGCAGCCAGGGCATGGGGCTGGACGAGGGCCAATGTGTCCTGAAGTTGGGCATGGGCATCGGCCAGCACGGTGGGAAGACTGGCCGGCTCGAATCCTGTGGCTGTGATAGCTTGAGGATTGAACGGCACTGTGGCGGGCTTCTGGTTTGGCTCAAGTTCTTCGTAGTCCGTAACGACACCGGCCAAGTTGACGATCGACGCATAAATGATGAATTCCCCTGCATCGTTCGGGCAGAACTGGCAGCGGACGGCCTGTTCAATCTGGACAGGCATCCCCCAAGACTTGATGAGTTCGGCACCCACTTCGGCAAAGTCAGACCCAAAGTTGGACTGCTCCACCTCAGCCAGAGCAGCTCCCAGGTATCCTGCTTCGATGAACGCGGACTGGGCGCGCTGAGGGATCGTCTGGTACAGGACCAGATGACCGATATCCCGCAGCAAGCCCGTGATAAAAAAGCGTTCGCTCTCCTCCAGACCACAGGACTTGGCGATCTTTCCGGCGAGCAACGCACAGAGCACGCTTTTCCGCCAGAAGGTCGGAACATCCATGAGCTGAATTGGCATCCCAGAAAAAGTCCTGCCGACGGTCGTCGCCGTGACGAGATCGTTGATGGCTTGCATCCCGACGATGTTGACGGCACGGGAGATCGTGTCGATCTGTTTGGGAAACCCATAGAGGGGGCTATTGACGATGCGGAGGAGTCGAGCCGAGATGGCCGGATCCAGCTTCAAGACGTTTGCCAGGTCATCCATGGTTGAATTGGGATCGTCCACCACATCTCGCACACGGAAGTAGATCTCCGGTAAGGTGAAGACCGTGGTGCAAGACTGAACCAGTTCACTGGCCGAGGGCATGGTGGAGGGTCCTTTCTGTTATGACCGGCTTCTACCTTCTCTATCGGATAAGAACAGATAGGACTGTAGAGGAAGCAGTCGGAAAACCGAGCCGGCGGCTAGTGGCGAACCAAAACTGGTGAACACAATGCGGGTGGATAATCAGCTTCTGACGGTGCAGCTACTGCATGTGGCTGATGGCCTGGGTGCGCTTCTCATCTAACTCAGTCCAGCGTGCGTACAGGCGCTCGACTTCCGCCTGAGCGGCGTGAAGTGCAGCATACCGCTCTTGCAGATCGGTGGCTGATGAGGTGATAGCGGGGTCATTGGCCGCAACTTGGCAGGCCAGGACCATCTCTTCAGCTTCGAGAATCTTCGCTTCAATCTGGTCCCATTCCTTTTGCTCTTTATATGACAAGCCCTTCCGTTTGGATGGGCCGGCCTGAGCTGCGCGATCCTGTGAGCCCTGAGCTTTTCGTTCCTCCATCGCCTTTCTCGCCTGCGCGGCTTCCCACTGGGCATAGTCAGCAAACCACTCAGCGTGGCCCATTCCATCGAGTGCCAGAAGCCTGGTAGAGACACGATCGAGCAGCCACCGGTCGTGTGTCACCAGGATCAGTGCGCCGGTAAATTCCAGTAGGCTGTCTTCCAACACATCGAGGGTGGGAATATCCAAATCGTTGGTCGGCTCATCGAGAATCAACAGATCCGCCGGCTGCAGCATCAATCGCGCAAGAAGCACCCGGGCTTGCTCTCCACCGGACAGACGAGAGACCGGAAGATCCAGCTGTTCTGGACGGAACAAAAAACGCTTCGCCCAGGAGACCAGATGGACGGACCGATCCTGATACACGACGGCATCGCCGCCGGCAGGTGCGAGGGCACGCCGCAACGTCGCTTGCTGATCGAGCGAGTCGCGATGTTGCTCGAAGGTCACGATGCGCAGCCGGTCGGCGCGGGTGATCGTCCCGGCATCGGGCGTCAACGTACCGGCCAGCAGCCTAAGCAAGGTGGACTTGCCGCTCCCGTTCGGCCCGAGCAGCCCGATCCGCTCACCAGGCCCAAGTTGCAATTCCAGATCGCTCACGATGGGTTGCGTCCCCATCGACTTCCTCAGCCCAACCACCTCGATCAGCTTCTTGGACCGTCGCCCTGAGGCGGTGAAGTCGATCCCCGCCGACCCCTTCGATTGCCGCGACTCAAGATCGTTCAGCTCGTCGATCATCTGGCCGGCCTGATCAATCCGAGCCTTTGCCTTCGTCGTTCTGGCCTTGGGTCCACGCCGCAGCCATTCCACTTCGCGACGCACACGATTAGCCAACGAGGCCTGATAGTCAGCTTGGGCCTGCAAGGCCGCGTCTCGCTGCTCAAGAAACTCACTGTATCGTCCCTTCGCCTCAAACAGGCCGTTGGGGTACTGACGGTTCAATTCCCAAACCCGCGTGGTCACGGCTTCCAAGAAACGACGATCGTGGCTGATGACGATGAAAGCACGGGGCTCGGCCTTCAGTAGTCCTTCCAACCAGAGGATCCCCTCCAGATCCAGATGGTTGGTCGGCTCGTCTAGGAGTAGCACGTCCGGTTCCAACATCAAGGATCGTACTATCGCCAGCCGTTTTTTCCATCCCCCCGACAGCGTCGAAACAGACTGGTCCGAACGGACAAACCCGCCGAGGCTGAGGGCTTTCGCCAGACGTGCTCCATGCTCGTGCGGATCTAAGCCTTCATCCAGAAGGACTTGAGACAATGCCTCTTCCACCGAATGTTGCACAGCAAAGGCGGGCTCCTGCGGTACATAGCCGATACGGAGCTGCCTCCGCACCGACCTGGTCCCGCGATCTGGTTCTTCCAGACCGGCCAAGATCTTGAGTAGCGTCGATTTTCCTGAACCGTTGGGACCGATCAATCCGACGTGATCGCCTTCGCAAAGGCCAAGCGACAGATCCCTGAACAACGGTTTGACCCCGTAGCTCTTCTCCAACGATTCACAACTGATCAAGACAAACGGTGGCATGGTTTGTGAGGTGTCGTCTACCCGATGAACAAGAACTCGCGATTCCGTTGCTCACGAGAGATTACTCCAACAACGACCGGCGTGCTCTCGTGGGTTCTCCTGGTGAGAATTGAACTGTTCTGGAGGTTTCCGTGCTATCCCAGATCGATCTTTTCACCATGAATGGCTCGCCACCATTGGCGCCAACTGTAGAGGCTCAGAAATCCGAGCAACAATGCCCCCAGACCAAAGACGGCACGTCCGAGCCAACCCGCAGCCGGTCCAGTCAACGGTACTGGGCCGATACTTCCTCTTACACCGGTCGCACAGAAGGCCGCCCAGGCCCCGACGAGAAAAAATGTTGTGGTCATCAGTGAGCAGGTCAACATATACCATGCCGGGTGCTCATGCCGATATGGCATCACGCTCATCACGATACCGCCGAACGTGAACATCAACCCCGCCGAAAGGATGACCCATCGAGGCGCCGTGAGCTTCTCCGGCTCGACAGGGATTATCCCGATGGCGAGCAACACCACTGCAGTCCCAGCAGCGAACAGAAGCACTGGCAACCACGCGGGAACCGGCACACCGGTATTTGACGAACGAGCTGGTTCCACGGACGAAGCCCCCAAGAGCGAATCGGGTCGAACCCCCTCTACGACCCTAGCAGATCGCCGGACTCCGTCAACTCATCCTGTTTGTATGAGCAACACCTGGGGCTTTAGGGAGATTTCTGGTCGTCGAACGCGCGGAGGAGATCGGAGAGAGAGAGCACGCCGATAATGGTGGCGTCGGCGGTCACCGGAAGGTGTCGGATTCCTTCCTTCTTCATGAGCGACATCGCCTCCGACAATGGCTCGTCTCCTTCGATGGTGGTCAACGATTTGCTCATGCAAGTGCTGACGGTGGTGGTGGTGGGGTCGAGACCCTTGGCGACGGCTTTACGGCTGAGGTCCGAATCAGTGACGATACCGATATAGCGGGACCCGTCGTCGACAATCAACGAGCCGACTTTATATTTTTGCAAGAGTTGTCCCGCTTGCTTGATGGTCGATTCTTTATGAATGCTCCGTACCTCATGCGACATATACTCTTCGACAACCGCCTGTTCGATTCCCTTCCCTTTCCTCGTGGCTTGTAGTCGGCGACGCAGTTCGAGATCGGCCAAGCAGCTTTCCAGCACCTGCCGGCGCTGGTGGAGACTCTCACGTTCCACATCATGCGTGCCACTCTCCTGCGCTTCTTCCGGCAAGAGTGCCGATTCACCCGTTTTTGCGAAGAAGTAAGCCTCCGATTCATCTGAGGCCGCGCCGAATACCTGGCTGATCAGTTCTTCCGCCGCCTCGTCGAAGTCTTCAAGCGACGCAACCCCTCGCTTCCGCGAGAGGAATGGTTGGAACTTGACGAGCTGCTGTTTGAACCGGTCGACATACCGATCAAGAATATCACTCCGCGTCAGCCCGGTACGTACCCGTTTCGGCATCGTTTCCTCCTCGGTTGTGAGGGCCAGCATACCTCATGAACACGGTCCGCTCAAGCGATCCGTGAAGCCGGGGTGAGCCCGCTGACCTGGTTCACATGTTCCCGCTTGCTTTTTCTGCCCAGGACCCCGTATGTCCATCCCATCATGCCCCCAGCAAGACGCTCGCTGCCCGACAGGCTCTGTTCCATGACTGGCTCCGTGGTGACTGCTGCGCTGATTCTCTGGGCTGGACCGGTCTTTGCGGGGTGGGTGGCCCTGGACAAGCCATACCAACCGGCGGGACGAGAGACGATCTACTTTGACGCCGAGCAGATTCATCGAACTGGCACCCGTGTAACACTCTGGCAACTCACGGATCTGCAGTGGAACAACATCACGCGCTTCCTCTCTCTGAAAACCCAGAAGGAATTCGATTGTGAACGCTCGCGTGTGCGAGTACTCCAAGTAATTGAGTTCTCCCGCCAGATGGGCACAGGCCGATCGCGGTCCGGCTACATTGAAAATGGAAATTGGCAGACGATTGAGGGGGCCAGCGCTGACCACGCACTCTGGAAGAGTGCTTGCGGAAAGCCGTAGTTGATCACTCAACCGAGCTTCCCGCCAGCTGATGATGGCAGTATTTTAGACGTCGTAATACAGGAAAAACTCATAGGGATGCGGCCGCAAGCGCATCTGATCGATTTCCTTGCTTCGTTTGTAGCCAATCCAGGCTTCAATCAGATCCTCGGTGAATACTTCCCCCTTGAGCAGAAACTGGTAGTCCTTCTCCAAACTGTTGATCGCCTCATCCAGACTCCCAGGCATAGTGGGAATACTGGCCGCTTCCTTCGGGTCAAGATCGTACAGATCCTTTTCAGCCGGCTCACCGGGGTTGATCTTGTTTTGGATGCCGTCTAGTCCCGCCATGAGCATCGCGGAAAAGGCCAAATAGGGATTGCAGGATGGGTCAGGGAATCGCACTTCGATTCGCTTAGCCTTGGGACTCGGCGAGTACATCGGAATACGGATGCCGGCCGATCGGTTCCGGCTGGAGTAGGCCAGGAGAACCGGGGCTTCGAATCCAGGCGTGATACGTTTGTAAGAATTCGTCGTCGGATTTGTAAAGGCCGCCAGCGCTGGCGCATGCTTCAAAATGCCACCGATATAATACAAACAGAGCTGCGAGATACCGGCATAGTCCTTCCCGGCAAAGAGCGGCTTCCCGTCTTTCCAAATGCTCTGGTGCGTGTGCATCCCGGATCCTGCATCACTGAAGAGCGGCTTCGGCATGAAGGTCACCGTCTTCCCATGGCGGCGCGCCACGTTCTTGACGATGTACTTGTACATCATCATCTTGTCCGCGGTTCGCAGCAGCGAATCAAAACGAATATCGATCTCGGCCTGGCCGGCTGTGGCCGTTTCATGATGATGCTTCTCCACCGCGATGCCGACCTTCTCCATCTCCAAGACCATCTCGCTTCGGATGTCTTGCTGGGTATCCGCTGGGGCGACTGGGAAATATCCTTGTTTATGTCGGATCTTCCCACCTAGGTTGATCCCTTCTTGCCCCATATTCCAGGTGCCTTCTTCCGAGTCAAGATAGTAGAACCCGCTGTGGCTGGTTTGGTCATATCGCGCATGATCGAAAATAAAGAATTCGGCCTCCGGCCCCCAGAAGGAATTGTCGCCGATCTTCGTGCTTTGAAGGTATCGCTCAGCCTTTTGAGCGATAAACCGAGGGTCCCGTTCGTAATTTTCACGGGAAATAGGATCCACGACGTTGCCAGCCAGGCTGAGTGTCGGAACAGCCGTGAATGGATCCAGACAGGCCGTGGCCGGATCAGGCACTACCAACAAATCACTGTTGTTGATGGCCTTCCAGCCGCGAATCGATGACCCATCCAGACCAGACCCGTCTTTGAACAAGGTTTCCGTGAGTTCGCTCACAGGGATGGTCATATGCTGCCACACCCCAGGCAGATCGACGAACTTCAGATCTACCATCTGGACTCTGTGCTTCTTTGCGAACTCCAACACCTCACGCACGTTCATTCCCGTCCTCCTTTGGAGACCCTCAACGACGACGCTTCATCGCTCAGTTCCCCACCCCGCCTACAACGCCGTCTCTCCTGTTTCTCCCGTCCGAATACGCACAACTTCACTCAGCTCCCGCACAAAAATCTTGCCGTCCCCGATGCTGCCGGTCTTAGCGGCCGTCATGATGGCCTCAATTACCCGCGGGACAGAGGCGTCCGTCACAGCCACCTCGATCTTGACCTTGGGAACAAACTCAATCGTATATTCCTGTCCTCGATACGTTTCCTTATGGCCCTTCTGACGCCCAAACCCCTTGACCTCTGAAACAGTCATTCCCTGAATACCGATTTCTAACAAGGCATCCTTGATTTCCTCAAGTTTAAACGGCTTGACGATCGCCTCAACCAACTTCATGTCGATGCCCTCCTGCCAGGCTGGGTCAGCAGCTCATGAAGACTCGATAGGCCATTGAGCAGTGCTTCCGGCTGGCTAAGAACCACTGTCTCCCGACACACCACCCCCTGGCCACTTCTCCAGACACCCTGGCTTAGGGGGTGTCATCATAGCCGATCCGTTCCTGTCACTCAACGTCGAAATCTCTCAAACCCGTCAAATTACTGGCACTCTCGGTGGCAGAGGCTCGTGAGTTAGACGGAGCAGCAGTTCGGTACCCGAAGCAGGAAATAGCTCTCGCCTTGAATTTTCTCACAATCACGAGCCGATCAACTGGGTGATTTTGGCGCATCAAGAATCGGAAATCGGATGCGACCACAACAGCTAGTTCCGGTACCTGTTGGTAATCGGCATCCGTCTATCCTTGCCCAAAGCACGGCGGGTAATTTTGACCCCGACAGGTGACTGACGGCGTTTGAACTCGCTATTGTCGACCATCCTGACGACACGAGCAACGGTGACACGATCGAAGCCGGCTTTGACGATCTCATTAGGCGAGCAATCTTCCTCCACATACGCCTGAAGGATGGGATCAAGGACTGGATACGGAGGAAGCGAATCTTCATCCTTTTGATTTGGTCTCAGTTCTGCACTTGGGGGTCGATCCAAGGTACGCGCTGGTATCACGGGAGATGGCCCACGACCATTACGAACCTTCGCCAAGGCATAAACCATTGTCTTCGGAACATCCTTGATGACGGCAAATCCGCCGGCCATGTCGCCGTACAACGTTGCATATCCCACGCTCAATTCGCTTTTATTCCCGGTGGTCAAAACCAGATAGCCGAACTTATTGGATACCGCCATGAGCAGATTGCCGCGTATGCGCGCCTGGAGGTTTTCTTCGGTCGTATCTGCGGAGCGGTCACCAAACGACGGCGCCAGCGACTGACGATAGGCTTCAAACGTCGGCGTAATCGAAATAACGCTCACATCGATGCCCAAACCTCGTGCCAGGTTCATAACATCTTCTTCACTTTCATGTGACGTATAGGGCGAGGGCATGAAGATCCCACACACACGATCGGCCCCAAGCGCGTCCACAGCCACCGCTGCAGTCAACGCTGAATCGACGCCTCCGCTTAACCCAATCACCGCCCGATGAAACCCATTCTTGCCGACATAATCCTTCACCGCCAAGACCAGCGCACGATAGACCTCTTCAATTTCATCCACCGGCTCGGTCACTCTCGATACAATTGGAGGTCGCGGCTTCTTGAGCGCCGGCATCCTCACTGAAAGGCGGTCGATGGTTGAGCTTATCCTTCCGGGCAATCGAGTCTTCCGGCTCTGAGCTTTACGCTCACGCCGGACAACATCCACGTCTACATCCGCCAACAGCAACTCTTCTTGAAACGCAGCACCACGTACAATGACATTGCCGCATGGATCAAGAATGACACTGTTGCCATCGAAAACCAGCTCATCCTGACCGCCAACCATATTCGTATACGTGACGATCACCCCGTTCTCTCGTGCTCTGGTCGCCAGCATTCGCTCCCTAGCACGACCTTTTCCAACGTGAAACGGCGAGGCGTTGATATTGACGATCACCTCGGCCCCGACTGCTGCTTGTGCGCGCGTGGGCCCCTCTGGGACCCAAATGTCCTCGCAAATACTGACGCCGATCGTCACCCCATTGACGACCAGCAACGGGAGCCTTCGACCGGGATGAAAATATCGGCTTTCATCGAATACTCCATAGTTCGGCAAATACCATTTCTGATAGCTTCCGACTACCTTGCGATGGGCAATCATCGCCGCCGCGTTGTGGAGGATCTGCTGTCCAGCCGGGAGGATCGAAGGCCCTGAAGGTGGTGAGGGGATTCCTTCACCTCGCCCTACATACCCGACGACGGCAACGATACCGTGGCAGGCTGGGATAATTTCCCGTAACGCTCGTAAATTATCGTCGACAAACCGTGGCTTGAGCAGAAGGTCTTCCGGCGGATATCCAGGAATGACCAGCTCCGGAAACGCAATCAAATCAACCTTGGCTTTTTTTGCCTCTCGAATCCAACCAAGCACTCGACGAACATTGCCGCTCAGATCTCCGACTGTTGGATTCATCTGCGCCATGGCAATTCGCACTATTCTCATCGCAGTCCAGTCAAGCCCAGATGAGGATCAGCACCTGATCATGATCGACGGGGAGAACCTGGTGCTCCCAGGACATCATAAGATCCGGCAATCAAGAAGAGGTTACCTCCGTGCGCGACACCGTGCGTGACTTTGCAAACCATCGGTCAAAGACCTGCTTCTCAAGCGAAGCCATACGCACTTCTCCGATTCGTGTCGGCCACACGCCGATGACCTGTCCGGCTGAGACCTTTTTATCATGAAGCATGGCGCTCCATATTTTTGTCGAGGTACGGCGCGGCATCTGATCACTCAGCCCGGCTTCCCTCACGATACGTCGAATCGCATGAACCACCTCATGATTACACATACCTTGGAAACACGCGAGATCAGCCTCCTGAACTAGCCCAATGCCGACCGCCTCCCCGTGGATAAGCGATGTATAGCCTCCCAATGCCTCAAGCGCATGTCCGATGGTATGGCCGTAGTTGAGAATTCGCCTTCGGTCGGACTCCCGTTCATCCGATGCCACGACCTCTGCCTTGATCTCACAGGACCGTTTCACGATGCTGGTCACGATATTGGATGTCGGCGTTCGTAACTCAGGCATCTTTCGTTGCAGATAGGCAAAGAACGTCGGGTCCGCAATGATGCCATACTTAATGACCTCGGCAAGCCCGGCGACCCATTCACGTGTGGGCAGAGTCTGCAGTGTGAGTGGATCGATCCAGACAGCTCGAGGTTGATAGAATGAGCCGATTAAGTTCTTCCCCAGCCGATGATCGACTCCAGTCTTTCCTCCGACACTGGAATCCACCTGTGCGACAAGCGTTGTCGGCACTTGGATATAGGAGATACCACGTTGATAAATGGACGCGGCGAATCCAGTCACATCTCCGACCACGCCGCCCCCCAGGGCCAAGAGACATGAGGATCGATCAAACCGATGACGTGCCAATACATCCAGAACGTGCTCCACCGTCTGTAATGTTTTAAACCGCTCTCCAGGGGCAAGAACAATTGGTACCGGCTCAATCTCATATCGCCTCATGGTCTCACAGATATTCTTCAGGTAGTACCTGGCGACATGCCGATCGGTCACTACTCCGACCTTTCCCCTCACGTCATGAGCCTTCAGCTCCTTTCCGAGTTTCTCCAACAGTCCAGCACGAATGCTGATCTGGTAACTTCTATCCAGTAGAGAAACAGTAACAGTTGAGGCTGAAGTCATTGGATAACCCCACGACTGATGAGGCAGCGGAACTTCATCATTCTGCTTGCTCGAATCAATACTTGAACGGAGAGGCATCCTAACACAGCACAATGGAACTAAAAAGACGATGACGGATCGGGAAAGGCCTCTGGCGCGGTCTTCTCGCTGCTGCACAGACACAGAAAAGCGAAAGCCTGGCGATACGATAACGTATCACCAGGCTATTTTTGATCCCGCAGCTGAAATTGTTTCTAGGTCTTAATAATACTCGGTGTCAGGAAAATGAGCAGCTCCTGCTTCGATACGGTCTCCGATTTATTCTTAAACAGCCAGCCCAACACCGGCATTCGAGACAGGTAGGGAACCCCTTGCACATTGTTCCCTTGCGTATCGACAAAGACGCCACCGATTACCATTGTTTCGCCATCTCTGACGATCACCTGCGTGGTGGCCTCCCGTCGATCGATGCTCGGCCCAGCAGGGTTGCTCCGTGCACCGACGGCATTTCGAGTTGCTCGTACCCGCATGAGAATACGCTTCCCCTCTTCTTTCGGATCACGAGAGGTGATCTGCGGTGTCACGTTCAACTCCAAGTTGGCATCAACAAACGTCGTCTGGGTTCCCTGTAATGATGTGGTCTGGAATGGAATCGATTCGCCTTGAGAGATCTTCGCTTCACGCTTATCCAGGGTCGTGATCTTCGGCGCGGCGATGACCTTGCTCAAACCAAGCAACTCCCCGGCTGATAACCGCATATCGAGAGCAAAGTCTCCACCAAGTTTTCCAAAGGTCCATCCAATCGACGGAACGGCTGGCAATCCTCCGACTTGAGCAGGCAAGTTGACCAAGAAGGTTCGATCAATCGTATTGTTGCCTGTTCCAGCAATCTGCCCAAACGGACCATTCAGGTTTGAGAGAGCAAAGAAATCTGTCGGTGTGCGATTTCCTGCTTGGAAGCCCCACTGAATGCCTAACCCACGAGCGTAAACCGTATCGGCCTGAACGATGCGGGCTTCGATCTGAACCTGCGGAACTTCCAAGTCAAGGCCCTCGACAAGCTGTTTAATGACGGTCAGCTTGGTTTCAGTTTCCCGCACGATGAGCGCGTTACTTCCAGCGTTAAATTGCATGACGCCGCGGGGGCTCAAGTATTGCCGCAGTGATTGCATGAGCTCTTGCGCTTGCAGATTCCTGATGTAGAACACACGATCAACCAACTCCTCTGCTTTGGTCTTGGAATCTTTGGCTCTGGCCTCGTCATCCTGCTGCTTGGCAATATTGGTCAAAGAATCGACCCAGACGATGCTCCCTTGGCGAATCATGCCAAGCCCATTCATCTTCAACAACATATCCAACGCCTGATCCCATGGCACGCTCACCAATTTCATGGTGACTTTGGATTTAACACCCTCGCCGACAACAATGTTGAAGCCGCTGACCTCTGCGATCAGTCGAAGAATGTTAGTAATGTCGGCCTGCTGAAAATCGAGAGAAATACGCCGACCGACAAACCGTGTTTGTCCGGCTATGACGTCATCCGACCGATCATCCTTTTCGGTTGAAGGCGTTTCTGCTGCCATCTGCACTCGCTGTACCTTGAATTGAGCTTGTGCAGGGCTCACAATACGTGCTGCTCGTTGCACCACGCGATCGTCCACACCATACAGAACCTTGCGGGCTCTGGGGACAAACATCACATTTTGTCCCTTGTCGAGTTGAGCTGTGACCAAGGAATGGGCCCTTCGTTCACCCGGCTTTAACGTAATCACGACTTTGTTATCTTCACGAATCAGCGAGTAGACCGGACGTTCCGGCACATCGAATACCAGGCGCACCTTATCGGCATGGTGACCGACCCTGATCTTTGTCAGCAGGTAATGATCGGCCCGTACGACGGAGCGTCGGAGCGTGGAGGAGACGGCCGGGATATCGATGATGAGCCTAGACTCGTCCAAAAAGTTGGTCTCCGGAAATAATTGACCATCTCCCGCAATGACGACGGTTACTGAGTCTGCTTCAGGGTGAACCTCAATCGACGTCATGGCCTGTGCAAGATATCGCGTGGTAGACTTTGAGGCCAATGGGACATCCTTCGGTTTGCTCGTGCCAGTTTCGTCAGCAAGAACATGCGTCTCCCCGACCAAGCTGAATCCAGCGAGGGTCAGCCCGAAGGCTCCGATCAAACATCCCGCCTTCATGAAACGATATGTGTGGGAAAATAGTGGTTTCATTCTGAGCCCTCTTTGGGATGAAGAAGCTTGACGTACTCCCGTTCTTGTTTCTTGCCATAGACATCTGTGAATCGCTCTTGGACAATGATGCCACGCTCGGTGATTGCGCTGACCACTCCGTTGTTCTGACCAATTCTGGTTCCCCGCCGAACGGAATATCCATGTCCTTCTGGAGTTTGCACCATGGCGGTATACCCGTATGCCCCCCATACGATCGCGATCAGATTCAGCTCCGTCAGCGTGACCCGTTGTAATGGAGGCAGCGTGGTATCTGTCTTCCCTGGCTGAAGCTCTTGGATAATTGGAGCAAACGGATCTCGACGGCCAGAAGGGTCGTATCCAAACCCGGCTACACCCTCGGTTAACGGCAACTGAGGCGGCACCTGGACCTGTGCACCCGACGATGGCGCTTCCATCGTAGGAGGAGCCGGCGGTGGAAGTTCAGGAGCGGAAGGGGGCTTGATCGTACCTTGGCGCATAGGGGCGATCTGCCCAGGAACTGGGGAAGGTTCAGCATGGGCTCCTAGAACCCCGAACAGGACGCTCCACAAACAGGTCGCACCAACACCGATGAACCACGCATCCTGCCAGACTTTCTGCTTACCTCGATCGAATAGATGCATGAGCTCAGAATCCTTTACTTCACAGCCTGAGCGACTTTCGGAACATTCGTCGCAGGCGCTGCTCCAGAAGCCGGTTTGTCTTGCGGCGCTGCATAGGCAATCAGGTCAAAGGTTGTTTGCGCGATCACTCGTCCTTGCTCTAATTTTGGAGAGCCCATCTTAAGGCCCGATACCGTGATGATCCTGGGCAGTCGATTGATGCGATCGAAAAACAGTGCCGCCGTATGATAGACCCCGACGACCTCCACATTGACCGGCATTTTGACAAAGAGTTTGGATGGGTCTTCTGTCTGCTGACCAGGTTTCCATAACTTGATATCAAGCCCCAATCGCACCCCCAAATCCGAGACCTGTTTCAAGAGCATGATGGCTTCTTCTTCGGGAGGGAGGCGCTCTTTCTTTTTTGCCAACTCAATTTCAAGCTGTTTATTCGCTGCAACCAATTCATCGAGATGTTTGACCTTGATTGTCAGCGTTTGAATCTCACTCTCCAGCTTGCTGTTTTCTGCCTCGAGTGCAGCAATGTTGGCCGACTTGGGTTCCGCGATATAGAAATAAAACGCAGCAATGATGCCGCCGACGAGGAGAAGCAGGAGTGCCGCCTTTTGCGAGGCAGGCACACTGCGAAGCGTCTCGAGATTGAGTTGAGGCAACGTCATACTTAACCCTTCAGACGAAAAGCGAGACGAAACTGATACAGGTTGATCTTATTTTCCACCGCTGCTTTACTTTCTTGGAGATTGATACCGGTAAAGTAATCTGTGCGGCGCAAGTTATTCACAAATTCGACGACGTCGTCGTTTGTTAAGGCCTTCCCCTCCAGCTCGACCATGTCTGACGTAACCCCAAGTTTGGTCAGCCAGACTTTCAGAGGTTCTAAGCTCTGACTCACATGGTCAAGCACTTTCACTGGTCCCATTCGTGACTGCTCAAGTTGATCGATAATTCGATTCTTGTCCTCAAGAAGCTTTTTTCGTTGCTCAAAGTCCTGAACCTGCTTGACCTGTTCTTTCAACTGAGCAACCTGCTTTTCCTTGTTCTGCTTCTCCTCTTGCCGAGCTTCCAGCTCGCTGTCCAACGAAGCGGAATACCACCAACAGCCCGCCAGCGTGACCACTATGATCCCCACACCAAGGATGACTTGAGCACGAACGTCATACTGAGGCTTTGCTGGTCGTCCCTTAGGCCCGCCGGGAAGGAGGTTAATCCGAATCATCGATCACCCACCGCTCTTAAGGCCAAGCCGATGCCGACGGCCGCCGATGGCGCCAGATCAGCGAGAAGGTCTGGGTCAACATCACACCCTGCCGTATCGATCTCAGCGAAGGGATCAGCCATTTCGACCGGCAGCTGCATCCGGTCGCTCAGCTGCTGGAGGAGTCCCTTGGCCCTAGCGACACCGCCACAGACCAGCACACGATTGAGTTCCGCGTGGGTGCTTGAGGTCTTGAAGTAATCCACGGTACGAGCAATTTCAGAAGCTACTTCAGCATTCACGCTGTCTAGGACGTTGCCAACTGATCCTCCGTTGGAGTCACCGGAGCGATCTTTCTTCTTACTCTCTTCCGCTTCTTCGAACGACAATCCCATCTCCCGTTGAAGGGCCTCGGTATATCGATTCCCTCCCAATGGGATATCTCGAGTAAAGAGGGAAGACCCTGCACGAATGATGTTCACATTCATGACACTGGCACCCAGATTGACCAAAGCCGTTGTCTCTTCCTGAGCCATTGGATAATTGATGGCATGCATGTTTTCGATCGCAAAGGCGTCGACATCCATGATCATTGGAACCAGTCCAGCCGCCTTCACAAGTTCAGTCAGCTCGTTGATCTTGTCCTTCTTGGCCGCAACCAGGATGACCGCCATGTCGCCCTGCCCATCAGTCGCTGCCTCAGGCGGTAACACATGAAAGTCGATGTTGACTTCATTGATATCAAATGGAATGTACTGCTCCGCCGCAAGCTTCACCTGTCCTTCCAATTCTTCATCGGGCATCGGCGGCAAGCTGATCTTTTTTACGATGACGGCATGCCCGGAAATAGAGATGGCTACGTGCTTGTTCTTGACGTTCGCTTCGTCGAATAATTCGCGAATCGCTGACACCACCCGTCCCTCATCCATCACGGTCCCATCGACAATGACTTCCGGTTCAAGCGCTTTCACTCCAAACTTCTGAAGGAAGTACCGCCCCTTACTTTCTTTGAGCTGCGCCACTTTGATCGAGCTCGACCCAATATCAAGCCCGACAAGCTGCCGACGAGGAGTCAGCATCGAAATGATGTCGGTATCAACTAGTTTTTTAAATGAACTCAGCATACGTCCTCTGAACTCTACATGACACTCTTCCGGGCACGAATAACTTTTTCAATTTCATCCACATTCTTTCTCGTATACAGCCGCCAATTTCTCCAGTCTCGTTCCGGTTGAGCAATCACACCTTCTCGCTCCCAACGAAAGAGCGTGGCCTTCGAAATATCGAACAACTCACAAACCTGGACGGCCTTGAAACCTTCTTCTTTCACATATTGCTTAGGCTTTTTCACTTCAGGTATATACCTTTTATATTTCTTTACTATTCACAAAGGTAAGTATAGTCAGTATGCTCTACCTGTCAAGGAAACCACCGGAAACGACAAGGCGGGCAGGAGTTCTATCCCTACAACCTGAGGAAGAACCTATGGTTTTTGAATATCTCGGTGTTTGAGGCCGACTTGGTACCCGAGCGTAGCGAGGCGCTGGCAGATATGAGTGGCGATCACTACCGAGCGATGTCGCCCACCGGTACACCCGATCGCAATCGTGAGATAGCTCCGCCGCTCTCGCTGATACAGTGGGAGGAGAAACTTCAAGAGTTCCTCGATATGTGCGACAAAATTCGTCGCATCCGCGTCCGATAGTACAAAGTCACGAATCTGCGGATCCTCTCCGGACAATAATTTGAGATCTGGCACAAAAAACGGATTCTTGAGAAATCGCACATCAAACAGCAGATCGATATCGTACGGAACCCCAAATTTATACCCGAAAGTCAACAGGGAGATCGTGAGCCGCCTACTGGTTGATTCTCGCAAGAATTCCTTGGCTAGCAGTTCCCCAAGCTCATGGACCGTGAGATCCGACGTGTCGATGATGCGATCGGCATGTCGCCGTAATTCCGCAATGCGTTCCCGCTCAAACTGAATGCCCTCGAAAACCGGCAGGTGCGGCAGGAGTGGGTGTGGCCGGCGAGATTCTGAAAACCTCCTGATCAGCACCTCATCCCGAGCTTCAAGAAAGAGCAGCTGTACGGCATGCCCCAAGGCCTTGACTCGTTCAAGAATTCCTACAAAGTCTGAAAAAAATACACGCTCTCGAATATCGATACCAAGCGCGACGTTTGCGATTTCACTATGCTGTTGATGACACAGGTCAACGAACGTTGGAAGTAATGCAGGGGGAAGATTATCGATACAGAAATAGCCGGCGTCCTCGAATGCCTTGAGCGCATACGATTTTCCAGATCCCGACAATCCACTGATGATGACTAGATTGAGTCGCACCATTGGACCCTACACGTCTCGGCGGATACCTGGGATAACTGGGTATGGCTTTCACGATCCAATACAACGCATGCCACGTAATTGTAGCAGACTACAGAATTGATCTAAGAGATCCTCCTCTGACATTCATTGTCATTGATCTGGAAAACCAAGCGTTGATGAAGCCTCACCCTCCCTTCGGTTTAGCTGGCTTATGATTTACGAGACGCTCCTTCCATTTGCGGAACTGAGCATCCACGCGATCTACCAAGGCATCGATGGTAGCATACATCTCCGTGGTCGAGGTCTTCGCTTGGACTCGCTTTCCACTCACGGCACCGGTCACCTCTGCCTTATGCTGAAGTTTTTCAACTCCCAACACAATCTGGAGCGACCCCACCTTTAATCCATAGCGATCCAACCGACTGAATCGGGTCTCCACATAGTTTCTTAGCGCAGGCGTGATTTCCATGTGGCGCCCCGTGATCCTTAGCTTCATGCGCACCTCCCTAGTGGATGCAAAGCCGTGGCAATCAAAAGAACTGTTTGCGTTGGCTCGCTGAAGAGATATTCAATTCGGCTCGATACTTCGCCACGGTCCGCCTTGCAATCAGCACTCCTTGAGTACGGAGCCGAGCCGCTATTTCTTCATCTTTCAAGGGACGCTTGGTATCTTCTTCGGCCACCATGGTCTTGATCATGTCTCTGACCGATACCGAAGAATGCATACCCGATGGCTCATCAGCTCGCTGGAGTCCGGCATTGAAGAAAAATTTGAGCTCCAACATGCCCTGCTGACAATACATATACTTATTGGCCGTCACGCGGCTGATCGTGGACTCATGCATGCCAATATCTTCGGCCACCTGCTTCAAGACCAATGGTTTCAGATACTGCACTCCACGCTCAAAAAACTCCTCTTGAAACTTGACGATGCTCGACACCACCTTGACAATCGTCCTGTTGCGCTGCTCAATGCTTCGAATCACCCACTGTGCAGCCCGCAACTTTTCATCCATATAGGCTTTGGTCTCTGGTGCTCCGCCCTGCCCCGTTGAGATAAGCTGCTTATAGTATGGGCTGATCCTCATACGTGGCAGTCCGTCGTCATTAAGCAACACAACCCATTCCCCCTCATTCTTGACGACAAACACGTCGGGGACAATGACATAGTTTTGTGTATTGATGAAGGGGCGGCCAGGTTTCGGCTCAAGCTCTCCGATGATCTTCGTGGCTTGAAAGACGTCCTCGACAGTGACGTTCAAAGCTTTGGCAATTTTGGCATACTGCTTTTTTTCCAAATCCTTCAAATGATGCTGGATAATACTTTCAATAACGGACCCCTTGAGTGCCCCAGGGGGTGATCCAAGCGAGCCGAACGGATTCCGGCCTAAGTGTCCAAGTTGCAACAGAAGACATTCAGGAAGATCCCTCGCTGCAACGCCCGTTGGATCAAAGGTCTGGATGTCCTTCAGGACAGACTCTGCTTCCGATTCCACAAAATCAGTACCAGAGACAACCTCGGTCAATGGAATGCGAAGATAGCCGTCGTCGTCGAGGTTGCCGATGATCAAACGACCAAGTACTTTCTCACGATCGGTAAGGGTAGAGAGGGACAGTTGCCAGAGCAAATGTTCTTCAAGCGACGTCGCTTTTGCTACGGTCTGCTCGTAAGAGGGGAAGTCGTCTTGAGCAGAAGCGTGCTCGGAATCCCCTCCGCGCCGATCTCCGAAGTATTCTTCCCATCCTGAGGCGGAAAACTCTTCAGGTGACCCTTGCTCTTCCCTTGATTCATTTGGCACGGCCTGATCCTGGCTTTCCACCGCAGGGAGTTCGGCAACCTTTTCCTCGTTGACCGATGCGTCAGCTTCTTCTACGTCCGATTGAACTTCATCAAGTAATGGATTTTCCAGGAGATGCTGAGTAAGACTCTGTTGCAGCTCCAGACGTGACAACTGCAACAGTTTAATCGCCTGCTGCAATTGAGGCGTCATGATTAACTTTTGACTGAGCTTCAGATCAAGCCGTAGTTTCATTGGCAACCATTCATGTTCTTATAACTTGAACTGTTCTCCAAGATAGACTGCTCGGGCTGTTTCGCTCCGCACGATGGCCTCAGGAGGTCCTGATTCCAAGATCAACCCTTCATTAATGATGTACGCGCGATCCACGATGGAAAGCGTTTCTTGAACATTGTGATCCGTAATGAGGATACCGATGCCTTTTCCTTTGAGCCGTGTGATGATTTGCTGAATATCCGCGACTGCGATGGGGTCAATCCCAGCGAACGGCTCATCCAACAGCATAAAGGACGGCGTGGCCGCCAAGGCACGTGTAATTTCCAATCGTCGTCGCTCTCCTCCCGACAGCGCATAAGCCATACTTTTCCGAATGTGCAGGAGGTCCAATTCTTTGAGCAATGCATCCACCCGCTCAGTTCGTTCTTGACGAGCATACCCTAGCATTTCAAGAATCGCCAAGACATTCTGTTCGACTGAGAGTCGACGAAAGACCGAGGACTCCTGCGGCAGATACCCTATCCCCCTGCGCGCGCGTTTGTACATTGGAAGACTCGTGACGGATTCTCCCTTGAAGATTATTTCCCCTGCATCTGGTTGGCATAACCCAACCATCATATCGAAGATCGTGGTTTTACCAGCTCCGTTAGGTCCCAGAAGCCCCACCACCTCCCCGGCAGACACCTCAATTCCAACCCCCTTCACTACCTTGCGACCGCGGAAGCTCTTCTCCAATCCAGCAGCTCGCAGTGAAACGCCTGGAGATGTCGCCAGAGGATTGACCCGAATGCCTGGCGCTGCCTCCGCACTCTGAGTCATGGTCCGTTCTGCCCTTCACTTTCAATATGGATGTGAGAGTCTCCTTCCACCACGCTCCGTTCCTCTGCCAAGTAGATAGTAATCTGTCTACCACTGACCCGTGTGCCCTTTTCCCAAGCCACAGGATCGCCTGTCAACACAATCCTCTCTCCATCCGCAAAATACACCGCTTTTTGGCAGGTCGCGCTGCCATTCTCGTATTTGATTTTGACGTGATGCATCTCGCCAATCGCTTCAACACGGCTCACTGAACGATTCGACATCGTAGATCCAGCACCGCTCACTGGAGAGATCGAGGAGCTCCGTATGGATTCACGATGATCTGCACCGTCACGTAACGATGCTGTGAGGTCACGGTTCTTAGGATGAAACAGTACCACCATCCGATCTGAGTGGACGACCAAGGGGCCTCGAGTCAGCACAACTGTCCCTTCGAATACTGCCTGGCTCTCCTGGTTCCGTACCGTCATTTTCTTAGACGTAATGGTGGTCGGAGCACCGGTCGCTTCGATACTCCGCTTGAGGTTCCCGGATTCTTGTGAGGGAGCCGCTGACGTGGACCCGACGAAGAGCACATTAAGAAGTAGGCACCAGATCCACATGGACATCGTGTAACACCTCAAACTCTTCGGACTCCATACGCCCCATTAGTCCTTGTCCTCTGATCTCAAGACCACGCCCCACAATCCGGACCGGAGCTCCCGTTCGAATTTCTCGTGCGGCGTCTGCCCATTCTAAATGGTTGGTGTAAATGGTATAACCACTTCTGGTCTCTACAACAATAGGGACTTCCTGATTCGCCAATGTAAAATCCTTGGTAGCGGTATTAAAGGTGCCCTCTTCACCACGAACGGTCACTTCCTCTCCCGCTCCACCGTAGAACGTGAGAACCACCTCACGAAGGACTGCTCGTTTTTCTTGCTCAAATAGCCGTGCCTGCTTCGCCTGTATTTGCCATTGAACGACCTCGCCCTTCGACTGGGTAAAAGTAAACTCCACAAGTTTGGCATCTGCTTGTTCAATTGATCCGGGAGAGGTGTGCCGGCTACTAGGTGTCGAACCAGCATTTCTGAAGAGAAGATACCCAAGAAACAGGGTCAGTAATACGCTTACTGCAAGAAGGGACCGTTGCGCGATACGTTTCCACATCCCTTATGAATTCTCCGAACATAGGTCTATTCTCATGTCTGGCATGATCTTAGCATTCGTCTTATGTCAAGTAAACGTCTCCGTAGGAACTCAAAATAAAAAGACTCCCACGTGGAGACACGTGGGAGTCTTTCGGTTTTTCTCTTTAGTCGTATCGATCCGAAACTAGGTCGAGGTTCCGGCCTCACTCGGTGCAGGCTGTCCCGCACGATCACCTGATCGCTTCTTAGGAGTTATCTCCTGGCGAGAAACCAACTCGATTGCAACCATCTCGGCCGCATCACCAATACGGCGGCGAGTTTTAACGATTCTGGTGTATCCGCCAGGTCGATCCTTAAACCGTGCTGCAACATCGCTGAAAAGCTTCGATACAACAGCCTTGCTGCGCAAAAATCCCAATGCCCGGCGGCGCGCAGGAAGCGTTCCTTCCTTCCCAAGGGTGATCATACGATCTGTAAACCCTCGTATCTCTTTCGCTTTAGCCCCTGTCGTCTCAATACGCTCTTGGTCCAACAGCGAGGTCACGAGATTTCTGAACAGCGCCCCACGGTGCTTGGTCTGTCGCCCAAGTTGTCGTCCTTTTTTTCTATGTCGCACAATGTTCCCCTTGGCTAGAAATCGTCATTCAGATTTCTGGCTCCCATTATGTGGAGAAGAAGCAGCCTCTACCTTTGTCCCTAATGAAAGCCCCATCTCAGTAAGAATTTCCTTAATTTCATTGAGAGATTTCTTCCCAAAGTTCTTGGTTCGGAGCATCTCCCCTTCCGACTTCTGGACAAGATCGGCGATCGTCTTGATATTCGCATTCTTCAAGCAATTGGCCGCTCGCACGGACAATTCCAGCTCATTCACACTGCGCAAGAGGTTTTTGTTCACTTCCCGCTGAGACTCTTCAGACCCCGCCTCACTCTTCCCTTCACTTCGTTCCTCTGGATTGATAAAGATATCCAGATGCTCGCGCAAGATACTGGCCCCGGTAGAAAGCGCGTCACGAGGGCTGATGGTCCCATCCGTCCAGATCTCCATGGTCAGCTTGTCATAGTCCGTCATACGCCCAACTCGAGCATTTTCGACATGGAAATTCACACGTTTGATCGGTGAAAAGATAGAGTCGATGGCAATCACTCCAATCGGTAATCCTTCTTCCTTATTCCGCTCAGCCGGAACATACCCACGCCCATGCTTGACCATCATTTCAATATCTAACGTGGCGTCTTTGTCCAAGGTGGCGATGTGCAAATCAGGGGTCAAAATTGTCACGTCGGCATCATGAAGAATATCGGAGCCTTTGGCCTCTCCCGGCCCTTTCTTTTTCAAACGAATCGTCTTTGGCTTGTCCGTATGGACTGCCAGACGGAGACTTTTGATATTCAAAATGATTGCGGTCACATCTTCTGTCACACCCGAGATCGTAGAAAACTCATGCACAACTCCTTCAATCTTCACCGTCGTAACAGCGGCCCCCGTAAGCGACGACAACAAAATGCGACGGAGGGCGTTACCAATTGTGGTGCCGAACCCCCGTTCAAACGCTTCCGTTGTGAACCGCCCGAATGTGGGGGAATGCGCATCCTTGTCGACTTCCACCCGCATTGGGATCTGAAAGTCCTTCATCGCTTTGATCATGACCCACCCTCCATACCATCGAGTGACAGACACATTGACAGCTTATAGTTTGACCGACAACCAGCACGACCAGTGGGTTACCGTGAGTAGAGTTCCACCACCATCTGTTCGTTCACGGGTAACGTGATCTGCTCCTTAGCCGGAAGCGCACGCACGATTCCTTTGAACGCACCTTTATCCAGCTCAAGCCAATCAGGGATTCCTCGGCTATCGACGGATTCCAATGCTGCCTGGATTGCAACCATATCGCGACTCTTCTCGCGAATCTCAATGACATCGCCCGACTTGACCAACGCACCGGCCACGGTAATCTTCTTGCCGTTGACCGTGAAATGACCATGGCTGACCAGCTGACGAGCTTGTTTACGCGAAGCCCCAAACCCCAATCGATAGGCCACATTGTCTAAGCGACATTCGAGCAAACGCAACAAGGCGTCTCCGGTCACACCAGTCTGGCGCTCGGCACGTTCGAACACACCTCGAAATTGGCATTCCTGAAGGCCATAAATACGACGGAGTTTTTGTTTCTCTCGAAGTTGGAGGCTATACTCCGACGTTCTCTGACGCCCTTGCCCATGCTGCCCTGGGGGATAGCTCCGACGTTCGATGGCACACTTCTCCGTCATACAGCGAGTGCCCTTGAGAAAGAGCTTTTCACCTTCTCGCCGACACAACCGACAGACAGGACCACGATACTTTGCCACTGATGCCTCCTCGGAAAAGAGCTTACCGATTGGTTGAAAGTTGCGTCATATGGAATCCTAAAACCAGCGCGTCATTCACTTCTCAGTCTTAGACCCGACGTCGTTTTGGGGGACGGCATCCATTATGCGGAATCGGCGTGACATCTCGAATCAGGTTAATTCGCAACCCCGCCCCTTGCAGTGAACGAATAGCCGACTCTCTACCAGACCCTGGTCCGTTGACATAGACGTCCACTTGCCGCATCCCGCTCTCCATGGCCTTTCTCGCGGCCGCTTCCCCAGCGCGCTGCGCAGCAAAGGGAGTACTTTTCCGTGACCCCTTGAACCCTTGATTCCCTGCGCTGGCCCACACCACCGTGTTGCCACTCATGTCCGTGATCGTCACGATCGTATTGTTGAACGAGGCCTGAACATGCGCCACTCCGCTCTGTACGATCCGACGCTCCTTCTTTTTGCCTTTTTTTACGCTCATGCCAGCTCCTCTCGATGGTGCAGCAGATTAGGCACTTGGCCCTGGTTTCGTTGCAGTCGGTCTTGGTTTACTACTCACACCGGCACGACGCCCTTTACGGGTCCTCGCATTCGTTTTTGTGCGTTGACCTCGAACAGGCAATCCTTTCCGATGGCGGAGCCCCCGGTAGGTTCCGGTATCAACCAGCCGCTTGATATTCAGTGATACTTCTTTGCGAAGATCTCCTTCGACTCGGTAATCGCGCTCAATAATTTCACGCAACTTCACGATCTTGTCTTCACTTAAATCCTTCACACGGGTAGCCCCATCGATACCGGCTTCATCGAGGATCTGTCTGGCTGAAGTCCGTCCGATCCCGTAAATGTACGTCAGCCCGATATCCGTGCGTTTATTCCGTGGCAAATCAATTCCCGCAATACGTGCCATTTCCCCTCCAGTTCTGAGTGCTGAGATCTAAAGAATGAGAAATCTCCTCATCGGACCTAATCTGTGATGCCGGCTCCGAACTCAGCACTCATCGCTCGGCACTTCTCTTCAACCCTGTCTCTGCTTATGGCGTGGGTTTTTGCATAGGATCCGGACAACCCCACGACGTCGTACGACCTTGCACTTAGCACAGATGGGCTTGACTGACGATTTGACCTTCATGACTATTCCCAACTCCCATTACTTAAAGCGATAGGTGATTCGCCCCCTGGTCAAATCGTACGGCGACATTTCCACCGTGACCTTATCGCCAGGAAGAATACGGATAAAATGCATTCGCATTTTCCCCGAGATATGAGCCAATATGATATGGCCATTGTCCAGCTTAACCCGAAACATAGCGTTTGGAAGCGTCTCAGCTACCGACCCTTGCACCTCAATAATATCTTCTTTTGCCACGTCGTCTTGTGCTCTTTCCTGCTGGCCTGCCTAGACCTTTTCCAATAGGCTCAATATACGAGGTGCTCCACTTGGCTGAATGGCAATTGTATGCTCGAAGTGTGCGGAGAGACTCCCATCGACCGTGACCGCAGTCCACCGATCGTCAAGAATGCGAACGGCACTTCGCCCCATATTCACCATTGGCTCGATCGCCAAAACCATACCTGTTTGCAATCGAGGCCCCTGACCGGGCTTCCCATAGTTAGGGACTTGGGGCTCCTCGTGCAGCTGCCGACCAATTCCATGCCCTACAAACTCAGTGACAACAGAAAACCCAGCAGATTCAACATGCTGCTGCACAGCGTTCGATATGTCTGTCAATCTGTTACCAACCACCGCCTGCTTGATCCCTAAATAGAGTGCCTCTTGTGTGACCTGAACCAATTTAGCTATATCCCCTGGGATCTGACCAACCGCGACCGTTACAGCTGAATCCCCATAAAACCCACCCACAATAGCACCGAGATCCAGCCCAATGATATCCCCTTCCTTTAGCTTTCGCTTTGAAGGGATCCCATGCACAACTTGTTCATTCACGGAGGCACAGAGGGTCTTCGGATAGTTCCGGTAACCCTTGAATGCCGGAACAGCCCCTCTGGCGCGTATCGCCTCCTCAGCGATATCATCCAGCTCCTGCGTGCTGATACCTGGACAGACTGCCTGCTTCACAATCTCGAGCGCTTCAGCGACCACCTTTGACGCCTCTGCCATCACGGCAATCTCGGCGGGCGTTTTTAGAATGATCATGCCGTCTGTGGTATTGCGAGCGCTTTCACGAGGTTGCGATAGACAGTTTCAACTGCCTCGGCACCGTTCAGATCTGCCAATACCCGCTGCTTCTCATAAAACGTGATTAATGGCGCTGTCTGGTCCTCGTACACACGAAGACGCGTCTCAATCGCTTCCCGATGATCATCACTTCGCTGTACCAACGTCTCACCACACCGTTCACAGAGATCGCCGCGTTTGGACGGAGCGAACTCGACGTGATACGTTGCCTGGCAATTGGGACAACTTCGGCGTCCACTCAGACGTTTGACGATTTCCTCACGAGGAACCCTGAAATTAACCACGCGATCCAGCTGAAGGCCTCTCTCAGCAAGTACCTTGGCCAGCGCCTCTGCCTGAGGAACCGTCCTTGGAAACCCGTCAAGAATAAAGCCCGTGGCGTGGGACGGATCCGCCAGTTTCTCCCGTACAAGCCCTATCACGACTGAATCGGGGACTAAGCGTCCCTGATCCATATGCGCTTTTGCTTCAAGACCTAGTGTCGTCTGATTTCGAACTGCTTCCCGCAGCAAATCGCCGGTTGAAATTTTACGGATACCATACTGAACAGCGGCTTTATCAGCCTGCGTGCCTTTCCCAACACCTGGAGCACCAAGAAACACAAGCCGCATGGCCCTTACCCACTTCTCCCACGCAATGGAGCCATTCCTTTTCCAAGGAAGCCGTCATAGTTCCGCATCAGCATATGAGATTCAATCTGTTGCGCCGTATCGAGACCTACCCCTATGACGATCAACAGGGACGTGCCGCCGAAATAAAAGGGAACATTCAATTTATAGATCAAAAATTCAGGGATCACGCAGACGATAGCCAGATAGATGGAGCCCGCGAAGGTAATCTTTGTCAGAACGTTATAGATATAATCAGACGTTCGTTGGCCCGGCCTGATCCCGGGAATAAACCCCCCGTATTTCTTCATATTATCGGCCATATCAACAGGGTTGAGGACCACGGCCGTATAGAAGAAACAGAAAAAGACAATCAGTCCGACATACATCAGCGTATAAAGTAGTGAGCCCGGCGCCAATTGAGCTCCGATCGATTTCACCCATGGCGTCTCGAAAAATCCAGCAATGGTCGCAGGAAAGGCAATGATTGAAGACGCAAATATGGGAGGGATGACCCCAGCCGTGTTGATTTTCAGTGGGATGTGCGTACTCTGCCCCCCGTAGACCCGTCGTCCGATCACCCGTTTTGCATATTGAACTGGAATTTTTCGCCGCCCGCTTTCTAGGAATACGATCGCGCCAACCACTGCGACCATCAACAGAGCCAAGGCAACCAGTAAAAATGCATTCAGCTGTCCGATTTCATACAGATTGTAGGTTTGAGCCACAGCCGCCGGCAGTCGTGCGACAATACCTGCAAAGATGATCAAAGAGATCCCGTTACCAATCCCGCGCTCAGTAATCTGTTCACCCAGCCACATCAGAAACCCTGTGCCGGCTGTGAGTGTGATCACCGTCATGAGTCGGAACCCCCAACCAGCATTGAGGACGAACGCGCCTTGATTCATTTGCTCAAGTCCAACGGCGATACCGAACCCCTGAATCAACGCAATGCCGATTGTTCCAAAGCGCGTGTACTGAATGATCTTCTTCCGACCCCGTTCCCCTTCCTTGGCCAACTTGGTCAAGTGTGGAATGACCACCGTCAAGAGCTGCAGAATAATCGATGC
Source organism: Nitrospira sp. UBA2083 (assembly GCA_002331625.1). Lineage (GTDB taxonomy): Bacteria > Nitrospirota > Nitrospiria > Nitrospirales > Nitrospiraceae > Nitrospira_D. The sequence goes on along the minus strand of DCZN01000015.1, from coordinate 11,266 downwards.
GCTGATGTACGGCATGATGCCCAGCGCAAAAATCGTCAGGCGCGACAGTGATCCGCCAGAGAAAATGTCGAGGAAGCCGAGTAAGGCCCCTCCCTGCTTTTGAAGAAACTCAGAAAGGGCTTCACCGTTGATACCGGGCGTGGGGATGTGGGACCCAACTCGATACACGACCAGCATGCCGAGCGTAAATAGCACGCGAGTACGCAGCTCGGGGATCTTGAAGATATTCTGAAAACTAGTCAGGAGCCGTTCAAGCACTGCCGATGACCTCGACTCGCCCTCCGGCTGCTTGGATCTTCGCTTCCGCGGACTTACTGAACTTGTGGGCCTGAACAACCAGCGACTTTTTCAATTCACCGCTCCCAAGAATCTTGATCGGCAGCCGCTTCCGTTTTACTAATCCAGCATCAACCATCGCCTGCGGAGTAATTGTTGATTCTCCAGCCCATTGTTCAAAACTCTTGAGGTTGACGATGGCGTACTCGACTCGAGACGGATTCGTAAATCCAAACTTTGGGAGCCTTCTGACCAGGGGCATCTGCCCACCCTCAAAGCCCGGTCTCTTTCCTCCTCCGGATCGAGCCAAAAGTCCCTTATGACCCTTCGTTGCGGTCTTTCCATGACCTGATCCCGGCCCACGCCCAATACGCTTTCTGCGCTTTTTTGCTCCTCGAGCAGGAGCCAAATCATGAAGGTTCATGGCTGTTTCACCTCGAGCAGATAGCCCACTTTTTGGATCATCCCACGCACCTGAGGTGTATCCGGATGGACAACCGTCTGACGAATACGCCGAAGACCAAGTCCTCGCAACACGAGTCGGTGGCGTTCCGGTGTTCCAATTGGACTACGCCTTAACGTCACTCGTACACTCTGAGCCTCAGACTTTGGAGCTCGTGCTGCCTTTACCGCTCCCATCCTATACCGTAGCCCTTTCTAGCCCTTCGACACCCACCTGGCGGCGGAAGCGAAGCACATCTTCAATATTTCTTAACTGTGTTAGCCCGTCGAGCGTGGCGCGGACTGCATTAAACGGATTCCCTCGTCCCAAGGTCTTCGCGATGACATTATGGGCGCCGACTAATTCCACGACCGCACGAACCGCCCCTCCAGCGATAATTCCTGTTCCGTCGACAGCAGGCTTTAGGAGAACATGCTCGCCGCCAAAAAGACCATGGACTTCGTGTGGAATAGTTCCGCCTTTCAGGGGGACATGAACAAGGTGCTTTTTGGCCTGTTCGACAGCCTTGGAGATCGCAACCGGCACCTCAGCAGCCTTTCCTTTCCCGATCCCTACCCAACCATGCCCATCACCAACAACCACAAGGGCACAGAAGTTGAAGCGTTTTCCACCCTTCACAACTTTTGCCACTCGATTGATAAAGACAACTTTGTCCTTCAGACTCAACTCATCGGGATTGACTCGCACGCGCTCACCCCTCAGTCCTACATTCAGTTACAGGTTTGGATGGAGCCTTGTCAGTGACTGTATCCATCCCTTCCCAGTCTCAGCCTAAAACTTCAAGCCACCCTCGCGCGACGCGTCAGCGAGAGCTTTGATACGGCCGTGATACATCCGACCCCCTCGATCAAACACGACGGCCGTGACCTTCGCAACCTTGGCACGTTCGGCAATCAGTTTCCCCACTGCCTTGGCCGCCTCAATTCCACCAGTCGACTTGAGAGACTTGCGAAGCGACTTATCTAGCGACGACGCGGCCGCAAGCGTATTGCCACGGATATCATCGATAATCTGGGCATAGATATGAGCCGTACTTCGAAAGACATTTAAGCGAGGTCGCTCTGCCGTACCAAGAATCGTTTGCCGTACGCGACGGCGCCGTCGTTCAAGCTGTTGTACTTTATCTGCAGCATTCATCGTCAATCCCTACTTCCCGGTCTTGCCTTCCTTCTTGCGCAATACCTCACCCGCATAACGAACGCCCTTTTGCTTATACACATCCGGTGGTTTAATGGCACGCAGATCGGCAGCGACCTGACCGACCAGACGTTTATCAACCCCTTTGATATTGATCAGCGTTTGCTTGTCGACCTTAACCTCGATACCCGTCGGGATTTGGTAAATGACCGGATTGATATACCCGACATTGAAACTCAAGGTTCGCCCTTGGAGCTGGGTCTTATATCCCACCCCGGTAATCTCAAGTGAACGCTCATAACCCTTTGTGACGCCATGAATCATGTTGCTCAACTCAGCACGGGTCAGTCCGTGCAAAGCCCTTACCTTGCGATCTTCACTTGATCGACCGACAAGGACCTGGCCATTCTTGACGGCCACGTCGATCCCATGCACAAGCGACCAATCCAACTTACCTAGCGGCCCTTTGACTGAGACAGTTGCCCCAGTAGCCTTCACTTCAACTCCACCAGGGATGGCAATCGGTTTTTTCCCAATACGCGACATGATCTCTTCTACCCTTTACTGGAAGATCGGCACGACCCATCTGCTTACCACACCGAACAGAGAATCTCGCCTCCAAGATGGCTTTTACGAGATTCTTGATCCGTCATGATGCCTTTGGATGTGGAAAGGATGGATAGACCAATCCCATTTCGGACCTTTCGAATATCTTGACTGCCGACATAGACACGACGCCCTGGCTTACTCACACGCTCTAGGCCTGTGATCATCGGCTGCCCCTCACCCACATAGCGAAGACGCACCGTGAGAATGGGATGGCCGTCCTTAACGCCATCCTCCACTGCATCAACGTAACCTTCCCGCTTCAGGATCTCCAAAATCGCCCGCTTCAGTTTGGAGGTTGGGACTGTCACTGTTTCAAAGCGCCGTTGGGCGCCATTTTTCAAACGAACGAGAAGATCGCCGATTGGATCGGTCACCATGCTATATCCTTCTACCTTCCATTAACAGTCACGTACGGCTGAACATCCACTACCAACTCGACTTTCGTACTCCGGGGATCTCGCCTCGCAGCGTCATCACTCGAAAACAGATTCGACACATCCGAAACCGACGCAAATAACCTCGCACTCGGCCACAGACCCCACAACGGTGATACTCCCGAGTTGAAAACTTTGGCTTGGCTGCTGCCTTATTCCTCAATGCTAATCGCGACACAGACACTCCTTCCGCCCGACGACATCTTTGGGCGCATGCGGTTCTTTAGGTGCGGAACGGCATCCCGAGATGCTTGAGTAAAGCCTTTCCCTCTTCGTTCGTCTTAGCCGTGGTAACGACCGTAATATCCATGCCATGAATCGAGGCCACTTCATCGTACTTAATTTCCGGGAAGATCAGCTGTTCCTTCAAGCCAAGCGTATAATTCCCTCGACCATCAAACGCCTTCGGGGAGATGCCACGAAAATCTCTGATGCGCGGCAGCGCCAACGTCACCAAACGATCGAAAAACTCGTACATCCGCCGGCTGCGAAGCGTGACCTTCGCGCCGATAGGCAACCCCTGCCTGAGCTTGAACCCAGCGATTGCTTTCTTCGCTCGAGTGACGACCGGCTTTTGTCCCGTGATCATCCCTAATTCGGTGACGGCGCTTTCCAAGAGCTTTACATTTTGAATCGCCTCGCCCATCCCAACGTTTAACACCACTCGTTCAAGCTTTGGGACCTGCATGATATTTTTGTACCCAAACTCCTTCATCAGCGCCGGCACGACCTGTTGCTCATAGGTATCCCGAAGTCGTGGTCGAAACTTGGACTCCTCACTCCCCTGGTCCAGCTGCTGAGGCGCCTCCTTCTTCGAGGATTTTCTCTCAGTGGGTTTACTTGCTCGGTTTTTTGGTTCCTTAGCCATTCCCTACCCTATTCCAGAGTCTCATTAGATTTCTTGCTGAAGCGCACTCGCCGTCCGTCCTCCAGTGTTCGAATCCCGACCCTGGTCGGCTTCTGCGTCACCGGACAGAAAAACATGACATTGGAAAGCTGAAGCGGCGCCTCTCGCTCCAGTATGCCCCCCTGCTTCGCCTTTTGATTAGGCTTGGTATGTCGCTTGATGATATTCAACTTTTCCACAACGACCTTGCCGGCCCGTAGATCGACCGACAGGACTTTTCCCCGTTTGCCCCGCTCACGACCAGAAACGACAACGACCGTATCGCCTTTTCGAATTCGACTTTTTTGGAGTGCTTCCACAACGCCCTCGTTCGTTTACCCCTACAGGACTTCAGGTGCCAATGAAATGATCTTCATGAACTTTTTCCAGCGAAGCTCTCGCGCAACGGGACCAAAAATACGGGTTCCGATTGGCTCACCCTCTTTATTAATAAGGACACAGGCGTTTCGATCGAACTTGATATACGAACCGTCTTCACGCCGAACCTCTTTCGTTGTTCGGACAATCACAGCGCGACTCACATCACCCTTCTTGACGCTTGCTTGAGGGATGGCCTCCTTGACAGCCACCACTACCACATCGCCTAAGGACGCATAACGACGGCGAGTCCCCCCGAAGACATGAAAACACATCGCCTGTTTTGCTCCGGAGTTGTCCGCTACATCCATGTATGTATAGTTCTGAATCATCGATCTATTCTCACAAATCTCAGATGCCGTGAATCCAAAGATAATGCCGTTCTATTTTTCAGGCTGCCCTTTTTCCATAATCTGAACGACACGCCAGTTTTTTTCTTTGCTCAGCGGCCGAGTCTGCACAAGCTTCACGCGATCTCCTATCTTGCATATGCCGCTTTCATCGTGAGCCTTTAATCTTGTCACACGTCTCAGCACTTTCTTATAGACCGGATGAACCACTGATCGCGACACTACCACTACCACGGTCTTCTGCATCTTGTTACTGACAACATCGCCATACCAATGCCGGCGCTTTACGACTTCAGCCATAACGTCCTTTACCCTTTAGCCCCTTCCGCCTGGGCTTTCACTTGCTGGAGAACCGTCTTTACCCGTGCAATATCACGCTTGGTTTTCCGAATCTGCATCGGATTTTCAAGACGCCCGGTACCGAACTGAAAGCGAAGATTAAACAGCTCTTGCACGAGTTGCCTTTCCTTCTCCTCGAGTTCACCAGCCGCCATTCCTCGCAACTCTTTAACATCCAACGCCATATACGATCCCTATTCCTCTTCTCCCACCGGCTCAAACCTACCCAAACTCGCCACGAACGACCAGCTTCGTAGCAATCGGCAACTTGTGTGAGGCCAGCCGGAAGGCCTCCCGAGCAGTCTCCGGAGTAACCCCGTCCATCTCGTAAAGAATCCTGCCGGGCTTGACAACCGCCACCCAATATTCAGGATTTCCCTTCCCTTTTCCCATTCGAGTCTCAGCAGGCTTCTTCGTGATGGGCTTATCGGGGAAAATGCGCGTCCACACCTGCCCACCCCGCTTGACGTACCGCGTGATCGCAATGCGTGCAGCCTCGATTTGACGACTGGTCACCCATCCTGGCTCCAATGCCTTCAAACCAAACTCTCCCAGGGTGATCTGCCCCCCACGATAGGCCTTCCCCGTCATCCGGCCTTTCTGCATTTTTCTGAATTTGACTTTCTTAGGCGCTAACACAGCTCAATCTCCTCACCCAAACCGTCGATCTAACGACGACTCTGCTTTTATGGGTTGAACGGGAAGAAGCTCTCCCTTGTAAATCCAGGTCTTCACCCCAATCTGACCCATTGTTGTGTGGGCTTCAGCAAAACCATAATCAATTTCAGCGCGAAGGGTATGCAATGGCACACGCCCTTCCCGATACCATTCGGTTCGGGCAATTTCTGCCCCACCTAACCGACCCGCCACCATGATCTTAATACCTTGAGCGCCAAGCCTCAGGGCCGACTGCACACTCCGCTTCATGGCCCGGCGAAACGCAACCCGCTTTTCAAGCTGAGTGGCGACATTTTCGCTCACAAGCTGAGCATCGAGCTCGGGCTTCTTAATTTCCTTCACCGTAATATAGACCTGCCCTCCATACTGTTTTTCAAGATCGGCCTTGAGCTTGTCGACTTCTGCTCCTTTACGGCCGATAATGATACCTGGGCGTGCCGTGTGAATGATTACCCTGGTCTGATCCCCAGAACGCTCAATTTCAACCTTGGCAACCCCAGCATGATAGAGCCGAGCCTTCACCATCTTTCTGATCTTGACGTCTTGATGGAGCAGTTTGGCGTAGTCTTTGCCTGCGTACCATCGAGAACTCCAGGTATAGTTGTAGCCGAGCCGATACCCAATTGGATGTGTTTTCTGCCCCATGCGCCTTATGCCTCAATAAAGAAAAATCAACCTACTACTTTTTACTTCGACTCTCTGGTGCTCCCACGAAGACGGTAATATGACTGGTGCGCTTCTGAATTGCATTGGCGCGGCCCATCGATCGAGCCCGCACACGCTTATAAGTTGGACCACAGTCAACAAATGCCCTAGATACAACCATTGATTCACTATCACCCAATTCTTTGAGCTCGGCATTGGCGACAGCAGAACGAAGGATCTTCTCCACCACCCGAGCGGCATGTCTTGGCGTGTGCTTCAGCATGGCTAAGGCCATCGGCACCCGACACCCACGAATCATATCGATCACCGGCTTGGCTTTACGCGGTGCAACACGAACAAACCTCAGAATGGCATGTGCTTCAGTCATCGTACAGTCCTATTACCCATCAACCTTCCTACCCACCACGCTTCACCGTCTACCTAATCACAATGGATGAATCCTGCTCCAGATCAACCTATTTGAGGGCGACAGCCTTTTCGGTCTTTGCCTGGCCATGCCCTTTAAAAAACCGGGTCGGGGCAAACTCACCGAGTTTATGACCAACCATGTTCTCCGTCACGAATACCGGAATGAATTTTTTCCCGTTATGGACCGCAAAAGTATGGCCGATCATGTCGGGAATAATCGTCGACCGTCGCGACCATGTCTTGATCAACTTGCGGTCCTTCGTCTGATTCATCTGCTCAACTTTTTTGAGAAGATGACCGTCGACAAACGCCCCTTTACTTACCGATCTAGGCATTGCGAACTCCTGACTTACGTCGAGCGATAATGAACTTGTCGGTCTTCTTATTTTGCCGAGTCTTGTAACCCTTCGTCGGAAGCCCCCATGGAGAGACAGGATGCGGATTTCCTTGTCCTGATTTTCCTTCTCCTCCGCCGTGAGGATGGTCGACAGGATTCATCACCACGCCTCGCACATGCGGTCTCTTTCCTTTCCACCGACTCCGACCCGCTTTCCCGACACTGACGTTCTCATGATCGAGATTACCAACTTGCCCTACCGTCGCTGTACAAGCTCCCAGGACTCGCCGCATCTCACCCGACTTAAGCCTCACTTGGACATAATCACCTTCGCGCCCCATGACCTGGGCAAAGGCACCAGCGCTTCGAGCGAGCTGTCCTCCCTTACCGACCCTGAGCTCAAGGTTATGAATAATTGTCCCAAGAGGCATGTTGACCAATGGCAGAGCATTTCCTGGCCGGATCTCCGCTTCTGGACCCGATTGCACCTCGTCACGTACATTGAGTCCAACCGGCGCTAAAATATATCGCTTTTCTCCGTCACGATACTTTAACAGCGCGATCCTTGCCGATCGATTTGGATCGTACTCGATCGCTTCAACCCTTGCAGAAACACCGACCTTATCCCGACGAAAATCGATCGAACGATACAGCCGTTTGTGCCCACCGCCCCGAAAACGGACCGTTGTCCGACCATCGTTATTGCGCCCTCCACTCCGGAGGTGAAAGGAGGTTAACGACTTCTCTGGTTTCTTATTGGTCAGCTCTTCTGCCACCACAGCCGTCATCCCCCGACGGCCAGGAGATGTTGGACGATATACCTTCAACCCCATAACGTAGTTCCTACCTTCCAACCCTTAGAGTGAGCAAAGACAAAGGCTCGGCACTCAATCCAGCCTAGGCACTCTCATACATCTCAAGCTTTTCACCTGCCTTGAGTGTGACAAATGCCTTTTTCCAATCGGAACGCCGACCAGAGAACCGCCCAAGCCGCTTCACCTTTCCACGGACATTCATCAAATTAACTTTGTCAACTTTAACCTTGAGCAATGTCTCGACCGCTTGCTTCACCTGCACACGATTGGCGTCAGGATGAACAATAAAGCCGACCGTATTTGTTTGCTCACGAAGCCCCGTAATCTTTTCAGTCAACAGCGGCTGAACCAACACCCAATGCATACCCATGTTCATGACCAGGCCTCGCTTACAGGACCGAGCTCCTGCTCTGAAATCACGATCACTTGCGCACGAACAACATCGTACACATTCAGTTGATCCACGCTGAGGACTTTCACCGCATTCAAATTACCTGCGGCCTGCAAGAGCTCCGACTGCCCTTTTCCAACCACCACCAAGGTATAGCCGCCGCCGCTAAATTGCTTCAGTGCTTGCGCTAACAACTTTGTTCTTGGCTGCTGAAGAGAGAGCTCAGACACCACAAACAAATTACCTGCGGCCACTTTGGAAGACAACGCGCTCTGGAGCGCAGCACGATACTTTTTCTTCGGCATCGAGTACGCATAACTTCTCGGCTTTGGCCCGAAGACACTACCGCCATGGCGCCAGACCGGAGAGCGAAGCGATCCTGCCCTTGCCCGCCCTGTATGCTTCTGCTTCCAAGGCTTTTTACCAGATCCGCTCACCTCACCTCGACGCAAAGTCGAAGCCGTCCCCCTACGCTCACAGGCTCGCTGCATGATGACCGCTTCATGCACCAACGCGGCACGCGGCTCACAGCCGAACACTTGCGGAGACAAATCGATCGTTCCAACTTTCTTTTTTTGCAAATTAACTAAATCAATCGTAGGCATACTAGCTCTTCTTTGACCTTCGCACGACAACGATTCCGTTGGCGGCACCAGGAACTGCCCCACGGATAAACAAGAGATTTTCCTCAACGCGAGACTCAACCACCTTTAGCCGATGAACCGTTACCCGTTCCGACCCCATATGGCCCGGCAAAGTTTTTCCCTTCCACACACGGGAAGGAAACGAACTGGCACCAATTGACCCAGGAGCACGGTGAAACATGGACCCATGAGACTCTGGACCACCTGCATAGTGATGTCGCTTCACGACGCCCTGAAACCCTTTGCCTTTTGAAACTCCAATCACATCAACCCAATCGCCCTTTTTAAACATCTCGACGGTGACTGACTGACCAATCGACGGATTACCATCCTTCTTAAATTCGCGCAAAATACGGCTCGCAGGTGCCTGGTTCTTCTTCAGGTGGCCTAACTCTGATTTCGAAAGCTTACGCTCTTTGACCTCACCGAAAGCAAGCTGCACGGCTTCGTATTGATCGCGCTCCTTCGTCCTCACCGTCACGACTTGACAGGGGCCGGCCTCAATCACCGTCACCGGAGTAAGACGGCTCTCATCGAAGATCTGAGTCATTCCGAGTTTTTTTCCGATTAGTCCGTTTGTCATATCCATCCAATACTGAATCCGCACCTAATACGTGCTAGGACTCGCCACTCAGCCCGTGGCACTTCAGATCTCACAACTTGATCTCGACATCCACCCCCGCGGCAAGATTGAGCTTCATCAAGGAGTCCATCGTCTCGGGAGTAGGCTCCATGATATCGAGCAATCGCTTATGCGTACGCATTTCAAACTGCTCTCTCGATTTCTTGTCGGCATGAGTCGATCGTTGAACAGTGATCTTTTCAATTCGCGTAGGAAGAGGAATCGGACCAACTACCTTCGCGCCACTTCGCCGAACAGTTTCAACAATCTCGCTCACTGATTGATCCAGCACGCGATAGTCAAATCCCCGCAACCTAATTCGTATCCGCTGGTCGACTTTCACTTCATTACTCCTACGCTATCCGCCTACCACCCGATTCTTATGCCAAGATCTCCGTCACGACGCCGGAGCCGACCGTCTTGCCGCCCTCACGCACCGCAAACCGCAACCCCTGATCCATCGCGATCGGACTGATCAACTCCGCCGTCACACTCACATTGTCCCCCGGCATCACCATCTCCACCCCCGGATTCAACTGCACCACCCCCGTCACATCCGTCGTCCGGAAATAGAACTGCGGCCGATACCCATTGAAGAACGGCGTGTGCCGCCCCCCTTCCTCTTTCGTCAACACATAAATCTCCGCCTTAAACTTCGTATGCGGCGTGATGGTCTTCGCTTTACACAACACCATCCCCCGCTCCACATCCTCTTTCTTCGTCCCCCGTAAGAGCACGCCGATGTTGTCCCCCGCTTGCCCCTCATCGAGCACCTTACGGAACATCTCGACGCCCGTCACGACGGTGGTCTGCGTGGGTCGCAGCCCCACAATCTCAATTTCATCGCCGACCTTCACAATGCCCCGCTCACAGCGCCCGGTCACGACGGTGCCCCGACCACTGATCGTGAACACGTCTTCGATCGGCATGAGAAACGGCTTCTCGATCGGCCGTTGCGGCGTCGGGATATAGGTGTCCACCGCCTCCAACAACTTCAGAATGGAGGGCACCCCTAACTCCCCCTGATCCGCCTCCATCGCCTTGAGCGCACTGCCATGGATGATCGGGGTCTTATCGCCCGGGAACCCATACTTCGTGAGCAACTCCCGCACTTCCAACTCCACCAGCTCCAACAGCTCTTTGTCATCGACTTTGTCGGCCTTGTTCAAGAACACGACGATGTACGGCACCCCGACCTGCCGAGCCAACAGAATATGTTCGCGCGTCTGGGGCATCGGGCCATCCGCCGCACTGACGACCAAGATCGCCCCGTCCATCTGCGCCG
>DCZN01000015.1:0-523 GCA_002331625.1 Nitrospira sp. UBA2083 | reverse complement strand
TTCACGTAGTCGGCGTGGCCGGGACAATCCACGTGGGCATAGTGCCGGTTATCGGTCTCATACTCCACGTGACTGATGGCAATGGTCATGATCTTCGTCGCATCGCGGCGCCCTTGACTCTCACTGGCCTTCGCCACTTCGTCGTACGGCACATACTTCGCCATCCCGCGATCCGAACACACTTTCGTCAACGCCGCCGTCAACGTCGTCTTCCCATGGTCCACGTGCCCGATCGTCCCAATATTCACGTGCGGCTTCTTCCGCTCGTATTTCGCCTTCGCCATACCTCACCCCTTTTCTCTAGAACGACTAAAGGTGATTATTCACCGCACGTGCCAGCAAGCGGCAGCACGCTATATTTTTATTCACAAAAGGAACAAAACCTATCCGCGCCCATTTGATCGAAGGGCGCGGCCCAAGCGAAGCTTGGTATGGAGCCCACGACGCGGATCGAACGCGTGACCTCGTCCTTACCAATGAGGTGCTCTGCCAACTGAGCTACGTGGGCCTCTCGACATCGTCT
>DCZN01000068.1:34575-34751 GCA_002331625.1 Nitrospira sp. UBA2083 | reverse complement strand
ACCTACGGCTTTCTCGGCTACCCCGTCCTACAGGCCGCCGATATCCTTTTATACAAACCCGACTTCGTACCGGTGGGGAAGGATCAACTGCCGCATCTCGAGCTGACGAGAGAACTCGCACGGCGCTTCAATGACATCTACAAAACATCCGTGTTTCCCGAGCCGAAGGAACATCT
>DCZN01000068.1:34305-34510 GCA_002331625.1 Nitrospira sp. UBA2083 | reverse complement strand
TCAACCTCTCGGACACGGAACCAGTCGTTCGCCAGAAGCTCAAGACCATGGTCACCGACCCAGCCCGTGTACGACGCACCGACCCCGGTAATCCAGACCTCTGTCCGGTCTACGAATTCCATAAGATTTACTCCCCACAGCCGACCCAAGACCAGATCAACAAAGACTGCCGTACTGCCGCAATCGGCTGTATCGACTGCAAGAA
>DCZN01000068.1:16091-34254 GCA_002331625.1 Nitrospira sp. UBA2083 | reverse complement strand
AACGCACCACGCTCACGCAAGAACCGTCTCGGGTCGATGAGATCGTTGAGATGGGCAGCACACGAGCCGCTTCCGTCGCCAGGGCTACGCTCCAAGAAGTAAACGAGGCGATGAAAATCTAAGCAATCCGCCTCGCCCACCACCCTGCAAGATTTGCGAATCCGCTAGAAGAACCGGCGGGTCAGTGGAACAATGCCTCGCAGGACCCTATCAGCGGAAGAGATTGCTATGAGGCACGGAACGAATCCTCGACGACTAAGGGATCACTTGCTTCTCTTTGGACTACTCTCGCTCACAGGCTGCGGCAGCTGGTGGCACGGGGGCTATCAGTCCGTCACTATCTTTACCACCCCGCTCGATGCTCAGGTCGTGGTTGACAGCCGCGTCCACCTGCTCGCGCCAGGAACCGTCTCTCTCAACCGGAAAGAAGACCATCAAGCCATCATCTCGAAGGAAGGCTATGAACCGCAAACGATCGCGATTGAACGAACCAGATCCTGGTGGATGCTCGGCGATATCTTCGGCTGTGCGATCATCTTTGCCCCAGCCTGTATCTCAACCGATAAAGACAACGGCGGCTACTACACCTTCGAGGACAAGGTCTACGTAACGCTGGAACAGAAAGTGACTTCATCACCTCCCGTACAATGAAACGTTGATACAGCGTCGGCAACTTACTCATCCTGAAGCCTTAGGAGATATGCACTTAGGCTGAGTGGTCGCTAATTTGGTCTTCACAGCGCCTCTATTCTTCTATATATATGGATAACTGGAAGCCTATTACAGATTCAGAATTCGACGATTTGTTTAGTGCCGAGTATGCTGAGTTGGATGAGGCCCAGAGGAAGATCTTTGAACAGTTTCGCATCCCATTTTGGAAAGCTACCATCCGAAGGTCTGAAATGTATGGAGACGAAGTCGCCTTTATAGTCTCTCAGAAAGATGATGGTGTCCTGTATTTTGATGACGTGGAGTACGGCTTCAATATCTCAACTGTCGATAACGAAGGTAAGATTCTGGATCCTGGCGGCAGTACCTACACTTTACAGGAAGCTATTGAACGGTGGTTTCCAAAAAACAGTTAGCATCGTTGCAACCTACACGAAACGAGCCATATTCAGATCGTATGATCTGACGTCTGTCGAACAGAACTTCTGTCTTTCACACTAACCCACCTCCCCTTGCGCTCTTGATTGCTGACGACTCGCAGCGACCAGTCCATATCACCGGCATACTTGAGCCTCTACTCACCACAGCTCTCCTTGACAGACATTCGCAAATATGTGAACATTCTGACACTGTACGCACGGAGGAAAGGTGCCAAGGACGCTCGTTGTCTTCTATAAAGATCGTGAGGGCAACGTCCCTGTTCTGGAGTGGCTGGATACACTTCCCAGTAAGATCCAAGACAAGTGCGTTGTTAAGATCGAACGACTGCGTGAGCTTGGACATGAACTTCGGCGGCCGGAGGCTGATCTGCTCAGGGATGGTATCTATGAGTTGCGGGTGGGTCACCAAGGAATGAATTATCGCGTCCTCTACTTCTTTCACGGACGAGTTGCCGCAGTCCTCACTCACGGCCTTATCAAGGAGCGGGAAGTTCCGGTTAAAGACATTGAGAGGGCTTTGGAACGCAAACGACAGTTTGAGCAAGCTCCAGAAATGCATACTTATCGGGAGAGGTGATCATGACGAAACAAAAGAGAAAAACAACGGCGGATGCGGTTCAGATTCTCTATCAGCGTTATTATGCCGGAAAGCCGAACCGCGTACGGGAGCTCGGCGAAGCGCGGGCAAACGACAGTATCGCGCGCAAGCTGATGAACCTGCGCCTTCATGCCGGCCTGACTCAACGACAATTGGCAAACTTAGTCGGAACAACAGCGTCAGCGATCTGCCGTTTGGAAAACGCCGACTACGAAGGACATTCCCTTGCTATGTTAAACCGTATCGCGACTGCACTGGATCAACGTGTGGAGCTTCGTTTCGTACCACTCTCTCAAGGAAAAAAACTCAAGACAGCCTAACTACCATTCAGATCCTATGCGTATATTTCCGCTTCACCAACTGAGTCAACAACCACCCCACAGCTCTCCTGGCAATCATATTGTTCCGCCTTTTTTCGCGCTCGTGATTGGTCATGACTCGGAGTCACAGCACCTGCCAACTCACCCTTTCTCCATCACGCAAACTAGCGGCCTGGCACCAAGCTTGGGCATCACGTCTTGTGGTATGGTGCGTTGTCCTGCGAACGGTCTTCCTGTTGGAGCTAACCATGACTCGAGCCTTCTGGCATCTATCGGCCCTCATTGTCGGTGTATTTGTGACATCCGCGGGGTGGTCGGCTGCTGGCCCGCCCTGTGACAAATACCCAGCCGCCAAGCAGGACCGTTGCACGGAAATCTGGAAAGAGTTGAACAAGGAAGACGGGCCGACCATTGCGCAGTTTGGGCTAGATCAGCAGAAACGGCGGGAGGAAGGGAAAATCACGGCTCAGCAACATCTTGCTGAGAACATGACGTTCATCAAGCAATCGACTGAGAAACGGATTGAGCGCCTCAAGGAACGAATGGCTAAAGAATAGTCGTTACACACGAATAAACTGATTCGACTCTTTTTCAAGACCAATCTCGGTTTCGGGCCCATGGCCGGTGATGACCGTCGTGTCATCATCAAGCGTGTAGAGTCGTTCTCGAATCGACTGTTCGATCGTCTCGAAGTTTCCACCCCACAAGTCGGTTCGGCCGATACTGCCACGAAACAGTGTGTCCCCTGCCAGCACCAGCTGGTTGTTCGGCACATGGAAACTCATCGACCCAGGTGTGTGCCCCGGCGTATGAATCGCCACGATCGGCACCTGCCCCAGCATCACCTTTTCCTCATCCGCCAGCCAGTAGTCTGGTGATAGAGCTGGGACATAGGATGCCCCGAACATGCGACATTGCAATTCGAGGTTTTCCCAAAGCTTGAGATCGTCTGGATGGAGGCAAATCGTCGCACCGGTGAACTTTTTAATTTCGCTCGATGCAAGAAAGTGATCAAAGTGGGCGTGTGTATGCAGGATGTGGGTGACAGAAAATCCCAGCTGCTGCACTTCGTGAAGTATGCGTTCCGGTGCACCGCCAGGATCGATAACGATAGCCTGCTTCGTCACCGGATCGCCGATGATCGAGCAGTTACAGCCGAGGGGCGGAACTGAAAACGTTTTTCGAATCAGCGAAGTCATCCCATGGACATGCTACAGGGCCCACAGCCCACGACGCAAGTTGCCTCATTCATCTACTCCACTCCCGACGGTCCAGACCACGTCCGTATCGAACATGACCCATTCCTGTTCTCGCCGATGAAACCACACCAGGAACCCGGCTCCCGTGCCGTCACGCCGCACATGCTCGACATAGACCAGCGCCTGATCATTCCTAGCGGTCCGTCCTACGCGCGAGAACGCTAAACGATCCAGCACTGCGGGTGTCGGTCCCGAAAAACGGGCGTTGTTCGTCACCGGAATCGTCGCGGACGCTTCCCGTTCAGCTTCAGCATCCTCCGACACAAATCGATAGCGAACACTGAACCGAAAGCGCTCTTCGAGTCGGGTTCGAGCCTGGTTGGCACCGATAAAATCTCGAACCAGGTCCTGCGGTAATTCCCCATCAAAATAGCCTTCTTGCTGGAAGAACTTCAGCGTCATGGAATCAGCCCGGTCAGGCACGAGCCGAGCGACCGTCAGACGTTCCAGTAGGACCAATTGGATCTGCGACGTAAGAAATTTGACCTCAACAATCCTGTCATACAGGTCATAATCCTCCGTCACAACACGTGAAGCCGCCAACCCACTTTCCCTGGTTGAGGGCAACACCATGAAAAGAAAGAGCAATACACCCATGCACACGACTGGGGTCTTCATGGGCGCGGAGCGTTTCGGTGTGTTGTAGCCATGGTCAAATATTGCATATCACATTTACAAGTCGGGCTAAAGCGTGGATAATCGCCTCACTCAAACTTGGAGGCGTACACGTGCAGGACACAACACAAGTCAGCCCATGGTCACTCGGAATCGGAGTCGTATGGTGCATGATCGCGCTGGGCTGCGTGCCGGATGGGAATCGTGATAATCCCTTTCGCGTCGAGAATGAAGCGCTCAAGAGGCAGCTCACCAAGCAAGAATCCCTCTTGAGTTCGTTGCAAGACGGCAACAAAGTCATGCAGCAACAGATCGACCTGCTCAATCAGGAACTGCGTGACGCCAAGAGCAGCATGGAAGTGACCAAGGCAGACGCCAGACGCCTCAACGAGCAAATGGAACTGCAGTTGGCTGAAACGAAGCGAATGATCGCCGCGCAGATGGCGGAATCCCTCAAAGTCGAGGAGAAAGGCGTGCAATCCGATACACTCCCTCGCCCGATGCCGACCGTGGCCAAAGTGGTCGAGGACGCCCTGGCCCGCAACGGATATCATCTCAAGGTCAGCGTGAAGACCGATCAACGGGCGGTCTATGTGACGGAACGCAAAGTCTCCAACCCCGCATCACTTGAGGTGACGGGTTCACGAAACCAATACCTCGTTTCGCTTGAAGCCCTCCCGGACAGTGTGACGAAGCTCGGGGTGAAAGCGGACTTCGAACGACTCGCACAAGGAGGACGGATCTTGGCCGTGAGCCACGAGGAGACGAATGAAATTGAACGCCGCTTGATCAATGAAATCAACAAAGCGCTCGAATCCCCGAGCAAGACCTAAGGCTCCTTCGTAGATCGGAAGCTACGCGCTCTCATCTCTTTAGATTCAGGATTCATCAAGCAGCATCTATTTCCTCACCATTACCAGCCCCCCCAGCGACAATCCTCGGTTTTCTTGGTCGGGTCCACGCCTCGTGCTAGCATTTCCCTCCGATGGCTCTGTCAACCAGCGTCCATGATCTCCGCACCCTGATCCGTTCCTGTCATCCGCTCGTCGTGATTGAAACGGTGGAAGAGGAGCGGATCCTGGCCCTCCTTCAGTCGGTGACGGCTCAGGAGCGCATGCCGCTCTTCGAGTGGTCGATCACCAGAGGGCTCACCCGAGCCGATGAAGAGGCGACACTCAGTAAGATGACGGCGACGCCACTGGCAGTCCTTCAGCACCTTCAGGGGCTCACAGTCGAGGCCGTCTTTTGGCTGAAGGATCTCGGCCCCCATCTGCAAGATGCGGCCGTGTGCCGACAGCTTCGAGAGGTCGCGGCCGTCTATAGCCGCTCACGAGCCACCTGTGTCATGACCGGTCAACCGATCACGCTGCCGCTGGAACTCGACAAGATTGCAGTACGGTTGGATTTGAAACTGCCGGATCGAGACGAATTGCGATCGATGCTGCGCAGTCTGCTGCAGTCGCTCGGCCCCCGTTCCATCTCGCGTCCACGTTCCACCACTCTTGTCCACAGCATTCTCACGTCCATCAGTGAAGCCAAGGGGAGTGAGACTGGTCCCACAACGCAGGAATCCGACACGATCCTCCGTGCCTTACAGGGACTCACCCTCCATCAAGCCCGCCAGGTCATTGCCCAATGTATCGTCGAACGGGGCACCGTCTCTGCGGAGGATGTGCAGACCATCCTGAAACGCAAGGTGCAAGCGATTAAAGACGGCGGCCTTCTGGAATACTATCCCCTAGAGGACAACCGGTTTGAGTTAGGCGGATTCAGCAACCTCAAAGCGTGGTTGGATCGCGCCCAAGTCGGTTTTACCCCCGAAGCCAAATCGCTCAATCTCACTCCCCCCCGAGGCATCATGTTGGTCGGTGTGCCGGGCTGCGGCAAATCGCTTGCCGCGAAGGCGATCGCACGTGAGTGGAAACTCCCCCTTCTGAAACTCGATGCCGGTCGCTTGTTCGACAAGTTCGTCGGGGAATCGGAAAAAAACTTTCGCAAGGCGATTGAAATGGCGGAGTCCTTATCGCCGATTGTGCTGTGGATCGATGAGATTGAGAAAGCCATGGTCGCCGGCGGCGGCAACGGTGAGGCTGATGCAGGTCTCAGTCGCCGGCTGTTCGGAGCCTTCCTCACGTGGCTCCAGGAAAAAAAACAAGATGTCTTCGTCGTCGCCACAGCCAACGACCTCTCCTCATTGCCGCCCGAACTCCTCCGCAAGGGGCGCTTCGATGAGATTTTCTTCGTCGATCTTCCGGATGATCCCGAACGCCAGTCGATCTGGAAGATTCATCTCGGCCTGCGCAAGCAAGACAGCACACTCTTCGATCTCGACAAGATCGTGAGTGCAAGCGACGGTTTCAGCGGTTCCGAGATCGAGCAGGCCGTGGTGGCTGCCCTCTATCGGGCACTCCATCAAAAACGGCCGCTCACGACCGATCTGCTCATCGAAGAATTGAGCAACACGATTCCTCTGTCGGTGACGAGACGGGAAGACATCGATGCCCTTCGACAGACCGCCGAAGGGCGATTCGTAAACGTACGGTAGGCGGTGATGCGCTATCTTGCCATCCTGGCCGCTCTCTCACTGGCGACAGTGCTCGGCTGCACGCAACCCATTCAGAAGCCGACACGAGTTACCCTGGACTCGCCACGCCCTCCTCATGCAAGCGAACCGCTGCCATCCACGATGTCGATGCCGCAACCAGTCATTTCACCCGCTGAACCAGAGTCGCCCCTCGTCGTCTCCCTGCCCAATCGATCTGCCGTCGTGGAGTCCGCTGCACGGCTCGTCGGTGCCAGGACGATTTCGAGTCAAGGCCGACATATCACCTACGACTGTGCCGGAGTGACCCGAGCGATCTTTCTTGAACATGGGATCGATCTCTATCTCGGATATGCCGGTGACCGGAAGGAGAACGGAGTCCGGCTGATCCACAACCATGTGCGTCAGCATGGCATTCTCTATCAGGATGCTGATGTTCACCCTGGAGACCTCGTGTTTTTCGATAACACGTGGGATTTTAACGGGGACGGTCGACTGAACGATCCTCTGACCCATGTCGGAATCGTGGAAGAACTCGAGGCAGATGGCACGGTGGTCTTCATCAGCCGTGTCGCCAACGCCATCGCCCGCTACCGCATGAACTTGAGCCAACCGCATGTCCATAAAACAGCCGATGGACGCGTACTCAACGACTATATACGGCGGAAACGCCCCACCGACCCCGCTGACACCGCTCGACTCACTGGTGAGCTGTTTTCCTTCTATGGGAATCTGCTCAGTCCACAGAAGAGCCCCTCTTCGAACAACCAGCAACAGATCTCTACTTCCTCGTCCCCCGTTGACCTGGCGCGATGATCTCGGCCGTATTTGATACAGAACGCACTAGGTTCCGCTACCTTCACCATCTCACAGATACCCAGGCATCCCTAGCCCTAGGAGTGATCAAAACCCTGCCGTTCCGCAAGGCTACAGAACCATCGGGTGTTATCCGATAAGGAACATAGTGCATCGCTCATACGGGGGTTGGGATCTAAACCCCATTTTTCAATTGACCTGGTAAAATTATCACTATGGCTATCTCATCGAAACAAACACATATTCGAGAAACGAACCCACTGCGCCGTACCTTGACAGACGTTCGGCAGGGGCTCTTGGGCTTGCATAAGGCCCTGATCGTCGCCGAGCAACTGACCTATGAACGGATCTATGGCCGGGTGGATTCTACAGGCCAGCTCCTCCAACTGGTGATGAACGACCCGTGGTTTACCTGGCTCCATCCGCTGTCGAACATGGTGGTCCGCATCGACGAACTGCTCGACGGGCAGGACCAACCGACAGTCGACGAAGTGGCGGTCTTGCTGACCGAGATTCGAGCGCTCATTCGTCCTTCAGAACAGGGCGATGGGTATGAGCGCAGTTACTATGAGGCGCTGCAGCGAGCCCCTGACGTCGTGCTGGCCCACTGCGAGATGAAGAAGGTCCTGACTCTACCTTCCGTCTAGAACGTATCGACTCACGACCCTTTCAAAGCCGTCGTCCTCACAAGGCCGACGGCTTTGTCACGTTCTGATAACACATGCCCTCTCCCTTGTAGCAGCTCGACAGCGGGACTGCCTGATGAGGATGGGCGTGACCTTCCCCCCCCACTGCTCAGTTCCTGGTATGATGCAGCATGCTGAGGCTACGCTTATCCAGTCACAAAACCGGAAGCTGATGATTCCTGCTATTAGCCGCTCTGTACTACCACTCCTCCTCATGGTGGCGCTGTGCGCGAGTCCTGCCTTTGCAGAGATTCGCCAGGTTGATGTCCTCATCACGGTCGTCAAAGACAGGGTCATTGCCCTCCCAGGAGGCGGCAGCCCCGTTGAGGAACCGTTGGGAGTCAATGAAACCGTCGTCACCACTGCGGCGCAAGGGCCAGCCGGCTTTGCCTTGACCAATCGTCGACTATTGGGGTTTTCTTCCAGTTTACGACGATGGACAGAGGTACAACTGGGCGTTGAGGAACACATCGAACACCATCGGGTGTTGCCACGCCTGCTGATGGTTCAGACCAACCGGCGCATTCACGGGTTTCAAGAGAGTCGCGGCCATTGGTTCAGCGAAGCGTTGGGACCGAATGAAAGTGTCAAACAGCTGCAGGGGCGCGGCCACGTGGCCGTCGCGATTACTCCTGAACGAGCATTGGCATTTTCAGCCTTCACGGGGGGATTCTTCTCGATGCGCCTCTCGGCGAATGAGCACGTGCAGTCGATCGACCAGGCCAACGACGTCACCCTGGTTCGCACCACCGCCCGCCAATTGGCGTTCCGCTCACAAATAGGAGTATGGACGGAAATGAGATAGGAACGACGCTGTCTCACTCATGACTGTGAACTCTGTTGTTTCCAGAGATACCCGGCAAAAACAGTCGCTCCTAGGACAGACAACATTAGCAGGAAGAGGCAGCCAACTGCTAGGACTCCTGCCCAGGAAGCCGTATACCCTTGGTAGATGACTGAGACTGGCTGGTCGGTCATCGGGCTGAAATGCGAAAGCCAACCGAGTCCTAATCCAAGTAGTCCAACGATCGTCCAGAACCGAACACCGACCCGCCCCGCTCGATAGAGCCACACACCCAGTGCCATCCCGCCCAGGATAACGGTCGCCACAATCAGAAATCCGATCGACTGCTCGTCGATCGGCCAGTGAAAATCCCCACGGAGGATGTGGTCGACTAGGTGTAGCATGTTCAAGGCAGCAATAATCGCGAGTAGTTTGAGGAGACGGCGATCCGGCATTGAAGGCGTTCTGTGATCAACAATGGCCATGTTCATGACCGGGTGATTCTGCTTGACGAAACCCTGGCGATCCAAACACAGATCGGCGATGACCGCACATTCCAGCCCAAACGTAAGATACCCTGCGTAACCGAGCAAGGGCATCTCGAACAGCTGAAACCGATGCACGAACGGAATGGCATACTCCCAATGGGCAAGACTCTTCCAGTTCCACAGTTCCCAAAAGAATCCGCAGAGCAGCGCCGCCAATTCCGGTACCCATAGCCCACGCCAATCGCCATGTGCAAGTGGTGACAGCACAGTCGGCCTCCCAGCCAATTGCTGAAGCGAGACGACCAACAGAAGTGGTCCAACCCAAACCAATGGAAAGAGATAATTGGGCCACAGGCCGATACCGAGGAGTCCAAAACAAGATACAATCAGGAGCGACCATCCTGCCCACCTGGCATGTATAAGGTGAACGGGTTTGAAGTGATCCAGACCTGCGCTGATGGCGGGATACGATATCAACAGCTCTGCCGTACCGATGACAGCCGGAAGCACGGTAGAGAACGGAATCGTGGCTAGCAAGATGTACTCAAGCGGCGACAGCTCAGACACACCGACGTAATACCAGTTCTGGACGAAGCGATTCAGATACTCAAACAACCACCAGAATGCTGCACTCAAGGGGAATAGTGAGAAAAAGTAGCGAGGGCGATGGAGCATCATGCACCGGCCGGTGCGGGCAAGCGTGACGGCATTGACAATCATGATGTAGCCAAGCCAGAGCGGCGTGAATGTCTGTTCTTGGAGTACTGCCAGAGCTGGAAACCGGGTCCAGGCTACGACCCACCAGAGGCTGGTCCATCCGATGCCGAACCAGCCCCACCAGGGAAATAAAGAGAGCGTGAGACGTGAAGCGTCAGGCGTGAAGCGCTTCAGAAATAGCTGATGGTTTGAAACCACGAGCTGAAGGATAGCTGGCCCAATGAATGTGATGATCAGAAGTGCTAGAGCAATGAACACCGGCCAGGAGAAGGGCTCGTGCTGTACATAACTGGTACGGGGAGGAAATTCGAGATAGCGGCCGAGGGGTTCACCGGCCCACAGCACACCGAGCAGCGGCAGACCGAGAACCAGCACAAGGGAAATGCAGATGACACCGGCTCGGCTCATGACTCATGCTACTACATGCGTTCTTCATCAAGTTCAATGACATCGGCCCAGGTGGTGACAGATGGTAAGGAACTGAGTGCCACGCCGCGCTTGGTCGCTATATCTTGCAAACGACCTTGGAACCGCTGGCGAGCCGAGTCGTCTTTCGGACCAGAGGCCAGAAGGTTCTTACTCCACTGTGTGATTTCTTCATCGGATGGCTTACGGCCATTGGTTTTGACCCATGCAAGCAGCTCCTCATCCGTCCCACCGGCTAACACTCGCTGTTCAAATGGCTTCGCGTCTACCCCAAGAAAATCGATCAGATACTTATCAAACCCCACTGTGATGTAGTTATAATCCTGAATCTGCCCAGCATTTCGTAGGCGAATCTTGTCGATCAACCGTCCAAGGTGGGCAATACCGCCAAGGAGAGCTTTAGGGCTTCGGGGATAGGCTTGATTGGTCATTCGCAATTCTCCGATATGATATTGACTCGCACGATACAAGGATGAAACGGATGATGTCTACTGGCAGGCAGAGAATGGGGAACTTCGCAACTGGGCCTTCAAGTTTTGTCCGGCGATGCCGATATAGCCAATAGCACGGAGGCGAGTATGAGGCTACGGAGTAGCCCAAGAATCCATGTGCGGTATTCCGCCAACGTCCAGACCGACAATGGTGCGGCAGAAGGAATCCTCTTCGATCTCTCTGCAACGGGTTGCCGAATGCAGAGCAACGTGGCCATGACTCCCGGAAGCTACCTTGCGCTGCACTTCGAAGCACCAGAAACCGAATCTCAGCTCGCCGTCGAAGTCTCCATCGTACGCTGGCACAAAGACAATCAATTCGGCATCGAGTTTCTTCGGTACGCCCACGGAGTCCGCGAGCGAGTCACCGATCTGGTTGAAGGTCGCGAAGCTCCTGCCATTGCCATCCCTGTTGAGCATGAAGAACTGACTCTCACCTCAGTCGCCGCCTAATCCCGTTTCTCCTGGCAATCCCTCATCAACGAACACCCGGCATAGCTTCTGTGCCACAAGCATTTGGATATATTTTCACCACTGCTGTCATGAGAACTTGGCTTCGGATACTTAGCACGATCGCCATTCTCAGCGCTGCTGGATACGTGGCACTTCACATCAGCCCCATGGCCGGCATCGCTGCTCTACCGCATCATCATGGATCATGGTGGAGGAACGGCGATGCAGGCGTTGGAGCGACACCTACCAGCTGGCGTCACCGCCCGATATGACGAGCACTACGACGTCATGGACGAGGATGCGTATCTGGATGTCTTTTACCCCTCAAACGTCGCCAACATCGGGCGCTCACTCTCTTCGGTAGTCTGGATCCAGGGGGCGCATGGTTTTCGGGAGGTAAGGAATATGTCTCGAACTACCTGAGAATCCTGGCAGGCAAGGGCTATACGGCAATCGGGGTCGGCTATTCCCTTGCGCCAGGCCATCAATACCCAACACCGCTTCGACAGGTGAATGTCGCACTCGCCTATCTCATGAAGCATGCTGCCCAGCTCCACGTGAACCCATCCGAACTCATTTTGGCAGGAGACTCAGTTGGTGCACAGATCGCCGCTCAACTAGCCAATATGTCAGTTCCCGCTCTTACACAGAAACCTTGGGCATTGCACCAGCCATTGACCAGTCCCAGCTCCGTGGTGTGATGTGGTGTGATTCTGTATTGCGGCCCCTACGACCTGAAAACCGTCAATTTCGATGGAGCATTTGGCCACTTCGTACGCACCGCCATGTGGGCCTACAGCGGCAGTAAGGGCTTTCTACAACTGCCACATCTCGCTCCGTTTTCAGTCCTTCACTATGTGACTGCCGAGTTTCCGCCGACATTCATCTCAGCTGGGAACGGTGACCCGTTGTTGCCACAATCGCGGGCCCTCGCAGATGCTCTGACGATCCAAGGCGTAGCGGTAGATAGCCTGTTTTCCCTGGATTACAACCCTGGACTGCCGCATGAATACCAATTCAACCTGGATAGTGACGCAGGTCAGCTGGCACTCGACCGCTCCCTGGCGTTTATCAAGCGTGTGGTGGCTGCTCGTTGAAACAATGGTAAGACATTGCATATTCACGTATAAACAAAGACTCCCGACCCACTCTTGTCCAAAATAAGTTCTGAATATGCCTCCGGCTTGTGAGTAGGATTGGTTGTTCAATGAACATCCATCCACGGCGTTCCCGCGCCGTGTCACCCACAAGCCGGAGGTGCCGTATGGTAGCCGTCGCCAGTTGCTTTGCGCAAATCTTGGCCCTGATTGATCGTGCGGACTTCGCGCGTGCCGTCCGACAGCATGCCGCAGACCGAGCCGCCAAGGGGTTCAGCTGTTGGGACCACTGCGTGGCCATGTTGTTTTGTCAGATGGGCAGCGCCCACTCGCTCCGTGAGATCTGTGGTGGGTTGGCAACCGCGCTCGGCAAGTTGGTCCATCTCGGGGTCCGTCGAACGCCCACCCGCTCGACACTGGCCTATGCGAATGCTCACCGCCCCTGGCAGTTGTACGAGACGCTCTTCTACCAGGTGCTCAGCCGCTGCCAGGCGGTGGCCGCTCTGAAATGTCGCCGATTCCAGTTCAAGCATCCCCTCCGGACTCTGGATACGACGCTCATCCAGTTGTGTGCGACCGTGTTTGATTGGGCGCGCTTTCAGCGGACGAAGGGCGCCATCAAACTCCATCTGCAGCTGGATCACCAAGGCTGCTTGCCCTGCTGGGCGCTGGTCACCGACGGCGATACCAATGATGTCCGCGTCGCCCAGCAGCTCACCTTTGCGCCCGGCACCATCGTCGCCATGGATCGCGGCTACCTCGACTATGCGTTGTATCATCGCTGGACAGTGACCGCTGTGGGATTCGTCACACGTCCGCGTACCAACATGCTCTTTGACGTGCTGGAGCAGCGTCCCGTCCCCGCTCGTGGTCCGGTGTTGGGCGATGAGATCATTCGCCTCACCGGCCTGCAGGCTGGCGACCGATGCCCCGTACCGCTGCGGCAGGTGACAATCTGGGACGAGACGCAGCAACGGACGCTCACCTTCCTGACCAACCTCATGCACCTCGCCGCCAGTACCATTGCCGCCATTTATAAGGAGCGCTGGCAGATCGAACTCCTGTTCAAGGCCTTGAAGCAACACCTCAAGATCAAGACGTTTGTGGGGACGAGCGAGAATGCGGTGCAGGTGCAGATTTGGATTGCGCTGATCGCCATGGTGTTGCTGAAGTTCCTCCAGTTGAAATCCACCTGGCCCTGGAGTCTCTCAACCCTCGCCGCCCTGCTGCGCTTCAACTTGTTGACCTATCGAGATCTGTGGACCTGGCTCAATGCGCCTTTTGAACGACCAGTGATCACCTCGGTGTCTGCTCAAGTCACCCTCTTTGCTCAGTGATCTTGGACAGCAGCGGAGGTAACCTCATCTGAAATCTCGTGCCACAGCCGTCTCACTCACAGAATTGAAGCAGGGAGAGGTCTACCGAGGAGATTATTTTGGACAGCAGTGGGACCGACCCCTTTTAGGCTTCTTCTTTCAACCACACAACACGCGCATGAGCTTCACGAACTGCTATTTCTTCTGTTTCGCAGAAGCTCAAAGGAACCTGACTGAGTGGGCACCAGCACCGTTCTAAAGGTTCGTCGCTAAAATACTGCTCCTCGAATCCAAATGTGTTTTCTCCAAATGAACCTTCAGAACGTCGAAAATGACAACGCGGCGCTTTCCGTCTTTGCTGTAGATATTTCGGATCGGAACTTCCGGACATCACTATTCCATTGACAAGAACAGAAAGAATGGAGCCCTGATGAGTTTGCCTTCAACAAAAAGGTTGCACAAGAACGGGGACAGGCACCTTTTGACAGGCTCAAGGAGCCAGTCCCAATTCCGCTGAATGTTTTGCGGATTTTCCGGGAAGAAGGCACTTGTCGATCCCGCGGCCTTCGGCAATGGCCCAGGCGATCACAAACTCGATGACCCCATTGCATCCCATTCCTCCTGTGTTAGTATCCGTCTCGGCTTCAACGCTCCGCTCGCGTAGGCCAGTTGCAGCGTCTCTTCTAACCAGGCTATCCGCTGTGTGGGCGTCGCCATCAACGTAGCCGAAAGCAGACTTTGATCACTGGCGTCCCAATGCTTCGCTTGCGTCTCTCTTGAAACAACTTTACGTTCCTCTGCCATGTCAACGATCTCGCTTTCGTTTACGAATTGCCTCTAGCTCACCAATGTCTGCCAAATCCTGCGGCCTGCCGGCGTGCCGTTTCAAGACAATGAGGTCATCAAGAGACGCGACTCGGACAGGGGTGTCGCCCACCAAAGCTTCCTGGGACCGAGCCAAGAGTTCGTCAAACGGCACTTCTGGCTTGAGCAGTAGATCGACTACCCGCATGGGATTCGTCGGGTCGACGAGTGAAAAGGCGCGCATGTGCTTTTCCTGAAGCCAGCCTTCACGGACCACTGGATCAGCAAACATTTCCGCCGATACGGGAACTTGAGGCCGAAACCCGTTTCCGACAAGCGCTCGAATCGATTTGAGGGCTTCTTGTGGTGCAAGATCGACAACCAGATCAACGTCAGCTGTTAATCGAGCATACCCATGCAACAGGGTGGCAACCCCACCGACCACCACATACCGTGCACCCGCGGCATTCAAGATTTTGAATATGGGTTCGTAGATGGACACCTAGCTATTCTAGCGAATACGCTTAGAAATACCAGACGTTTGGACATCAGAAGGAATGACACTATTGGAGGAGGGTTTACACAGCTCCGACGGTGGTCATGTCCGAGCATTCTTCGCCGACTTCCCGGCTTGGAGGTACTTATCGATCCCCGCCGCCATCTTGCGGCCTTCGGCGATGGCCCAGACGATAAGCGAGGCGCCGCGTTTGGTGTCGCCGCCGGCGAAGACGCCGGCGAGGTTGGTCATGAAGTTCTCGTCCGTTGAGACCGCTCCGCGGGCGTCATACTTCACGCCGAGGCTGTCGAGCAGCCCGTTCTTGACGGGGCCGGTGAACCCCATGGCGAGCAGGACCAAATCGGCGTTCATCTCAAATTCGGTGTTGGAAACAGGCGTGAACTTCCCATTTTCGAACTGCACGCGATGCGCATGCAGCTTGGTCACATGGCCATCGTGACCGGTAAACTTCGTCGTGGAGACACTCCATTGCCGATCACAGCCCTCTTCATGGGCATGCGACGTCCGCAGCTGCATCGGCCAGAGCGGCCAGGGAGTCGACTCCGCTCGCTGCGGCGGCGGCTCCGGCAGCAGTTCAAATTGATGCGCTTCGACACAACCCTGGCGGTGCGCGGTCCCAAGACAGTCGGAGCCCGTATCGCCACCGCCGATGATGACGACCCGTTTCCCCTTCGCGGTGATCGGCTCGTCGGTCATGGGAATGCCGGCCGTACGTTTGTTCTGCTGTGTGAGATACTCCATCGCGAGGTGCACGCCCTTCAGCTCACGCCCGGGAATCGGCAACTCGCGGGCCTGCTCGGCGCCCATGGTCAATCCCACCGCATCGAACTGTTGGCGTAACTGTTCGCCGGTGATGTCCTTGCCGACGGTGACGCTGGTTTGCAACTTCACCCCTTCCGCCTTCATCTGCTCGAGGCGACGGTCAATCACCCACTTTTCCATTTTGAAGTCGGGAATGCCGTACCGGAGCAGGCCTCCAATGCGATCTGATTTTTCAAACACTGTCACGTCATGACCAGCTCGAGCCAGTTGTTGTGCCGCGGCCAAGCCCGCCGGGCCCGAGCCGACGATCGCCACGGTCTTACCGGTCTTCACGACCGGGAGGATCGGCGTCACGAAGCCTTCATTAAAGCCGCGATCGACGATATTCCATTCAATAATGCGGATGGACACGGGATCTTCGTTGATCCCGAGTACGCAGGCCCCTTCGCAGGGTGCTGGACAGAGGCGCCCCGTGAATTCTGGGAAATTGTTGGTCGTGTGTAGAGCCTTGAGGGCATCTTTCCAGCGGCCGCGATAGACAAGATCGTTCCATTCCGGGATCAGATTGACAACGGGGCAGCCGGTGTGGCCTTGGCAAAACGGTACCCCACAGTCCATGCAGCGCGCGCCCTGGGTCTTGAGCTTATCCTCAGGGATCGGCTCGTACATTTCCTTCCAATCGAGTACACGTAGCTCAATCGGCTTGCGCTTCGGGCCCTCACGGGCGTATTTCATGAACCCCTTTGGATCACCCATTCTTACGACTCTAGGTTGAGGCTGAGGCTAAGGTAGAGTAAGAATCCTTCCCACTCTTAACCTTTCCGCTAATGGACTGCGCTCGCCTTCCGCTTCCGCTCTTCGAGAACGCGCTTGTAGTCGACCGGCATCACCTTCACAAACTTCGGCAAGGTGGCATCGAACGTATCGAGCACCTGCTTGGCTTTGCGGCTTCCCGTGTACATAAAGTGTTTGGTGACCAACCCGTGGAGCAGTTGTTTGTCTTCTTTCGTGGCCACCGCTTCCAGTTCGACCATCCCGGTATTGCAGCGGCTCTGGAACTTGCCGATATCGTCCAATACAAATGCGACACCACCGGACATGCCGGCAGCGAAGTTTCGGCCTGTTCTGCCGAGCACGACGACCACCCCACCCGTCATGTATTCACACCCATGATCGCCAGTCCCTTCGACGACCGCCTGCGCCCCGCTGTTCCGCACGGCAAACCGTTCACCCGCCATCCCATAGAAATAGGCCTCACCTTGCGTCGCCCCATAGAGGGATGTGTTGCCGATCAAAATCGTCTCTTCCGGATTGTACAGAATGTTCTTCGGCGGAAAGACGATGATCTTGCCGCCGGACAATCCCTTGCCGATATAATCGTTGGACTCCCCTTCCAGCGTCAGCGTGATGCCTTTCGCCAGAAACGCACCAAACGATTGGCCGGCCGATCCAGAGAACTTGATCGAGATGGTGTCTTCCGGCAACCCGTCCGGCCCGTACGTCTTCGCAATCTTGCTGGACAGCACCGTGCCGGTCGTCCGATTGATGTTTCTGATCGGGAGCTCGAGCGTGACCTTCTCACCTTTTTCAATCGCCGCCTTGCACAGCTCGACCAACTTGTTATCCAAAATGTCGGCGAGACCATGGTCCTGCTTCTGCACGCAGTAGCGCGGAACGTCTGCCTGAACATCAGGAGCCGTCAGCAGCGGTGTAAGATCCAACCCCTTGGCTTTCCAATGATCAACCGCCTTGGTGATCTTGAGCTTATCGACACGGCCGACCATTTCGTTGATCGTCCGGAAACCGAGCTTGGCCATAAGCTGCCGCGCCTCTTCCGCCACGAAGAAGAGGTAGTTGACGATATGTTCCGGCTTGCCGTTGAACTTCTTGCGCAACTCGGGATCTTGCGTCGCAATCCCGACGGGACATGTATTCAGATGGCACTTGCGCATCATGATGCACCCTTCGACAATCAGCGGGGCTGTCGCAAAGCCGTATTCTTCCGCGCCGAGCAACGTCGCAATGACCACATCACGGCCTGTCTTCATCTGGCCATCTGTTTCAACCCGGATACGCCCGCGCAAATCGTTCAGCACCAGCGTCTGGTGCGTCTCTGCCAACCCAAGTTCCCAAGGGATCCCCGCATACTTGATCGAGGATAATGGCGATGCCCCCGTGCCGCCCGAATCGCCGCTGATCAGCACTTTGTCCGCATGGGCCTTCGCAACACCGGCTGCGACCGTCCCGACGCCGACTTCCGAGACCAGTTTTACCGACACGCCGGCATCAGGATTGGAGTTTTTCAAATCAAAGATTAGCTGGGCCAAGTCCTCGATCGAATAGATGTCGTGGTGCGGCGGAGG
>DCZN01000068.1:0-15990 GCA_002331625.1 Nitrospira sp. UBA2083 | reverse complement strand
GCTCCCTGCGCCATCTTGATCTGGAGTTCCCGTGCATTTACCAAGTAGTGTGCCGTCACTCCGAATCGGGCTGACGCGACCTGCTTGATATAACTGTTCTTGGAATCGCCGTTCGGCAGTGGCTTGAAGCGTTCGGGATCTTCACCGCCTTCACCTGTATTACTCTTGCCGCCGAGCCGGTTCATCGCGATCGCCAGCGTCTCGTGCGCCTCCTTACTGATCGAACCAAACGACATGGCACCAGTGTTGAAGCGCTTCACAATTTCCTGAGCCGGCTCCACGTCTTCGATGGGAATCGGCTGAGGATCAAACTTGAATTCGAGAAGACCGCGCAGATTCGACCGCCGCTTGCTCTCATCATTCACGACCTGGGCGAACTCTGCATAGGTCTTCGGGTCGTTCGAGCGGCTGGCATGCTGCAGTTTATAGATCGTTTCCGGATTCCAGTTATGATGCTCACCCTGGATGCGGTAGTGAATCTCGCCGCCGAAATCGAGTTGGCGAATTGCCGCCGGCTCATACGCGACGCGATGACGACGCAAGGTCTCTTCGCCAATTTCTCGGATGCCGACCCCTTCCACACGAGAAGGAGTGCCGGTGAAGTAGCGATCGATCAATTCGCGATTCAATCCGATTGCCTCGAAAATTTGCGCCCCGCAGTAGGACTGCACGGTGGAGATCCCCATCTTCGAGAAGATCTTGAGGAGTCCTTTGTTGATGGCCTTAATAAATTTCCCTTCCGCCGTCTGCGCATCAAGCCCTTCCGGCAGGTAGTTGTCCCGCTCCATGTCGACGAGCGATTCGAAAACCAGATACGGATTGATGGTTCCGGCCCCATACCCGATCAAACAGGCAAACTGATGCACATCGCGAGGCTCGCCGGTTTCGAGGATCAAGCCCACTTCGGTTCTCGTACACTCACGAACGAGGTGGTGGTGGATGGCCGCAATACCAAGCAAGCTTGGAATCGGCGCCCACTCCTCATTGACTCCCCGGTCGCTCAAGATCAGGAACTTGTAGCCCTCCTTGATGGCCTGCGAGGCCTGCTGGCACAGGTCGTCGACTGCTTGACCAAGCCCATCCGGCCCTTCGGCAACGCGGAACAGCATCCGAAGTGTCTTGCTCTTGAAGTGCGGGTCGGAAATCCCACGGATCTTCTGCAAATCGGCGTTCGTGAGAATCGGCTGCTGCACCTTGATCCGCCGGCAGGACTCCGGGGATTCATCCATTAAGTTCGGCTTGGGACCGATGTTGGTGACGAGCGACATCACGAGCTGTTCGCGGATGGGGTCGATGGGAGGATTCGTCACCTGCGCAAAGAGCTGCTTAAAATACTTGAATAGGAGCTGCGGCCGATCAGACAACACCGCCAACGGGGTATCGGTACCCATCGAGGAGATGGCTTCTTCGCCGGTGACGATCATCGGCGTGATGACCATCTTCAGTTCTTCGACCGTATAGCCGAAGGCTTGCTGCCGCTGTCGAATAGTGGGATGGTCGGGCTGTGGCACATTCAACGGGTCCGGCAACTCGTCGAGCGAGACTCCGTACTGCGTCACCCAACTGCGATAGGGTTTGCGCCCGACGATATCGGCCTTAATCTCTTCGTCATCGATGATGCGACCCTGCACGGTATCGACAAGGAACATCCGGCCCGGTTGAAGCCGACCTTTCAGGCGAATATCTTTGGCTTCAGCCGGTAAGACTCCGGCCTCCGATGCGAGAACCACAAGACCGTCGGTTGTGACTTGATACCGACAGGGGCGCAACCCGTTCCGGTCCAAGGTCGCGCCGATCAGCTTGCCATCGGTAAAACAGACCGCCGCCGGCCCGTCCCATGGCTCCATCATCGCCGCGTGATATTGATAGAACCCGCGGCGATCGAGATCCATCTGTGGATTTGCCACCCACGGTTCAGGAACCAACATCATCATGGCATGCGGCAGCGATCGTCCCCCGAGCAGCAGAAATTCCAGCGCATTGTCCAGACAAGCCGAGTCGCTTTGATTCTCGGAAACGATCGGGAAGAGCTTTTCCATGTCTTTCCCGAACAGATCTGAATGCAGGCGCCCTTGGCGGGCCCTCATCCAATTGACGTTCCCCTTCAGGGTGTTGATCTCCCCGTTGTGGCACACATACCGATACGGATGGGCGCGTGGCCACGTGGGAAAGGTGTTCGTACTAAAACGCGAATGCACTAAAGCCAGCGCACTCACCATCCGCTCATCGGTGAGGTCCTGGTAATACGCCGCCATCTGGTGCGGTAAGAGGAGCCCCTTATAGACGATGGTATTCGCCGACAAACTGGACACATAGAAGTGTTCCCGTCCTTGAATGGCCGACTCGGCTACGGCCCTTTCAATCCGCTTGCGGATGACATACAGCTTTCGTTCGAACTGGGCTTCATTGAACGCATCGCGCGCGATGAAAATCTGTCGCATGAACGGCTCGGTCGAGCGGGCTTGCGTGCCGATCTGGTCGCTCTTCACCGGCACGTCGCGCCAACCAAGCAGGCGCAGGCCTTCCTCCACAAGAATCTCCGTGAAGAGTTTCTCACACAGCCGCCGGGACTCTGCGTGAGGCGGGAGAAAGAGCTGCCCGACTCCATACTCACCAACGTCCGGCAAGGAGACTCCGATATCCCCTGCAACTCGCTTCAGAAATGTGTGGGGGATCTGTAACAGGATCCCGGCTCCATCTCCCGTGCAGGGGTCAGAGCCCTGCGCTCCACGATGGGTTAGGTTCTCCAACACTTGAAGTCCTTTGCGGACAATGTCATGGGACTTCTTCCCTTTGATATTGACGACAAAGCCAATCCCGCAGGAATCCTTCTCGTGTTGAGGATCATAGAGCCCTTGTTGACGGGGAAATCCTGGAATGTTCATGTGCCCATCTCATTCATGGGATGAGAGTTTTTCATCTTTTTTTATGGAGGATAGAGCAAACGAAAACCTTGGGGTGGACATGACCCCATTGTGATGAAGATGCATCCCACCAAGTATAGTTATGACGGGACCTTACTGGAAGGGTCATTCCTCTGTCAAGGTTACGAAAGGCCTATACCTCTTTCATTTGCTTGACTTTATTTCCTCTGCTGCCATACCATCCGCCGCATGGCACAAGGTCCAGTCATCGCAACCCTGCACAGCATGTCGGACGTGTGGGAGGCCTATCGCAGTGAGCTGGACGGGGTAGAGGATCGAGTCAGGAAGAACCTCGACTCCAGCGTCACCTTGGTGAATACCGTTGCTGCACACATTTTGAGCGGTGGCGGGAAGCGTATCAGACCCCTCCTCCTGATCTTGTCTGCCCGCCTGTGCGGATATACGAATAGCGAGCACCATCAGCTCGGCAGCATTGTTGAATTCATTCATACCGCGACCCTGCTCCACGACGATGTCGTAGACGATGCCGATCTTCGGAGGGGCCGAAGAACCGCACGTAAGGTGTGGGGAAATCAGATCAGTATCCTGGTCGGGGATTATCTCTATACAAAGGCCATGTGCAAAGTTGTCGAATTCCAGAATCAGGGGATCAATGAGGTCCTTGCCGAGGCCTGCAAGAAAATGGCAGAGGGGGAAGTGCTGCAGCTGTACTACAACGGAAACCCCTCGATGCCGGAAATCGATTACATCAAGATCGTCGAACACAAGACAGCCGGGTTAATCGCCGCAGCGTGCCGGATGGGGGCCATTCTGGCTGAAGTATCCGAAACGCAACAGGACGCATTGTTCCGCTTCGGGCAATACCTAGGGATCGCCTTCCAAGTCGCCGACGACACCTTGGATTACATCGCAAACGGCGAATCGCTCGGCAAGACCATTGGGCAGGACCTCCGGCAGGGGAAAGCCACCCTCCCGCTTCTGCACTTGTTGCAGCATTGTTCTGAGCAGGACCGTCAAATGATCAAGGACCGAATGGAGACCCGGACGCTCAGTACCGCAGATCTAGATCGGATTCTGCTCCTGATGGCCGATTTTGGTTCGATCACCTATGCCATGGATCGCGCTCGAGCCTATATCGCTGCTGCCAAGGATGAACTGGACTGCTTCGACGATAGTACGGCACGGCGGGCGCTGTCCGTCGCTGCTGATTACATGATTACCCGAGACCGGTAACTGTCTTCCCGCCACCTGGAAAGACGCCTGGCCGTAGGAGCGGCACGGCGTAGGGCGAAAGGACCCCGCTCTCTCCTGTAACCATCAAACCGTCGTCACGACATTAGCCAAGGGGTTGTTCATGTCGCAGATTTTTCCGTTCCAAGGCATGCTCTACGATCAAACACTCGTGGGAGCCATCAATGATGTGGTCGCTCCGCCATACGATATTATCGATGCGGCCGGACAAAAACGCCTACATGACCGACATCCCCACAACATCATCCGAATGGAGTTGGGCCTCGACCAGAGTGGCGACGGCCCGACCCAGAACCGATACACCCGTGCCGCTGCGACGCTGCACACCTGGGTCAAGGACGGGATTTTCAAGCGCGATACCAAACCAACCATCTACTACCACACGATTGAATACACCCCGCCCTACTCCGCTCCCGATGCGCCCAAGAAAATCCTTCGAGGATTCCTCGCATTGGCCAAGCTGGAAGCGCTGGACTCCGGACATATCTATCCCCATGAGAATACACGCGCCGCCGCAAAGACCGATCGACTGAACCTCATCGAAGCCTGCCGCGCAAACTTTAGCCCGATCTGGTCCCTGTATTCGGACCCGCTCGGTACCATCATCCAGCTGCTGGAAACCGACGTAAAAGACAAACCCGCGCGTTATGACTTCCAAGACGATGCAGGCTGCAGGGAATCCCTCTGGGCCGTGACCGACACGACGGTACTGAAACACGTCACCGAGGCGATGCAGAGTAAACCGCTGTTCATCGCCGATGGCCATCACCGCTATGAGACGGCGCTGAACTACCAAAAGCTTCGGCGGCAACAACCAAGCGCTCAACTTGGGCTGCAACCCTATGACTCCGTCTTGATGTTACTCGCTCCACTTGAAGATCCAGGACTGACGGTGCTCCCGACACACCGTGTGGCAACCACCTCCTTACCTGCGGTAGACCAGATCAAGACAGTCCTGGGCGACATGTTCGAGTTTCGAGAATTCTCCTTCAGTCCATCCTCACAAGCTCAGGCACGCGCACAGTTCCTCACGAGCTTACGGTCTGAAGGAAAGAGTGCACCGGTGTTCGGCTTGGCACGGCAAGGAGACAACCGATATGTCACGCTCACACTGAAGCCGTCCCACCGCCCTGCAGGGCAGGCATCCCCTCGAGCCAAACTCGACGTCTCGCTGCTGCAGCAACTGATCGTGACCAAACTCTGCCCAACACAGCAAGAGCAAGAAGCGATTCTCTATACGAAGGATGACCATGAGGCCCTGGACTGGGTAGCCAACGGAACAGGGACCGGCGCCTTCCTGCTTAACGCGACAAAGGTCAGTGAAGTTCAAGCCGTCGCAGCGGCGGGTGAGCGAATGCCACATAAGTCAACGTATTTTTATCCAAAACCATTAACAGGTCTCGTGATCAATGTGATGGGGAACCCGTAAGGAGTGAAGGGTGAGAAGTAAGGGGGCGGGGAGCGCTATGACATTGAACCGTGTGATCGCTTCACGCCTTACGTCTCAGGCCAACATCTGAAGCATGAACGCGAAGATTCTCATCGTTGACGATGACGCCGACATCGTGATGATGCTCGAGGATCGGCTGCAGGCCGCGGGCTATCAAACCATTGTCGCAACAGAAGGCCAGCAGGCGCTGGAGCACATTGTTCATGAATCGCCTCACCTCGTCCTGCTAGACCTGACACTACCTAAACTGTCTGGCCTCGATGTGCTCAAGCGCTTGGCTCAACTGAAGCCGTCGGAAAGCCCTCCGGTCATCGTGATGACCGCGCACGCGTCCATTGAAGCAGCCGTCGAGGCCATGAAGGAAGGCGCCTATGACTTCCTGACCAAGCCTCTCGACAAAGACCATCTGCTTATCGTCATTCGCAAGGCGCTGGAGCGAGACACTCTCAGACGACAAGTCGCCTATCTTCGCTCTGAAGTCGACGGCCGCTATGCCAACATTGTCGGCAACAGTCCATCGGTTCGATCCGTGGTAGAAGCGGCTCAGCGAGCCGCCAAGTCTGATGCGGGGGTGCTCCTGTTGGGAGAAAGCGGAACCGGCAAAGAACTCTTTGCACGTTCGATCCATCAGTGGAGTCCTCGCTGTGCGATGCCGCTGGTCGTCATCAACTGCGTGGCCTTGACGGAGACGCTCCTCGAGAATGAATTATTCGGCCACGAACGCGGCGCATTCACCGGAGCAGATAGACAGCAAAAGGGCAAGTTGGAAATGGCCGACGGAGGTACCGTCTTCCTCGACGAGATCGGCGACATGTCGCTCACCCTCCAAGCCAAACTGCTGAGGGTCCTCCAAGACCGTGAGTTCCAACGTGTCGGTGGAACCAAGACGGTTTCCGTGAATATTCGTATTATCGCTGCAACTAACAAGGATCTTCGTCAAGCCGTCAAAGCAGGGCAATTCCGCGAAGATCTGTATTTCCGACTCAACGTTGTGACCCTGACCTTGCCGCCGCTTCGTGAGCGGCGAGAGGACATCGCGGCCCTCGCACAGTTTTTTCTTGACCGGCACACCAGAGATGCCAAACGACCTGGCATGATGCTGAGCCAGGCCGCCCTGGATGCCTTGACCCGTTATCCATGGCCGGGCAATATCCGAGAACTCGACAATGTCCTCGCACGCGCCGTCGTCTTAAGCCCCAAAGACACGATTGAGCCAGATATGTTGGCATTGCTGGCAGACGATGCAAGTCTGCGTCTGAAGGACGATAGTGGGCTGCCCTATCTCGACCTGCCCTATCATGAATCGATGGAACAACACAGCCGCTACATCATCGAACGTGCCATGGAACGTGCCGACGGCAATCAAACCAAAGCGGCCGACTCACTCAAGCTCCAACGCACCTATCTCGCTCGCCTGCTCAAACACCAGAAGGTCTAACAACACCTGGACAAGGTGATGTCCCACCAGAGACATGTCGGTGGGGAACCTCTCTCATAGGGTTACGAAGAGGAGTTGTGGGGGAAACGATCTTCCAAACGAATCAGCCCAGCGCGAGCATCCTTCTCCGCCTGCGCGTAGCGTTCGGCAGTTCCAATGTCAGACCAGTATCCGTGGAGATCATAGCCAAGTATCGGGTCCCCCCGTTCGATCGCCGCCACGTAGGGATCAATAATCGAGGAGGCAACGCCCTTTGGCACCTGTTGGAGGAGCCGAGGGTGGAAAATATGAATTCCCGCAAACATGCGATGCATGGATGCAGAGACTCCAATCCGGCCTTTTCCCGTAATACGCAGGATCCGATGATCGTCTCCCACCTCCACTAATCCCCAATCAACGGCATCGTTATCTTCACGAAGAACCAAGGTCGCCGCCGCACCATGCGTACGGTGAAAATCAGCAAGGGCCTCAAGATCCATTTCAACCAACGTATCAGCATTGAGAACTAGCACCGGTTCTCCTGAGAAATGCGGTTCGGCCTGTTTGATGCCACCGCCGGTCCCTAAAATAATCGGCTCATGTGAATAGACGATCCGAATCCCGAATTTCGAACCATCGCCCAAGGCCTGTTCAATCATGGGCCCCAGATGGTGCAGATTGATGACGACGTGATGAAATCCGTGCCGCTTCAGCAACAAGACGTTCCATACAATAAGTGGAGTTCCACCGACCGGAAGCAACGGTTTCGGAATCGTATTCGTGAGCGGTCTCAGACGAGTTCCCAGGCCCGCGGCAAGAATCATGGCTTTCATGGAATCTCGTGAGGAGTAAGGGGTAAAGTGTGGGGCGTGAAAGGTGAATGGTAAAAAGTAGAAGATAAGTCGTGAACCGTCTTCAATCTTTTCACGCTTTACGTTTCACTTTTCACGACTTACTGCAGTTCCGGCACATGGGGACTGAGGTGCTTTCGGAGTGTCACCAGCTCCGGATACTTTTCAAGATTGCGTTTGACGTAGCCTAACACGCGAGGGATGTCGGCTAAGAATTTGGGGTTACCTTTGACTCGATCAATGTAGACGAATCGACCAGCTGCTTTCAGGTTCCGCTGAATGCTCATCAGATCGAATAGCCGGCAAAAACCAGCCCGATTGATCCAACCCACCTGTCGATCGGATAGCTGGTCGAGATAGTACTCCACCAACTCATCGACCAACGTGTCATCGAGCTGAATATAGGCATCCCGTAGAAGCGATGCGAGATCATAGGTGGCCGGCCCCATCAAGGCATCCTGAAAATCGATCACACCGAGCCGCTGCCCGTCAACCATCAAGTTCCGTGAGTGGTAATCACGATGGGTAAAGACTCGAGACTGGCTGGCTAACTCGTTGGCAATCTTTTCAAACACGCCTCTGATCGCGACCCCGTCAGTACCAGACAATGGGACACCGCGACGCCTCTCCACCCCATATTCGAGAAAATGATCAAATTCCCACATCAATAGCGGCACATCAAAACTGCGATGAAAGGCGACACACTTCGGATCGGCGGGTATCGTCGCATGGACTTGTATTTGTACCAACACATCGATGGCCTGTTTGTAACGAGACTCCACACTGGACGGATCAGTACGGCCGACGGCTTCTGCCAACGTCACATCTCCGAAGTCTTCCAGATACAGCAGTCCTGATGACTGATCATAGAAGTAGAGTGTGGGCACCGGAATCTTCACATTGGCCAGATGTGACCTGACGTTGACAAATGGCAGTTCGGAAATCTGATGCCCCGCTCCGCTGACGGCTTCTTCAGACTGCTTGAATCCTTCCGGTTCAGCCAACTGCATAATAATCACGGAATGCGGTGGTCCCCCTGTCACGGTCGCTCGAAAATATCGCCGATTGGAGGCATCCCCAGCCAATGCCGTCATGGTCTGTAAGACGCGGCCTGGCGGGAAGTGTGTCTCGATCGCTTTCGCGATGACTGCGTGCTCGGGAGGAGGCAGAAGCGCCTTGGCCGGAATCGTATTGGCGGTCAACATACTTGGGGAATTATAGCGAGCGTTCCACAACTTGTCACGAAGACCTCATATTTGGTCGGCTACGGCAGAGCTTCAGGGATGGACCTCACCGGTTTGAAGCCCAATACGCGCTGCATCGCAATCGCCCCAATCGTGCCTCCGATGGTGTCGGCCACCCAATCGAGCCAACTGGACTCCCGAAACGGAACGAATAATTGATGGACTTCATCACTTATCCCGTACAACGAAGCAAAGAGGATGGCCAAGGGAATGGCTTGCCGCCTCCATGCGTCATGCCGACTAAGCCGGAGCGCGCGATAGCACAACCCACCCAACACGGCATACTCAACGGCATGCAAGACTTTATCACTGAAGTGCGTAACAAGAGGCAGATGCTCTTCCGGGTGAGATTGTGACGACAAGAAAAAAATGACTGCGGCATACAGACAAACCGGCCCCCACGAACGAAGGAAGTGATTCATCTCAATCCCCTCGTACCAGCACTCATGGAAATCACAGCCATTGATTGCATGCACATACCCCCTATGACATACTGGAAAATTGAAGGAAATGCGGCACCCATGAAGCATGTTCACGTTTGTTTCTTCTGGCACATGCATCAGCCCTACTACACTGATCCCATGACTGGTACGGCCAGCATGCCTTGGGTGCGCCTCCACGCAACAAAGGCCTACTATGATATGGCCTATTTGCTTGAACAATTTCCAGAGGTCCGGTCCACATTCAACTTTACCCCATCGCTCCTCTTACAGCTGCAAGAGACTGGTAATAGTACAGTCCTCGATCTCTTTCTTGAACACGCTCAACGGCCAGCAACTGACCTCACCCTTGAAGAAAAGGCGTTTCTAGTCCGTCATTTTTTCTCCGCCAATTGGGCGACGATGGTGCGCCCTTACCCACGGTATCATGAGTTACTCGTGAAACGAGGGTTGGACGTTCAGGATCACGATCTTCGGAGGATTGCCCGTCAATTCTCGACACAGGAACTCCTGGACCTTCAAACATGGCACAATCTCGCCTGGTTCGGATACGGTACGCTCCGACAATACCCTCGCCTGGCCGCCTTGCGCCAGAAAAATCGTGGCTTTACCGAGGAAGAAAAGCAGGAAGTCCTGGCTCTGCAACGTACGGCTGTACGAGAAATCGTGCCGCTCTACCGGCGACTCATGGAAGGGGGACAAATTGAGCTGACCACCACTCCCTTCTTTCATCCCATCCTACCCTTAGTCATCGATACGGACATCACCCGGCGTGCCAGGCCTGACCTCCCCTTGCCGGCCCGATTCCGAGCTCGTGAAGATGCGGAGGCTCAACTTCGAGAAGCCGTCGATTTTCACCAACAGACATTCGGACACCCACCCACAGGCCTGTGGCCATCGGAAGGATCTGTGTGTCCGGAGATGCTCCCCCTGGTCCATCAGATTGGAATTCGCTGGTTGGCGACCGACGAAGGCATTCTTACCCGTTCGCTTGCCGGGAGTGGCCTCCCGTGGCATAGACAGTCGGCGCTATATCAACCGTATCACATCGGTGAAGCCGAGCAGTCTCTGGCGATCCTCTTCCGAGACCGCGAGATCTCTGATGCCTTCGGGTTCGTCTATCACAAGACGACACCGGAGTCAGCAGCCGAGGATGTCCTGCGACGGGTACAAGGAGTCATCCAGGATGCTCCACAAGATCAGATCGTCATCGCGATCATTTTGGACGGCGAAAATCCATGGGAACATTATCATGACGGGGGCGAACGATTTCTTTCACTTCTGTACGAGAGTTTCTCACGCCACGACTTGGATCAGGCGGGACGAGTCGCCGTTCGAGCCACAACGGTATCCGGCGCCCTGGCTTCGGTGCCCCCTACACAACATCTAGCATCGCTTCATTCAGGTTCGTGGATCAATGCTGACTACAAGATCTGGATCGGACATCAGGAAGATAATCAGGGGTGGGATCTTCTCGGACGCACCCGCACACAACTCTTGGAACGTGCCCCAACGCTTTCACCTGATCGCGCCCAAGCCGCGTGGCGTGAACTGTACGCGGCAGAAGGCAGCGACTGGTTTTGGTGGTACGGTGACGATTTCGACACCGACTTTAAGCCGGAATTCGACCGGCTCTTTCGAACGCATCTCCGCAATGTCTGGACGCACATGGGCGTGCCGCCTCCAGACCAACTCAACCATCCAATCTGTACAAGACCGCTCTCTTCTGATTCTGACATCATTCAACAGCCCGTGAGTCTCCTCCATCCCACAATCGATGGAATGGTCACCGACTTCTTCGAGTGGCGAGGAGCAGGCAGCATCAACACAGCGCCTCCCCTCGGAGCCATGTGGAAAGCCGACGGGCTGTTCACTGCAATCCGATTCGGCTGGAGTTTGGACGAGTTTGTCCTGCGATTCGACGTTGATGAGTCGAGCAGCACGCGCCAAGGTCTCGACGTCACTATCATCCTGCAAGCTACACAGTCCATATTTCAGATCGCCTTTCCTCTTGGGTTACCAGGTCCGAGTGAGTTTCTCTTGTCTCATCAGCCCGAACCAGACGTCTGGCAGCCGATCGGTTCATATCGGTCGATCAGTGCCCGCTCCATACTGGAACTGTCTATTCCCTGGAAGGCACTTCGCTTAGAGTCGGGAGACTCGGTCCTCATGTCGATCCTTGTGCGAGAGCATGGGCTTGAAGTGGCCCGTTACCCCAGTCACCGTCCAGCCGCTCTTACGGTACCGGGACCGGAATTTGAGGCCGGGATGTGGAGAGTGTGATCATCGTAAGAGGTAAAGGGTAAGTCACAAGGGGTTGAGAAGGCGGTCGACTTCCACGCTCGTATCGGTGAGTTTTCCTTCAGCTCACCCCTTACCCTTCGCCCCTACCCATAGGAGGAGAACAGATGCCCGATCTAAGACGTGATCCCATTGTCGGTCGGTGGGTCATCATTTCCACCGAGCGGAGCGGTCGCCCGCATGACTTTGTCACCCTCCAACCAGCTCGAACGGTGCCTCCAGCGCTCTGTCCGTTTTGCCCGGGACAGGAACGGCTCACGCCAAAAGAGATCATGGCCTATCGACCACAACCGGCTGCACCCAACTCGCCTAACTGGACCGTGCGTGTCGTCCCGAACAAGTTTCCCGCGCTGCAAGTCGAAGGCGACATGGGGCGTGAGGGGGT
Source organism: Nitrospira sp. UBA2083 (assembly GCA_002331625.1). GTDB lineage: Bacteria > Nitrospirota > Nitrospiria > Nitrospirales > Nitrospiraceae > Nitrospira_D. The sequence goes on along the minus strand of DCZN01000068.1, from coordinate 3,766 downwards.
CGGCCTGTACGACCGCATGAACGGTGTGGGAGCCCACGAAGTCATCATTGAAACTCCCAATCATGTCGAGGGTCTTGCCGATTTACCCGCCAAAACCATCGAAGATGTGCTGTGGGCCTATCGCGACCGGATGCTTGACCTCCGAAAGGATCTGCGGTTTCGCTATATCCTTATTTTTAAGAATCACGGCGCTTCAGCCGGTGCCACACTTGAACATAGCCATTCTCAGCTCATCGCCCTGCCGATCGTCCCGACCAGTGTGCAAGAGGAACTCGACGGCTGCCGCACGCACTATCAGCAAAAGGAGCGATGCATCTACTGCGATATCCTCCGGCAAGATGTGTCGGACGGAGATCGCGTCGTCGCTGAGAATCCCGAGTTCCTCTGCGTGACGCCTTATGCCCCCCGCTTTCCGTTTGAAATGTGGATTCTTCCGAAGCGCCACGCGGCGTACTTCGAGGAAAGTCAAAAAGCGCAATTCGAGTTTTTAGCCCCTATTCTGTCGGAGTCCTTGCGTCGCATGGACAAGGTCCTGGCGCATCCTCCATACAATTTCATCCTGCATAGCTCCCCCCTNNACTTCATCCTCCACAGTTCGCCGCTGCATGAGCGGACCGGCGATTTTTATCATTGGCACTTGGAGATCATTCCCAAACTGACACAAGTCGCCGGCTTCGAATGGGGCACAGGGTTTTACGTCAACCCGGTCTCGCCGGAAGAATCGGCTAAATTTCTCCGTGAAGCAGGGATCTAAGTGCCGACCCGTTTTCGTCTTGAAGATTCCGCACTCGCGGCAGCTCTTCGCCGTATTGAACAGGCCGTCCGTCGGAGTGGAGGGAGAACCTGGCTTGTCGGCGGGTGCGTGCGGGATCTCATCCTCGGTCGACAACCTCGTGATCTGGACATTGAGGTAGTCGGGATTCCGCCCGGCCAGGTGCACGCCCTACTGGAAACAGACTTCTCTATCCAGTTTGTGGGGAAGTCTTTTGAAATCTTCAAAATCCAAGGGCTTCCAATCGATATCTCCCTCCCCTCCCGTCTCGTTGATGACCAGACATCTGTCCCCGGCTTATTACGACAGTCGGATCCCGACATGCCGATCGACGAAGCGCTTGCTAGGCGTGACTTTACGATCAATGCGCTGGCATGGGATCCGGACACCAAGGAGATCCGAGATCCCTTCAATGGTCAAGCAGACCTCGACGCACGTGTGTTACGCCATGTGTCGCACCGGTTTATTGAGGACCCCCTGCGTGTTCTACGAGGCATGCACCTCGCCGCCCGCTTCGAGTTGACCGTTGCGCCAGAAACCATCACCCTCTGCCAGGCCTTGTCGCAGGATGGGCTCCCGAGTGAGCGTCTGTGGGAGGAATGGAAAAAATTCATCCTTCTGAGTCGTACGCCGTCGTTCGGGCTACACTTCCTCGATCAGTGTGGCTGGCTCCGCTTCTATCCAGAGCTTGCCGCGCTTCAGGGCTGTCCACAAGATCCGCGCTGGCATCCTGAAGGTGACGTTTGGATTCACACGCTCCACTGCTTGGATTGGTATGCGAAAGAACGCACCGACAATGAAACCGACAATCTGATTGTCGGACTGGCGGTGCTCTGCCATGACCTCGGTAAGCCGGCCGCCACGAGAGCCGAAGATGGACATATCACATCGCGCGGACATGAATCGGAAGGAACTGGCCTGACGAAAGACTTTCTCGAACGGCTCACCAGCCAGCAGGATGTGATGGATGAGGTACTTCCACTGGTGGAGTGCCATCTCCGCCCCCGTGCACTTTTTGATCTTCAGGCGTCGGATAGCGCGGTTCGTCGGCTTGCCAAACAGGTCAAGCGTATCGACCGATTGGTGCGGGTGGCACGAGCCGACCACGCAGGCCGTCCGCCAAAAGAATTTGACGGATTTCCCGCCGGAGACTGGCTTCTGACCCGTGCAAAAGCACTGGCTGTGGACCGGCAGATGCCACTTCCAATTGTGATGGGCCGTCACCTGTTGGAATTGGGGGTCCACCCAGGCCCCGAGATGGGCCGATTGCTCGACGACTGTTACGAAGCCCAACTCGACGGGGAATTTACCACGTTGGAAGAGGGTCTTACTTACGCCAAAAGTAAACGTTCTGCACTCCGCTAGTCGGCTCGGGTCTCCATCGATTTGCATTCTTCCCATTTTCTCTATCTACATTTTCTCCATCTACCCCTTGCCCCGCACTGATCTTCATGCGTATCATTCCGACATGCAGGTACACCTGAGTCACCCAACACGGTCAATCGATATCAAAGGCCCAAAGCGGGCCAAGGACTTGCTGCGCGAGTTGAACCTCATCGTCGAAGCTCACTTAGTTATTCGCGGTGACGAATTAGTCACGGAAGACGAGATGCTATCCGATCACGATCAAATCGAAATCCGACCGGTCATTTCTGGCGGATGAGGTAAGGAACTAATGCGTTTTACACAGGTGCATTTTAAAAATTGATAGTAAGACGAATATATAGTATTGCAACTTACTAGTATCAGTAATGCCCTTAGTCGTGTAATCGCGCTCGGTGGGTGTTTGGATTTGGTATAGGTCATCCGCAGCCTCAGTCCCCAAGCCAGTAATCCGTTCGACCTGGCACTTTGAGCTCGCCAACATTACTTTGTAACCAATTGAGATGAGGCAGTTTAGCGAGGTCATAACTATTCTGCTACAGCCACCTGTAGGAGAAAGCCTTCGTGATTTCATGAGAGGAATCTTGTAACATGCTGATTACTAAAAGAACTCCGCTTCATCTTAGGAATATGACGGCACGGCACTGCCTTTGCTGTAAGGACAAGGTAACGTGCCAACTGAGCGGCACATATTCTTATCAATTTTTATAAGGGGGTTCTCATAATGAAGAGCATGTTGATGGCAATTATGGCAGTGACAGTGGCAGTCACTTTCAGTGCACCCGCTTTCGCCGGCGAAAAGAAGGAAGAGAAGAAGGGTGGACACGTAGTGATGGCCGAAGAGAAGAAGAAGGATGGTAAGGCCGACGAGACATTTGGCGACAAGAAGGAAGAGAAGAAGGGTGGCCATGCCGACACCTTCGGCGAAGAAAAGAAGGATAAGGGCGGCAAGTAATCCGCTCTTGCTTGGTTGACGTTAGTTGATTGGGGGCTTTCTACGTGGTGTAGGGAGCCCCCAGTTGTTTGTGCAGGGCGCCTCCCAATGACACAAGGCAGACAGTTCTTCACTTGACCCCCTCTCTCCGAGAACTGTATAACCTCCCCTCTGGGTACGTGTTGCGATACCCTGTGACTTTGAGCCCTATGACCGGGCTTATTCCATCGCTCAACACTGCTTTTGAAGATGCGCCCGTAGCTCAATGGATAGAGCATCTGACTACGGATCAGAAGGTTACAGGTTCAAGTCCTGTCGGGCGCACCACACAAAGCAGCTCCTCCCGCGTTAAGAACAGGAGACCCTCCTGATCAAATACTTCGGAAGAAACACATTGGCAAACAGCGGAGTCTTGTTGAACAAACCACTCTTCATTCATATCGTGACCCTAGCTAGTTCGTACAGTCAGTGCTATGTATGACCTGGTGTCAGCATCAGAATACCCGTCGCTTACTGCAAGCTCGACAGCCTTGACGTTTCAGACCGTTTCAAGGTGAGGCAAACCAACCGACCCAATCAGATATTATCCGTTTACAGAAAGTATACGAGTCAGACTATGCTGACTGACTCCGACCATGCCTCCTGACGTACTATTGATCTTCCCCCGATTTCGTGGA
>DCZN01000111.1:30378-45710 GCA_002331625.1 Nitrospira sp. UBA2083 | reverse complement strand
CAGAATAAGAAACTGTCGCACGAATGCGGCATCTATGTGGAATCAGTAGCTGAAATGCCACACTATTTCGATAACAGTCCCTTGATAAAAGGGGCAAGCGTGTCGATCGGAATCGGGAAGATGGTCGTCGAATTCTTTTCGGCTGCGATCTCAACAAGTGTTTGAAGGTATCGCAGCTGAAGCGCGGCAGGGTTTTGACTGATGACATTGGCAGCTTCCGCGAGTTTCTGCGCAGCTTGAAATTCTCCCTCAGCATGAATGATCTTGGCCCGGCGTTCTCGCTCAGCTTCAGCTTGGCGAGCGATCGCGCGTTGCATGTCTTGAGGGATATCCACGTTCTTCACTTCCACGGCAGCCACCTTGACGCCCCATGGCTCAGTCTGCTGATCGATGATCCGCTGCAATTCGGCATTGATGTCATCGCGCTTCGAGAGCAGGTCGTCGAGCTGGCTCTGGCCCAGCACACTACGGAGTGTGGTTTGGGCGACTTGCGATGTCGAGTAGAGATAATCCTGGACGGCGAGCACGGCCCGTTGGGGATCGACCACTCTGAGAAAAATGACGGCGTTCACTTTCACGGAAATATTGTCTCGCGTGATGACATCTTGCGAGGGAACTTCCATCGTGACGGTCTGGAGATTGACCCGCACCATCTGTTGGAGGACGGGGATCACCAACCGAATGCCGGGTCCTTTCACCGTGTGAAACTTGCCCAGGACAAACACCACGAGCCGTTCGTACTCCATCACGCGTTTAAAACTGGCATAGAGTACGAACCCAAGTAGGACTAACGGAATAAGCAATGACATAACGGCTCCTCGCCTGCGATCAGGCTATCTGTGCGTCGGGGCTACCGTGACAAGTAACCCCTGAATCGACACCACCTCGGCCGCCTCTCCTTGGCGAATCGGACTCTGACTGATCGCCTCCCAGATCTCCCCATGGACCGAGATCTGACCGCGCGGGTTGAGATCTGTCCTGGCGATCCCGATCGACCCAATCATTCCTTCAGTTCCTGTCACCGCTCTTCCACGGCCGCTCTTGACGGCCACCCACGCAACGATTCCGATCAAGAGGCCGAGCGTCGTGATCGTCGGCAATAGATATGACAGGGACACTTGCAAATACGGGGCGTCACTCTTGATGAGCAACAGTCCGCCCAAGGTCATCGCGGCCAATCCACCGAGCGCAAGCAACCCATAGCTGGTGACCGAGATTTCGAGCAGGAGAAAAACCGCACCGAGCATGACAAGCAGTACGCCTGCGTAGTTTACGGGGAGGGACTGAAGCGAATAGAAGGCCAAGATCAGACTAATCGCCCCGATGATGCCGGGAAGGATTGCACCGGGGCTGTAGAGTTCGGCCATAATCCCGATCGTTCCGATAGACATCAGGAGATAGGCAATGTTGGGGTCGCTTAAGATCTTGAGCAATTCCAGGCGAGTTCCCATCGGAAACTCTCGGAGAGTTGCCGCCTCGCCCGAAAACGTGATGGCGCTATGAGGAAGGGCAATGGTCCTCCCATTGAGGTGTTTCAACAAGGCAGGAATATCCTCGGCTATGAGGTCGATCACTTTCAATCGAAAGGCCTCTTGCTCTGTCACGGAGACGCTCTTTCGAACCGCATCCTCTGCCCAGGAAGCGTTCCGTCCGTGTTGTTCGGCGATGCTTTTGATATACGCAGCGGCATCGTTTTCAAGCTTCTCTTTCATCGTGCTATCCATCTCACCACCACCCATTGCCACTGGGTGGGCCGCTCCGATATTGGTACCAGGTGCCATGGCGGCGACATGGGCTGCCATCGTGATGAAAACCCCTGCAGAGGCAGCACGGCCTCCCGAAGGAGCCACGAACACGATTACCGGAATGGGAGAGGCGGTCATATCTTTGATCATGAGGCGCATGGAGGTATCGAGTCCTCCAGGAGTATCGAGTTTCAAGATGAGCGCGTGTGCACCAGATGATTGAGCAAATGTAAGGGCGTCGTGCAGATATTCAGCCGCGACGGGGTTAATGACTCCCTCGTAGCTCGCGACGAGGATGTCCTTGGCAAAAGCAGAGTAGGGGAAGAAAACCAAACAAAGAACTAACCCGGCTCCCACAATCGCTGTTGTGAAGCTAGGAGGATGTAAAAGTTTCTGGTACCTACCATCACGAGTCATCGTGAAAAGTATCAACAATAAGAAGATCTTACGAGCCGCTTGTTATCCTGTCAAGGAAGGCAGCTTGGTTGCAAACTAGGGAATGAACCTCCTAGAATGCCCGGCATGTCTCGTCTATCAAACGGGGAGCGCATCCATCTTGTCGACCAAAAACGACGACAATATGCCCTCACCTTGAAAGCGGGAGAGACGTATCAGTTCAGCGGTCAAAAAATAGCCCATGATGCGCTGATTGGGCGTCCCGACGGATGTATGGTGACGCTATCCGGCGGCAAGAAGATGGTGGCGCTTCGACCGACCTTTGGCGACTATGTCCTCAAAATGCCGCGAGGGGCCCAGGTCCTCTATCCCAAGGATCTCGCGATTATCCCCATGTGGGCTGATATCTATCCTGGTGCGCGAGTCTTTGAGGCAGGAACCGGTTCAGGGGCTCTGACGATAGCTCTGTTGCGCGCAGTAGGTCCGGGTGGTTTGGTGGTGACGTATGAAATCCGGGACGATTTTGCGCAGACCGCAAAGGCGAACATTTCTCGCTCCGTCAACCCGACGAATTTGATCTGTTTCCGGAAAAACGCGTATGAAGGCATCGATGTACTGGATGACCAAGTCCCCTTTGATCGTGTCGTTCTTGACTTGCCGGAGCCCTGGCAGGTTGTGCCGCATGCCCTCAGGGCCCTTCGGTCCGGCGGGATCTATCTCAGTTTTGTGCCTACCGTCCCGCAAGTCATGAAAACGGTTGAGGCGCTTGAGCGAACGGCAGAGTTCGGAATGATTGAAACGTTTGAAACGCTGTTAAGAACCTGGTCGGTCCAGGGTAGGAGCGTGAGACCGGATCATCGTATGGTGGCTCATTCTGGGTTCATCACGGTGGCTCGTAAGGTCGAACCAGGGTTTTGGGGTCTGAGGGCTCAACAGGAGTCCCATGAAGACCCGGATGGCGCATCCAATGAGGAAGAGGAACTGACTCCATGAAGAGGTTGGAAGGCAAAGTTGCGGTGGTGACCGGAGGGAATGCCGGGATCGGCGAAGCGATTGCGAAGCGATTTGCTGAGGAAGGGGCATCGATTGTCATCACGGGACGTCGACAACCGGAATTGGATCGTGTTGCCAATGTGCTTCGACTCAATAAGGGGAAAGTACTCGGGGTTGCCGGTTCAGTGACTGATGAAGCCCACGTGCAGGAGGTGATCCGACGAGGCCGCGATAGCTTTGGGCGGATCGATATCTTGGTCAACAATGCCGGGATCGGTGAGTTTGGAAAACGTCTCCATGAAACCGATGATGCGACGTGGGCAAAGGTACTGGACATCAACCTAACCGGGGTCTTCCGCATGACGAGAGCCGCCCTTCCCCACATGCAGAAGCAAGGAAGAGGTGCGATCGTGAATATTTCGTCGATCGCCAGCTTGGTCGGTCTCTCCGGCTTGGCGGCCTATACGGCATCCAAAGGTGCACTGGATGCCATGACACGCGCCCTGGCGGTCGAGTACGCGAAAGAAGGAATTCGCTGCAATGTGGTGAATCCTGGCCTGATTGATACACCTATGGCGGCTCCCTTGATGGCGAATCCCGATATGCTCCAGCCCATTCTTGCCCAATATGCACTCCGCCGTCCTGGGACGCCGGACGAAGTGGCACAGATGGTTCTGTATCTGGCCTCGGATGAAGCGGCCTGGGTGACCGGCGGGACCTTCACGATTGATGGTGGCATGACCGTGTATAAGGGGTAGGCATGCTGCCAACGAACATGAAACACGCATCATTCTAGGGACAGAATGGACATCGACGCTCGGACACAGTTTTGCGGGGTGATCGGCAATCCGGTGGGCCATTCCCTGTCGCCTGCTATCCACAATGCGGCGTTTCGTAAGCTTGGGCTCAACTTTGTCTATCTTGCGTGGCAAGTAGAAGCGGTCGGCGATGCGATCAACGGGCTTCGGGCGCTGGGAAACTTCCGGGGAGCGAGCGTGACGATTCCGCACAAGGTGGCGGCGATCCCGTTTCTTGATCACACGGAGCCGACAGCCCTGCGGATCGGTGCGATCAACACGATCGTGGCTGAAAAGGGCGAGCTCACCGGCTACAACACGGACGCGACAGGCGCGCTGCGGGCGTTGAGGGAGGGTAGAGTCGATCTTAACGGCCGACGCATCGTGATCCTTGGTTCTGGAGGCGCTGCGCGAGCGGTCGCCTTCGCGCTGGCGGCTGAGTCCGGTGCAGCGAGATTGACGCTGCTGGGAATTGACGACATGGAGAGGGCTCAGTTAGCACAGGATCTTCGCTCCACGACGGCAATAACGGTTGAGGACTTCCATCTTGATGAGGGCGCCCTTCGTCGAGCTCTTCCCGACGCACAGGTTCTGATTCATTGCACCCCAATCGGAATGTCTCCGAAAGCCGATACGACCTGTGTCCCAGCCTCGCTCCTGCATGCCGGCCTTTCTGTGATGGACATTGTGTACAACCCACTTGAAACAAGACTGCTCAAAGATGCCAGGCGAGCAGGGTGTCAGACGATTCCGGGGTTGGAGATGTTTCTCAATCAAGCCGTGACCCAATTTGAGCTCTGGACCAGTCAGCCCGCGCCGGTTGAGGTGATGCGTACGGTTTTGGAATCTCACTTCCGATGAATGTAGTGTTGATCGGTTATCGCGGGACGGGAAAGAGTACCATCGGGAAGGTTCTGGCTGCGCGGCTCGGCCGGCCTCTTGTGTCGACTGATGCCGAGGTCGTGAAATTAGCAGGGCACGCCATTCCAGCAATCGTCGAACAACATGGATGGGAATACTTCCGCGACCTTGAATCCAAGGTCTGTCAGGAATTGGCGGTCCGGAATGGAGTGATTATCGATACGGGCGGTGGCGCAATCCTTCGGCCACAGAACGTTGAAGTGCTTAAACAAACAGGGAAGTTGTTCTGGTTGACTGCTTCGGTCGAGACCATTGCGAAGCGAATTGGGACGGATACTCAAAGACCGTCTCTCACGGGAACCAAGTCATTTGTTGATGAAATTCAAGATGTCCTTCATGACCGCTTGCCAAAGTATCAAGCGGCTGCGGACGCTATCATAGAGACCGAAGGACGATCTCTCACGCAGGTTGCTGATGAGATTCTGGCTCAGCTGTAGTTGGTCAGACTGCACTCTCAACCTTGACAAGCCTCGCCCTAACATGATTCATGTACCTACAATGCGCCCGTAGCTCAGTTGGATAGAGCGCCGGGCTTCGAACCCGTAGGTCGCAGGTTCAATTCCTGCCGGGCGCACCATAAGTCGCAATCAGTCAGTCGGGTCTTTCCCTTCAGACGGGTCGTATTGGTTGCGCGAGGGTCGCAGATCCCATGCCAACCTGGCTTTACGGGGTTCTCAGGCCGATCTACTGCCGTCGTCCAGTGCAGAAGCCGATCCTTTCATAGGGGCCTGTCGCGATAACAGCTGTCGCAATACGTTACGCCATAACTCTCCGTGCTCATGCGGCACGTTAGGACGATATCCATTCCTTCTCTGTCCGAATCGTTTTTGATTCACTTGTGCCTACCATCAAAGGCTGCCTGGTTTCGTAACCTAGCGAATGTATAAGTGCTCACCTTTATTACTTTCTCTGGGCATAGGAGTTGCTGTTCAGGCAGGTAAGCTCGACAGTGAAGGAGGATATTTGTTTGAGGCTTCAACAAACTTGTGGGCTTGCGGGATCTTGCCTTGATTTTTATTCAGGTGCCTGTGTACCTTCCGATCTTATGGAAGCTTCGGTGCGTTTAGGGCCTGGGATGTGCAGAAAATCGGTAGCGGACAGGGTCAATCCTTACCGCGATCATCCAGGCAAGGATCGGAATCTTTGCCATGTTTACAAGATGTTAGCGCCATGAATCACAGGTGCTTCTTACACTAAAGCTGGATAGCCCCATGAACAAATTTCATCTACATTGAGGTCCCATTCTGAAAGAGGTTATCGAGTGTTCCGGTCATACCGATATAGAAAACAAGTCAGACAGAGAGTTGTATACTATGAACGAGTGAAGCGGTTCGTCTGGACTCGACATTGTCCCTGCTGTGGAAGACCGCTTCAGAAGACAGATCCGATGAGTCCCTGGGTCTGTGAATGCGGATGGCGAAGTGAATGAATCGAGCAAGAAGGGGGAGGTACCATGATCCCAGTTTTGCACGACGTGAGAGCCGCATTTTTTCTTGTGATTGCTCTGGGCATGCTTGTATTTATCTGTGCCATGGCAGGTCTGGGAGCCGTCTTGCGACCTGTTCGATGGTCTGATCGAACCGGGTATCGCTGAGCGGCCCACGAGCTGTCATTCGAGACGTGCCTGTTCTTGACTGCGCAGTTCATTTCCCTCATCGGGTATCCTTGGTCTCCCGCTGACCCTACTTCGACCCTCAGCCTACATTGGGCAAGCCGCTCCCTTCCGGTCGACTGACGGAATATTTGAAATTGTTAGGTATCCCACCAGTAATCGGCTAAGCTACTGTTTAAAATTCAATTTTCAGTAGCGGTGCTATACTATCTCGCAAGACAGTTTGCTTCACGAACAAACTCATCACTGCATCGATTGTCCATGAGTCAACTGAGTAGGCGAAATGCAGAGGTCATGATCTATCTGTATGGAGGAGAAAGGCTATGACTAAAGTGGTTGCAAGGTCTGGAGCTGTGGTGGCGATCGGCATACTTTTGTTATCAGCTCAGGGCTGTAACACAAAATGGGTAAAGTCGGGTGAGGAAAGTGGAGCCGGCAGCGGCAGTTCAAAGCTCCCGACCCTCTCAGGAGGGAGTTCGAGCGGAGAATTGAGTGGGTTTTCACGCACTCCCGGTGAAGAACGACTTGCGCAAGGGGGATATTCAACATCGCTGAACCCGTCGGGAGTGAACGCCCGACAGCGGGCAGAGATGACAAGAGAAGAAAAAGCTGCAGTGGAAGCAGGGTTGCAAGATGTCTTCTTTGGGTACGATCAATGGACGCTGTCTGATGCGGGAATGGAGGCGCTCAATCATGATGCGGCCTACTTGAAAGATCATCCTGGAGCGATCCTGAAAATTGAAGGGCATTGTGATGAGCGAGGGACCAGCGACTACAACGTGGTGCTCGGTGACAAACGGGCGAAAGCGGCTCGAAACTATCTTGCTGAAGCCGGAGTCAATCTCAAACAAGTTGCGATCGTCTCATATGGGAAAGAACGGCCATTTTGCTCTGAGCGTGAGGAGTCGTGTTACCAGCAGAACCGACGCGATCACATGTTGCTCTCTACGAAGAAGTAGGGGTTTGTACGGTGACGGCCTTGTCTTGTACAGGCGGTGTCCTGTGGCGGTTCGGCAGGCCAGGCTGAACTCACCGGACGTCGTGAGACCATCACGAGGACTACGCCCGTGAAAAAATTCAGTTCATTCATGAAGTCAGAACGTGGAGAACCAACCACAGCCGAGCCTCGGCCAGAAGATCGACGTGTCCAGCCACGATTTACGACCCAATTTCGCAGTACTTTTTCAGGACAACGGCAGGAGGGACAGGGGCGAACTCTGGATATTTCTGCCGGCGGATGTAAGATCGAAAGTGACATGAAGGTGGAGCAAGGGGCCAAGTTCGAGTGTCGACTCCACGTTCCCGGCCTGGATTGGCCATTACGGATTGATGAAGCCACCGTGCGGTGGGTTGGCAGTAATAGCTTCGGTATTGCGTTTTCCCGTATTGCCCCAGACGAGTTGTCGAAACTCAAGGCAGTGCTTTCAGATCTCCAGGGCGACGAATAACCTCGTCTTCGGCCTCTATTCTTCCGTACAGTTCCTTCCGGGTCGGCATCGTGCTGGACGCTGTTGCATCCTGCTCGTTTCCCGTCCGCTTGTCAGTCACACGCAATACCAAACGGTTGACACGGCGACCACGACTATCAGAAAGTACAAGAGAAGCGTGGTCTGCGGTGCAGAATTCTGACTGAGCGACAGAGAAAGGAGTCGGGAGTGGAACAGAGGTATGCGATCACCGTGAAATTCTTGGTCGACGCCGATTCAGCCGAGGATGCTGAAGAGATGGTCGAAACGGCGTGTGAAAAAGCGTCGGCGTCGTTTCCTGAAATGAGTTACGAAGGGATTGAGGATATCGAGGAGGAAGAAGAAGAGTAATCAGCCTCCGACGGCGACCAGCCTCTTCTTGCATTCATCACACCGTATGATGAGCGATGAACCAGGACCATCCGCAGCTGAGAGGGACGTGGCGATCCTGGCAGGCGGCTGTTTTTGGTGCCTGGAGGCGGTGTATGACCAGGTTAAAGGTGTGGAATCAGTCGAATCCGGTTACATCGGTGGGGCGATGCACAATCCCACCTACGAAGCCGTGTGTGGAGGGCAGACCGGCCATGCTGAAGCCGTACGGGTCACCTTCGCCCCGAACGTCATCTCGTACAGAGAACTTCTCGAGATATTCTTTACGGTTCACGATCCTACCACCCTCAATCGGCAAGGCAACGACATCGGCACCCAATACCGATCGGCGATTTTTTACGGTAACCCAGCGCAACAACAAGCAGCCGAACTGCTCATCACGACCCTGACTGACGAGAAGCTCTACGACGCTCCCATCGTCACGCAAGTCGTGCCTGCTTCAGAATGGTATGAGGCAGAACCCTATCATCAAGAATATTTTGCTCGCAATCCGCTCCAAGGGTACTGCCAATTTGTCGTAGGACCTAAAGTGGCCAAATTTCGCAAGCAGTTTGCCGCGCGCCTCAAAGCCTAACCACTGCCCTTCTCACTCTCATCGACTGAGCCACTTCATCACGGTGTCCCGCACCACCCCCAAGGCCACAGGCTTTTGGAAGACCTGGTGTGTCTTGAGTTGCACTTCCGCATGCACCGGACAAAACGGCCATTCAGTGGCTGGATTGCCTTGAACTTCAGCCAGAAAGAACCCGTCCAGTTGATCAGTGTGTATCTGAAGGACGATCAAGGGGCTATCGGGATCGAGTAAGCACGTGTCGTCTGGCTGAGAAAGGCGAAATGAAGCGGGTTTCCTGAGAAGGCCGCGTTGCTGGCCGTTGGAAAAGACCGTGTCGCCTTCGCGAACAGGGCCGGTCGGAGCGAACGAATACAAGATGATGGGGGCAAGCAAAATGAGGAGCACCGCGATGCCGATCGACCAGAGCGGCGGTTCGGCCTGGTTCTGGTCCTGTGTGGTGAGGGAATCGTGTGCCATGTGTGGTTTGATCGTAACTAATTTAACAATGGCGTAACAACTCCGTAGCACCACCTTAACGTTCGTCCTCTATACCTCGTCGCGGTTTTCGAAACACGACCAACTAGAGGGAGGGAGTCGAATGAAGAAATGGTGGTTTGCAATCAGCCTGTGTCTGTTCGGTCTGGGGTTGATGTTCCAGGCCGATCTCGCCCAGGCCAATGTTGAGGATCTTTTGTACGAGAAAGGGCAGATTACAAAAGAAGAATGGCTGAAGTTGAAAGCCGAGCACGAAAGGGAAGAAGCGATTATTGCGGAGAAGGCGTCGATCAAGAAATGGTTCGATAAGATCAGCATCCGCGGTTATGTGCAAGCCCGCTATACCTACTTGCCCGGAGATAAATCTATCCGGAGTGAGTACGATAACACTATTCGAGATAACACCGGCTTCGCCTTCCGCCGCGTCCGCATGGTCTTTTCAGGCGACATCACGGACTGGCTCTCCTTCTATATTCAGCCGGAATTTGCAGGATCTGTTCCCGGCACGACAGGGGACCAGAGTAATCATTTTGTGCAACTGCGCGATGCCTATGCCGACATCTTTATGCCCGTGCCGTTCCTGTTCTTGGAGGAAAAGGAATTGCGGCTTCGCGTAGGGCAGTCGAAGGTTCCCTTTGGGTTTGAAAATCTGCAGTCCAGTCAGAATCGGATTGCATTCGATCGCGCTGACGGTCTCAATAGTGCAGTGCAGGGCGAGCGTGATCTTGGATTGTTTATCTACTATACCCCGAAGGAGACCAAAAAACTGTTTAGAAAGCTGGTCGATTCAGGTCTCAAGGGATCTGGTGACTATGGTGTGCTAGGCATCGGGGTCTATAACGGCCAGACCATCAATGTGAACGACCGGAATGACAATAAACACGTCGTTGTCCATGCCACCTACCCCATGGAATTGCCCTACGGGCAAATTATCCAATTTGGTGTCGATGCCTACCGTGGAGCGTTTAACGTCGGGGCTCCTTCAGGGACAGGCCTTGCTGGAACTCCTACAGTCGTAAACAACGGGAACATTCTTGATGAACGAGTCGGTGTGCATTTTGTCCTATATCCTCAACCCATCGGGTTCCAGGCGGAATGGAACTGGGGTAATGGTCCTCAATTGAATGCCTCGCGAACTGCTATTGAGGAGGGGAATATTCAGGGCGGTTACGTCCAGGGGATGTATAAGTGGGACGTCAATAAGCCCTGGTTGACCAGCCTGATCCCTTATGTTCGTTACCAAGAGTACAGCGGCGGAAAGAAGCATCGGACGAATTCACCATTCAATGTGGTCCGGGAATGGGAAGTCGGAATGGAGTGGCAGATTGCAAAGTCTCTCGAATTCACGATCGCATATGCAAGGAGCAGACGCACCGATACGCAGACCGCACCCTATAACATCCGCGAAGGCGATATTGTTCGAACACAGCTCCAGTTTAACTTTTAGTGATGAAAGTGATGAAAAGGGGCAGGCCAGCGCCTGCCCCTGGAAAATCAAGTGAATCAAATAGGCTCGTACATATGTAACACTCCTGTAACATTCATGTAATACGATCGCAATGAGACGAGGTTAGAGTGTCGGTAGCTAAAAGTTCGAGATTATGAAAGGACTGTCTATGAAAACATCGGCTGTGAAGCCTGGCTTTGCATACGTGGCCCTCCTGGGGGCTCTTTTATCGAGTGTTCCATCGGCCTATGCCGATGATGCCATCGTGCTGGATCCTGCCTTAAAGGGATATATCAAAGTTACGGGGGTGTCCGGGAATGTTAACAGCATCGGGTCCGATACGCTCAACAACCTCATGACGCTCTGGGCGGAAGGGTTCCGCAAGCAATATCCAAGCGTCAAGATTCAGATCGAGGGCAAGGGATCGAGCACCGCACCGCCGGCCCTGATCGAAGGAACGGCACAATTGGGGCCGATGTCCCGAGCGATGAAAAATACCGAGATGGATGCCTTCGAGAGAAAGTTCCGGTATAAACCGACGGCTTTCCCAGTGGCCATCGATGCCTTGGCTGTTTATGTCAACAAAGATAACCCAGTCCAAGGACTCACGATGGCGCAAGTCGATGCAATCTTTTCAAAGACCCGCCGGTTTGGGGCGCAGCAGAATCTCGAACGGTGGGGCCAACTCGGAATTACTGGCGAAGTGGCGGCATCACCGATCAGCATCTATGGTCGTAATTCAGCGTCCGGCACCTATGGATTTTTCAAGGAATTCGCCCTGAAAAACGGCGACTACAAAGATGAAGTTAAGGAACAACCGGGCTCTGCCTCCGTGGTGCAGGGAATCACGGAAGATCCTGCTGGCATCGGCTATAGCGGGATCGGTTACTTGACCTCCGGTGTTCGAGTCCTTCCGTTAGCTGAAAAAGAGGGAGCACCCTTCGTGGCCCCTACTCAGACCAATGCCATGAACGGCTCCTATCCGCTTTGGCGGCATCTGTTGGTGTACGTCAATAAGGCGCCGAATAAGCCGCTCGATCCGCTCGTGAAGGAGTTCATCAAGTTCATTTATAGCAAAGAAGGGCAGGCCATCGTCATCAAGGATGGTTTCTTTCCGCTGCCACAGAGCGTGATTGAAAAGGAATTGCCGAAGGTCGAATAGGTGTGAGGTCGGTCGTTCAGAGTGGGGTGATCATCAAGAGGATCATAACCACGCACGATCTTTCTAGGTGTGTAAGGTTGGAACGTTGGAAAGGCAGGCGAAGGTCAGCGCATGAATGTGCCGCCGCTCACTCCAATACCGGTGCTTCAAGGAGAGCCCTCCCCAGGCCGGGGCGCAATGCCGGCCCCGGCCCTTGTGCAGGGGTTATTCACTCGGCGCCAAATCAGATCAATGATCGATGGGGTCACCCGCTTGATTATCAAGACAGGCGGGATCAGCATTATCCTCTGCATTCTTGGTATGTGTGTGTTTCTCGTCAAGGAAGTCATTCCGCTCTTTCTTCCCACCCAGGTGACCCTGAACGAACCCATTACCCTTTCTCAGCGCGAGCGTCCGACGGCCTCAGCCCTCGTCGGCATTGACGAACACCAAGAACTCGCCTATGTGCTACGCGGTGACTCTTTGGAATTTGTTTTCCTAGGGGAAGGCACAGCCGCCGTATCACGAATGCCTGCACAGGGTTTGTTGCCGGACGGGTCTGTCACCGTGCTGGCACGAGCGTTGGGGAAGGGCCACAGTCTTGTGCTAGGCACGCGAGACGGGCGCGCCATCCCGGTGACGATTGAATTTACGCAAGACTTTCAAAACAACGAACGTTCGATCGCTCCAGCTGTCAAGGTCGGGGATCCGATTGCTGCCGCACCGGCTCCGCAACCGATCACCAAGCTGGCTTATCAAAGCACGGACTCCGAGGTGCGGATTGCCGCCCTGCTCGAAGACCAGCATCTCTGGCTGACCACCAGCCGAACCGTGTCACGCCCCGATGGAACGACTGTTGCTTCGACCACGCAGGTCGATCTGACGTCCGGCATCCCCGGGCGCGTGACGGCGCTCACGCTCGCGAGCCGTACAGAACTGCTCGCCGTCGGGACGGAAGACGGAAAGGTCTATCACTTTGATCTCCGGGATACAGCCAAGCCTCTTCTTGCTGAGACGACGCAGGCGTCAGAGCAAAGCAAACCGATTACGGCGTTGGCATATTTGATGGGGGACCGCAGTCTTGTAGTCGGTGATGCAGCTGGACAGGTGGTCGTGTGGATGCCGGTGCGAGCGCATCCTGGAACGAATCAGACCCATATGACGAACGTCCATCGGTTCCTCCCTCATCAGAGTGCCGTGACTGAGATTACGATTTCACAGCGCGATAAGGGGTTTATCACGACCGATGCTGAAGGAGGAATCCGACTGCACCATTCGACGTCTGCACAGACGTTGCTCACGCTCGCACCCCAGGGGGGAGGCCTGCGCAGCAGTTATTTTTCGCCCAAGGCGGACGGCTTCGTCGGCTTGACGGAGACGAATCGACTGATCCATTACCAGATTGCAAATCCCTATCCGGAAATTACCCTGGCGACCCTATTTTCTCCGGTAATGTACGAGGGCTATGAACGACCAGAACTGGTGTGGCAGTCCTCAAGCGGATCAGACGACTTCGAGGCCAAGTTCAGCTTAACCCCGCTTATCTTCGGGACGATCAAAGGGACCGTCTATGCGGTACTCCTCGCGGTTCCGTTGGCGGTATTAGCCGCGATCTACACCTCGATGTTCATGCATCCTGATTATCGTGCGAAGATCAAGCCGACGATTGAAATCATGGCGGCACTCCCGACGGTGGTGCTTGGATTTCTGGCCGGACTCTGGTTCGCGCCGGTGCTGGAACGGAACTTTCCCGCGATGGCGGGAATGGTCTTGGTGACTCCCTTCGCCGTCGCCGCTTCTGCCGGACTCTTTCTCCTGCTGCCTGCCTCCATTCGGCATCGAATTCGGCCTGGTGTCGAAGCACTACTCATGATGCCCGTCATCATCGCCGTAGTCTGGGGATGTTTGGCGACGAATGTCTGGTGGGAATCCTTCTTGTTCGATGGCCACTATAAGCCATGGCTTCAGAGCCACCTGGGTCTGAATTATGACCAGCGCAATGCCATTGTCGTCGGGGTCGCGATGGGCTTCGCCATTATTCCCATCATTTACAGCATCTCAGAAGAGGCCTTGACCAATGTTCCCAAGAATCTCATAGCAGGGTCCTTGGCCCTCGGCGCGACGCGGTGGCAAACCCTCACGCATCTGGTCCTGATTTCAGCCAGCCCTGGTATTTTTTCGGCACTGATGATCGGATTAGGTCGCGCCGTCGGAGAGACCATGATCGTCCTCATGGCCACCGGTAATACACCCATCATGGACTGGAGCTTGTTCAACGGCTTTCGAACGCTCTCCGCGAATATCGCGGTTGAAATCCCTGAGGCACCGCATGGGGGGACTCTGTATCGTACGCTCTTTCTAGCCGGGTTGATCCTCTTTGTGGCGACCTTTCTGCTCAACACCGTCGCGGAACTGGTTCGACAGCGGCTGAGGGAGAAATATAGCCAGTTCTAGACACAGGGTGGTCACAAGACTAGGTTCGGGATGGGGCGAAGGAAATTAGGCATGTGGGTAGATCCGGCCATGCCGGTGGACGAGTGATTCAATGAAGCAGTGGGTCAGACAGTTCATGGCAAGCGGGGAGCTCTTCATTTGGGGCTGTGGAGCGGGGCTTTCGCTCTCATTGCTCATGATCGCAGGGCTGCTGGTGCTGATCCTTGTCAATGGGTTCGGATATTTCTGGCCGGCGGATCTCGTCGAATTGACGCTCAAAGACGGAAAGCATGTGATTGGGCAGTTGGCGGGTGAGGAAGTAAGCCCGAAGGGGATCCCGCGAATCAGGATGAAGATCGGTAATCGCGATCTCTACGGGCTCGATTATCGGTGGATCGATACAGATCAGATCGTCGAACGAGCCAAGCCGGCCGATCTCGTCATGGTGGAGCGGCGCGAGTGGGGGAACTTCTATGGACGTCTCCGGACCCTTGCGAAGGAAGACCAGCCTGTAGCTGAGGGAGCCGAAGCGGTTTGGCAGTCTCTCCCGGCTTTGCTTCGGCAGGTGGAACCGAGTGAAGCAGAGAGTCTGTACACGGTGCTCGTTGCCGATGCCAACGGCAGAGAAAAGTCGATCGGACTGAGCCAAGTTGTGCGGGCCTTGCGCCCCAACGGCCTATCGACATTCGAGAAGGTATGGGTCTACGTCGGCAATGTCTGGATGGTGTTGACCACGGAACCACGCGAAGCCAATACCGAGGGAGGAATCTTCCCGGCCATTTTCGGCACCGTCATGATGGTGCTGATCATGAGCCTCGTCGTAACCCCATTCGGCGTGATTGGAGCGCTGTATCTCAGAGAGTATGCCCGCCAGGGTGTCATCGTGCGGACCGTCCGCATCGCCGTCAATAATCTAGCCGGGGTGCCGTCGATCGTCTTCGGT
>DCZN01000111.1:29941-30174 GCA_002331625.1 Nitrospira sp. UBA2083 | reverse complement strand
TTGGGGGCGACCAAATGGGAAACCATATGGAAAGTGGTGCTGCCCACCGCACTCCCTGGGATTCTGACTGGATTGATCCTGGCCATGGCTCGTGCGGCCGGCGAGGTTGCTCCCTTGATGTTAACCGGTGTGGTGAAACTTGCGCCGTCTCTGCCGATCGATGAGACCTGGCCGTTCCTGCATCTGGACCGGAAGTTCATGCACTTGGGGTTTCATATCTATGACGTGGGGTT
>DCZN01000111.1:29469-29713 GCA_002331625.1 Nitrospira sp. UBA2083 | reverse complement strand
ATTTAGGAAAACCGAAGCTCCGGGTACAGGGATTTAACTTTTATTATGGACCGGTTCAATCTCTGTTCAAGATCGACTTGGATATTCCAGAGAACCAGGTGACGGCGTTCATTGGGCCGTCCGGGTGCGGGAAATCCACCTTGCTCCGCTGCATGAATCGCTTGAATGACCTCATCGAGGGAGCACGACATGAAGGAAATATCCTCATTGATAACATGGATATTTTCAATCCCATGATCGATAT
>DCZN01000111.1:27817-29417 GCA_002331625.1 Nitrospira sp. UBA2083 | reverse complement strand
CATGGTGTTCCAGAAGCCCAATCCGTTCCCGAAATCGATCCATGAAAATGTCGCATATGGCCCACGCTTGCAAGGCTTGAAAAACCGGACGGTGTTGGACGAGATTGTCGAGCGCAGTCTCCGGGGCGCAGGCCTTTGGGAAGAAGTGAAGGACCGACTCCACAAGAGTGCGCTCGGGTTATCCGGAGGGCAACAACAACGGCTCTGCATCGCACGGGCTCTCGCCGTGAAGCCGGACGTTCTTCTGATGGACGAACCCTGCTCGGCCCTGGATCCGATCGCCACCGGGATCATCGAAGAACTGTTGTTTTCCCTGAAGAAGGAGTTGACCGTCGTCATCGTGACGCACAACATGCAACAGGCGGCGCGGGTGTCGGATTGTACGGCGTTTATGTATCTCGGTCGGCTGATCGAATTCGGCCGTACCAAACAGCTGTTCACGAACCCCTCGAACAAACAGACCGAAGACTATATCACCGGACGATTTGGGTGAGGCCATGATCCAACGACATTTCGACGAAGAACTTGCCGAGTTAAAGACGAAACTGGCCCGCATGGCCGGGTTGGCCGAGGACCAGATCGACAAGGCGCTCACTGCGCTGGTCACGCGTGATTCGGCCCTGGCCTGCCGTGTGATTGAACGAGACCACAAGGTGAACGCGTTGGATGTGGAGATCGACGAAGCCTGTATTGGGCTGTTGGCGCTTCACCAACCAGCGGCACGTGATCTACGGTTAGTCACGACGGCCATGAAGCTATCCACTGAGCTCGAACGCATCAGCGATCTGGCAGAGAGTATCTGTGAGCGAGCGATCGAACTGAACGAAGAACCTCAACTCAAGCCCTACATCGACATCCCACGGATGGGAAACCTGGCTCGGGTGATGGTGAAGGAAAGCATCGATGCGTTTGTGAAGGAGGATGCCAAGCTGGCCAGGAAAGTGATCATGGATGATGACTTCGTCGATGATCTCATGGAACAGTTGTTTCGTGAGCTGCTCTCTTTCATGGTCGAAAATCCGCATACGATTTCCCGCGCCATTCGGTTGAGCTTTATCGCCAAGTCTCTTGAGCGAGTGGGGGATCATGCGACGAATATCGCAGAGCTGGTCGTGTATCTGGTGGAAGGCAAGATCATTCGGCACACCGCGCCACCGGTGGTTTCAGAACGCTGATGGTATCGAGCTAGGTGTAGCTGGAGGACACGGAAACTGCTTGTGGAGCCATACCCCATATCTTCCCTCAAACAGATACAGGATAGGTTGCGAGACACTCTGTCGGCTTGACCCTCTCTTCTTTCCATTGCCAGCAGGCTCAGCAAATGGGTAACGTCACTCATAAGAAAATCCTGGTTGTAGAGGACGAGCCGGAGATTGGACAGCTCGTCACCCACTATTTGGAGAAAGAGGGGTTTCGAACCGTTACGGCGAGGACTGGGCTCGAGGCGCTTCAGAAGGTCAAAGAGGACAAGGCCGATCTCGTGGTCCTTGATCTCATGCTTCCAGAAATGGATGGTCTTGAAGTCTGTAAACGGCTTCGTTCTACTCTCAACACCGCGATGCTGCCGATCATCATGTTGACGGCCAAAGCCGAGGAATCG
>DCZN01000111.1:27504-27771 GCA_002331625.1 Nitrospira sp. UBA2083 | reverse complement strand
TACGTGACCAAGCCGTTCAGCCCTAAGACGTTGGTGGCTCGGGTAAAGGCCCTCCTTCGGCGGGTGGATTATGCACACGATCAACAGTCAACCTCCTTGGCGTATGGTCCTCTTCAGATGGACCTGGTGCGACATGAAGTTACGGTGAACGCGACAGAAGTGCAGCTGACATCCAAGGAGTTTGGACTGCTTGAGCATCTGTTACGTCATCCCGGGCGGGTACTGACGCGTGAAGTGCTGCTCAACGGGGTGTGGGGATACGACTAC
>DCZN01000111.1:27183-27454 GCA_002331625.1 Nitrospira sp. UBA2083 | reverse complement strand
ATCCGTCGATTGAAAGTGAAGGTACCGCTGCTCAACGACGCGGTCGTCTCGATTAAGACGCTTGGGTATAAGCTCTTGGATCAGTCTCCAACACCGTAGAGCTTTTACGACACCTCAGACAGAGGAAAGCCGAGAAGAATAGAACGACATGTAGTCCGATCCTAGCTCAGACATGTTCCCCTCTACGCTCCGCACCTGCAACCAAAACATCTTGGCGCGTGGTTTTTCACGATCACAAACGTGAGCTGCGGAGCATTCCGACTTTCGAAGA
>DCZN01000111.1:20324-27112 GCA_002331625.1 Nitrospira sp. UBA2083 | reverse complement strand
CCGGCATCCAGATTCTGAATCTCCTCCACATGCTTGAAGAGGCTGTTGACCAACAGCCTTCGGCGCAGTGTCAAAGCCGGATCACGAAGAGGTGGCACAAACGGTTGACTGCCCACATCTTGCATCACATGCTTGGGGGGCCGTCTTATAGTTTGACGACCCCGCCAGCACATTGGAGGTGGAGCGGAAGGCTCATCCATTAACTCCCAATCCTCCCACCATCATCCTTTGTAATGACAACCAGGGCCGAGCGAGGCCGACCGCCTTCTGGACCGTCCGGCCAAGAGCTGAACAGCTTTGGATTGAGCGGGTCCCCCGGTTGATCATCGGGCCGCTCGCCAGGATGTTGGATGCCGACGAACATCGTCCGACGATCCGGTGTCATGAAGACACCGGTGATCTCGCACTGGTTGGGGCCAACGAGAAACCGCCGAGTCTCTCTGGTTTCCGGATGAGCCACCAGCATCTGATTGTTGCCGAATCCGGCGTAGGCACCGGCATTGATCGTGGAGGTCGACACGTCGGTCTGAATCCAGATCAAGCCACTCCGGTCCACGTAAATCCCGTCCGGCGATCCGTACTTGTCGCCGAAGATCGTCGAACTATGAGTCGGATTGGCCGGATCGCCGCAGAGCGAGAAGATATCCCACCCGAAGGTCGGTTCTGTCCAATCCTGGCGGTAGTACCAACGGATGATGTGCCCGTAGTTGTTGACCGCACGTGGATTGACTGCATCCACAGAAGGTCGGGCAGAGCCGGCACCGGTGGTTCCATCTGGATTGTTGACCGACGGAGGAGTCGTTCCTCGCCGATTGTTGTTGGTCAACGTCGCGATGGCGGTGAGGTCTTTGGGGAAGGTATCAATCCATTCGGGTCGATCCATCATTGTGGCCCCGGCCGCATCCGCAGCACCGCGCGCGTTGATGAGGATATCGTTGAGTGACCAACCAGCCAAGCGAGGATTGTCCGGTGTCAGCGGCAACCATTCTCCCGCGCCCTCCGCATGGAACTTGGCGACATAGAGGATTCCGTCGTCGAGCGGATTGATTCCCTGCGCCCGCGCTTGCCTCCAAGGCAGGTTGGAGACATAGCGATAGATATATTCATTCCGTTCATCGTCGCCCATATACACGACGATCCTTCCATTTCGTGCTTCCTGAACCCAGGCCCCCTCATGTTTTAACCGACCGAGCGCTGTGCGCTTCACCGGTGTCGAGTGAGGGCGGAACGGATCAATCTCTACTACCCAACCGAATCGATTGGGCTCATTGGGTTCTTCATCGACACGAAATCGCTTGTCTGTCGTGTGCCAGAGATAGTCGAATCCCGCGGCTGTAATCCCGTAGCGCTTCTCGAGAGTGGTTTGCGTGCCGTTCTTCCGGAAGTAGCCGTTGAAATTCTCTTCGCAGGCGAGATACGTCCCCCACGGCGTGTACCCCATGGCGCAATTGTTTAACGTGCCCAACACGCGCTTTCCCGTTGGATCCTCGCTCGTAATCAATCGTGGATCCCTGGCGGCCGGGCCACCGATCTCGATCGGCGTCATACCGGTAATACGGCGGGCGAAGCGGGACGGTCTCACCACATCCCACTTGCCTTGGCGCCGTCGCAGATCAAGGTGAAACCCGGAACGCTGGGCAACTTCGATGATCGATACCCCGTGGGCGTTCAGGGACTTCTTCGTCTTCTCATCGGTCCAATTGTTCACGCCGTCTGGAAACAGTAGGCCATCATCGGTATATTCATTGTTTTGAACGATCAACCCACGACGTGATCCAGCGATCGGGAAATAGACGATCCCATCATTATGCATCCCCCATTGACGGGCCTGTTCTGCTGCCGTGTTGCTCGCATCCTGTTTGAACGAGGGTCCGTTGGAGACCGGATCGCCCCACGCGATAAGCACCTCAGCTGTATATCCTTTAGGAACGACCACCTCGTCTGCGGACGACACGGGCACACCTTCGAACCCGAGTACCGGCCGCTGATCTCCCCGTCCCTCTGCCCTCACATCTGTGTCTTCGGCTTCCTCCGTCTCCTGTGCCGCAGCGGGGACGGCCTTTAGCAGTGCTTCCACGCCGCCGAGCGACGCAGCTGCAGCAGCCGCAAATCCGCCAGTCAAGAAGTTGCGTCGCGACAAGCGTGTATTCACAATGTCTTGGAAATGTTCGTTGCCAGATGTGTTACTGACTCCTTCGTCATCGATGATCGCCATGGGTATCTCCTCCTGCCTACGTAAGGATGAAAGAATGTCTGTCTGGTTGAGCACGCGTGGCGACTTTCGCATCTGACCGTTACAGAGCGGTCAATTGACGGTAACGATTTCGTTAAACGTCACTGATTTGGGCAAGAGAAGAATGCATTAGCCTCTAACACTCAGGCATGCTGATGGGAACGCAAGAAATCAAACGGTTACATTGTTGGTCTGCAAGGAACGATCATGGCTGAACACATCACCATCTCCAAAGGAACCTGTTTTGCCCTGTTCGTCTACGATATCGGGCTCTCCATCAGCCTGACGGACGCAGAACGGCGGATCCTCGCAAGCAGTGAACGTGGCCGACTTCGCCACAAGACCAGGGCCCCTCAGTATTTCGAGTATCGGCCGGCTCCACTACGGCTCGTTCAGGAAGGCAGCCTGTTCACCATCAGTCGCTATCAGACAGGCCCTACGGTCGAGGTCATGGTGTACGATTTCGGTGCCGTCACCATCACCTATCGTTTTCCCATCAATGGTCCCTTCCATCAACTGCTGGAGCTGAGTGAGTCGCTGTATGAGAACGAGCGACTGCTGACCGAATCCCGAACCCGTGTAGAACAATTAGTCCAAGCCCTGGGGCCAGCCATCGAGCGCCCGGCCATTGCGGGGGACGTAGAGGACTACATCATCTTCTCGATCGAGTCCTCTGTGCCGGTTGAGGCTCCTCTCCTATGGACAAGCAACGAGACCAACTTAGCCCAGATTCTTCGAGCAGAGCGGGCACCGCTTTCGGAGCAGGAAGTGGCCGACGCACTGTCCTGCCGAATCTCGTTTGGGCAAGAAGATGCAGCCGTTATCGACTGGCATTCCGCGGTTCTGTTCGGCAACGAGATGGACGACGTCCGTGCGGTCCTCGAATTTGCCAACGTCGAGCTGCTGGAGATGCGAATCCTCGATGAGCAACTCGATCGTGCGCTGGATGAAGGGTATGAGGCGTTGTCACGTAAGCCACGGCTCTTGTCCCTGCCTGGTTCGCATGACAAGGATCTGACGCATATTGCACAGCTACAGGTCGACAGCGCTTTGATTTTTGAACGGGTGACCAACACCTTGAAGCTGCTAGGCGATCAGTATCTTGCGCGCGTGTATCGTCTTGTTTCGCAGCGCTTCCACTTAGAGGCATGGGATGCCAGCATCCTTCGGAAATTGCAGACACTGGAGAGCATCTACGGCAAGATGTCGGATCGAGCCGGAACCCGACGGATGGAAGTGCTTGAGTGGATCATCATTGCACTCATCACACTATCGATCGCCGTGTCGTTGTTTCCGATTCGCACGCACTGAGGAGAATGAACGTTGCATTCGGCACTACGTCCAGCATTTGCGTCGGTGTCGATGACGATTCTATGTGTCGCCGTGGACCCACCAACTGCTCATTGAGGTTGATGGTCAGGTAAGGCATCGTACGATGCACCGGACCTCATGATCGGGATTTCCAGTGATCTAACAGCCATTGCTGAGAATTTACGACCGCTTCACCCGTTGCCGGCTGCAGACGTTCATAGGTCCCATCGGCGAGCAATCGCCTGGCCTGCATATTGTCGCGCAACCCGACACCAAGAATGTCGCTGATGATAAGGTCGCGCCAGCGAGGATGTTCTATCGGGGCAATCAGTTCCACGCGATGATCCAAGTTGCGCGGCATCAGATCCGCGCTCCCAATCAGCACCTCATGTTCTCCCCCATGACGAAAATAGTAAATCCGCGCATGCTCGAGAAACCGTCCAACGACCGAGGTTACGGTAATCGTCTCGCTGACCCCTGGGAGACCGGGACGGAGACAACAAATTCCCCGCACCTGAAGATCAATCCTGACTCCGGCCTGAGAGGCCTGGTAGAGGGCCTGGATACACTGCCTATCGACCAAGGCGTTCATCTTGAAGGCGATGTAACCATCACCGTGCTGGCGATGGCGACGCACCTCACGCTCAATCCGGTCAAGCAGTTGTTGCCTCATCCTCGTCGGCGCCACGAGCAGCTTAGAATAGGCGTTGTTTCGAGAGTACCCGGTCAACGAGTTAAACAGATCGGATACATCGTGGCTGATGGCGGGATCGCAGGTGAAATAGCTCAAGTCGGTATAAATGCGACTCGTGACCACGTTGTAGTTTCCGGTGCCGAGATGGACGTAGCGACGGATGCCGTCAGATTCCCGCCGAATAACGAGGCAGACCTTCGCATGTGTCTTGAGACCGCGCACGCCATACACCACATGCACTCCTTCATCTTCAAGCTTCCGGGCCCATTCGATATTATTTTCCTCATCAAATCGTGCTTTGAGTTCAACCAAAACCGCAACTTGCTTGCCGTTGACACGAGCTTCCAGCAGCGCATCGATAATGGGTGATTTCGGGTTGACACGATAGAGAGTTTGTTTAATGGCCAGCACGTCCGGATCGTGGGCCGCTTCCCGCAGAAACTCGACGATCGGCATGAAGCTGTCATAGGGGTGATACAAGAGCACGTCCTGCTCCCGGATGGTGGCCAAGAGACTGTTCGACTTGCCTAGGCAGGACGGAACTGACGGTAGAAACGGGGGATCCTTCAGGTCTGGCCGCTCAAGCGCGTACAGTTCACGAAGCCCCGCCATGCCGATCGGGCTATTGTTGGTATAGACCAGGTACGGTGGTAACTGAAGATTCCGTGTCAAAATCTCGCGGATATGATCCGGTGTCGTGGCAGCGACTTCCAATCGAACGGCCGAAGTGAAATCACGCTGATCGAGCTGTTCCTCCATCGCTTCGATGAGGTCCGACGCTTCATCTTCCTCGATGGCGACGTCTGCATCTCTCGTCACGCGGAATGGGTAGGAGGCCGCTACCTCCAGACCGGGGAACAGATCGTCCAGGTTTTGCGCGATGACCTCATCCAGCCACACAAATCGTTGCACCCGTCCTGTTCCACCCAACCCCATCTGTTGCAGAGCGGTATCTTCATCAGTGGGAATCGGAACGAGTCTGGGGAAGACATCGGGTACTTTGACGCGTGCGAAGCAATCACCACGCTCAGGGTCCTTGACCAACACCGCAAGATTGAAACTCAGATTGGAGATATGCGGAAAGGGATGAGTCGGATCAAATGCCAGCGGCGTCAGCACGGGAAAGATGTCGTGTTGAAAGTACTGTTGAATCGTCTCGCGCTCCTTCACCGTCAAATCGTCATAATGCAGAATGCGAATGCCTGCCTCTCGTAAGCGCGGTAAAATCTCCTGCCTCCAGCATCGTTCGTATCGTTCAAAGTGGACACCCAATTCACGGTTGATCGCGACGATTTGCTCGGAGGGTGTCATGCCGTCCGGCGTCGTTCCTCCTGTCCCGGCTGCCGCCTGGCGACGGAGCCCTGATACGCGAATCATGAAGAACTCGTCCAGATTCGTTGCGAAAATGGTCAGGAACTTGACTCGTTCCAGGAGAGGAAGCCGTTGGTCTTCCGCCTCTTCGAGCACCCGTAAATTGAATTGCAACCAGCTGAGCTCGCGATTCAAGAACAGGCTTACTTTTTCGAGGCCATCCGTCGTCTCGACAGCTGGATTGTGTTGCTCAGGAGAATGATCGCTCATTGTGCTCTTTTCCGAATAACGGATTTTTCTCAGGATCCTATGCCACCTGGACAGTGCATAGCATGATCCTTTTCATGCTATAGGCTGTAGCGTAGGTCGTGCTGCGGGGGTCCGTACCGGTGTTCTCTGGACGAGTGCGACCACATCTTAGGCTGCACGGACCACTTAAACATGCCAATCGCTGCCATAAAGATTCCGATCTACGCATCCAACAAAGAATTCTGGGATTGTATCCAACCCAGATCACGAGATTGTTGCGGGTCAGTTACGGATCTGTAACATTATGACAGTCTAAGTGCCCTCACGCTTTTCGATTAATCCGATGGTCGATTGGAAGTTCGGTTTCCGGCTGACGCGAGAGCCTTGCCCGAACGATTCACATACATGATTTATTACATGTTAACCCACGCCTAACTATTGCGTAACATCGTCAGGCCACCATCTGTGTGTTGACCCATCTCACACGGGAGGTGAAATCGATGCTCTTCAAAAATCCTGAAGCCCCTCTCTATCGGTCGTCAGCCTTCCCCAGCGGACAGGCCTTGGCCGAAACGCGGCGATCACCACAGTGGAGACTCTTTCAAGGTTGGAGGCCGTCGCGAAAAAATCGGCAGGCTTCACGCATAGGCGAGGGAACTCGAAGGGCGCTGGCACTGCTGAGACGGCTTGATGCAGAAAAAACAAAGAATGTTTGAGGGTGACCGGCTTCCCCGCCCTTCTTCCATGCTAATGCAGAATGCTGCACCGCATTGACAACATCCTGTAGGCCCGATCAGGCCGTTCACCTGCCGAGCCGTTATCCCTATTCAGTCAATTCGTTGCAGCAGGATAGCCACAATGCACGGAGGGTGAGGGTAATAGTCGTGTTGTTTCTTCACACAGAATTACCACGATCGTAACGAGGAAGAAACACCCACCTAGTAGTCTTGCAGCATATCAATGGGAAAAGAACGACGACATGCTCTCCCA
>DCZN01000111.1:17109-20246 GCA_002331625.1 Nitrospira sp. UBA2083 | reverse complement strand
GCCATCTTGGGACTCACGTATAGCGTGTTGTCAGTGG
Organism: Nitrospira sp. UBA2083; assembly: GCA_002331625.1. Classification (GTDB taxonomy): domain Bacteria; phylum Nitrospirota; class Nitrospiria; order Nitrospirales; family Nitrospiraceae; genus Nitrospira_D. Next base: position 20,209 of record DCZN01000111.1, on the reverse strand, counting down.
GTCGCGAGTAGATCACATGTCACATAAGGAGAGGAGACTCACCAGTGAACCGAATGGTCATACGAGAGTCGGAAAGGGGCATGTTCGCCCCACCGGCTCTCGGGAGGAGAACGTAACCCTCATCGACAACGAGCCGCGATCGGCGCCAACACCAACGGCCTCTGCTGTTGTCCTTGTGAAGGATTCTCGTGCTGGAAATCCCAGCCTGCATGCGACGCACAGGTGTCGGACCAAGACACCTGAGGCATTTGTGGATGGGATTAGTTAAAACTCCTCGTCGGGACTGTGAAAGGGGGCGGATTGATTTCTCCTGTCAGCAGTTCAACGCCGAGTGGTGTCGCCGTACGGTTTGTTATGCCCTACCCGCCAGCTAGACACAACCTTTTCACCGAGCCAGCCGTAGTCGAACGAATAGGCCGCAGATGCTCAACAGGACGATGGCCATGCAGGTCAGGGCCGACTTCACGAGCAAGAGTCCTACTCGTAGCCGAGTAACCATGACATCTTCCCTCCTTTCTTGTCGTGAGCCGTGCGAGCACGTTCCCGCGTCACTGACGTAGCCAGACGTACTCGCCGTGATCAATCGTGAGATCGCGTTTCTTCCCATATGGAAAGAATCTATCTCCGGCACGTCACCGCCTGATTGCCGAATGGTTAATACTGTGTGACATTCCCTCTACTCCAAATGGTCTGCCTCTCCGTGATGAGCCGATCCATTCAGCGCCCCTGACCACAACACGTACCTCATAGCCTTCCCAAATTTACCGCCCTGAGATACTCGCTTAACACGTGCGCAACAACATGCTGCTAGTGTTGAGGCAATACAATCATAAGGATGGAGGATCAGATGGTGACAGTAGGCAACTTGATGCAGACCGAACCCATGACCGTGGAAGCTGGGACGCCGGTGATTGAGGTTGCGAGAATAATGAAGATCTGCAATATCGAAAGTGTGTTGGTCACGCGCAAAGCAAAGATCATCGGCATTGTGACTGAATCGGATGTCGTTAAGAAATTTCTCGGCGCAGAGAAAGCGCCGTACTATGTGCCGGTTGAGGTGATCATGAGCAGTCCGTTGTGCCAGATTGAAGAGCAGCGGCCGTTGACCGAAGCAGCCGACCTCATGGAAAAACATCGCACACTTTATCTCGGTGTCACCAGAGGAGGTTCGTTCATCGGCTTGATATCGGTCCGAGACTTTCTCCGACCGGTTTCCCTCGACGAGTTCTAAGCCTTGTACCTTCTTGGTCTGCTGACTTCGTGACGAGGAGGCTCCTGCCCCCGCTTCTATGGCACCGGTCCGCAGCGGCGGCCGTTTCTGGTATCCCCCGCCGACCAACCCCGCGTTGCATTCTCTTCCACACACGTTCAGACTTAGATTCGCCACCTCCGATCTGAGCGGTGTTTGAATGGCTCGATCTCACATACATCAGAAGCTGCCTGTTAGCGCTTCCCCGATCTCGTCACATGCCGAACGTGAACTCAAGCTGTCTATTGAGGCCGACTTCCGCCTGCCTCGGCTGCCAGGCACACCACTTTCTCGACGGCTGCTGATCTCAACCTATTACGATACGACGGCCTACGACTTGGCCCATGCACGGATTACGCTTCGCTATCGAATCGAACCGGGGAAAAAGTCATGGCAGCTCAAGATTCCCCTGGGTGATGATCGGCAGGAAGTGGAAGTAGCCGGCAAGCAGGCCGAACCTCCAGCCGCGCTACGCGATGTACTGATTCTCCGTCTTGGGCATCGGACACTGATGCCGGTCGTGACGCTACGTGTACGACGAACAGGCGTCCTGGTCCGTCATGGTCGAGTGCCCATCGCTGAGCTCTCGCTCGACCACGTGACAGCCGTGAAGAACGGCAGGGTGATCCAGCGCTTTCGTGAGCTCGAAATCGAACTGCGGCAGGGCGATGCGGATTCTCTGCGTTCCATCGAACAGCAGATGCGTGAAGCGGGTGCCTCAGATCACGACGGGCGCCCCAAATTCTACCGTGCTCTTTCGCTGCCAGAACCTCTTTCCCCACCACAGCCTGAGCCGAACGCCTCGGCGGTCGAACAGGTGAAGTGGGCGCTCGCTCAGCATGTCGGGTGGCTCCTGGCCCATGATCCTGGAACCAGGCTCGGAACCGAGAGCGAGAGCCTCCATCAGATGCGTGTGGCGACCAGACGCCTGCGTACGATATTCCGCACAGCGCGGCCGATCCTCCTTCCGGCATGGGTTACGTCACTGCAGCAGGAGCTCACGTGGCTAAGCGACGTATTGGGGCCGGCCCGCGACCTCGATGTGCAGATCGCCTATTTTACGGATGAATCGGCCGGACTGACCGCGCGGGATCGCCACCTGTTGGCTCATTTCACTACCCATCTGCGCACGCAACGAGCGGCCGTTCAGCAGGTGCTGCTCAATGAACTCACAAGCGCCCGCTACCTCGAGCTCATTCGGCGGCTGCAACAAGCAGCGCAGGCACCCTCAGTCATTGAATCTCCTCTGGCCATCCGTCAACTCGCCGAGCAAGAGTTCAAGAAACTGCGCAAGGCTATCAAGCGGCTCGCCCGTTCACCGTCGGATGCCGCACTGCACAAGATCCGCATCAAAGCGAAACGCGCCCGCTACGCAGCAGACCTCGCCCGCTGGGTGGTCGGGAAGCCGGCGATCCGTTTTATGAAGGCCGCTCGATCGATTCAAGATCTCTTGGGCATACATCAGGATGCGATCCAAGCAGAGCGTCATATCCGACAGTTTGTGAAGTACTCGACCAGCGTCCGTGCCGGATTTCTCGCAGGACGCATGGTCGAACGTCAGCACAACCGGCGGGTCACGATTCGCAAGAAGATGAAACCGCTGTTCAAGGCGCTGCTGAAGCAGGGAAAGAAGGCATGGGGATGACAACTCGAATTCCTCTTGTTTTCATTCGTGAGGCACCACAGTAACCCCCTGACGACCAGAATCCGGTTCATAACCACCCCGCCACATAGCGGAACCCCCACCAACCTCAGAGAGCAAGGTAGTTAACACAAGTTTTACGTGTTCGTGATTGTGTCGCAACGAGAGCCCGATACATTCCTGTGTAACAAGAATGGAAAGAAAGGAAA
>DCZN01000111.1:16228-17054 GCA_002331625.1 Nitrospira sp. UBA2083 | reverse complement strand
TCTCTCATCTCGATCTTCTCGAGATCTGGAACAGTGGGATGAAAGGAGTCCTCAGCTTGGTGATGGTGACGCTCCTCGCCGCACTCACCGGTGGCGCGCTGAAGACGTTGTGGGAGATTCGGCTCTTCATCGATCATCCGGTCGAGGTGGTGTTGAGGCAAGTCATCGTCAACACGCTCATGTTGCTGGCACTTGTAGAAGTATTTAAGACCGCCGTCACGTACTTCCGGGAGGGGCGTGTCAAGGTGACCTTCATCGTGGATACGATTCTGGTTGTCATGCTGACCGAGGTGATTTCCCAATGGTTCAAAGGAGGAGATTGGCAACCACTTACGGTTCTCGTGGGGATTCTGCTGGTGCTCAGCGTGGTGCGCATCGTGGCGGTTCGATGGAGTCCGACCCTCACAACAGGGCTTCACGATACGGTGCGCGTTGATTTCTAACACATGAGAGGTGTGCGATGATTCAACAGTCCGCGACGAAATTGCTGGCTATCGTTCAAGAGCGACAATCTATTTCGCTTGAAGAACTCCCGCTCTGCTTTCCCGAGCTTACCTGGAATCAGGTGTTCTCGCTCGTGGACGAACTCAGTCGTCATGCGTTGATTCATTTACAACGACGTGGCTTTGAATACGAATTGCGAGCTCGCGCTTGATTGACCGAAAAGGGACGCTCGCTCCATGGAGCTGTCGCAGCAAGGGAAGTCCTGGAAGATCAAGAGAGGATGCGCATAGGGAAGGCCAGGTTTGGTTGATGAGCCGGTGCCTGGAGTGGTGATTCAGATGCGTGTTCGTTTGAAATGACCTCCCCCCTGTGCTAGCATTCA
>DCZN01000111.1:14652-16152 GCA_002331625.1 Nitrospira sp. UBA2083 | reverse complement strand
CAGCGGGAAGTCTTCGGCGTGATCCTGATCGCGCTGAGCTTACTCACACTCTTAAGCCTCCTGTCCTTTGTGCCGGGGGAGGCGAAGATGGTGGCGAACGGGGATTTTGAGGCCAACCCGCCACGCAACCTCATCGGCTCCTTCGGCGCGCTCCTGGCCGGCGGATTTTTTTATGGAATCGGTGGAGCGGCGTATCTCTTCCCCATATTATTGGGGCGACTCGGGTTTCGCTGTTTCTCCCAGGCCCCGGTCAGCATGAGGTTCCGCACCGCGGCCAGTTCCGTGGCGGCCGTCGTATTTTTGAGCGCCTTTCTCCATCTGGAAACGACCGGAGTCTTCACCATGACCAGCGGGATCATTTCCCGCGGGATGGGTGGTGGCGTCGTCGGGCAGACGATTGCGGAGGGACTCCGCGCTGTCTTTGCCGGAACCGGCGCCCATATCGTGATTATTGCAGGATTTCTCGTGTCGTTTTTGTTCACGACGCCCTTGTCCCTGGGGGAAGCCGTGCGACGAGTACCAGAACGGTGGGCTTCGTTGCGTGAAGGGGTAGCCGCGGTGATGCCCGAGCGATCTGTAGAGGTTCAAAAGGACGGTCATACCCGAAGGCCACGGGGCAAGTCTGCAAGGCCAACGGCCGTTAACCTCGACGTGGACGCGATGGCGGAACGGATACCGGAGCTGGAAGTGAATCCTTCAGCGCCGATCATTCAATCCTTTCCTGTGGTCACTCCGGCGCTGGAGTCGGAGCCAGCCGAACCGGAGGTGATGGTCTCCACGACGGAGCATGGGGCCTATGACCTTCCCGATCCGGAAGTATTGTTAAGCGACCCATCCGGGCCGATTGATCGGATGTCAGACGAGGAACTCAAAGCTCAGTCCGAGGTGTTGTCACGAGCCTTGCTGAGTTTCGGCATCGACGGAACGGTAACAGAAGTGAGACCAGGCCCTGTCGTCACCATGTATGAATTCGAACCGGCGCCAGGAATGAAGGTCGCTCGGATTGTGAATTTGGCCGACGACCTGGCGTTGGCGCTCAAGGCCACGAGCATCCGCATTGTCGCGCCGATTCCAGGCAAATCGGTGGTTGGTATTGAGGTGCCGAATCGATCTCGAGAAACCGTGTCGCTCAAAGAAGTCATCATGAGCGATGCGTTTAAGCGGGCTCGATCGCGCTTGACGCTCGCCTTCGGCAAGGACATCTTCGGCGCGCCGACCACTGCGGATCTTAAAACCATGCCGCATCTTCTGGTGGCCGGGGCAACCGGGGCTGGAAAGAGTGTCAGCCTAAACACGATGTTGCTCAGTATCCTGTTTTCCGCTAAGCCCAATGAAGTGAAGCTGCTCCTCATCGATCCGAAGATGCTGGAGTTTCAGTCATACGACGGTATTCCCCATCTCCTAAGACCGGTCATCACGGACCCAAAGTCGGCGGCCAGGGGGCTGGGATGGGTTGTGGCTGAAATGGAGCGACGTTATAAGCTATTGGCGGAGGCCGGT
>DCZN01000111.1:1525-14568 GCA_002331625.1 Nitrospira sp. UBA2083 | reverse complement strand
CGAACAGACTGAACGACCGGTGAAATTTCTCTCGGAGGAAGAGCGTCTGTCGGCCGGTGAGACCGCGATTGCCGAGGGGGAGCCGGGCTGTATGCAGCCGAAACCCACACCCCCGGAGCCGTTGCCGTTTATCGTGGTCATGATCGACGAACTGGCGGATCTGATGATGGTGGCTCCCAAGGACGTGGAAGACAAAATCGCCCGTCTCGCGCAGATGGCACGGGCATCCGGTATTCATCTTGTGCTGGCCACGCAACGCCCATCCGTCGATGTGCTGACGGGGTTGATCAAAGCGAATTTCCCTGCACGGATCGCGTTCCAAGTGTCGTCCAAGACCGACTCACGGACAATCCTCGATGCCAACGGAGCCGAGGCGCTTCTGGGTCGAGGCGATATGCTCTACCTGGCCTCCGGCACCGGACGCCTCGCCCGTCTGCATGGATCCTTTGTCTCGGACGACGATGTACGCTCGGTTGTGGAATTCGTGAAGAAGCAGGCGCTTCCGGTCTACAACCAAGAGCTGCAGTCGCTGAAGCTGGAAGAAGCAGCGGAAGAAGAGGCCAAAGATGAGGTGTACGAACAGGCCAAAGAATTGGTCTTGTCAACCGGGCAGGCGTCGGCATCCTTGATCCAACGCAGGTTGAGAGTCGGCTATCCACGGGCGGCGCGCATGATCGAGCAGATGGAAGCGGAAGGGATCGTGGGAGCGGCGGGGCGTGATGGGCGTCGGGAAGTACTCGGTCGACGCGGTCCGGTCGGGGCAGCAGAAGCATGATGCATCGGTGGGTGGCAACTACGCTGAGTGTGATGTTGGTCGTACCGGTCTGGGCGGCAGACGAACCGGTGAATCCCAAAGCGTTGCAGGAAGTTCGTGATGTCGTCAAACAACTGCAAGCTCGATACGAAAAAACGAAGGATCTCCAGGCCGACTTCGCTCAAAAAACCAAGATCGAAGGGTTCGAACGGCCGGTGACATCAACCGGCAAGGTGTATATCAAGAAGCCCGGCCACTTACGATGGGATTACCTGGATCCGGCGACGGAGCAGATCTATGTCAATCAGGACGATGTGAAGGTCTATGTTCCCGAACACAAACAGGTCCTGGTGGGGAAGCTGACGCAGATGGCTGCCTCCAAAGCGCCGTTGGAGCTCTTGCAGGGTGCGGCCAAATTGGACGAATCGTTTGAGATTGAGCCTACCATGGGAAAAGACCGTGGCGCCGGTGGCACACCGCTCATCACCCTGGTCCCCAAAGCCAAGGAACATGAATCGACTCAGAATCTTCAGAAGATTGTGGTTGAAGTCTTTCCCAAGACCTATTTTATCCGCACCGTCTCCCTCCATGAAGTGAGTGGCAACGTCGCGGTCTTTGAATTTTCGAACTTGAAACCGAACCTCGGATTAGGTAATGAGGTATTCGACTTTAAGACACCGTCGGATGCCGAGGTTGTGAAAGCCCCGGTGCTGAACGGGCCATAGTGTCGTACGGCAACGGCCGTATCCATCACTTCTCTAGCGATGTGAGCCATGACAGTTGAAACCAGCAGTGTGGTCGAGGTCGTTGATCGAGCCGTAGCCGGGCTAGACCTCGATCGTCTCCGCCAGGAGTATTGGGAGCAGAACGAATTTCTCGTCATCAAACAGTTTCTGCCTCGTGCCTTCGTCGAGGATGTCTTGGTGCCTCAGGCACAGGGTGTCAAAGCAGAACTCAACCGCAACTACATCCCGGGACATAAAAAGGGCGGAAGTGTCAGTTATTACACGGTGCAGGAGAAGGCGCCACGCTTTCTGGAACTCTACCGTGCCGAATCATTCAGAGGATTTTTAGATCGTCTGGTCGACGCGAAGGTGATGTTCTGTCCTGACGACGACCCCCATTCGTGCGCGCTCTATTACTACACAGAACCGGGCGACCACATCGGGTTCCACTACGACACGTCCTATTACAAGGGCGCACGGTACACGATCCTCATGGGGCTTGTGGATCGCTCGACCCAGTGCAAGCTGGTCTGTGAACTGTTCAAGGATCATCCGACCAAGCAGCCACGTCATCTTGAACTGGTGACTGAGCCTGGCGATCTGGTGATCTTCAACGGCGACAAGCTATGGCATGCCGTCACCCCGCTTGGCGAAGGTGAAGAGCGGATTGCCCTGACGATGGAGTATGTCACGAACCCTGAGATGGGAACGGTCAAGCGGCTCTATTCTAACCTGAAAGATTCCTTCGGCTATTTCGGTTTCGCCACGGTCTTCAAGCGTGCGCTGGGCCTCAATCGATCCAAGTGATTGGATCGCCTTCCAGCTTTCTGCGATTGTTACCCGACAGGATATTCAAAAAGACGTTCAGCAATGCTTTAGTGCGTAAAACCAAACAGCCTGAGGTCGAGGTGAAGGCCTGGTGCGGATTCGATTTGCTTCACTGTACCCTCAACCGTGGCCTCCATGAATCCAGCTGACTTTTCAGTCCCTATCCACGTCCTGCTAGACTCTGATCGACGATTGTGCTTCCCCGGTAGCTTGGCGAAGGAGCGAGCATAGCTCTTTTCGCTCCCACGGTTTCGTCAAACGCCCAAACGCCCGTACAGACTCCAGGTCTCTATTGGAGGCGGTTAAGATGATAACAGGGAGCGCAGGATGGGAGACGTTAATTTTCTCCAAAACCGAGAGCCCATCTCCGTCGGGTAGACCAAGGTCGAGGAGAACCGCATCGTAGGCATGCTGTTCGATCGATGAGAAGGCATGACGGCATGTCGGAGCCCAGTCCACATGAAATCCTTCAAACTCAAGCAAATCTTGTAGTCCCATCGCGATATCAGGATCATCTTCAACCACTAAGACGGAATGCCCTGTTCCTTGCATTCGTTGGGTGTTAGTCGCCTGACTCCGCTCATAGTTTGGTATTGACGCGAATAGCGGATGATTTGATCCAAGCTTGAGATACAGGAGCGATGACCGATCAACCGTTCTCTGATCCCTGGCAACGGAATCAGTGTCGACCGGCCGGGCGGCGCCTCCTTCACGAGGAGGCGCCGCTTCGGCGGCAACGGCTGAAGGGGACAGTGCGGCTCTGGATGGGCATGATCCAAAGAGGGCATCAGATGGTGAGGAACTGGGAGGTGTCCTGACCATATGAGTGACTGTCAGCTCCATACCGTGCTCCTTTCATTCTCGTGTCTCGAATCTGAACCAGACAATCCGACGACTACTCTCCAGGAGCTAAGCAACGTCCATTCCCTTTCGCGTATGTAAGAGAGAGACGTCGAAGCTGTTGATTCTTTAAGGAAAGGCGAGGGAATCAGAAATTGTCTAACATGTGAAACTGTATCGAGCTGATACAGAGGCTGTCTCTTTTGAGACAACGGGCCTGTCTCACGGCAGATTTCTGGCGAGGGTGGACCGCTACTGATGCAGATGCTTCATGGCGGCGGCGCAGAGGATAATGAAGAATCCCATCCAGAGGGCGGCGCGTTGGAAAGGAATCGCTTCATAGGACTCTCCCTCATCGGCCTCGTCCTCCGACTTGAAAATGACCGTGTAGAGAAAGAGCGTGAGGAGGCCCAACACGAGTAGAAGCTTCACCATGAAGATGATGAGGTATTTGGAGTGATGCTGTACGCCGTTGCCTGTTTGCGAAATGATGACCTGGTTGACGTAGTGGAGATTCACACCACCGGTGAACAGCAGGACGATTAAGAGAATACCGGCGACTTTTTTGTAGTACCGATAAAAAATGTCCGTGATGGGTTTGATCTGCTCTTTTGGAACGGCCTTCTCCAATCCTGGTGTGACCGCCATAACGAGAAACGCTAGGCCGCCGATCCAAATGACCGCGGAGAGCAGATGGAACCAGTGATTGATAATCGGAATGAGGATATTCAGATCGGTGGTGATGCTCTCGAGGGTATCCATCGTGGGAATCAGCGGGGAGTGAGTAGTAAGGGGTGAGGGGTTTAAGGGATGGTCCCCGGAGTTTTACCCCTAACTCCTTACCCCTTACCCTTTACGTCAAAATTAAAGACGGGTGCGTCGTTGCCGAACCGTTTTCTCTTTAGTTCTTCCATTAATTCAACTGTAATGAGCGGTACGTTGTGTTCACGGGCGTGCTTTTCCACACCCTTTTTAACCATGGCGCGCAAGAAATAGGGAATGCGGCTGAGGCGGAGTGACGACGCTTCGTCCCAAGCAATCTCCGTCTCTTCGGGGACGTTGAAGGCTACTTTTATCTTCTCGCCGCCCTTTGGCTCATACAAGCACCACTGATCTTCGTCCAGCCAGTCGCCATGATCAACGTAGGGACGGGCGCGGCAGCCTCCGCAAATGTCGCTGTATTCGCAATCACCGCATTTCCCCTTGAGTTGCGGATAGCGGAACGAGTTGAAGATGTCGGAGTGTTCCCAGAGATCGGCGAAACTATGTTGGCGTAAATTCCCAGCCGATAGCGGCATGTAGGGGCAGGGTGTCAGCTCGCCGTTTGGCGACACGCGGGCATAGTTCGTCCCGGCGAGGCATCCACCCCCCATGTACCCGGTGGCCTTGGTGATCGGGGAGTTGGGATCCTTCTCGTAAGCCAGCCGTTTGAAATGCGGAGCACAGCGGGCACGAACCAACATGCCTTTATAATCATCCTGGCACTCGACGAGGTAGCCGAGCACTTCTTCATACTGGGCCGGTGTGATATCCGTCAGTTCCTCCCCCCGTCCCGTGCAGACCATAAAAAAGACGTTCAAAACACGCGCTCCGAGCTGATGCGCCCAGGCGATGACATCCGGCAGTTCCTTGTAGTTCATCGGCTGCGCGCTGAAATGCACTTGAAATTGGAGGCCATTCCGTTTGCTGGCCTCAATCCCTGCCATGGCTGCTTCCCAGGCGCCCGGTACTCCTCGAAAGGAGTCGTGCTTGGCGGATTGCAACGAATCGATACTAATGCCCACTCCCATCACGCCGATTTCCACGAGGGTCTTCGCCATGCGGTCGTCGATCAACATGCCATTCGTGCCGAAGACCACCATAAAGCCGAGTTTCACGGCATAGCGGGCGATGTCGAGGATATCGGGGCGGACCAGCGGCTCACCGCCGGTGATAACAAGGAGACAGCCTTTATTGACCTCCGCAATCTGGTCAATAAGCTTGTAGCATTCTGCCGTCGTCAGCTCATCGTCGCCACCAGCAGCCTTCGTGGTCGCATCGAGATAGCAATGATCACACTTGAGGTTGCAGCGCTTGGTCAGGTTCAGCGCGACGAGATAGGGTTTGAAGTCGTCTACCGTCCGACCGTCAAACGGCCCGTCCCCTTTTGGAGCGGGGGTGAAGAACTGGGCAATTTGCTGCTGGAAAGAACCCAGAGCGCCCGATGTTGGGCCATTGAAGATGGGAAGAGGCTTTGACATCACGAGTGTCGAATGATGAGGGTTTAGTATTTTGTCCTGGCCCTAGGAGAGCTGATACAACTCAGCATTCACAACTCAACACTCACGTCGAAGACTTGCCGGTCAGGTCGGCGATCATATCCTTGAGATTGCCGGTCTTCATGGCCTCCGCCATGTACCCCTTTGCCTGTTCGATGCCTTCATTGGCAACCTCGATCGTAATCACGGTCGCGCCGATCTTTTCGGCATGCTTGAGGATCAGCGCCTTGGTGCAATCGCGCATGAAGCCTTCCGGAGCCCGATCCAACCGAGCCTGTGCCTCGCTCGTCCAGGTGTGTGGTGAGGCCGGTTCGGCATGACCGTTCGAACCAGTCTCCTTCTCTGTGGCCAGCGTGGCTTCTGCAACCGGGGATGTTCCGGTGCCCTTGTTTGAAAAAATAGGGGTATAGTCTTCGGCTGCGGCTTCTTTGATCATCGGTGCCGCATATTCGAGTGTGATGGTCGTCATGCCCAATTTACGCGCGCTCTTCTCGATTCTGGCCTTCGCTCGTCTCCGCTGGAAGCCGGCCGGCACCGCGCGAATCGCTTCTTTCGCATCCTTGGTCCATTGCATAGGGACGTCGTCGTAGGCAACGTCAGTTTCCAGCTCGCCCTCGGTTGTTGCGGCCACTTCAAATATCTTCTTGTCGACCTGTTTGAATTTGGTTCCATCCGCGCTGCACACCGGGCATTTGACGGGCATGTCACCCTTCCCGATGTACCCACAGCCGTCGCACACGAAATAGGTCTGGCCCATGCGATCCAAATAGGCCTGCGTGGACGCATTGATTTCTTTTGGCTTCTCTTCCACGATCTGGGTCATGATTCCGCTCAAGGTTGGACCCATGAGATCTTTCGTCACCGCTTCGTCGGCCTGCATCTTGTCGCGGTCAATCCCTGCCGCATCCAAGCTTCCGCCAAGCGCCCGCATGGCGTCCATAGCGCCTTTCGGAAGGATGTGTCCCACTGCGGCATCGACGACGGTGTTACTGATGATCGTATGGCCTTTTTCGATGGCATACCGATGAATGGCTGTCTTGGCGACCCCTCGTGCAAAGACCGGGATCTTTTCCATGCGCCGCAGGGCTTCTTCGGTCCAGGCGATCGTGTACTCAGCTTGAGTGTCGATCGGAGGCACATATTTGCGGTTGGAGACCAGCACGTTGCACGGTGCGCTGCGGAGCAAGTTTTCCGTGTTGCTGCCGACATCCATGTCCTCGTCGCTGTGAACGCCGATGCGTCCGACAATCAACAAGGCCGGGACATCCTTGCGAACGTACTGAATGATTTTCTCGAAGGCCTTGCCGTCCAGGAGTGTCGTCTTCACATCGGTTTGTTCGGCTTGGGCGATTTCACGGGAAATATCGAGGTGTGATTGGTAAATCTTCGCCAAGCCGCTGTCGATAATTTCTTCGTGGAGCTTTTCTTGCTCTTTGAAGCGAAAGACCTTGCCGGCCTCTTCGTTGAGCACACCGGAGATGCTGTGGAAAGCGGCATAGTGAAAATAGGGGTCGAAGGCCGAAATCGCTTCCACGGGCATGTTGAACGCCTTGCCGAGAGCGAGGCCGGTCATCAATCCGCCGAACGAATAGGGGCTCCCATCGACAGCCACGACGATCTTGCCACCCGTCAACGGCTGGATATTTTTGATGATGAGCATGTCGGAGTTGCGCACCCGTCGGACGACACGCTCCGTGTTACTGCCGATCACGCTGTCTTTGACCGCTCCTACTCCCAATGCGCCCATGATCACGAGGTCGTACCCGTTGGTGTTGATGTCTTCGGCCAACACCTTCCAGTTCCGTCCCTCGAGGGATCGCCGCTCAATCGGCAGATTGGCTTCGTTGCATTTCTTATCGACGTAGTCGAGATAGGAATCGGTGATGATTTGGAGCCCACGGGTGATCAGCGAGTCGTGGATCTGACGCTGACGGTCGAGTTCCTTTTCATCGTGGTATTCTTCCGGCAGTCCGGCTTCCATCTGTTTGAAGCGTTTGTCATGCATCTTCGCGGCATAGACATGACTTCCCACGATCCGTGAACCGAAGGTTTTAGCCAAGTGGACCCCGACGTCCACCGCGGTATTGGAATGGTCGGAGTTATCGACCGGAATATAGATCGTCTTATACATTGAGGCGCCTCCTTAAGGCGCAAGTTGGATAGAGGCTTAAAGGACTGTCGTGGCCTGAAAAACCAAGTAGTTGAAGTATGGCCTCAGTCTCTGAAAGAAGCAGAATCATAGCATCGGCATAAATTGGAATGCAAGGCGTTGCAGTAGCAGGAGAGCCGGGGAAACATGCTGAGCTCTCGAGGAAGCCTAACAAGTCGTCACCCGGCAGAACTGGCCCGGGGTTCAGTTGCCTGTGACGGTGAGGGAGCGGGTCGACGGGAACGAAGTATCTCTTCGAGCGACAGCAGCGCATCCCTCCCGGAGTTGCCTTCGATCCCCTTGCTTAGGCTTTTATCGGCATAGGCAGGCGATGCTGAGGTCTGGGACAACGATCCGGTCCATCGCCGCGGATCGCGGCTGCCTTGCTTCCGTTCCCACGCCCGGAGGCAGGCCTTGGCGATGATCTTGTTAAGGGGGGCCGGATTGTAGAGCAGCTTTCTGATGCTCGATGGAGTCAGCATCAAGGGATTGTACCCAGCAGAGAGATATCCCTCCTCCAGGAGCCGCTGCTCCAGGTCGGTGTTCGGCTGGATCCCGAGGAAGAACATCAAGGGGAAAACGCGCTCCTCACCGAGAATCGCCGCGACCTTCTTGTACGCCTCCACACTCTGGAGCAGGCTCTCTTCCGTTTCCTTGGGACTGTTGAGGGAGTAGTTGAGAATGACTTTGCCCTTAAAACCGGCTTCCGCGAGGTACCGACAGCCATCATACAATCGTTCCAGCTTGAACCCCATGTGGAGGTTGTTCAGAACCTCTTGCGAGCCTGATGTAATGGCGACTTCTAAATCGCCGACGCCTGATCGGACCATCAACTTCGCCAGTTCTGGAGTGATCAGCGAGGTTCTGATATAGCCGGACCACTCGATCTCCAACTTCTCGGCCACGATTCGTTCGAGGATCTCCGTGCATTGAGGATAGGCTTCTTTCCCTGTGATGAACTGCGCGTCGGTGAACCAAAACCGTCGTGCACCCCATTGATGGTAGTGTTGGGAAATGTCTTTGACGACCATCGCCGGCGGCCGATAGCGGACGCGTTTGCCCTCAATGTACGGATACAGGCAAAAGGCGCAGTCGTACGGGCAGCCTCGTTTGGACTGGACGCCGATCGATTCGCCGATATATTCGGCGTATTGAGGGAAGATCGACGTGAGGTAGGGCAAATCAACGGTCAGCGCATCCAGCAACGGTGGCGATCCCTGATGGCCTTTTCGGATCTGTCCCCCTTCTTTCACGATATACCGTTCATCCTCGATCGAGCGGCCTTCGATGACTTTGAGGATGGCGTCTTCGCCTTCGCCGAGGATGCCGATGGTTCCTTCCGGAAGCTTCTCGATCAATTGATCGGCGAAGGCCGTGAACGCCCCCCCTCCGATCATGATTTGGGACTTGGGGAACTCTTTACGGATCAGCGCCGGGTAGGAGAGGATCGTGTAGATGTGATTGTAGTAGCGATAGAGTTGCTTGACTCCCTCCACGGAGGCGGCGATGCGCTTCAGTGGGTTGCTCGCAAAATAGAAATTAAACGCGTGCTCCAGCGAGGAATCCCCTTCATGCGGCGAAAAAATCTGAATATCGCGCCACGAGAAGCAGACGAGGTCCGGCTTGAACTCCGTAGTCGCATCACGGATGGCCTGGCTTCGCTGTCCGACCGGAAACAACGACAGATCCAGAATGCGCTGACGGACCTCCGGTTTTCGGCGATGGATAAAATCCGCCAAGTAGGTAATCCCGATAGGGTAGACCTGCTTGCAGGGAAGGAAAATATACAAAACAGAGTTCATGGTTTTTAGAGTTGCGTCGTCAGTTGGGTCGACTAAGCACTAACAACTCACAACGCAACACTCATTTAGTGGCTATATGGATGGCAACAATGCCGCCGCTGAGGTTCTTGTACGATACCTGACGAAACCCAGCATCGCGCAGGACCTGGCACAACCGTTCTTGGTCGGGAAACGTCCGGATCGATGCAGGAAGGTACTCGTAGACGCCGGTGCGGTCGCGGGCGACGATGGTGCCGACCCAGGGCAGCAATTTGAATGAATACCAGTCGTAGAGGGTGCGCAACCAACCGAAAACCGGCCGTGAAAATTCCAGGCACACGAAGCGACCTCCGGGTTTCATCACGCGGCGGATCTCGCGTACCGCTTGTGGAAGATCCCCGACGTTCCTCATGCAGAAGCCGGTCGTGACTGCATCGAAGGTGTTGTCGCCGAACCCCAAATGTTCCGCACTGGCCTGTAGGCAGCGAATCTTGCCGGAGAGGCCTTTCTCCCCGACTTTCTTCAGGCCTTCGGCCAGCATCGCATGGTTCAAGTCTGACGCGATCACCCGTCCCTGTGGGCCCATTCGGGATTCGACAAGAAGCGCCAAGTCGGCGGTTCCGGCTCCGACATCGAGGGCTGTCCCCCGTCCAATCGGTGTAATGAGGGAGGCGGTAACCTTCTTCCAATAATAGTGCAAACCAAAGCTCAACAGGGTGTTGTTCAGATCGTACACACCTGCGATAGAGGTAAACATTCGCTGGACGGCATCTTCCCGTGCCTGGCCGGACCAGGTTGAAACGATTTTCGCTGGAGCTTGGGGATCTCGTGTCATTGGACGAGGCTCGGTTCCCACCATGCGACGGTGGTAGCACCCGCTTTCAAGCTTTGTCAAGGTGAGGGACTGAGGCCTTATGGTGAGCTTCTTCTCGACCAGGACGGTTACGAGGCGAAGAAATCTCAGACATGTGAGAATGTGAATGATTCGAAGTATTCCTCATCGTAGTCTGGTCGGAATGTCGGCTTGATCTTGTGTCGTTGGCCGACGGGGTAAATGGTATAATCCCCGCCACTGAGGAAGGGCTGAGGGGGAGGCAGGAAGAAACTCATGGGCCAGTCCATTATCATCAAGGGTGCGCGAGAGCACAATCTCAAGAACATCGATGTGGAGATTCCGCGCGACAAGCTGGTGGTCATCACGGGCTTGAGCGGGTCGGGTAAGTCGTCCCTCGCCTTCGATACGATCTATGCCGAAGGGCAGCGGCGCTATGTTGAATCGCTCTCGGCCTATGCTCGGCAGTTTCTCGAACAGATGGGCAAGCCGGACGTCGATTCGATTGAAGGTCTCTCTCCGGCCATCTCCATTGAACAGAAGAGTACCAGCCACAATCCCCGTTCCACTGTCGGCACGGTCACGGAAATCTACGATTATCTCCGGCTGCTTTTCGCCCGCGTCGGACGGCCCTATTGCTTTCAATGTGGGGAGGAGATTGCCGCGCAGACCGTACAGCAGATGGTTGATGCAATTGCCTCACAGCCGGAAGGTCTGAAGTTCCAGATCCTCGCTCCGATCGTCCGTGGACGAAAGGGAGAATATCGAAAAGAGCTGCTGGAGATGCGCAAGGCCGGGTATGTACGCGCCCGCGTCGACGGCAAGATTGTCGATCTTGGTGAGGACATCACACTCGACAAACAAAAGAAACATACGATTGAGATCATCGTCGATCGGTTGGTGATGAAGTCTGGTGATGCTCTCATGCGTCGGCTGGCGGATTCTGTTGAAACATCGGTCAAATTGACCGGTGGATTGGTCGGCGTGTTGACCGAAGATGGTCAAGCCAAGCTCTACAGCGACCGGCTTGCCTGCATCAAGTGTGGCGTGAGTTATCCGGAAGTGACGCCCCGTGTCTTTTCTTTCAATAGTCCCCACGGTGCCTGCCCGGCCTGCGATGGCATTGGCTATGCCGTTTCCCCTGGCAACGACGAAGAAGAAGACTTCACTTTGCTCGAACCTTGCGAAACGTGCCACGGAGCACGGCTCAGACCGGAAAGTTTGTCCATCAAATTGGCGAAGAAGTCGATTGCCGAGGTGACACAACTCTCGGTTCGGGCGGCGGCTGACTTTTTTCATTCGCTTTCATTTACCGACCGTGAGTTGGTCATTGCCCATCGGATTCTGAAAGAGATTCGCGAGCGACTGGGGTTCCTGGTCAACGTGGGTCTGGACTACTTGACGCTCGATCGGGCCGCAGCAACCCTGTCCGGTGGCGAGGGGCAGCGCATTCGACTGGCGACGCAGATCGGGTCCGGGTTAGTTGGTGTGTTGTACATTCTGGACGAACCATCGATCGGTCTCCATCAACGCGACAATCGACGATTGCTGCAGACGTTGCTCAGATTACGGGATCTTGGGAATACCGTTGTCGTGGTCGAACATGATGCCGAAACCATGGTCGCGGCCGATTATGTGCTCGATATGGGACCAGGTGCCGGCTCACAGGGTGGGCATGTGGTGGCGCAGGGGACGCCACAGCAGATTATGGGAGATCCCAATTCACTCACCGGGCAGTATTTGCGCGGGACGCAGACTGTGTCCGTACCGCAGCGGCAGCGGAAGCCGAAGGGGATGCTCTCGGTCATGGGGGCTCAGAAACATAATCTGAAAAACGTGACGGCCAAGATTCCGCTGGGCCTCCTCACCTGTATCACAGGGGTTTCCGGATCTGGCAAGAGCACGCTCGTACTGGAGGTGCTCTTCCATTCCCTCTCGCAACTCCTCTACCACAAGAAGCCCAAGATCGATGGATGCAAAGAGCTCAAGGGGGTCGATGCGCTTGATAAGGTGATCGATATCGATCAGTCACCGATCGGGCGGACACCACGGTCCAACCCCGCAACGTATACCGGACTCTTTGGCTATATCCGCGATCTCTATTCTAATCTGCCGGAGTCTCGCGTCCGGGGCTATAAGCCGGGACGGTACAGTTTCAACGTGAAGGGGGGCCGGTGCGAGGCCTGTCAGGGCGATGGGCTCATCAAGATCGAGATGCACTTCCTGCCGGATGTCTATGTGACCTGCGAAGTGTGCAAGGGCCAACGCTACAACCGGGAGACCCTCGAAATTCTGCACAAGGGCAAGAGCATTGCGGATGTCCTCAATATGACGGTGGACGATGCCTTGGAATTCTTCCAACATATTCCCTTGATTAAGACCAAGCTCCAGACGTTGCACGATGTCGGTCTGCACTATGTAAAACTTGGCCAATCCGCCACGACCCTGTCTGGCGGTGAAGCGCAGCGAGTCAAACTGTCACGGGAGCTGTCGAAACGCGCGACTGGCCGGACGATGTACATCTTGGACGAGCCGACCACTGGCCTCCATTTCGCTGATGTGCAGCGATTGCTCGATGTGCTGGATCGTCTGGTCGAAGCCGGTAATACGGTACTGGTGATCGAACACAATCTGGATGTCATCAAGAATGCCGATTGGATCATCGACCTGGGGCCGGAGGGCGGAGACCGCGGTGGCGAAATTGTCGCGGAGGGCCCGCCGAAAGAGATTGCGAAATCCAAGCGGTCGTATACGGGACAAGTCTTAAAAGAAGCGGGAGTCTAGGGGACTGGCTCCCGCCGCCAGGCGGTGTCTGTCTCGATGAGACGAGGAATGCCGCATCCGGCTGACTTTACTAGAACCTATCTCAAAATCGA
>DCZN01000111.1:418-1373 GCA_002331625.1 Nitrospira sp. UBA2083 | reverse complement strand
TACCATCAAACGGGTGCCGGCAAGTCCCTAACTGAGTGATCAGTGCCTGTGCTCGGCTCAGAATAAACCACGATGACTGCTCAAGAAGCGATTGATACAGCCGTTCGACGGCTTGTGATTGCGGCCAATCCGAGGAAAGTCATTCTCTTCGGTTCCTTTGCAGCGGGAACGGCTACATCGGAATCCGACGTTGATTTGCTTGTGGTGGAACGTGAGGTTGGCTCCAAACGTGCGGAAATGGTGCGTTTGCGAAAGGCAATTGGATCGATCGGGTTACCCGTCGATGTGTTGGTCGTTTCAGAAGGGGAAGTTTCCGATTGGGGGCACCTCCCTGGAACGGCTATGTACTGGGCGCTGAAGGAGGGCAAGGTCCTCTATGAAGCGGCCTGAGGATCTCGCTCGCCGCTTCCTTGCGCTGGCCGACCGTGACATTCGAGCATTCCGCAAGCTCTGCGGCGATTCGGAAATAGACGACGAGGTTGTCGGATTCCACGCTCAGCAAGCGGTCGAGAAGTGTCTCAAGGCAGTGTTGGCCAAGCATCGCGTCGAACTGCGCAAAACTCATGATCTTCAGCTTCTCATTGACCTGCTAGTCCAGAGTAATCTTCCGAGTCCTCCGCTGTGTGAGGGGATCGATATCCTAGGTCCATTCGCAGTCGAGTTGCGTACGATCTGATGGCGATGGAGCCGCTGGATCGCGAACAGGCGCGGGCAGTCGTCGCGGCTGTTCGTGACTGGGTGGAGCAGCAGGNNCTCGTAGAATCAACGCTGTAGCTTTCATCAGAAAGCTACATACTAGATTCCCTTACTGACGTTCTCCTTCCGATATTTGACCATTTCCTTTCTTGCCGCGTGATTCCAATGGACAATATGCCCACATTGCTTAGAACCAAGGAGGAGGGTGTCCGATGCAGACGATCGCCTTGTTAACTATCTCCAATATCTTCATGACCTT
>DCZN01000111.1:0-246 GCA_002331625.1 Nitrospira sp. UBA2083 | reverse complement strand
GTCATTACGCTCGTCGTGTTTTGTGTGTTTTCGGTGTTGTATTTGAAGGAACCATTAAAGTGGAACTACCTGGTTGGATTCAGCATGATGGTTGGGGCGGTCTTCATCATTTTCAAGGAATGGTGAGGGTTCGCAGTTAGAGAAAATGGGCGCGCCCTCCTCCTGGCTGATCGAAGCAGTCTTCTCCAACTTGAAGCTCGTCTTTTAGACCACTACAATACCGCGCAACTTATTTCGACCCTCCAG
>DCZN01000101.1:393-17154 GCA_002331625.1 Nitrospira sp. UBA2083 | reverse complement strand
CACGGCGTAGCTACATCAGCCCCAAAGAATGAAGTGTGTCAGAGGCCGCGAATATGCAATGCGCTGACGGCCATTAAGCATGATAATATCTCGCCGCCTACCTATGGATGCGCTCTATGATGAAACGCTTCGCCGGTTAGACGAAGCATTCCAAAAGCTTGAGATAAAGGTGCCTCTTCCCCGAAAGATGCCGCATGGAGATTCCTGGGTCTTTCGATACAAGGAGAGGACAATTCACCAAGCAATGATTCAAAAACTTGCCCGCGTCATGTCGGGTCTTCATGCCGCCAGACTTCTTTGTGATAACGGATTGGTTCAAGAACAGAGTTCTATTCAGCGAATGCTTGACGAATTTCACCAAGACATCTCGTTTCTAGCTTTTGCGGTCATCAAAAATGAGATAACACCACTTCATCAAAAGTATCTCGATGCCTTCTACAAGGAAGAGTTCGATCCTATAGCAGAAAAACCTTTACTTGATCGTCCAACGGTGCCACGCAAAAAAATTCGGGCCTATCTCGCTCGACTTGATCAAGAAGCAAGTACGGACCACAGTTCTGCCGTGACCGCGTACCACACGGTTTATAGTGCCAATTCTGGATTCATTCACGGCGCTTCCCCGCATATCATGGACATGTTTGGAGGCTACCCGCCACGATTCCAAATCCATGGCATGGCAGGAACCCCAAGGCATGAAAGTCATCGCTATGACCTCTACAATTATTTCTTTCGCACCATCACTTCATTCAGCTTGGTAGCTAAGGCGTTCGGTGATGAAGACTTGTTCCAAGAACTTCGCTCATGGCTTGTGCAGTTCGACAGCCAGTCGGGACGAAATGAGATGTATCAAAATCCGCCATCTCGTGATCGCCAGGGAACTTCGCCTTCCGAGAAGCCTTAATGCGACTTGCGCCGCCTATTCCTTTCCGTGCCAGCTGTGGCTAAACTGTGGCAGAACTATCGTGTCCGACGTGGTTTCATCGGTTCTTGGTCTGCCTCTGACTCCTCTGTAAGTGATTGAGATTGAAACGATGAGGTACTATCAGGCACCATAGTCGCTGGCTGTGAGGAGGCTTCAAATCTCGCAGACTCTGCCCTGCTACACATACCCCGTCTTCCCCCTATTCCCCTTCAATCGGGATATACCTGACATTGCCCTGATGTCTAACGTTCCTCTCCTCGCAGCTCGTCGTCGCCTAATCTATTTTTCCTAACAAACACCCACCATCGCTTGTCGGGCTACCTACTCTGGTGCTATAGTCCGCCCGTCAGAACCTCTTGTTACGTATCAATCTACTTCCTCGTAGTCCTCTGCCCCACGAGGGAGTAGCTATGATGGTGCCCATGCAGAACACAACCCAGACACAAGAAGCGGAATGGAGACAGCTCATCACTCAAACCGCACAGGGTGATCAAGTGGCGCTGGCGACGTTGTACGACCGCACGAGCCCTCAAGTTTACGGCCTCATTTTCAAGATCCTTGGCAATCGTGAAGCGGCGGAAGAAGTGACATTGGACGTGTATACGCAAGTCTGGCGGCAAGCCCACACCTTCGACGAAACGAGAGGTACGCCGGGTGGGTGGCTCATGATGTTGGCCCGCACGAGAGCGATCGATCGCTTCCGTGCCGGTCTGGCCGAGCGGGGCAAGCTCGAGGACCTGGATGTGGCCTCGTTCTTCTCCAGTGAAGGGCCTACTCCTGAACAGGAAATCGAGGAACAACAGCGCCAGCAGCATGTTCGTGCGGCGCTCTCCCTACTGTCATCGGAACAACGAGAAGCGATTGTGTTAGGCTATTTCTACGGCTTGAGTCAAAGTGAAATCGCTGACAAGCTCAAACTCCCATTAGGCACCGTCAAGACCAGGATGCGGCTCGGCATGATCAAATTGCGCGAAGTCTTGGCTCCGCAGAAGGAAGAGTTGGTCTCATGAGCGATCTCCCGCTTCCGCAAGAGCTGGAGGAACAGGCAGCCGCCTATGCCTTAGGCATCCTGCCTGCCGATGACCAGGCCGTCTTTGAAAAGCGAGTGGCCTTGTCCAAGAACGGCCTTGGAGCCACCACAAGAACCTTTCAAGCTGTGGTTGAGCAATTGGGCTTCGGCGTACCGGCGATTGGGCCACGTGCCGCCCTCCGTGGGCGGGTGATTGCCTCTATCGCACGCGAGGCGGATCGCGAAGCACACACATTTCAAACGATGGCGAATCGTTTAGCCTTTGCAGGCGCTCCGCTTGCCCCGCCGATTTCTCTTCGTGACCGCTTGCTTGATCGGGTACGCCGCGAGACACGTCCATCTCGGCAGACGGTTCCGCCTCTCACCTTTGTCAAAGCCTCAGAAGG
Organism: Nitrospira sp. UBA2083; assembly: GCA_002331625.1. Taxonomy (GTDB): domain Bacteria; phylum Nitrospirota; class Nitrospiria; order Nitrospirales; family Nitrospiraceae; genus Nitrospira_D. The sequence continues at coordinate 14,816 of DCZN01000101.1, read as the reverse complement.
CGAGTGGCAAGAGATGGCTGCCGGCGTATCGGCCAAACTTTTGTACTTTGATCCTGTCTCACGCCGAGCTACTGCGCTCGTACGGATGGCGCCCGGTTCGGTGTACGCTCCGCACCGGCATACCGAGGCAGAAGAGTTCTACGTCTTGGAAGGTGGGTGCTTGTGCGGCGGCCAAGAGTTACTCATGGGTGACTATCATCGAGCCGAGGCCGGCACCGAACATCACGACACGTCGTCGGACGACGGATGTCTCCTCCTCATCATCTCCTCTCCGCAGAACGAAATGCTGAGCTGACGCTTAGCAGCTACCAGAGGACCGCTCCCGCTCTACTCCCCCTGAATCGGGATGTACATCACGTTGCCCTGGCGGTTCACGAGGAGGAGGGCGAGATCAGTGGGTTTCAAGGGTTCGGCGAATCGTTGGAGGTTCGCAAAAGTCGTGACATGCTGTCGGTTCAGTTCCAGCACGACGTCACCTGGTTGCAGACCAGAGGCTTCGGCGAGGCTCCCCTCTTCGATATCCGTCACCACCACGCCGTTATTCACCGGCAAATCCATCTGCCTGGCCAACGGGGGTGTTACATCATCGAAGACCACGCCGGCGAGAGGATGCGTGGTGGAGACCGCTGATGCGGCATGGCTCTTCTTTGCCCGTTCACGCGGCGCTTCCTGAATGACCAGATCGGCCTGATACGTCTTTCCGTCTCGGATGAGGTCGAGCCGATGCTTGGTGCCGATTGGAGATTGGGCGACCAGATTCCGGAGCTGTCCGCTATCCATAATATCCCGCCCATCGAACCGCACCACCACGTCCCCTCGCTTCAAACCCGCTCGTTCGGCAGACCCCTTGGCCTGCACATCGGTGACAATAGCGCCCTTGACGTCCGGCAGGCGAAAGATCTTCCCCAGTGGAGGGCTGACATCCTGAGTGGAGGCTCCGAGAAATCCTCGCACCACACGGCCGGTCTTAATCAGGCTCTGCATCGCGGCACGGGCCATATTGCTGGGGATTGCAAACCCGACTCCCACACTGCCGCCGGTCGGACTGGCTATGGCCGTGTTGATCCCAACGAGTTCGCCCTGGATATTCACCAGGGCTCCGCCTGAATTGCCTGGATTGATCGGGGCATCTGTCTGGATGAAGTCTTCAAAGTCCGCCACGCCCACGTCGGCCCGGCCGACCGCACTCACGATGCCGAATGTGACGGTACGACTCAATCCCAACGGGTTGCCAATCGCCAGCACGAAATCGCCGACGGCCAGTTGGCTCGAATCTCCCCAGGTCGCAGTCGGGAGATTGGCCGCTTGGATCTTCACCACCGCCACGTCGGTCTTCGGATCGGTCGCAACGACCTTCCCTTTATACTGACGGCGATCCGCCAAAATCACTTCCACATCGACCGCGTCCGCCACAACATGGTTGTTCGTGACGATGTAGCCATCCGGTGAGACGATCACGCCCGAGCCTTGTCCATATTGTCGGCGCGCCGGCGGTTCCTTGAATAGCCCGAACGGCAAGGCGTCGTCACTGAACGTTTGATCGCGCACCATCACCGTGGACGCAATGCTGACCACCGCTGGAATAACCTTATTGGCCGTTCCCTTAACTTGGCTTTGCAAATCGTGGCCGTTCGTCGTTGGTATCTGTTGCGGACCAGCCAGTCCAAAACCTGGGACCAACAGGCCGAGAAGGATCCCACAGGTGATACTCTGTCTGACACTTCGTCGGTTGTGATTCACCGCTGCGCCCCTCATGCGTTTCTGTATTTTAAAATCGTCGATAAATACTGTGCGCCAGCCTATCATGCGAACCCCGCTCGCGCATGCATAATTCAATATGAAGTCAGCTGTCTCCCGCGTGCAAGATAGTACCTACCATCAGATAGCGTGTAAATACTGTACTCACTTGTAAGACTGACTTCGGTCGATCCGACGCCATCAATGGCGATTGGTTGCCCACCGCTCCGGTGTGTTACGATCATCTCTGGTTGTCTTCTCCTTCGCGTATTCTTGGATGAAGTTTGGACATAGTCAAAGAGGTGCAGGATGACACGGTTCATAACATTCGCGGCATCTCTTCTTTTGGCGACTGTTTCAGGAATTCTTGTTTCCCATGGGTATGCAGAGGAAAGTAAGTTCGGAACCCCTAAGGGCGACGAAGGCACCAGGATTTTTAAGGCCACAGAGCATCCTTATTACAGCGGCGAATTTCATCTCAAGGGTGATCGAGCAACTCTTGTTGGGAGCATGGAAGATACTGCTCCCTGGGACCATCTCGACTATGCGGGAAAGCATCTGAATCCCGTGAAGGGGACGATTGAGATCGAAGTGAACGAACTCGCCAACACAGGGCTGGTGATGGCCGAGTTTGTCGAGGGGGCTGACCGGTATCGAATTGTCTTTGATCGATTTACCCAGAGAGCGCCGTTCCAGGATGGGGGGATTGCGACCAGAATCTATGAACATGGGGATTCAAATAATGGCGATCCGCTTTATCCAAAAACCTGGTTGTACTTGGGTGGCTGGGGCACTGCGACGATGTATAAGAATGATCAGGTGCTCTACAAAGACTATGATGCACACCTCATGGTGATGGAGCGTTCACGTGATCCTAAGACCCATGAAGTCCGGTATCCGGTCAAACGCACCTTGCCCGGTGGCGAAACCGACCCAGCCGGTATGGAAATCGATCTCTGGGTTCGGTCCAAGGAACAGAACACGAACAACTTTCCTCCCTTTGAGACCTTTGTCCATCTCTGTTGGGAAGAAGTGACCTGGCGATAGACCATGATTCTCGCTCTTCAACGTCTTCTCCTGATGACCATCCTGCTACTCGCTGTGCCGGTGACTGGGCACGGCGTTGAGAATACTACGTATGTATGGACCTTTGATGATGATCTACCCAATACACTTCCCGATGCGTTCCAGGTTGGAACCTTGTTTGATGGGAGGCCTGCCGGCGAGTGGAAGGTGCTTGAAACTGATCGAGCGAAGAGTCCTCCCCACGTGCTGGGTCAGCTCATGGGAAAGGGAGCAGAGCATGCGTATAAAACGATGCTCATCAACGGCATCAGGGCCTCCGACCTCGAGCTTCAAGTCTCCTTCTTACCGATCGAAGGTAAAGCTGATATGGGAGGCGGCCTGATCTGGCGGGCTGCAAATGATCGCAACTATTACCTGACGAGGGCCAATCCACTCGAACAGAATATCCGTATCTATCGTGTGGTGAAGGGCGTTCGGCAGATGCTCAAGAACTTCGACCACGTTATTGATGTCAGGCAGTGGCATGCACTTCGCGTCATCACGAAAGGGTGCCGAGTCCAAGTTTTCTTTGATGAGAAACAGGTGTTTGACCTATGTGATCAGACCTTCTCGTCCGGCCAGATTGGACTCTGGACTAAATCCGATGCCGTCACCTATTTCGATGACCTAAAACTTCAGATTGCGCGCTGAACGGATCTCGCGCAGGCTCCTATCTGCGATCGTTGATCCCATGCCTACCGATTAATTTCTTCCGACTTCTTCCTCATGTCCTGGGAGCATACATCATGACAATCATGCCGCCCAAACAGAGTAAGGCTCCCATCGCGTCATAACGATCCAGCCTGGTTCCATCAATGCTCCAGCCCCACAGCATGGAGAGCACGATAAACATGCCGCCATATGCGGCATAGACCCGCCCAAAGTGAGCAGGCTGAAGAGTTGGAATAATGCCATACAGCATCAGGATCGCAGCACCCGCTGCGCCGTAGCCTCAATGTCTACCCTCTCGAATCGACTGCCACATCAACCACCCGCCTCCGATTTCACACAGGTCGGCTAGAACAAAAAGTCCGAGCGAACCAGGAAGCGACATGGATGACTCCTTCCTTATCCTTATTTCTGTTGGATGAGCAGCCCGTGACAGACTTCATGAAAGCACGACCGTATCCCGAGCGCCTGTGGCGTCGAGCGGCGTTTCCTTCGGTATGCCGCGAACCTTCCGCTCAACACGACTCTCGATCCACCGATACAAGACAGGTAACACAATCAACGTCAAGAGGGTCGATGAGATTAATCCGCCAATGACCACGGTCGCTAGTGGATGTTGAACCTCCGAACCAGGCCCGCTGGCTAACAGCAACGGAGTCAAGCCGAGTGCGGCCACGAGCGCAGTCATTAATACTGGCCGAAGACGCATGACCATGCCGGTCAACACCGCCTCGTCGAGAGACAGGCCCTGTTGTCGCAATTGGTTGATATAGGCAATCTTCACCACCCCGTTCAGGACGGCAATCCCAAACAGCGCAATGAATCCCACGGAAGCCGGCACGGAAAGGTACAGTCCCCCGATCAGCAGCGCGGCAAGCCCCCCAACCATGGCAAACGGAATCGCCAGCAGAATCAGCCCCGCTTGCCTGACATTCCCAAATGTCAGGAACAGCAGAAGAAAGATCAGAGCAATGACTGCTGGAACCACGATCGCCAGCCGAGCCATCGCTCGTTGCTGATTCTCAAACTGCCCGCCCCAGGTGACGTAATAGCCGGCTGGCAGCTGCACCAAACTGGAAACCATCGTCTGGGCTTCTTCCACCGCTCCGACGAGATCTCTCCCCACCACATTCGCCTCAATGACGATCCGGCGGCTGGCCTGCTCCCGACTGATTTGCGCCGGCCCTTCTTGAATGTGAACATCGGCAAGCTCCCTCAGCGGGATCCTGGCGCCGTCCGGTGCCGTCACCCAGAGCGACTTGATCGACTCGAGATCGCCTCGCCGGTCTTCCGGGAATCGCACCACGATCGGGAACCGCCGCTGCCCTTCGAAGACTTCTCCGGCACCAATCCCGGCGCCGATGGCTTCGATGACTTCCGTGATATTCGCCACATTGATTCCATGGCGTGCCACCATGGATCGATTGATGTCGAGTTCCAAATAATACAGCCCCGAGACTTGCTCGACTCGAATATCCGACATGCCCCTGACCTGTCGAAGCACCCTTGCCATCTCCTCTCCCTTGTCCCGTAGAAGCTCCAGATCGTCGCCGAACAGCTTGATCGCCAGTTGAGAGCGCACCCCGGACACCAGTTCATCCACCCGCATCGCGATCGGTTGCGACAATCCAAAAGCAATGCCGGGGATCTGTCCGAGCCGGTGACGGACCTGCTCCTCAATTTCCCGTTTGCTGTGCGCCTTCCACTCGGATTCGGGCTTGAGCAACACATACATATCACTGAGTTCCATCCCCATGGGGTCCGTTCCCAACTCGTTCGCGCCGGTACGGGTCACCACCGAACGTACGTCCGGGAGCTCAAGCAAGATTCGTTCGACCTCTCCGGAAATCTTGAGAGACTCCGTGAGACCGATGCTCGGCAGTCGGACCAGATTCACCACGATCGAGCCTTCATCCATGATCGGTACGAACTCTCGACCAATGAAGGGAACCAGTACCAGTCCGGCAACTAGAATGGCCAGGGCCACTCCCACGACGACAGACGTTCGTCGAATGGCCAGCTCCAGGAATCGCCGATAGAGCCGTCTCCCCGTTGCCGGGGCTAGCTGTTGTCCGGACGCAGGGCGAGGCCGCATGAGGAATACAGCCAGTGCGGGCACGATCGTCATGGAGAGCACGAGCGAACTCAATAAGACGATCACCACCGTCAGCGCCAGAGGAATGAACATCTTGCCTTCGATGCCTTGGAGCGTAAGCAACGGGAGGAATGTAAGTGCAATAATCAGTTCTCCGAACAGGCTTGGCCGTCGCACTTCCAACACAGCACGAAGGACCAGCGGAAGCCGTTCCGAGGGTGTCGTGAGAGGTGTTCCACCATTGGATCGTTCGCTCAGATGGCGTTCTACGTTTTCTACCTGCACGATCGCGGCATCGACGATCATCCCCAGTGAAATGGCCAACCCACCCAACGACATCAGATTAGCCGACAGACCAATTCGGTGCATGATCACAAACGTGGCCAGTGTCGCCAGCGGTAATGTGAGCGCCACCACAAGTGCACCGCGCAGGTTTCTGAGGAACAGATACAGGACAAGCACGACAACAACCGCACCTTCCAACAAGGCTCGCTCGACCGTTGCGAGCGCTCGCGACACGAGTTCGAGGCGATCATAGAACGGGGTGATCGTGACACCGTCCGGCAACAGACGGTTGATCAATGTCACTTTATCCTTCACCGCGGATACAATCTGCCGACTGTTTCCCCCGCGCAGCATGACGGCAATCCCTTCGAGAACCTCGCCGGTCCCATCACGGGTGACACCTCCCAATCGGACCGCACTCCCCTGATAAACCTGCGCGACATCCTTCAGATAGATCGGCGTTCCCTGATGAGCCGTCACGACGATCCGTTCCAAATCCTCGGCCGAACGGGCGAGCCCCTGGCCATGGATGACCAGCTTGTCGCCCCCTCGCTCGATGTAACTGCCGCCGGCGTTTTGATTGTTTTCCCTTACGGCGGTTTGCACTTGACGCAAGGTGAGGCCCAGGCTGGTCAATCGATCAGGATCCACGAGTACTTGGTACTGTTTCGACAACCCGCCCAGAGTGTCGACATCCGCGAGACCCGACACCGCACGTAACATCGGACGAATGATCCAATCGTGCAGTGTGCGTAGCTCTTGAAGGCCCTGCGATGGACCCTCCACGAGATACATGAAGACCTCGCTGAGGCCGGTAGCCACTGGTCCCAGTGTGGGGTCGGCTCCCGGCGGCAATTGGGACCGGACGCGAACCAGCCGTTCCAAAATCAGCTGTCGGGCGAAATACACGTCAACAGCATCCTCAAACACGACGGTAATGACGGAGAGACCAAACCGTGAGACCGATCGGAGTTCCGTTTTTCCGGGCAGGTTTGTAAATTCGATCTCGAGCGGAAAGGTCACCAAGCGCTCGACTTCCGGCGGCGCCAGCGACGGGGCGCGAGTAATGACCTGGACTTGGACAGGCGTCACATCGGGAAAGGCATCGATCGGCACCGCACGGAACGCGAACAGGCCGGCAACGCTCAAGCCCAGCGCCGCAAGCAGCATGATCACGCGCTGTTCCAGCGACGTGCGGATCAGTCGCTCGATCACAGCGGTCCCCCCATCGACATCTGCCCGCGAAGCGCCTCGGACTTCAGGGCGTAACTTCCTTCCGTCACAACTTCTTCCTTTTCCATCAAGCCCGACCTGATTTCGACGTATTCGTTCGAGGACTCCCCGATGGTCACATCAAGAAATTCAAACCGGCGTGGCCCGCGCATCACAAATACCATGGTGCGGCCTCCGACCTGCTGGAGAGCGCCACGTGGGACGGCCAAGACCGAGTGCTCCTGCGTACGCACGGTCACCTCGGCGAACATTTCCGGTCGTAAGCGCCGGTCCTGGTTGGGAATTTGCGACCGTGCCGTGACGGTTCTGGTCGCCGGATCGATCACGGCCCCTATATAGGTAATGGCTCCCTGAAATACCGTCTCCGGATAGGCCGAGACGCGCACCTCCACGGAAAGCCCGGTGTTCAGCTTCCCGATCTGCTGTTCCGGAAAGTCCGCCCTGACCCACACCGTGGAGAGATCCGCCACCGTGAAGAGCGTCTTGCTCGAATCAACCACTTCACCGACCGTCGCATTCCGCTCGATGATTTCACCGGAAAATGGTGCTCGCAAAAACACCTGGGCTACCTCGGCATGGGGCAGCCGATCGGCCGACAGCCGCTCAATTTCCCGCTCCCCCATCCCGAGTAAATGGAGTTTCTCTTCAGCTTCGTAGAGCTCAGCCTTGGCGTTTTCGTGCTCGGCTTCACGCCGCTGATATTCACTGATCCCGATCGCCCCCTCAGCCGAGAGCGCCTTGGCCCGTTCAAAGGCCTTTTCCGCCACCCGCATCGCAGTCCGCCGCTTCCGATATGCCAACTGAGCCTCACCAAACGCAGGGCTATCGAGCAACAGGAGCCGATCTCCGGTCTCCACCCGATCCCCAAGATTGGCATAGACAGCAACAATGCGTCCCGGCACTCGAGGGCCTAGGTGCGCCAAGCGGTTCTCATTGGGCAAAATCTTTCCCCCTTGCGCTTTCAACGACATCCGCATGGGACGGGGCTCTACTCGTTCCGTGTGAATCTGTGCGAGCATGGGACTCCCATCCGGCAGCTCAATCAGACCGGCGTGTGTCGATAGGTGTGTCTCTTGCGGCGCCGGCTTCTGTGACTCCTCTTGTGTTGGTTGGCACGAGACGGATGCAGCAGCCGCTGCGACGGCCATCGCAACCCCCAGAACGAACCCTGGGGAAGACGTCCTCCAGGAAGCCATCATGGTAATTCTCCTACCGCCCTGGATTGTGCGTCCAAGGCATATCGGTAACGATCCAAAATCGGGAAACGGATAGCGCGTCTATGCGAGGAGACGGGGCGGACCGCGAAAGGCGATGTTGTGGATGAGTGGTAAGGATGCTGAACGCACCAAGAGGCTCTGCCGGATTCGGATACTCTGTTGCTCGTCTCGGACAACATCAGTCGACGAGAGCCCGAGTATCGGTATCAGAAACGGTTTGAGTGACTTTCGATCCGTTGAATCGGTCAGGAGTGACAGGCCGAACTCTGGATGGCCGTCACCCACGTGCGCGAGTTGTGCATACCCCCCGACGGCCTGCCCATGGTTGCCATACTCGCAGTCGAGGTCCGGAGACCAGACAGTATGGACCGTCCCGCCATGAACATGCCCGACTTCTCCATGCCGATGGTCGGCCTCTGGATGCACATGGAACAAGGGAACTGCCAGCATCCACAAGGACGTCCACATCAGGACGGCTGCACGAGTCCAGGCACGCATCGCTCGTTTTGGTTGCATTACCTTGTAAACCTACCACAACTGCTCAAGCCCATCAATTCATAGTGTTGCTCGCCTGCCCTTGGAATTGTAACATTCCCAGCCGTTTGTTCATAATAGACTGTGTCACGGTTTCCATGTCATCAGACCGCACCACACAACGCCTCCCAAGCGGAATCTGGCTTCTCGGATTCGTCAGCCTCTTCATGGACGTCTCGTCTGAGGTGATCCATAGCCTCCTTCCTCTCTTCATGGTCACGGCCCTCGGAACCAATACCACCGCAGTGGGGATCGTCGAAGGCCTGGCCGAGTCCCTTGCGCTGATCGTGAAAGTCTTTTCCGGCACACTCAGCGACTATCTTGGGAAACGAAAAGCCCTCGCTGTTTTCGGCTACTCCCTAGGAGCCATGACGAAGCCATTGTTTGCCATCGCCACCAGTCTCGGTATGGTGCTCACCGCTCGTCTTATGGACCGGATCGGCAAAGGCATCCGCGGCGCACCGCGAGATGCGCTCGTGGCCGACATCGCCCCACCGCACCTTCGCGGTGCGGCCTTTGGACTGCGGCAGACCCTCGATACGATCGGAGCCTTCCTCGGCCCACTCCTCGCAGCTGGATTGATGTGGCTCTGGGCTGATGATTTCCGAGCAGTGTTCTGGGTCGCGGTGATTCCTGGCATCCTGTCGGTTGTACTCTTGTCGTTCGGTGTTCAAGAACCGGCAACTCGGCAGGATCGCGGTAGGGTCAACCCAATCCGGTGGGAGAATCTTACCCACTTGGGAGCAGCCTATTGGTGGGTGGTCGGGATCGGAACTATCTTCACCCTTGCCCGATTCAGTGAGGCGTTTCTTGTGCTCCGCGCACAACAGGGAGGCATACCCCTGGCACTGATCCCGCTCATCATGGTCGCGATGAATCTCGTCTATGCCGGTTCAGCCTACCCCTTTGGCAAACTCTCTGACCGTATGAGTCACACAAAATTGCTTGTGATTGGGCTCATCGTTTTGATCGGAGCTGACTTGGTGTTGGCCATATACGATCATTGGAGTATCGTGCTGTTGGGTGTATGCCTGTGGGGCTTACACATGGGCATCACGCAAGGCTTACTCTCTACAATGATCGTCGACACGGCGCCGGCTGATCTGCGTGGAACTGCGTTTGGCTTATTCAATTTAGCAAGCGGGCTGGCCATGCTCATCGCCAGTGTTCTCGCGGGTCTTCTGTGGGATCAACTTGGCTCATCGGTCACCTTCTACGCCGGTGCGGTTTTTTCTGCACTCGCGACATTTGTAGTAGTGATGCGTCCTGTGCTCGCTCGAACCATTCATACGCACTGACTGACCGTTGCGCTCAGTGGGAGGCAGACAGGCTTGTCAGCTTCTCATGATTAGGAATTCTCGCTCCGCCACTTCTTTGGCTGGCATGTATTCAGCCAGAACAGCAGCCGATAAGGCGGGACGGTCAGTGGCATTGCGGCCTCTTCTGATCGTGGCTACAGTTTCCATGATCAGGTTACCCGGAAAACTCCATACAGATTGACGCAATTCGCCACAGTCCATCATGCTCCTAACTGTCCTGAAATGCCCCACCGTTGCAAGTTATAAGAAGATCGATATAAACCCACCACAGTTCACCATAAGTATTGAAGACAGCGATACATCGCGAGATTTTTCGTGCAGCGTGCTCTTGGCATGATAGATGCTTTCTGACAAGTGCCTCAGCGGACTTGACTAGCCCACTACGGATACGACAGAGTGGAAGCCGTTGAGCGCTTGTTATGATGCACCAGACTAAAATGCGTGGGATAGCTCTCCTCCTGTTCTTTACCTTCTGCCAGGTCGTGGGTGCCATGTGTGCGGTGCCGGATCTGTCGCTGGCGAACGACATCGCGAAGCTGGCTGAAGACATGAGTCACATGACCTGCCCGATGGACGGCACAATCATGTGTCCGCCATCCGCTAGCTCATCGCCCGCACGGCAGCTCAAACATGCGGCAACCAGCGATCTGACCCAGGTGCCGGTACTGCTGGGCTCTGTCGCACCCGCTCCCACCGTCTCCATCTCGGGACCGTGGTCCTGGAGCAGTGCTTCTTCCATTGAGCCCATCTCCATAGCCTCCTCGTCGGTCCTTCGAATTTAATCTCACACCTCCAGTTCGTTCACTGCCGCTCTGTACGTGCGCGGAGCGGGCATTGATCCATCCGTTCGACATCACCTGGAGGTGTCATTGTGAACTCATCATTCCACCAATTGTCTGGAAGGCTGAGCAGTATTCTGACTGCTTCGTTTTTGAGCCTTGCTTCCCTTCTGCTGGGCACCACGGGCTCCACTTTGGCGGACGAAGGCCAACTCTCCCTTTCCATGCTCATCGAGGAGTTAGCTGCCCGTAGTCCGGAGATCAAGGCAGCGCATGAACGCTGGGAAGGGGCTCAGGCGGTCGTGTCGCAAGTACAGACCCTACCGGATCCTCGTCTCCAACTCGGCTATCAACGCATGCCGATGGTGCCTCCGGTCGTGGAAGGAGTGATGTACGGGGTTGGGCAAGACATCCCCTTTCCGGGCAAACTTAAGCTGAAGGGTGAAGTAGCGCAACGTGACGCCGAACGGTTGGAGCAGGAATACAACGCCACCCAACTAAGGTTGGTGGCCACGCTCAAGCAGACCTACTACGACCTGCACTTCGTCCACAAGAGCATCGACATCGTGGAGGGAAATAAGGCGCTACTGACGCAATTCGAGAAGACGGCTAAGGCTCGATACGGCGTGGGACAAGCCGCCCAGCAGGATGTGTTCCGAGCTCAGGTCGAAATTTCACGCGTCTTGGATCGGCTGGCCGTCCTTGATCAGCAGAAGGAGAGTCTTCACGCGGCCATCAATCGGCTTTTGAATCGTCCACCGGACGGTCCTTTGGGCACTCCGGAAGAAGTACACAGCAGTCTGTTGACACTCACTCTTCAGGAACTCAACAGGTTGGCCAGTGACTTCTCGCCCGCCCTACTCGCGACGGCAAAAAGCATCGATCGCTCCGAACGCGCTGTCTCGTTAGCAAAGCGGCAATACTATCCTGACTTCGATGTGACTGCGCTGGGGATTCGCAACGACAAGATCAATGATAACGGCTATCAAGTGATGGTGGGCATCAAGATTCCGCTGTTTTATGGAACAAAACAAAAGCAAGGCGTGCGCGAGGCCGTGGCTAATCTCGAAGGTGCCCGTGAAGACTTTGCCGCCGCCAGACAGGATCTGTTGTTTCAAGTCAAAGACGGCTTCGTCCAAGCGCAGCGAGCCGAACGGCTCATCACGATTCTGCGCGACGCCATCATTCCCCAGGCGACGCTGGGCTTGCAAGCGGCTCAAGCGGGCTATGCCGTGGGCAAAGTGGACTTTCTGACGCTGCTCAACAGTCTCTTGACGCTGCAGGACAGCCAACTCGAATTGCACAGCGAGATGGTCAATCACGAAAAAGCGCTGGCTCGGCTTGAGGCTGTCACTGGTGGACCGTTGGATGGATCGGAAAGGAAACCGAGATCATGAGTCGCCGCCGGCATGTCGGAACGGGTCTACTCCTTCTCCTCGCGGTAGTCGGTTTGGCGTGGCTGCTATCGCGCCCCGCGATGCTTCTGCCGGCGGAATCCAAACAGAGCGGGATGGCCGACATGGAGATGCCGGGGAAGCAGAAGGAAGAGAAGAAACCGACTCCAGCGAAACAGTCTGGCGGAAGGGAGTCTACCCACGAGCCGGAGGGTATTTCCGGGATCGTGACTATCCCGCCGGAACGACTGCAAACGATCGGCGTGAAGTACGGGCAAGTGATCCGCCGTCCCTTAGAGAAAACCATCCGAACGGTGGGACGCGTGGCCATGGATGAGCGCCGGCTTGCCAAGGTCACCATCAAGTTTCACGGGTGGATCGAAGAGCTGTTCGTCAGCGCCCTCGGGGATCATGTGAAGAGAGGCCAGCGGCTATTTACGATCTACAGCCCCGATTTGGTTGCAACCCAGGAGGAATACCTGTTGGCACTCCAGGGCCGTAAACAGCTCGGCGAAAGCGAATTCCCGGATGTGGCCCGTAGCTCCCAAGAACTGCTGGAAGCCACGCGGCATCGCTTGCACCTCTGGGATATTTCCGAGGAACACATCCACGACTTGGAGCGGACGAAGCAGGTGCGGAAGACCTTGCCGATTCACTCACCGATTGCCGGGAGTGTTATTCGTAAAGAGGTCGTGCAAGGAGCCCATGTGGAACCGGGCCAAGAGCTGTACACCATCGTGGACCTGTCCCGCGTCTGGATCCTGGCGGACATCTATGAATACGAACTCTCGTTCGTGAAGGCCGGGCAAAAGGCTTCCGTCACCCTCTCCTATGATCCGAGCACAGTCCTGACCGCACAGGTGGGTTTCATCTATCCAACATTAGACTCGAAGACCCGCACAGCCAAGGTGCGGTTCGAATTGGCCAATCCAGAGGAGAAACTCAAACCGGACATGTATGGCAACGTGGAGTTGCGGGTGAATTTGGGCAATCGTCTGGCGATTCCACAAGAAGCCATCATCGAATCGGGCCAGAAGCAAGTCGTCTTTCTCCATCTGGGCGGTGGGAAGCTCGAGCCGCGTCTGGTCAAAACCGGAGCGAAGACCGGCGAATGGTCTGAAGTGTTGACGGGATTGAAAGAAGGCGAACACATCGTCACCTCGGCCAACTTCCTGATCGACAGCGAAAGCCGGCTGAAGTCAGTCGTGGAGAGCATGGGTGGGATGCCCGGCATGAAGTGACCCGTGAAACGTCGCTCGTGAAGCATATCTCGTGCTCAGATTCAGACGCTTCACGCTTCACAAAATACGAGGCACGTTCCTAATGGTCGAACGGATTATCGAATACAGCGCAAGAAACCGTTTCATCGTCTTCCTGCTCGTCTTCTCGCTGTCTGCCGTCGGACTCTGGGCCATGTGGCAGACGCCGATCGATGCGTTGCCCGATATCTCCGACACCCAAGTCATCGTCTATACGACTTGGCCTGGCCGCTCACCCGACCTCGTCGAAGACCAGATCACCTATCCGATCGTCACCGCGCTCCTGTCAGCTCCTAACGTGACAGTCGTTCGTGGCTTCTCGGACTTCGGCTATTCCTACGTCTACATCCTGTTTAAAGACGGGACGGACATCTATTGGGCGCGCTCGCGAGTACTGGAACGTTTGAATCAACTATCCGGTCGCATGCCGGAGGGTGTCACGCCACAGCTCGGCCCAGACGCGACCGGTGTAGGCTGGATCTTCCAATACGGCTTGGTTGACGAATCAGGGCAGCAAGATCTTGCCTCGCTGCGCAGCTTCCAAGACTGGTACCTCCAGTATTGGTTGCGGGCCGTTGAAGGCGTCGCCGAAGTGGCCAGCATCGGAGGGTTCGTTCGCCAGTACCAAGTCAATCTCGATCCGACCAAAGTGCTGGCCTATCGGCTGTCGCTCCCTTCCATCGTCGAAATGATTCGCGAGAGTATCAACGATGTCGGCGGGCGGGTCGTGGAATTTTCAGGGATCGAGTACGTCATTCGGGGGCGAGGATACATTAAGAAGACGGAAGACATCGAGAAGATCGCCGTCGGCGTCAACGAGAACGGCACGCCGATTCT
>DCZN01000101.1:0-265 GCA_002331625.1 Nitrospira sp. UBA2083 | reverse complement strand
AAGCCAAGCTCAAGGACCTCGAGCCCTCCCTGCCGAAAGGCGTCAAGGTGGTCACGGTCTACGACCGCAGCGACTTGATCCACGAATCCATCGCCACGGCCAATGAAAGTCTCCTGGAAGAGTTGCTCGTGACCGGGGTGTTGATTATAGCGTTCTTACTCCACGTCCGCTCCGCTATCATCCCGATCCTTACCCTACCCATCGCCGTGCTGTTGGCCTTCATCCCCATGTACCTCATGGAAATCGGCATCAACATCATGTCGCT
>DCZN01000127.1:99412-99880 GCA_002331625.1 Nitrospira sp. UBA2083 | reverse complement strand
ATGCCGCCAATGCCATCAATCCGATGATCTGGTTCATGCGAACCTCCAACGGAAAAGGTGATGAGTAAATGTACTCAGTCGCGCCCTATGCACGACCCGTCTCACAGCCTCTATCAAACGAACGGCGATCGGAGCAATGGACAAAAACAGCGAATGGGTGGCAGGATTTGTCCAATGCGCATGTTCTTTCGATACAGGCACAATGCCTCCGACGGAAAATCAGCCTGCCGCCAAGAGAGACCAGATGATGTCTGACCGTACGGCAACCATGATCCGGCTGGATGAAGTGGTATCGACCGCAGAGGAGTTCGATCGACTCGTCTCTCAAGCTCTCCCGGTTTTTCTGGACCGGGCGACCAACTCTACGAAACGGTTCTTGCGGGAAACAGGCCAGTGGGCCGACGACGTCGCGCACGAAAAGTTCGTCTTACGTTGGGGCGCCGAATACCTCGAACGGTTTCTTGTGTG
>DCZN01000127.1:99027-99382 GCA_002331625.1 Nitrospira sp. UBA2083 | reverse complement strand
GATTCATTCGTCGCCAAACAGCACAGCCAACCGGATCCCTTTTGCTATCACCCTGACTTACTCACACCACTCGGTCGGTATCTTGATGGGCTCGTGGCTCGGGCGGTGATCAGCCGTGACGCGCTGGTTGCGTTGTATCACCACTGCTACGGAATGGGCCCACGAGATGTTATAGCGCATGCAGGTCTGAATGAATCGGAGGGGCAGCGCATCTACAAAAATTTTCGGCGCTGGCGAGACTCCGGATGGCAACGGGCGATGGACGAAATCGGTATGACTGAGGCGGAGTTGGATGAACTTCTGACGCAGCAGCAGCGTCAACCCCAACGCTTTCATCACGAAACTGAGCGGCTCG
>DCZN01000127.1:94373-99000 GCA_002331625.1 Nitrospira sp. UBA2083 | reverse complement strand
ACAAGCCCACTATCGCAAGAGTGAACCGGATCATTACCCCTGCTTGTCCCGCAGTCAGTGGGGAGCGATGCTGTCCGAAGGATATGGCTGTGATTATCGGCTGTGGCACCTGGTGCTCTGTATGGATTGCATTCAAACTGTCTGGGATCTTGGTCAGAACGGAGATAAATCGATAGGAAAGCCGAGAGTAGATCTGCATGTGCGCCCGTAAACGCCCCAATCGGCAGATGTAACGGGAGGCGGAGGAGGAAGATATGGAACAGGATCGAGATCTAGAGGATTACCGTGCATGCCTGATCGACCGTCCGAACGTCCGCGCTCGTCGCTCTGCCTGCGGCTCATCCGATCCGATCCACGTCTTTGTCAATGAGCATCGGGTAGGGGCGCTGGATGGAGGAGGGGCTGAAACCACCTTCCAGCTTCAGACTCAAGCCCGCATCGATACCGTCCAACTTCGATCTGAGGACGGCGTCCTGTTGGGCGGTCTTGCCGCTCCAGAATATGGATTGCGAACCGCCTGCATTCCGCTTTCAGGGAATACGATCCAACTCCATGTTCATAACACCGCTCAAGGCGGATCAGTGACCGCCATGTTCATGCCTGTCTCAAGTAGCTGGCAGCGTATCTGGAAGACCCTTGCCGGTTTAACCGACTCCGAGAGTCGCCCTTCGACGGTGACGATGCTATCGGGCATTCGGGTCGCAGCCGTGACTCAGGTGCTGCTCGCGATCGTCGTTGTAGGATTGGCGGCGGAACGAATTGTGGTTTGGATGGCCCCTGAGCGTGCCGCTGCTCCTGTTACGCAAGGAGAGATGCCACGGGCGGCTTCTCTTGCCGAAGTCACGGAGTTGGAGCAGCAGTTGGGCGAGTTGGCACAGATGCAATCGAAAGTCGTGGATACGATCAAGTCGCAACAACATGACATGGCGCAGTTGCAGTTGGCGATAACGAAGTTGTCATCGACTGAGGACAACGTTGCGTCCAACATGTTGACCGTGAGGCAGGAGTTGGAAAGGCAGCAGAAAGGATCCGTCCGCGAGGTCAGGCAGATGACTCGTATGCTCATGGGCAAAGCATTGTCAGAACAAGAGCAGCTTGAGGCTGAGATTCACAGCCTGACCGTGGCGAACGACCGGTTGTCGCAAAAAATGGTCGGGTTGGAGCAGGACAATGAGGAGTTGAAGAAGAAGCTCAAGGCGGCCGGATTAGAAGTGTCAAAAGCCGTCGTCTCGGGCCATGGGAACGCGATGACGACGCGCCCGTCAGATGTCGTGCAACCCCCACATTCCTTGCAGGCAGCCGATAACCGGTCAAACATTCAGCTCCAAACCTTTCTCTTTTGGGTCGCCTTCAATGAAGGAGCTACGCAGGAGAGTATCGACCAGTGGTTGCGCGAGATGGATGGCCACAAGGGGGTGTTGAACGAAGGCTGGCAGGAGGTGCAGATCCTTCCCCCCCCCGTTCCTCCCGATCGATTTTTGGAGCAGATCAAGGAAGAAAAAATCGTCAAAGAGGCGCGGCTCAATCACTAGGCCTACGACCTCGAGTAACTGCAGCGTCGAATGCTCATGTGAGTTTCATTAGACCAACCATGAGACGGATAGAGAGTCAAGCGGCACCCGAGTGGACATATTGACGTGTGGTTCAGGAAGTTTTGTCCGTTGAGTGACCGAAGCCGCAATCAGTAGGATGAAGATCGTACAAGGTGGAACAAATCAGTTCATGGCTGCGCGCAGAACATCAATGAACACGATACGGACGAGCACGAATTACCAACCTGTATAACTTCTCACGTAAGCGAACAACAGAACAACCGGTTGAATGACCAGAGGAGGAAGGAAAGGCTCATGAGAATCGCACAAGTGGCACCGCTATGGGAGAGCGTCCCGCCTAAACTGTATGGAGGGACCGAGCGAATTGTGTCGTACATGACGGAAGAGTTGGTTGCCATGGGGCATGATGTGACGCTCTTTGCCAGCGGCGATTCGGAAACGTCTGCTCGGCTCGAAGCGATTTGCCCGCAGGCGCTCCGGTTGAACACCGGCATCTTCAACCGTGATGCCCCGTTGATCATGCAACAGGAACGAGCCCTGGGAGTGACCGGCAATTTCGATATTGTGCACTCACATCTCGATTTTCTTGGATTTCCCGTCGCCCGCAGAAATGCGGTTCCGATGGTGACGACATTGCATGGCCGCCTCGATCTTCCCGAATTAGAGCCGGTGTTTCGTGAGTTCATCGAGATGCCCTTGGTGTCCATCTCGGCCGCACAGCGCCAACCGCTTCCCTGGGCCAACTGGGCGGGGACCATCCATCATGGGCTTCCGCGCAACCTCTATACCTTCCATCAGAAGGCCGATGGGTACCTTGCATTCTTAGGCCGTATTTCTCCTGAAAAACGCCCGGACCAAGCTATTGAAATCGCCAAACGGTCCGGTCTCCCGCTGCGGATCGCCGCCAAAGTAGATCCTGCCGACCGGACGTACTTTGAGGCTGCCGTGGAACCGTTACTCAATCATCCCTTGATCGAATTCGTCGGAGAGATCTCCGATGCTGAAAAGAACGATTTTGTCGGAAATGCCATGGCGTTGGTCTGTCCCTATGACTGGCCAGAACCCTTCGGGCTGGTGTTGATTGAAGCGCTCGCCTGTGGAACGCCGGTGTTGGCCTACCGACGAGGATCCATTCCGGAAATCATCGATCACGGGGTCACTGGTTTTGTGTGTGAAACTCTGGATGAGATGGCAGAGGCCGTCGGGCAGGTGTCCCTTATCGACCGCCGGCGCTGCCGGGAGGCATTCGACGAACGCTTTACCGCCGACCGGATGGCACGGGACTATGTGGCATTGTACGAACGGATTCTCGACGGAGTCGCGGTACAAACTTCAACGCAGAAGGTAAGCGGGGGAAACCGACATGTCTGACGTAGCGGTTGAATCGACGAAAGGTCACTCCACTCCTCGTGCTCGTGGGTGGGAGTTACTGAAGACGAGGGACTTCGGGTTTTTGTTCGCAGGCCAGACGATCTCTCAGATCGGGGACAGCCTCAACAAGGTGGCGCTGCTCTGGTTTGTGTACGAGATGACCGGATCTGCACTCAAAATGACGGTGGTGGGATTACTGCAAACCCTCCCGCCACTCTTGTTGGGGCCGTTGATTGGTGTGTACCTCGATCGCGTTCGTAAGAAGCCGGTGATGATTGGAGTGGATCTTCTCCGAACGCTGATGATTCTTCTGATACCGACGCTCTACGCGATGGGAGGCTTAACACTCGAGCGACTGTACGTCCTGGTGTTTGCCACCGCCATCTTTTCCACCGTCTTCGGACCGGCCTTGACCTCCGCCGTTCCTTTGATCGTCGCAAAAGATCGGCTTGTCGCTGCCAATGCCCTCATGCAGACGACGACCAACGTGGGCCTTCTGGTTGGTCCAGCCGTGAGCGGCCTTGGCATTGCGCTCATCGGAGCGCAAAATGTGCTCTATATCGACGCCGCGACGTTTTTTATCTCTGCGCTCTGCTTGTTCCCCATTCGAGTGCGAGAGACGTTTGACCACTTCCGCACAGCCGGTAAAGGGATGACCGACGGGATCGCCAGTGACTTACTGGCGGGTTTCCGCTTCGTGTTCGTCGAACAAAAAACGGTGTTGATGCTGATGTTGACGGCCACCCTCTATAGCGTTGGCATCAGTGCCTTCATTTTTCTTCTGCCGGTCTTTGCGAAAGAAGTGTTGGGAGTCGGTCCGGTCCAGCTTGGGTGGCTGTGGTCGGCCCTCGGCGTCGGGATGCTGCTCGCATCTCTTGGCCTGACGTCCGTCACGCAGGGAGATGTGTCGTGGCGTCTACGATTCATGTCCGGCGCATTGGCAATCGGAGGGGTAGCCGTCGCGGCGCTTGGGTTCTTGGATGCTCCTGTTGCTGCCGGAGTGTTGATTGCAGTGATTGGAGGCAGTACGGCCATGTTTACTCCGTTGGTATGGACCATGCTCCAGGAGTTAACACCGACACATCTCCTGGGCCGAGTCTTTACCAGCTTTGCCACAGGGGGCATGGCTTCATCCATGGCCGGTATGGCCGGCTTCGGATGGGCCGCGGATACCATCGGCCCTGCCGCCAGTTTGGGGGGAATCAGCCTGATTCTTCTTATGACGGCTGCAACCGCATGGTTGTTCAGCTTCTATAAATCGCACGCGCAGAGCCTGGTCGTTTCGTCGCCTGGCTCCCTTGCTGCGTAGGCAACCGCCGCCGAGCAACACACCGTCTCGACCGTTCCCACCAAGACCGAGGCATGGTATTCCGAGAGCCCCCTGAGATTCAGGGGGCTCTCGTGTTTTGTGCAGATGACAGAAAATCAATAGCGAGTTACAATGCACCGATGCACACGAGAGATGAGTGCTTAAGAGGAGGGCTTGCGCCATGACCATGTCATCACGAGGGCTGATTGCACTAGGGATGAGTCTTGCGCTGGTCGGACCAATTGGTGTGCACCCGGCACTCTCGGATTCGCCGGAGAAAGAAGCGGTGCCGGAGAAAGCGGCCCCACGCCCCCCGCAGCCTCCGACTGCGACGGAGAATCCGCCTGCGCCGCACAAGCCCTCACCTGAGACAAAGCCGTCGACCTCTCCGGCA
>DCZN01000127.1:32565-94294 GCA_002331625.1 Nitrospira sp. UBA2083 | reverse complement strand
AGCCGTCGACCTCTCCGGCAAAAGCCGAATCTTCGACCGAGCACAAGGAGATCACACCGGAAAAAACTACTCCGCGTCATCAACATCCGCCGGCCGCATCTGACGGCCAGGCTGTTCCGCACAAACCTTCGGCGGATGCCAAACTACCGGCCCAGGCTCCGACTGCTCCTACCACGAAAGTCGAACCGCCGGCTGACAAAGAGAAAGATGCCAATGAACCCAAGGAGAAGGAGCCGGTTGTCAAGAAGCCGCTCGGCTCCCTGATCTTGTCGGTCAAGCTGGCACTGATGGGCGATTCACGGCTGTTTCGGTACGAAATTGAAGTGGAGGACGATCAGCAAACAGTGACCCTGACTGGGCGTGTCACGAATGAAGAGGAAAAAGCCGCGGCAACAGAGGTTGCCCAGGCCGTTCTTGGGGTGAAGACCGTCTTGAATAAAATTTCTCTGGAAAAGGATTTGGCGAAGGCGTTGCTGAAGAAACAGGACGAAATCCTGACGACCATGATTAAAGAACGTTTCGCAAAAAGCGCGACATTGAAAGCGGCCAACTTTGATGTGAAGACGGAAGAGGGCATTGTTCAACTCAACGGGTCGGTGCGTTTCCAAGTCCTCGCACTGGAAGCGGCAGAGGCAGCTCGCCAGGTGCCTGGAGTTCGGGCCGTCAACACGGAGAAGGTGCGGCTGGAGGGCGAGAGCTAATGCAGAGCCGCTCCGGCTCCTTGGTCTGTGCGACATCTTCAGCAGCACACGAAGATGGTCTCTCGATCGCGTCCCGTCCGCTGCTTCTGACCCGTGATTTTGGGCTGGTCTGGTGGGGACAACTCATCTCGCAGATAGGCGATGGTGTCTCCAAGCTGGCTCTGTTGTGGTTCGTCTACGCCGTCACCGGATCTCCCCTCAAAACTTCCATCATCGGCCTCTTGCAGACGATCCCCCCGATTGTCCTCGGCCCGCTTATCGGGGTGTATGTCGACCGGCTTCCGAAGAAAGTCCTGCTGATCACCAGCGATGTCCTGCGTGCGCTGTTGATCGGGTTGATCCCCTGTCTCATCCCTGTGGAATCCTTTACGGTATCGGTGTTGTATGTGCTGGTGTTTCTCCATGCCGTTTCTACGGCGGTCTTCGGTCCGGCGATGACTGCCGCCATTCCGGAGTTCGTTCCCAAGAAGCAATTCACAGCCGCCAATGCGCTCCTTCAAGGGACGACCAGTCTCGGCATTATTTTGGGGCCGGCAATAAGCGGTCTGGGTATCGCTCAGTACGGATCGCAGGAAGTGCTCTGTATCAACGCCGCGACGTATCTCATTTCGGCGGTATGCCTCATACCGGTCCGCTTTGCCAAGTCTGGAGCCAGTGCTCCCACTCGTGCATCAGCACCGACGTTGGTGCAGGATTTGGTTGAAGGATTTCGCTATGGCGTTGTCACCCAACCAGGGCTCTTACTCTTAACCGGTACCGCGGCCCTCTATTCGTTCGGGACCAGCGCGCTGACAGCGCTCTTCCCTGTTTTCGCGAGGAAGCTGCTTGGACTCGGGCCAGTCGAGGTCGGCTATCTCTGGTCGGCGCTTGGGATCGGATTGTTGCTGACGTCCATCGGATTGCTCTGGGTGACCGACTGGACGGTGAAGGATCGCATGCGACTCATTATGGCTGCGAGTGTATTGAGCGGTCTTGCTCTGAGCGGCCTGCGATGGACACCTGATCCGTACGTCGCCGGTGTTCTGATGGGATTGATCGGGTGTGGGATGGGTGCGTTTACGCCGATTGCCTGGGGTATCATTCAGGAACTAGCGCCGGGTCATATGATTGGTCGTGTATTAGGACTCTATGGGACGGGGGCCATGACCGCCGCCATCGGCGGAATCTCTGCATTTGGGTGGATCACGGAGCAACAAGGTCCTGAAACCGGCGTGCTTGGTATCGGGCTTGTGCTGCTCGTCACCGCCTTGGTCGCCACACGAATGAGCCGAGTGCGTGCTGGAAATGAAGGGAACCATTCATGAACGATGTCATCCGATGGAACGATCAATACTATATTCTTGCCACTTCCTCATTGACGGATGGACGTACGGAGGTCTTGAAACAAGGGGAGACATTTCTCGTCTTTGATCGATACGGTGACATTCACCAGGTGCTCTCTGGTCCGCAGGGCCTCTATCATGAAGGGACGCGTTTCCTCTCTCGATTCGACCTGTCGATGCATGGGCAACGTCCGATGCTGCTGAGCGCCACCGTGAAAGAGGACAATGCTCTTTTCACCGTCGATCTCACCAACCCGGACCTCATCGTTGACGGGAAAAAGGCCGTATCGCGTGGAACGATCCATCTGTGCCGTACTCGGTTTCTCTGGCAAGGCACCTATCATGAGCGTATCCGGGTTCATAACTACGGAGTCACAAAGTTCCCGCTCCCGCTCAGGCTCACACTGGATGCGGATTTTGCCGATCTCTTCGAAGCGAGAGGCCGACAGCGGGAACGTCGTGGATCGCGACTCAAGACCGTTCGTTCACAAAGCGGACTGGTGTTCGGGTACAAGGGACTCGATGGCGTCATCCGACGAACCGCTGTCCGATGCACTCCCACGCCGAAACAGGTGCTATCTGACGGCTTCATCATTGAATCCTCTATTCCTCCGCATGCAGACCTGACATGGGAGCTCACCATTTCTTGTGAAATCGGGAGACCGCGGAACCGAGTATTTCTCACCTATGGACGTGCTCACAAAGAGGCACATCGAGCGTTACAGGAAGCTATATCTCACAATGCTCATGTCTATACGGCGAATGAACAATTCAATCACTGGCTGAACCGGTCGCTTGCCGATCTCCATATGCTGATCTCACAGACTGCGGAAGGGCTCTACCCCTATGCTGGAGTTCCCTGGTTCAGCGTTCCATTTGGGAGAGATGGCATCATTACCGCGCTTCAGATGCTGTGGATGAATCCATCGCTTGCGCGAGGAGTCCTAGGGTTTCTGGCATCAACCCAGGCGACCGAAGTTCGGGCGGAACAAGATGCCGAGGTGGGGAAGATCTTGCACGAGACGCGTCAAGGCGAGATGGCCGCTCTCGGAGAGATCCCCTTCGGCAAGTACTATGGCAGCGTCGACGCAACGCCGCTGTTTATCGTCCTCGCTGGTGCCTACTACGGACGCACCGGAGACCACACGTTTCTGGCCAAGCTCTGGCCACATATTGAACTCGCCCTCCAGTGGATCGATCACGACGGTGATCCCAGCGGCATGGGTTTCACGACGTACTCAAGGCAGTCGGCCAATGGGCTGGTCCACCAGGGATGGAAAGACTCGCACGACGCAGTCTTCCACGCTGATGGGACGGCCGCGCAGGGACCCATTGCGTTATGTGAGGTTCAGGCTTATGTGTATCAAGCCAAACAAGCGGCGGCGGGTCTGGCACAGATACTGGGCGAGATCGATCAGGCTGATCGCTTGCGAAAGGAAGCCGCCGCACTGCGGGAGCGGTTCGAGCGCGTATTCTGGTGCGAGAAGCTCGGTTCCTATGCGTTGGCCTTGGATGGGAAGGGGCGACCCTGTCGTGTGCGTTCGTCCAACGCGGGTCATTGCCTCTATGGCGGAATTGCCGGACAGGAACGTGGCCTGCGCACCGCACGGGCACTCTTGAGAGAAGAGATGTTCAGCGGATGGGGCATCCGAACGATCGCGACGTCAGAGGCACGGTACAATCCCATGTCTTACCATAACGGGTCCGTGTGGCCACACGATAACGCGCTGATTGCGGCGGGGATGGCGGCCTACGGATATCGAGAAGGGGCCATCAAGATCCTGACCGGGCTCTTCGATGCCAGCCTGTTTCTGGACCTCCATCGAATGCCCGAACTGTTTTGCGGTTTCTCCAGGCGCCCTGGTGAAAGTCCAACGCGCTATCCCACCGCCTGCGCGCCGCAAGCGTGGGCGGCCGGCGCCGGGTTTCAGGCGTTGCAAGCCTGCCTGGGCTTGCAGATCGATGGGACGAGACGCTTGGTGCAGTTTGTTCGTCCCATCCTTCCGCCGTTTCTGGAGCGAGTCGAGCTTCGGAATCTCTCGATTGGTACTGCCCGTCTTGATCTCGTGCTCGACCGTCATCAGAATGAAGTCGCGGTGACGGTCGCCCGCCGCACCGGTCAAGTGGAAGTCGTGCTCATCGTCTAGCCCTGCCATACCGATAGTTCGGCATCGCCTCACTCATATCTCAGCGCGTCGATGGGGTTCATCTTCGAGGCTTTGTTGGCCGGATAGAGGCCGAAGAACAGCCCGACGATGAGAGAGAACAGGAACGCGCCGACCACAGCTTCGGTGTTGATGATGGCCGGCCACCCGATCGTCGTGGTAAGCAGGTGGGCGATACCAACTCCCGTTGCGACGCCGAGCAGCCCACCGATCGCCGTCATGATGATGGCTTCAATGAGAAACTGGAGCAGGATGTGCGCGCGCTTTGCCCCCACCGCCATCCGCAATCCGATTTCTCTCGTTCGTTCCGTCACGGACACGAGCAGAATGTTCATGATGCCGATACCACCGACGATCAACGAGATGGACGCAATACTCATCAGCATGAGCATCATGGTTCGGCTGGTGCCGGCAATGGTCTTTGCGATGTCTTCCATGGTACGGATCGTGAAGTCGTCTTCTTCGGAGGGGTGCAACCGATGTCTGGTCCGCAACAGTTCCTTGATGTCGTCCGCAGCTGCGGGGATTTCGTGACGGGTTGCAGTCGCGACCAGAATAATCCCAACGGTTCCTAAGAATTTCGTTCCCAGCACTTTGCGTTCGGCGGTTGAAAAGGGGAGCACGACGAAGTCATCTTGGTCCTGTCCGGTAATCGATTGGCCTTTCGATGCCAAGACGCCGATGACCCGAAATAGGACGTTTCTGATGCGGATCTCACTCCCCACGACTTCTTCCCCCGGTTCAAACAGATTCTGGACGACGGTTTTTCCTAAGACCGCGACCTTGGCCGCTGAATCCAAGTCTGACTGGGTGAAGAAATCCCCTTGGGCGATCGGCCAGTTCCGAACATCGGGAAAGACCGGAGTGGTTCCGAAGACAACCGTACTCCAGTTCTTATTCTCTCTGATGACTTGGAGGATCGATCGCGACCCATACATTGTTGTTGTGACACCAGCGACCTTTTTTTCAATGTCCTCTGCATCGTCCACCGTCAGGGTCGAGATAGATCCGAGCCCGCCTCGAACGCCACCGACGGTAGTGGCTCCTGGGATCACAATCAGCACATTAGTGCCCAGGCTTGAGATTTCAGCCTGCACGGAGGCGGTAGCGCCTTGGCCAAGACTGATCATGGCCACGACCGCGCCGATCCCAATGATAATGCCGAGCATCGTGAGACCCGCTCGTAAGGGATTGCGCCTCAGGATGCGAAAGGCGGATAGAAGTGTGAGCCAAAAAAAGGACATGCGAGTAGCCGTGAACTGTCCGCTATGAGCCGTCAGCACTCGGAATCCGGTCCGAAGCTGATTACTGAATGCTGGAAGAGGATTGCGGTTTGCCCTCCTTCATCTCAATCCTCGACTCGGTTCGAAGCCGGGCGGTAATTTCTTTTGGGCCCGTTCTTCTTCGGTCTCGATGCCGACGATGACAGGATCGCCTTGATTCAACTCGCCGCTCACGATTTCTGTTGAGAGAGAGTCGGCGATGCCGGTCGAGACATCCACTTGGCGCGGTTGGTGACTCGAATCCAGCAGCCAGACGCGCGTGGATTTTTTGTCGATGGGCATGTTGGGCATTCTGAATCGCAGCGCGTTGTTCGAGACACGGAGGGGATTCTCTTTCTGCGCGGTTACGATCGTGACGTGTGCCGTCATGCCTGGTTTCAGTTTCAACTCAGGATTGCTGACGGTGATGACCACATCATAGGTCACCACGTTCTGAATGTTGATCGGAGCGTTGCGCACCTGGGTGACGACGCCATCAAAGAATTGTTTGGGATAGGCATCGACGCGAAACGTGGCTCCCGTCCCTTCTTTCACACCGCCGATGTCGGATTCACTGACGTTGGCATTGACCTGCATCTGGGTGAGGTCTTGGGCGATCACGAAGAGAATCGGTGTCTGGAAGGTTGCGGCCAAGGTTTGGCCGACATCCACGTTTCGGGACACCACGATGCCGTCCACCGGCGAGTAGATCGTCGTGTAGCCGAGATCCAATTCTGCTGATGCTAGCAGCGCCTGGGCCTGATCGAGTTGTGCGTGCAACACCTCGACGTTGGCGGCTGCATCTCGATAGTTCGTTTCGGCGAGATCCACGTCCGCTTGTGATACGAACGATTGTAGTCGCAGAGGCGCCATGCGATCGAATTCCCGCTTGCGTTGTGTCGCCATCACCTTGGCTTTCCCAAGGTTCCCCTTGGCGCTTTTCACGGCGGCGCGTGCTTGGCTCAGGCGGGCCTTGAACGGTTTCTGATCGATCTGTGCCAGGACCTGTCCTTTTGCCACCTTGGAATTAAAATCAGCGAAGAGCTGCGCAACCTTGCCGGAAACCTGACTGCCGACCTGCACGGAGACTACGGGATTGATCGTGCCGGTTGCGGTCACGACCGCAGTGATCGGCCCTCGATCGACAAGGACTGTTTTGTACTGGACCGAGGGAGATGCCGAGTTCCACCAGTACCAGAATCCTCCTCCGCCGATCAGCATGCCTAGTGTGATGGCGATCAACCAGGGTAGACGAGATCGTCTTGACTGCGTAAGGAGCGGGATACTCGTGGCGGGTAGTCTCTGTTCAGTCAACGAATCGGAACGTTGCTGTGTCGGGGCAGTGCCGGAGTGGTGCGGAACGACTTCGGATATCGGAACATGGCGAGCTGGTTTCTGCGGATCAATGGTCATGATGGGCTTGCTACCTGGCTGATTCCGCTTTTACTCTACCATGTCGCCGGTTCGCGACGAGCTTTCGGCCCTCCTCCATGAGCAAGAGTGCCAAGGCGCCGAGTACGAGTGGTCCGAAGATCCAGAGAGGTAAGGGGCTGGTTCCGAAGATCTCGTTTCCGATCGGTGTATAGCTGATGAGCAGAAGGATGGTGAGCTCAATAAAGATGCCGCCAAAGATCAGCGGGTTGGCGAACCATCCAAGTCGGGTCACCGAGAGATGGTCGGACCGACAAGCAAAGACGTTGGCGACCTGTGCCAGGACGATACCGGCGAACGTGACCGTGGTTGCCTGTTTATATAATGGAGAGGACCAATCCAGGGATGATCCCCACGTCCAGCCCTGACTGTAGAGATAGAGGAAGAATCCTCCCATGGCCACGGCCGCTTCGATGGCACCAAGGAAGAGATAGGCCCGCAACAAGATCGGGAGATTGAGGAGCCGCTCGCTCTTCGGCCTTGGTGGAACATCCATGACGTCGGCAAGAGGCCGTTCAGTGCCGAGGGCAAGAGCCGGGATCATGTCGGTCCCAAGATCGACTGCCAAGACCTGTGGAATCGTGAGGGCCAACGGCATCCCCAGGAATCCATAGCCGAGGAACGGAACAATTTCCGGAACGTTGCTGGCAAGAATATAAGAAGAAAATTTCCGAATGTTCTCGTAGACGGTCCGCCCTTCTTCGATCGCGTTCACGATTGTTGCGAAGTTGTCGTCGAGCAGAATAATATCCGCAATTTCCTTGGCGACGTCAGTTCCGGCTCTCCCCATCGCCACACCGATGTCGGCCTTCTTGAGCGCGGGCGCGTCGTTCACTCCGTCACCTGTGACGGCGACCACTTGCCCCATGGCTTTGAGCGTGGACACGATCCGCATCTTGTGACGAGGGGCCATCCGAGCAAAGACCGGGTCGGGTTCGTTGGGGTGGGACGGTGTCAACAGCCGTTGGAGCGTGTCATCACTCATCGTGTCGAGTTGTGGTCCTTCGATGACCGGCACGAATCCCGCCGATTGCCCGGTGCCCTGCTCCGGCACGAGTCCGATCTTTCGCGCAATGGCCAGCGCCGTGAGCGGATGGTCGCCGGTGATCATGATGGCTCGCACGCCGGCTTGTCGGCACTTCGCGATCGCGTCCGGGACCTCTCGATGTGGAGAATCCATCATGGCGACCAGACCGAGAAACGTCAGGTCGGTTTCAATCGTCTCCACCTCGATGTGCTCGGGTTGATGGGCGACCTCCCTCATGGCCACGGCGAGCACCCGATAGGCCTGTTCGGCGAAGAGGCGGCTCTGATTCAGGATGCGTGCACGGTCGTCGGAGGTCATCGGTGTCGTGCCGTCATGGACTTGGAGGTACGTGCAGTGCGCCAGCACCGATTCCGGAGCACCCTTGGTGAACGCCACAAGCCGTCCTTCCGCCCAATGCAGCGTGCTCATCCGCTTTCGGTCTGCGTCGAAGGCCAGTTCACCCATCCGTCGTAAAGGTGGCCGGTGGGCCAGCCCGTGTGAGACGGCAAATTCCACAAGGGCGACTTCCGTGGGATCGCCGGTGACGACAATGTGTCCATTAGGCTGACGGACTCGCCTGGCGTTGTGGCAGTGGAGAAGCACATCAAAAAATGGTCTCCACTGCTCGGCGTCCGCAGTGCTGACCAACCGTCCGCGGGCGAAGAAACAACCCTCTCGGGATTCAATGATGAGTCCATCGGTGTAGAACCGGTCCACCTTCATGCGGTTTTCCGTCAACGTTCCGGTCTTATCCGTGCAAATCACGGTGGTGCAGCCGAGGGTCTCTACGGACGGTAAGTGCTTGACCAACGCGTTGCGTTTCGCCATGCGTTGACTGCTCATGGCGAGGGCGAGGGTGACGGTCGGCAGGAGTCCCTCGGGAACGTTCGCCACAATGATCCCAATTCCAAAGATGGCGCTGACCCAGAAGCCAAGTCCTGTCCAGAGGCCGATCACAAAAAAGGTGACGCCCATCGCCAGCGAAATGGCGGCGACGATCCGGGTGACCTTGATGATCTCCTTCTGAAGCGGACTGAGGCTGGTCTCGACGGTTGTCGTCAGGTCGGCGATCTTGCCGAATTCCGTACGCATCCCCGTGGCAAACACGACTGCCTGTCCATGCCCCGAGAGGATCGTGGTTCCAGCGAAGACGAGGTTCGGCAGGTCGAGCCAGTATCCGTCTTCTGTGGCTTCGGCCGTCCGTCGCTTCGGTTTCGATTCCCCGGTCAATGCCGCGTTGTCCACTCGCATCCCGGTTGCCTCGATGAGCCGTGCGTCGGCAGGCACGCGTTCTCCTTCTTCCAGGATGAGCACATCACCGGGCACGATCTCGCTCCGCACGACCTCGACCGATTGCCCATCTCGCCTGACCCAAGCCTTGTCCGGTAACAGGCGGTGGAGGGCCTGGACCGCTCGTTCTGCCTTGTATTCCTGGAAGAATGCAAAGCCAGCATTCATCACAATGACCCCGAGAATCGCCCAGCCCAGCGTCGCCATCCCCTCACCGGGTCGTAAGAAGTCCGCCAAAAAGGCGAGCGCAGCGGCGATCCACAATAGAATGGCCAGGAAGTGGGTAAAGTGGCGGAGGAGCCCACGGAGAAAAGAGAATTGATCCGGTTCGCTCAGAATGTTTCTTCCATAGTGAGCCAGCCGGCGTTGCGCCTCAGGGTATGAGAGGCCGCTGTGACTGACCTCAAGTCTCTTCAGGACATCCTCAATCGAGAGCCGCTGAATGTCGTGGTAGGCGAAGTCAGGCACGTACGCCTCGCACGATCAGTACTGAACAGGGAGCATGTCGCAGCAGGCTTTCGGACACGCTGCCGAGATAGAGCCGCTCACTCTTCGTCAAATCACGCGAGCCGATCACCAGCAACTGATCCTGGTTGGTCTCGACATATTTCACGATGGTGTCGATCACGTGATCCATCTGGACCTGCGTCACGACGAGAAACCCATCTTTGATGAACTCCTCCCGCACGGTATTCACCAAGGTCGTAGCTTGTTCCATGGCCGGTCGCTTCAACTCAGTCAGTTGTGATTCGGAGAGGTACCGTGCGGCGAAGTCTGTGACGGGACTTTCCACCGAAGTCAGAACCGTGACCGTGGCCGATTCCGGAAGAATGCGAGATCGAAGAAATCTAGCGGCCGCACGTGAATGCTTCGAGTTATCGACTGCGATAGCGACATGATGGAGTGTCGTCACAGGTTGTTTCACGACCAACAGGGAACAAGGAGCCATTGAGGCGATCTGTCGGGAGACACTCCCCAGCAAGAATCCTTGAATGTCGCTCAGGCCTCGTGACCCCATGAGGATAAGGTCGGCCTTCAGCCGTCCGGCTGTTTTGGCGATGGTGTGGGCGATCGGACCATGCGCGAGGAGAGTCTGGAATTGTGTGCGAGATCCTGTGGAGGCTTGTCTGAGGGCGAGTCGGGCCGATCGTGCTGCATCGCGCAGCACGATAACACCGGCCTTCTCCATGGCGGCGAGAGCACGCTTCACGGCGACGGGGTTCTTGTTCTTGGCGCTCTCGATGGCTGGCTTATCAACGATATGTAAGAGCACCACATGCTCAGGTTCTCGACCGGCGAGTGCCTCGAGTGCTTGCACCCCCCACCGTGAGTGTTCTGATCCATCGACCGCGCAGAGAATCCGCATGGCTGGTCTCCTTCCGTACGGACTAGGTGCTTCGCAGAAATCGTGTCAGGTATCAGAACTGCATTGGATGTGCCTATAGAGCAGGAAAAGATGGGAGAAGAATCGGCCAATTACCAAAGCGTTAGTGGGATAAACTCTTCTTTTATGGAAGGGGTCGATGCGGCGTTTTGCAGCAGAGACAGTCACTCAACTGTGGTGATTAGCGTCAGTGGAGCGTTCTCTGGTTCCTGAGCATCATTATCGGGTGGTGGTGTATCGGGCGTATTGTCTCAAGGTGAGATGGCAGTCCCATCATCGACGGGTCGATGAAAGGAGCTATCTGATGGCAAAGCTTTGTCTCTGGTTGTTGCTGATCGGAATCACATTCGTAGGTCAGGTGGCGTCGGGCGAAGGAGCCATGATTGCAAAGATTGCTCAGTCGGGCGAGTCGGTCCAGCTGGAATGGCAATCCGAGGGCCGAACAATCTCCAATTCCCTGCCACTGTATACCAGCGGGGCCATACGGTATTTCAGTGCCGGTGTTGGGGTGGAGGAGCGATCGGCTCAGTATCCGCCCTTTCCTCTCAAAATTGTCTTCACGGCCGGCGGCAAGCCGTTTCTTTCCCACGTTGGGGTTACGATTCAGCCGGCGAAAGGCGGGGAGGCGATCGTCATTCCGCCTGAACAAGTGGAAGGCCCATGGTTGTTCGTTGATCTCCCTCGGGGCCTCTATGACCTGTCGGGGACCTTCAGTGGTTACGTGCAACAGCTGAACGGGATCAAGGTTGAACCAAATCAACAGAAAGTCGTCCATTTTCGTTGGAAAGAAGATCGTGGCTCTCCGGTTCGGACTGCTGAGGACTTAGAGGGAGGAAGAGACGTCGGACCATCGGGTAAGGAGGGGCAATGAAAAAAAAGAAGAAAGCCAAGGCGAAAGTCAAAGTTAAAGACTTCGATTCCATGACCGTCAGGCAGGTGATGGAGAAAGAAGTGCAATTCGTCCACCTGAGGACGAAAGGTGATGTGATTGCCTCGCTGATGATCGAGGGGTTCGGGGCTGTGCCGGTTGTAGAGAATGGGCGGAGGCTGACCGGCATTGTCAGTGAGCATGATGTCCTGGGGGCCGTCGACGATGGTCATCCGCTCGGGACAGTTGCGGCGAAGGATATCATGACCGCCAACCCATACTCAGTCAGGCCGGAAATGACGCTCGGGACATTGGTGCATGTGCTACGCGCCAGTGATCTTGTTCGTGTTCCCGTCGTGGATGCCAAGGATAAGCTCGTCGGCATCATCGCACGGCGCGATGTCTTGCGCACCTATCTCGCCACCGGCGGAAAACGACAACGGTGAGGACTTTATGAGACAAACGGAATTCTTCATGAAGGCCAACGATCCGAAGGCCTTGACGGTCGGACAGTTGATGGAGGATGCGGTCACGCGGTGCTCGTCGCGCACCGATGCCTCGACGATTGCCCATCTGATGACTCATCGCAACTATGGAAGTCTGCCGGTTGTGGAGGAGGACGGCACATTGGTCGGGATCGTCACGGAATACGACCTCTTGCAAGCCATGATTGAGGGACGTGACCTTCGGAAGGTCCTGGCGACAGAAATTATGTCCTCTCATCCCGTAACCGTGACCGAAGATCAAACACTCGCTCAAGTAGCCGACTTGTTCCAAGATCGCTATCTGACCCGTGTGCCGGTGGTCCGGAATAAGAAGTTGGTCGGGATTCTAGCCAGGCGGGATTTGTTGTTCGGCTATATGAAGGCGTCGCAATATTGGTCGTAGACAATCTGCGATGTCGGAAACATATGGCGTAACGATTTCAAGTTTCATGTTTCAGGTTTGTGGTGTTTGGCTTCTGCACAACGTGAAATGTTGAACGTGAAACCTGAAACTCAGGATCGAAAGAGCGAGATACGAACAACGAAGCACGAGAGCGAGGCCTTGTTGGCCGCCTTGTTATTCGTCGGTTGCACGCACGACCATCATGTACACCACAGTGCTGCGGTTGGTGTGGAGCATCCTACTTGCCGGCATTGTCCTCGTTCCTGCTCTCGCGCACTCAGAACCAACGATCAGATTGCATGGTCCCTGCAGCGTCCACTATCCCAGCGATGCGACGATCGAGTGGGAGTGCCGGACGCTTCGACCCGGGGGAAACGTTGGAAACCCTCTTTGGTGAGCAGTGGGTCCATGTCGCGGGCTTCAATCGGATCGATCGACGCCATGTCTCTGCCGGAGTGTCGATCAAAGTTCCGAAGCACATCGAAGACGTAGAGTACTTCGCGCCGCTGCCTTTGGTGTATCCGGCGGCGGAACTGGACCAGCAGTTCATCCTTATTAGTCTCTCCGAGCAATTTCTTGGTGCCTACGAATATGGGACCCTGCGATTCGCCGTGCCGATCGCCTCAGGGAACGGCCATAGTGAAACGCCAACAGGGGAATTTCGTCTCACTGCCGCTCATCGAGCCCATCGATCCTGCCTCTATAGGGTCGAAGGAACCGATCATCCCTATCCGATGAATTACGCACTTCGATTTCATATCAATCGCGAGGGCGTGTCGTACTGGATTCATGGACGGGACTTGCCGGGCTACCCCGCTTCTCACGGCTGTATCGGCCTCTATGACGAACCGATGCAGAAGGAGCAGTATGGTATTCCCAAAGTCCCAGAGCTGTGAGTGGGTGCTCGGAGGTGAGG
Source organism: Nitrospira sp. UBA2083 (assembly GCA_002331625.1). GTDB lineage: Bacteria > Nitrospirota > Nitrospiria > Nitrospirales > Nitrospiraceae > Nitrospira_D. The sequence goes on along the minus strand of DCZN01000127.1, from coordinate 81,040 downwards.
CGCAGGGAGATGAAGTGATCCCACTGCCTTACGGACCAAGAGTTCACATCATCGGCCGGGCACCGGGAGATCGGTAAACTTGACGGCACTCGCAAGCGGAATCAGCACGCTAAGCCGTCGCACGGCTCAGGCAAGCCTGTCTGTGAGAAATACTGAGCATGTTGTCGACAAGGAGGAGAATCGAGGAACGCCAGACGGGTGGTTACGGTGCTCGGAGGTTACATGATAATTTCGCAGGGTTGAAGGAAAACTTTCAGGGGGATCTCACGGTCGTCATGCCCTTGAATATGTTTGGCACGCAGCTCCTTGAGTGCCACCACAATCTGTGGAAGGAATGTGGCCTCATATCCGAGTGCGACCATGAACAGCGTATTGGTCTGAGTGTTATGGTCGGTCGAGGTATTGGCGCAGGAAACGGTCCCGGTCACCCCGCTGCCTCCCACGCCTGAGATCACCGTATATCCTTTAATTCCCACCTTCTTAAACATGGCCAAGATCTCGTTCTCCAAACTCTTCCCACAGACAATGTGAAGCATCTTCATAAGCGTCCTCTTTGGGTGTGGGTGGGGTCCAAGAAAGCGTGTACTGAGCGTATCACAGGGAGAAATCCCTAACAAATGCTGTGTCATATCAGCGATTGAGCAGCACTATATGCTCCATATTCTAAGGGGTCTGCTAAGAATCTAGGTCTAGAAACATGGATTTGAACAAGGGATTCTTGACCTCTTACCCTGCGGTCCAAGAAATCACAGGTCAATGTTGGCGGTTATGAGCCACATCACTACATCCGGTCATTGCGTGGTGGAACGCACTGCACCTGCTCCAGAGAACTTCCTACTTGCGAGGTGATGATACCCACATCTGGAAAGACTGTGATGCCTATGCGCATCAGATCCTGTGATCGCACCTTATTGCAGTGACAAACGTTGTGGCGTATTGTTCATAGATCGAAATAGCGTGTGATGAAGGCAGGAACCGGCAGATCCAACCCATACACCGGATTGACCTGAACGATAAAGTTTTTTGCCCTGAAGATCTTCTTCGCTTGTTGTGTCCGGATGCCGTCACACGAAGACCCAGCCGAGCGTCACGGGTACCTTCACTGGTTTTATCGCGGGCGGCATCCGACTCGTTTCGGGAAATTTCATAACAGAATCTGGGCTTGGCTCTCAGGCCTTGGTTTAACCTCTACTCTCCTAGTTACATTACAAGTGAAAGACCGGAGAAATGCCCAACTGCACTCAGTTGTCCTCGTCGCTGCCGATTACGAAGGGCATCGTTATCTGGTCTCAATGCTAGGAGACGGTTCTGAATGGGTGCAGAACCTACGGGCAGCGGGTGGGATGGCGTTTATTAAGCGTGGCCAATCGTATCCCGTGATGCTTACTGAGATTCCGCCTCTAGAGCGAGCCCCCATCCTCAAGGCATGGTGCCAGGTTGCTACCAGTGGCCGTAAGCACCTCCCAGTCTCGCACCAAGACCCGGCATCTGCGTTTGAAGCGATTGCTGGTGACTATCCTGTCTTTCGCATCGACTCCGCAACCTAGCGCATAGTTGCGGCCCGCAAACCGCTTTTTTGTCTCCGTATTATTAGGTCGAACGTGCGAAGCCAAACCTGGGTTGTGGGAAGATCAGCCACATCTTCATCCCATGGAGGGCCGCAGTCCTCCTCCAACCGATGCATAATAGGCTCAATTGCTAACATAGACACGCTCCTGAAGATGTTGCGAATCCCGCGCCTCATCTAGCAGAAAAGTTGCCAGATCGCTCCGGCTGATGCGGCTCAACAGCCCAACAGGTAGCGTCGGTCCCGAACGGATGAGATGCATTGCAGCACTATTCGTTAATCGAGGCGGCTTCACCAGCGTCCAATCAAGTTGGCTGTTGATCACCACACGCTCTTGCTCAGAAGCATCAGCGGCAAGTTCAGGGCACCAGTATCGATAGGCCGCAGCCATGGCCCGCAAGGAGAGACTCACATTTGAGGGGAGCACTCCAACCATAGCCCCTGTAAGACACAGTAGACGGCGAAGCCCCATCCCCTGCATGCCATCGATGATCTGAAGAGTCGCGTGAGCACAAAAAGGGTTACTCTGAGCAGAGCGCGGTCCGTAGAGACACAGTACGGCATGGGCACCATGAAGGGTCCTCAGCACATCGGTTGGTGACTCCAGGGAACCGCGAATAATTTCAACCCCCGCTTCTTCCTTGCATTGAGACGATGGTCGAACCAGTCCCCGCACGCTCCAGCCCCGTGATTGTGCGAGACTGAGTACTGCTGCCCCTACACCCCCTGATGCACCAAAGACTGCCAGATTCATGTGGTGTTGACCTTCTCAAAGAATACGCGAATGTTTAACCAATAACGAGGCGAATTCCCTGACAGAACCAGAAGTGTTTGCTGAAAATCACTGATTGCCGTTGTAGCTAAACCGTGGCAGAACTATCCTGTCCGATCTCTTTGATCGGTTGTTCGCTTCTCTCTTGATCTTCTGTACGTAATTGAGTGGGAAACGATTGTACGAGATCGGGACGTATAGCCACTGAGTCTGTAGTGTCTTCAAACCTACCGCTCTTGCACCACTACCTGCCACCACGTTGCTACCAGGACAGGAGAAACTGGCCCGATTTCCTTCCACGTCAGGGGGTGGCCTGATTCGTTGTTTCTTGTGGAGTTAGGTTGTCTGAGATAGGGCTATTTGAATTTTGTAAACCGCAGGTCGTACGGCTCAGGTGACTCATCCAATCCCCATCTCTTGACGTATCAAGTTTTGTTGTTATATATGTGATCCATGGTTGCCAGTGCTCGCTCAACCGAGAAAGCTGTGGTGTTGTTTCATGCGCTGTCGGATGAGACTCGCTTGGAGCTGCTGGATCGTTTGAAAGACGGAGAACAGTGTGTCTGTGAGCTCATGGATTCGATGAAGGCGGCGCAGTCACGGCTGTCGTTTCACCTCAAGGTCCTCAAGGATGCAGGGCTGGTCGAGGATCGTCGGGAGGGGCGGTGGATGTATTACTCGCTGAGTTCTCGGGCGATGGAAGAACTGGAAGACTTGGTGAATTCTCTCAAGAAAGCGGCAAAGTCANNGTATTACTCGCTTAGTGCTCAGGCGATTGAAGAGCTAGAAGAGTTGGTGGGTTCTCTCAAGAAGGCAGCAAGGTCGGCAGTCTCCGCAGGCCGCTGTTGCTAATTTTTTAGCCCTTACATATCAACATTTCTTGATTGGAGGTCAATGATGAGTGATGCAGAGACGCTCAAAGAAGAGATCAAGACCAGATACGGTCAGGCAGCTTTGCAGGCGCAGAAACAGGAGCGGCGTTCCTGCTGCGGGACGGGGACGGTCTTGCAGGCAGGACAACTTGATCCCATCACCGGCAATCTGTACAGCGACCACGAAGCGGCCACGCTGCCTCACGATGCCGTGGCGGCGTCGTTGGGTTGCGGGAACCCGACGGCGTTGGCGCAGATTGCTCACGGCGAAACGGTATTGGACTTGGGTTCAGGGGGCGGCATCGATGTACTGCTCTCCGCACAGCGGGTCGGGCCGACCGGCAAGGTGTATGGCCTGGACATGACCGACGAAATGTTAGAGCTCGCGCGAGCGAATCAGGCGAAGGCCGGCGTCACGAACGTGGAGTTCTTGAAGGGCGACATCGAACATATTCCGTTACCCGACAATTCCGTTGATCTCATCATTTCCAACTGTGTGATCAATCTGTCGCCCGACAAGGATCTGGTACTGGCGGAAGCCTTTCGGGTGCTTAAGCCGGGTGGGCGGCTGGCGGTATCGGACATCGTGGTGAGGGGAGAGATTCCGCACGAAATTCAACGCAACATCGAACTGTGGGCGGGGTGTGTCGCCGGTGCATTGGAGGAACAAGACTACATCGTGAAGCTCAAACGAGCCAGGTTCGAAGGAGTTTCGATCGAGCCGACCAGGGTGTATACGGCTACAGATGCGCGGGATCTCTTTGAGGGAACTGATCTCGATCTTAATAGCATTGCACCGCTCGTCGATGGCAAGTTCATGAGCGGCTTTGTCCGGGCGACGAAACCGGAGGCCAGTCCTGCGGCCTGTTGCTCGACCACCTGCTGTTCATGAGACAGCGCGTCTTGTTTCTCTGTACGGGAAATTCGGCTCGGAGCCAGATGGCGGAAGGGCTCCTGCGCCATCTGGCGGGAGATCGGTATGAGGTCTTCAGTGCTGGGACGCATCCAGTTGGTCTGAATCCTGGCGCCGTCGCAGCCATGCAGGAACTGGGTATCGATATTTCAGCCCAACGTTCAAAGAGCATGGAACAATTCACTGAACAAGCCTTCGACTATGTCATTACGGTGTGCGATCGAGCCAAGGAGTCGTGCCCCCGTTGGCCCCACAGTGGACATCTGGTTCAGTGGAGCTTCGACGATCCAGCCGCTGCAACCGGATCTCACGAAGAACAACATCACGCCTTTCGAACGGTGCGGGATCAGATCAAAGCCCGCCTCGAAGAGTGCTTCTCAATCCGACGTTGAGGGGCTGATACGTTTTCTACACCGCACTTCGATGACGTGATTTCAGACGGGCCCAGCAAACGGTTCGTGGTCAGGTGCTTGCCTACTGTGGTTTTGGGATACAACCTATTGAATAGTCTGTTTCAAGCACCTGCGTATTCGGCGGGCATTGTACTTTTGGCTTGATAGGGATGCACAAGAAACTTGCTGGGGTATGGTCCCGATCATCCGACAGCCTCCATCCTGGGCCGCAGAGTTGTGCGGATAATCTCGCCTTTTCCATCTTGGCTTTATCAACTGGTTCTCTTGGAATGCCGGAAATTTCTGGGCCAGCATAGGCGTGTGGCATGGAAATGACATTGGTAACCGTGAATACAATCGCGAGTAATCGAGCACGTTGTTTCATGATTCACTCTCTCTTCAACCAATGACTTTTCTGGATAGTCTGTCTTCAACCACGACGAGGTGCGGCACAGGCAAGGTGTGTCTCAGCTACGCTCTGCGCAAAAGCAGCAGCAAGATTGCCGGCCAAAGGCGCGGCTCGTTCATAGACGGTAAAGTTGTACGGGTCCTTCGCCGTGAGGCCGTATTTGTCGATGAGCATCTGGTGCTGCCCTTCCGTCTGGATGTGGTAGCGAATCTTCGTGCTCAATTTGAGTCCGGCGCTTTCTCTTGGGACTTGATACTCGAAGGTATACTCCCGGCTGGCTAATGGCATGAGCCGATTGTCGTGCAGCTCGACGATGGCCGGTTGCCACATGATCCATCGACCCATCGTGTCCGACTGTTTCTCCAACACCTTCCCATTTTGGTCCTCGACAGCAAATTCGACCGTGAAGTGGCGGTCGGGGTCCCCTGTCGGGAGTTTGTGCCCCGCGCCTGCGTTGACGAGGGTTAACGTCACTCGAACGTGATCGCCGGGTTTCGGCTCAGCTGGGTCGGCCACGACCTTTACATCAATCGCCCGCTTGACCATCGCGGGATCATGTCCACCACGCCAGAGATGCTGGCGACCTTGCCGGACGGGGCTGCCGTTTGCAACGGGCCGCTCGATGTCAGGCATATGGCAGCTCTGGCAGATGAAGCCGCGTTCTTTCTTCCAGTAGCCGTCCTCGTATTCGGGATAGGTCCCGCAGGGCCCTCCGTTATAAAACTGCGCCGGTCCTCCCACGACGCTGTGACAGCGCTGACACAGTTGCGGAGTGCGAAACGTCGGATCGTATTTCGTCGGATGGGGAGCCTTGGCGCCTTCGTACGGTCCCAGGATCGTGCCATCCCGCACATGACAGGCCGCGCAGGTGACGCCTTCCTGCTGATACTCTTTGTCGTAATGTGGGTTTGGTTCTTGGACGGCTCGTTCGACCCGGTCGCGTGGAATGTCTTTGATCAACGTCGGTTGTTGGTTTTCCAGCGGTGTGTGGCAGTTGAGACAGACCCAGATGTGTTTGTCCTTCGTCCAATAGGCTTGGAAGAAGGGATCTGTATAGGCCTGTGCATGGATGCTGGTTTTCCATTCGTTGTAGATCTCGGTATGACAGATTCCGCAGGATTCCGCTTTCAAGCTCGTGAGGCCTTCGGGGACCTTTTGCTGGGGAATCGCATGGGCATAGTCTGACCGCAATCCAAAGATGACGACCGGCTTCACCTCGGTGTAGTACAGGTAGGTGAGGCCGCCGAGGATGACAAGTCCAATCAGAATTCTCTTCACCCACCGCATTAATTGCTCCGTTCCACCCGCCCTTTGAGGGAATCGTCTCACGTCATGTGTCGCGATTGCTCTGATCGTACTGCGACGGAAGAGATGTCAGCCATCATACTGGACGACTTCCCGCTCTCTCAACTCGTGTCTCTCACCAGGTTTGTATATATGGTTCAAGGAAACGCGGCGACACGGAACCTAGGACAACACGTCTCACCATAGGGCCATAATAAGACTTGCCCAACGAAGAAGAGTTCGTTATAGAGGGCGAATTGCAGTATCTCTCGCATGTTCACCAGAGGGGAGAAGTGTTGATTATGAACAGGATGTCGGTTGGAGCGATCCTCATCGGGTTCATCTATCTGTTCGGAGCGGCAGGTTGTGCATCGGAACAGACCATCGTGGAACCAACGTCGGCAGCTCCATCGATGTCGTCGGCTCCTCCCGAGGCAGCCCCCGTTGGGCCATCGGACTTCTTGAAAGCATGCCTTGCCAAGATTTCGAACGATTCCAGCGAAGGGGCGAGGCTGGTTGCCGAACAAAGTTGTCAGGATAGTGAAAAGCTTCATCAAGGTATCGTCGGAACGGCCCTCGCGAAAAGCGCCAACCGTTCGTCCGCCGGTACACAAGGTGATTCAATGAATGCCTGTATGGCTCGTATCCCAACCGACGCCACAGTGGGTCAGCGAATGTTGGCAGAGGAAAGCTGCAAGCGCGATCAACTCCTGCATCACTGAGCAGCCGACCTTGATATCCAGGAGCGAGGTTGGGACAGTCCGCTCGGCTCCACCTTCTTCCATGGTCCTGCGCGTACCGTGAGTCGCCTCTGAGCCTGCTGGCCGTGCCGTGCTGTTTCACTCGCTTTCATCGAGTCGAAGGTATTGCGCTCTCCTTCTGAAAGCTTCTCCCTGCTCCACCAGTCGAGTTGCTCCCCTCAGTTTGTGGGTTCGCACGGATCCTGCGCTCACGTGATGTAAGCCCTCGTGCCATGGGGCAGTCTACCTTTGAACGAGTATTCAGGCCATTGAGAATCTCGTTCGCCCCTCGGGCATCCACGTTCAATAAACAAAGCTTATCACGACAGTTGACGCTATCAATTAGACTCATCTCAAAACAGGAGCTACCTTGCACTCAAGCACGCGGAATGAGCCGCGGCAGAGCACAAACCAGAAGGAGGAGATCATGAGAGGCAAGAGCGCAATGATAATTGGGGTCATGGTAATGATGGCAGTTACCAGCGTGGTGAATGCACCAGCCAGCTTCGCCGCCGACNNAAAACCGAGGGGGTGTCATTGAGCAGCGGATCGGACATGGCGGATCGACCTCTTCCTCTAACCAGCCAGACGGGGCGGGCGATTGTCAGTTGAGGGGAGGGGGGCAGAGGAAGGCAGATGTCATCGAGCGCATCGGAACGGGTGGATCGACATATGCCGTTAGCAAGAGCAATGGGTGTCGGATGGCAGGGGACGGGCGGCAAAAGGTGGATGTCATCAAACGCATCGGCACCGGAGGATCGAGCTATTCCTCCAGCCAGCCGATGAGCTAGTCGTGTCTGGGTATAGGAGACGGTCTGAGGAGGGCATTCTGTCCCTCCTCAGACCAAGGTAGAGATCGTAGAGTGAATTTTCTCTAGATTGTCTAAGCAAATAGACGGTCATGAGGATATTGTCCCCACTTCTTTACTCAGTCAGTGAGTGTGCAATGGTACAAATGAGGGCTATAGAGATACTGCACGTGGGTTCGTTTCGACGCTGCAAGCACGATAGTTGCTCGATTGCTGCGGTACGGCTTGATCAGCGAAAGCTTGATGAGAAAACAAGTCACAATTCGAGGGTAAAGATACCATGCACATGATGATCGCCTATCCACAGATGTTGCGAGCCGGCCTCGTCGCCCTGTTCCTCACTACGTTGGGACTGTCGGATGCCAGAGCGGATGCCGTCACCGAATGGAACGAGAAGGCTGGTGCGATCGTGGTGAAAGCGGGAATAGGGCCATTGCCTGCGGAGCGGGCGTTAGCGATGGTCCAAGCATCGGTCTATGAGGCTGTGAATGCCATCACGCAACGGTATCCCGTCAGCGATTTGAAACTAGAGGTGGCTCCTGGGGCGTCAGTGGAAGCGGCGGTCGCTGCGGCCAATCGTGCCATGTTGACGAAGCTCGTTTCATCTCAGCAGGCAGAGATCGACCGCGCCTATCAGACTGTTCTGACAACAATCGCCGATGGACCGGCGAAGACAACCGGAATTGCAATCGCTGAACAAGCGGTGGCGGCGATTCTGTCACGGCGTGCTGATGATGGCGCGGCAGCAGGAGAGTCGTATCGTCCCTACACGACGGCAGGGACCTATGTGCCCACGGTCATACCAGAAGCGCCGCAATGGAGGTATCGGAAGCCTTGGTTGATGACCGATCCCGCGCAGTTTCGTCCTGGACCACCGCCGGATCTTGGCAGCGAAGTGTGGGCGCGTGATTTTAATGAAGTGAAAATGCTAGGCAGAAAAGACAGCCGACAGCGCACGGCAGAACAGACGGATATTGCGCGCTTCTGGGAAGAAGTCATGCCGCCTATTTACCACGGCATCGTGCGCTCGGTGGCAAATCGTCCAGGAAGGGATGTGACGCGGAATGCACGTCTCTTTGCAGCGGTGACACAAGCATCGGATGATGCCTTGATCGCGGTATTTGATGCGAAATATCACTACGGTTTCTGGCGTCCACTCACCGCCATTCGAAATGGTGATCTCGACAACAATGATGCAACTGAACGAGACGAGTCCTGGGTTCCATTCATTGACACACCCATGCATCCTGAATATCCTTGCGCACACTGCATCACGTCTGGCGTCGTGGGTACGATATTGCAAGCAGAGCTCGGGAATGAGCCAACCCCTGTGTTGACCACCACGAGCAACGCGGCTGGTGGAGTCTCGCGTAGCTGGACAAGTATCGATGAGTTCATGCAGGAAGTCCCGCATGCACGTCTCTATGATGGCGTCCATTATCGGAACAGCGGCAAGATAGGAACCGAGATGGGGAAACAGATCGCTCGTCTGGCAATTGAAAAATATCGACTCACAGACAAATAACAGCTACGGTTCCGTGATGATGTGCCCACTCGGTTTCTCCTCACCGTCGCTCCATTGCGCCACAGCCTGTGCCATTTCTTCCAGGCGCAGAGCAGCGAGGCCGAACACACTGTCGGGCGGGTAGGTTCTATCGAGCCCTCGTTCGCCGGCGGCGATGCCGGTGAGCAACTCCAACGCTTCCTCAATGCAGTTCACGGCATACACGGAAAAATGACCAGACTCGACGGCCTCCACCACGTCGCGACGCAGGGCCAAATGCTTCGTGTTGCGGGCAGGGATGATGACGCCTTGTTTGCCGGTCAATCCTTTGCGCGAACAGGACTCGAAGAACCCTTCGATCTTTTCGTTCACGCCACCGATCGGCTGGATCTCGCCTAGCTGATTCACTGAGCCGGTGACGGCCAGCCATTGATGGATCGGCAGATCGGCGAGGCTGGAGAGAATGGCGATGAGTTCAGCCACAGCAGCACTGTCGCCTTCCACTTCTGAATAGGTCTGTTCAAACGTCAACGAGGCACTCACGGCGAAGGGATGCGACCCGGAAAATTTGCCGGCGAGATACCCAGCTAAGGTCAGCACCCCCTTACTGTGGATCGTCCCGGCCAGTTCCGCCTCCCGCTGGATATCGATCACGCCTTTGGTGCCGACATAGGTGCGAGCCGTAATCCGGGTGGGCCGGCCGAACGCATAGTCGCCGAGCTGATGGACCGAGAGCCCATTGACCTGGCCGACCACGTCGCCATCGAGATCGATCATCAACGTGCCTTCTTTAATCTCATCTTGGATCCAGTGTTCAGCAAGGTTCGAGCGATGGCGTTTATGCGTCTCGGCGGCATCGACGTCGGCTCGAGTGACAAACACATGGCCTTCTTTCCTGGCCCAGTACCCGGCTTCGCGGATGAGATCGCTGACGAGGCTGAGGCGGAGGGACAGTCGGTCGTGGCGATCAGCAAAGCGGAGCCCCTGGCGGAGGATTTCTGCGACGGCATCGGCCCCGAAGTGCGGGAGCCCTTCCTCACGACAGAGCCTCGCGATGAATCTGGCATATTGCCGGTCCTGCCGTTCGCTTCTCACCACTTCGGTATCGAAGTCCGCTTTCACCTTGAAGAGTTTCCCGAAGTCTTCTTCGTAGGCTTGAAGGAGATGGTAGAGCAGGGGTGGCCCGACCATGATGATCTTCACATTTACCGGGATCGACTCCGGCCTCAATCCGGCCGTGGAAAATCCGTAGAATTCCCCAGGATCTTCGATCTTCACCACGCCGGTCTTGATCACCCGCTTAAGCGCATCCCACGAAAAGGGTTGGCGCAACATGTCCGAGACGTTCACGATCAGGTAGCCGCCGTTGGCCTGCAACACAGCTCCTGCCCGGATCTCCGTGAAGTCGGTGTACATCACCCCCATATGGGCTCGCCGTTCGATCTTGCCGATGAGATTGGTATAGGTTGGGTGTGACTCATCGACGACGGGAGCCCCTTCCGTCGGATCGTGTTGCACGATGAGATTGACGAGAAAGCGCGACATGTCGGGGCGCTTGAATTCCAAACCTGGGATGGCAATCGTAGGGCCGTCGCGCGGAAGAAAATCTTTGTAGTGATGGACAATGTCGTTACGGACACGCTCCAAGAATGTCGAGACTGCCGGTATGTCCTCGTAGGTCCGCCGTATCGTTTCGTAGCGGCCCTCCAAAATATTTGTCACCAGTTGGCGATCCAGATGGCGCTGTTGGTGTTCGGCTTCTTTTTCGAGGCTGTGGATCTGGACATGGAACTCGCGGATTTCTCCTTCCAGGGTCTTGCGCCGTTCGTTCAGGTCCCGCTGGTCTTCCTCGGTCATCGCTTCGATCTCGGCATCCGTCATGGGATGACCGTCCTTGAGCGGCACAATCCCGAAACCGACCGAGGTTTCCTCAAAGCCGAATCCGCGTGTTCGGCTGTGTTCCGTCAATTCGTGAAAGAGCGCCTTTTTCTTGGCATCGATGTCGTCGTGCAGTTTGGCCTTGGCGTCCAGATATTTCTTGCTCTCGAAGGCCATGGGGATGTCACGCCGCAGTCCCTCGATAAATCCAGCGATTTCTCGTTTGAACGATGCACCCTGTCCAGCCGGTAGGGCGAGACAGGTTGGTTGAGAGGGGTCTTGGAAGTTGTTGACATAACACCAGTCGGACGGAGCGGGGGCGGCTCGCGCCATGCGCTGAACCATCTGCCGAATCACAGTACCCTTCCCTGTACCGACAGGGCCCGAGACATACAGATTGAATCCCGGACTCTTCATATTGAGCCCAAACTCCAGAGCCTCTACAGCCCGCTCCTGTCCGATGATCTCAGTCAGGGGCTCGAGTTCGCTCGTATCCTCGAAACCAAGCTGACCAGGATCGATCGTTGGGGTCAGCATGGAGGCCGGGACTTTGAATTTATCGACGTTCATCGCCCTAGGATACCTTCACGGCCATCGGTTGTGGGAGCGTGACGACCGTCGCCTGCGGACCGTTGTCGCCTGGCTCTATGCCGAAGACGACTTCAGTGCCATCTTCCAGTTTCTTGAACGTGAGCCCCTTCAAGGCATTCGCATGAAAGTAGACCTCCGTGCCTCCTTCTTTAAGGATAAAGCCGTAGCGCTCCTTGGGGAACAGTTTGCAGACCACCCCGCGGTAAGGCGGCACAGGTGGCATGCGTACCTCTGTCTTGGCGCGTTTCTCTCGATGCTTGCGGAGTTCGATGTTGACGGCTTGAAACGCAGCCCTGATGGCTTCCTCGAAGGTCTTGCTTTCCTTTCTGGCTGTCACGGTGTGGCGTCCTGGCAGCGTGGCCACGACGAGGGCCTCTGCAACATTTGTAAGTTTTTTGTGGTGCCGGTTCTTGATCAACGTAACCCGTCCGTGGATCACGTCTTTGTGCCTCTGTATTAAGCTTCCCATGCGGAATTCGATCTCGGCCTTCCATCGCGGGGTCATGGCGACATTGCGACTTTCGATTTCCAGTTTCATTGTGCCTCCACAGGGCTGACAGTTCAGTTCCTCTCGCTCACCGGATGTCGCAAACGATATGCCCACTCTGAAGGATGCTGAGATGTGATCTTCTGAATGGTGCAGGCCTGATGTTCGACGAGTTCTTATCCTACTCCAATCGCTGCACCACGACCGATGTGGCGCTTTTTTCCACAGTGAGTTCTTAACAGGTGGAGCTCAATGCATCAGTTTTTTGAGAGGGAGGAGTAAGGGTGAGGCGTAAGGTGATAATGAAAGGGACGTCGGTGGAACGTGATTTGCGAGAGGTGAGAGTATGCCCGCGCTGCGCAAGCCAGCCTTGGAACGCTACCTGAAGACCCACTTTGGACCGGAGACGCGGCTCTTATCCTATGGAATCATCGGCAAAGAGAGTTCCAAAGGTACGCAGAAGCGTTATGGATACGGAACGCCGGTCAAACTGACGTTCCGAATTGGGCGGCGGATTCAGTCAGCCGTGTTAGAAACAATGAAGCCAGGCCCGTTCGGACACGAACACATGGCTGATCGCGCCCAGGCGATGTTGTGGGACTATGATTCGTATGGGCGCCTGCCACGCCATGTGAAGGCGCTCGATGTGGGTGCGTTCGATGCTAGACAGACGCTCTTTTCCGTTGCGAAAGCCTGCGAATACTTCGTCCTGAATGAATGGACTGATGGGGCGAGTTATCACGCGGATCTCGAACACTTGATGAAAGGCGGAGCGTTGCGCAAGCTGGATCGTCAACGAACAATCGCACTCGCGCGGTACCTGGCGCTGATCCATGCCAAAAAACGGCGGGACGCAGATTTGTACAAGCGCCGGCTGCGCGAGTTGATCGGCCACGGCGAATGCATCATGGGATTGACCGACAGCTATCCGAAGCGCTGTGGCTTCATCACCGGCGAGCTATTACGCACGGTGGAAGATGCCTGCAACCGGTGGCGATGGCGTCTCCGTGACAAGGCCAATCGCCTTGCACAGGTTCACGGGGACTTCCATCCGTACAATGTATTGTTCCGCACGGGGACGGATTTTGCGGTGCTGGATCGGTCACGAGGAGAATGGGGCGAGCCAGCCGACGACATCACGGCTATGACCATCAACTATCTGCTCAACTCGCTGATCAGCCGGGGCAAGTTGCAGGGGCCGTTCGAGGTCCTCTTTCGATCGTTCTGGGACACTTATGTGGAAGCGAGTCACGACAAGGAAGTGATGGAAACAGCTGCGCCATTCTTCGCTTTTCGCGGCTTGGTCGTGGCCAGCCCGCTCTGGTACCCCAATCTGTCGATTGAGGTCCGACGCTGTCTCTTTCGTTTCATTGAAAATGTGCTTGATGTCCCACGTTTTGAGCCAGAACGGGTGAATGAGTACTGTGGTGTGTGAGTTGCTGGTAGCAGTCAGCATTTAGCATTCGGCTATCAGCCAATGCGAGGGACTAATCCACATACTGAATGCTGACAGCATGGCGGAATTCATGTCTCGACCACAAGCGTTCGCCATCTGGCTGACAGGGCTGCCGGCATCCGGTAAGAGCACCATTGTCGCAGCACTCAGGCCTCAGCTTGAGGAGATGAAGCTCGCTGTCGAAGTTCTGGAGTCCGATACGGTCAGGCGAATCCTCACGCCGACGCCGACCTATTCACCAGAGGAGCGGGATCTCTTCTACCGGGCCTTGGCGTTCATGGGGGCTAGGCTGGTTTCGCATGGCGTCACGGTCATCTTCGATGCGACAGCGAACAAGCGCGCATACCGTGACTTCGCTCGCGGCCTCATTCCAAAGTTCATCGAAGTGGCGATTGAATGTCCGCTGGAACTGGCCATGCAGCGTGACTACAAGGGCACCTATCAACGAGGCCGGCGAGGCGAATCGTCGACCGTTCCAGGTCTTCAAGACCCCTACGAACCGCCGCTGAATCCAGAGATGAAGATCGATACGACGACGGTGAATGCCAGTGAAGCGGCGAAGATGATCATGGATATTGTGAGAAATCCGTGGATCACATGAATTACTGGATTGAGAATGGCTACGTAAGTCGGATACCGCGTACCCCACTTTTCCACCTATTCTGTCACCTGTTCTAACGTACCTGGTTCCACGAAGAGGTGTGCGGCTCTGGGGAGGATGATCAACCGCAGACTCCTCGTGACATCCCTGCCTCAGGAACGAAGGCTGGCAATGATTGTCCCTTGGCCAGGTCACACACCTCGTTCAAACGGTGCGATCGCTACGCTCTGTGTTGCACCCGAACAACGGTGCAGAAGGATGCATGGTGACTATCAGCCTCACCATATGATCAAGCCCACATTGAGCAAGCTCTGTCTGCGATTCGGCAAGGAGCGACATGGTGTCGATTGGAGGAAGTCGCAGGGTTGGATCCGGAGTTGACGGTAGGCCACGTCTTGCTGGCGATCGGCTACTTAACCAGAAGCCGCTAGGGCGCCTCTCCCACCAATACGGACGATGATATCCCATGCTCGGCGACGCAATATCCGTGATGGGGCCGCTGGCCCGGAAGGTTGCTTGGTTGCGTTCGGTTTCAGATAAGATCCAAATCGACAGAGGGTTACGTTTCAGCTTGACTAGGGCTATTACGCTCTAGTAGATAGCAGTAATTGTAAGTCGTATTGCTTAGACTCACCTATCCTTATCGATCAGGAATATTGACTGGGACAGATAGGGCGAAGCTATGCCTATCGCTTGTCAGGCAAGGTTGATCGTGAATCGACCCGACGCAACAGCATGTGAGACCGAGCTTCGATGGTATGCCCTTCATAGGCACGGTTACTAAGAGAATATGGAGGGTCATTTTACAGCTTGACGGATCCATATGACTCTAGTAGATAGTAGGGCTTATAAGACATACTGCGTAGGGTCATTTGATTCTATTACAGTGTGAACAATGATTGGGACATACGGAGCGAAGCTACGCGTGTCGCTTGTCAGGCAGAGTGGAGTGGATGGTGAGGCCACCCGATACAACAGCATGTGAGACCGAGCTTCGATGGTATGCCCTTCATACACACTGTCACCAAGAGAAACAGGTTCGGGACCGTTTGCTAGCAGGGGGAATTGAGCCGTTTCTTCCTTTAAGCAGACAGCAGCGTCAATGGTCTGACCGAAAGGTGTGGACGCTATTACCGTTGTTTCGTGGATATTGCTTTGCCAGGTTCGCGTTAGACAATAGCCTTGCCATTCGCAGAACTCCAGGGGTTGCGCGTATTGTTGGCATCTTAAAACCGGAACCCATTGAGGACGAAGAGATCTCCGTGTTCCAACGGGTTGCGTCGACTGATTGCACGATCGAACCGTGTGATTATTACGTTGAGGGCACCTGGGTCGAAGTGATGCGTGGTCCCCTTGCTGGTCTTCGTGGACAATTCGTAAGACGGACGAAGCATCAAGGGTTGGTGATCCGCACCGCTCTGATTCAGCAAGCGGCGCTCATTCACATTGGGGCCAGCGAAGTGGTGCTTACGGAGTAACCTCATATCTTCATCACAGCATCGGCAGGCAGGCGGATACCAACTTAATCGACGAGAGTTCATTCACCAGAGGCTGCGTACCAGTAGATGGAAAAATCGCTCTCCGGACTTCAATCTTGCGGTGACAGAGTGTGAGGCAGTGGGCGGGCGATGAAATCAACGATCCCTTGTTGGTTTTCTGCGTTCATGGAAGCTGGTGGGATCTCCTGAATGAAACATACGAGTTGACAGAGCTGGAAGTGTGAGTACGCACATGGTTTGTCGGTGACACGCCGTCATGGAGCGACGGGCTCCACGTGCGAAGGTTCGAGCGTTTTCAGGGTGTATGAAATTACTCATCAATTGGATAAGACGCTGGGCCGCACACACACGGAATCGCACTAGATCTCATTCATTTCCGATAGACTCGATAAGGATCTATGCGACATCTTCCTTGTGGATCCGAGCATCCGGCTCATCATGGGCATTTGGCAGTCCTGTTCCGTTCCTCTCAGGTAATCGCGTGTGCCTTCACCATCGTTGGAACGCTAGCGACTGCAGAAATGACGCTGGCTCAACCAGCCGGGCCACCAAGCACTTCCTCGGTCAGTAGCGGATCCATATTTGGTGCATCAGGGACAATGCTCCTGTCGCAGTTCGCTAATCCTGCACTTGTCGGATCTCTATACTTGACCCCACAGTGGCCCATGACAGGTTATTATTCCATTTTTCCAGGAGGCTTGTCGGAAGCCCTTCCGGGCAATGGCGTCTTGGTAGGTCCGATCCGGCTGCACCCTCACATGGGGGTGGCCCAGATGTACACCGATAATGTGTTCAGAACCAACAACAACAAAACCAGTGACTTCCTGACCACTCTTTCACCCGGGATCCAAGCCCGATTGCCGTTTGGAGGATTTCACTCCTTCGTCATCGATTATCGTACCAATCTTCAATATTATTCGCGCACGACATCAAACAATGTGCAGGATCAGACCGCGCTAGGTGCCGTGAAGTTCCGTTTTCCAGGCGGGCTCAATATCGATCTCCAAGGTGCGCATAAGCTCGGCCATGATCCTAGAGGCTCGGCCGTGGATAATGTGAATACGCAACGGCTCGGAGTGAACAAATGGACAGCCGATGGTTTTACGGGGCATGCGGAGTATTTTGGGGCGCAGTCCAGTGTGGGGCTGTTTCTAGAAACGCTTCGATGGAAGTATCTGAATAATGACCAGGGCCCTATTCGAGATCGGCTGACGAATCGAGCTGATCTGATGTTCTCTCGCAACGTCACAGACACAATGTCTCTGCGGGCTACCGTTGGTGCACAGCAATCGATTTATGACCAGAACAAGAATTTGGACAATGTCATCTATACGTTTAGCGGAGGAGCGACGTGGAATGTCAGTGAGGTGACTTCTGGAGAGATTCTGGTCGGATACCAACATGTGCAATTTTCGCGCGCACAAGTCAATCAACCTCCACCATTGAGTCGCTTTTTCCGGGATAAAGATACGTACGGTAATCTCTATGTCATGGGAAAGCTCAATTGGCAGGCGACACCGTTCTTGAGGTTAACTCTGCAGTTGTACAGGGCGATCCAGCAGACGGTCGCGAGCGGTTCCCTGTTCTATACAGCAACCGGCGTGAACCTGACAGCAAGTCAGGCAGTATTCGACCGCACGACATTCAATCTCAATCTCGGGTATGAGCGCGACAAATTTCAAGGTTTTAGTTCTGATGGCACAACAAGCGCATCCGATAGAAGCGAGGATTTAAGGAACGTCGCAGTTGGACTGAATTATCAAGCTGTCAAATGGGTGGGAGTGGGTGCCCAATATATTTTTGAGGACAGACGCTCAACGTTGGCTCAGTTTACCTACCAGGCAAACACCTTCATGCTGTTCGCGCAAACGCTCTTTTAGTCCACATTTTTCACATGGCTCCTATTGGAAGGCTCTTTCGAGACGGACGAGCTTAACGCCACAAGCGCAACACGGATTTCTACGTTCTCAAGACTTTCCCTTAAGACACCTCACGCCAGTCCTGCTCCTCGGCCTTGTGGAGCACAGCGGCCCAGCAAGTTGCCTGTCGCCGGTCTGTATGTGAAAGTTGACACTGACCTGCTCGAGAAAGAGGGTTCTCCTGAAACCTGCTGAAACGAGGATTAATACATGGATCGCGATGAGGGTATGACTTCGCTCCAAACAGTCCAAGGTGATGGCCCTGAAAGTCTCCTTGTTGATTATGTCGGTGCCTGTCGGCGGCGTGTATGGCTCATCATCGCAATTGCCGCGGGGATTGCCGGGGGGGTGGCGGTCTGGTCTTTCATGCAGATACCGCGGTATCAGGCGAAAGCCACCGTGGTTGTCGAGCAAGTGGGACCGAGTGGTCTGGAAAAGGACCGAGATTACCGTCAGAGCGACATTTCCCCAGAATACTTTCAGACTCAGTTCGAATTGATGAAGAGCCACTATGTGTTTCAACGGACGGCGCAGCTCCTTCGGCTGTCCGAGCAACCGGAATATAACCCTAAACCGTCAACTCTATGGTCGATGGTAGGCGGCGTCATGCCCGCCGCTGACGCGGAGACCGTCGTGCCGAAAGAAGAAGTTGAGGAACAATTGCTCAAACGGTTTTCTGAGGCGATCGAGATTGTGCCTATTCGCGGCGCAAGACTGGCCCATGTGATTGCGACCTCCGAGGATCCTCAATTTGCCGCCCGTATCGCCAATACGCTGGCTTCGACCTACATCGAACGCACTCAGGAGTTGAACGCGATGTCGAAGGACAATGCAGCGCAGTGGTACACCACCCATCTCGATGAACTGCGTAAGAA
This sequence comes from Nitrospira sp. UBA2083, assembly GCA_002331625.1. GTDB lineage: Bacteria > Nitrospirota > Nitrospiria > Nitrospirales > Nitrospiraceae > Nitrospira_D. Next base: position 62,472 of record DCZN01000127.1, on the reverse strand, counting down.
AGCCGAAGCCTCTCAACAGGCCCTGTATCTGTTTCGTGTCAAGCATGGGTTGATGGGAGGGCATGAGCGGCAAACGGTGGCGGTCCATACACATACCGAATTGGACTCAGAACTTGTCAGGGCGGAAATGAAGCAGGCCGAAGCAAAGTCTCGCTTGGAACAAATTGAATCGGTGTTACGCAACCGAACCGACCAGCATGGAGGAATCGAGGTAGACTGGTCGAGCCTGGATGCTTCGACCGAGGTGCTGAGTTCCACGCTTATACAAACGCTGCGAGGGCAAGAGATCAAGGTTTCAGGTCAGGTGGCCGAGCTGGAGGAAAAATATGGCCCGCTTCATCCCAAGTTGGCTCATGCAAAGGCAGAGCTGCAAGATCTTCGTGAACGGATCCGGCAAGAAGTCCAGAAAATCTTTGACTCAGTGAAGCATGACTATGACGCAGCGCGTGGTCGGGTACGGGTCATTAAAGAAGCGGCGGGTCGTCATAGACAGGAGAAAATCAGGCTCGAGCAGTATGAAGTCGACTACGGAATCCTTGAGCGAGAGGCGGAAAGCACGCAACATCTCTATGACATTTTCCTCAAGCAGACGAAAGAAGCTGACCTCTCGGCCGGCCTACGGACTGCCAATGTATATCTGGCCGATCCTGCCGTGCCAAGCTCCATTCCCGTGAGGCCCAAGAAGCAGTTAAATATCATGTTGGGGCTTCTGGTTGGGCTTATGACGGGGGTTGGACTCGCATTTTTTCTGGAAGCTCGTGACCGGACTCTGAAGGGCCCCGATGATTTGGGGCGATACCTGCCAAAAGTCTCCTTTCTGGGCATGATACCGCTCATGCCGAAAGCCAAATCCGGAGAGAGTGCCTATCTCCTGACCGACCAATCCTCAGGGGTCACAGCTGAACATGTGCGGATCATCCGCACCAGCGTATTACTCTCCAGCCCTAACGAGTTGCCGTCCTGTGTACTCATCACAAGTGCGGGAGAAGGCGAGGGGAAAACGACGCTGTCAGTGAATCTGGCCATTGCACTGGCCCAGTTGGAGAATACGCGAGTGATACTGATCAACGCGGATTTTCGGAACCATGATCATAGGTACATCCACGGGATTCAACGTCAAGGTATCGACACAAAAGGGCTCGCCAGCTTCCTGGCTGGACGAACCAAATTGGAAGAGATCGTGTATCGAACCGACATCCCCAACCTCTCGGTGATTCCTCGAGGGGAGCGCCCCTCCAATCCATCGGAACTGCTCCACTCCAAGCAGATGAAATTCTTGTTGAATCGATGTCGAGAGGAGGGACATCATGTCATTCTGGATGCTCCCCCAGTACTCCCGGTGGCCGATCCCGTGATCCTTGCATCTCAGGTCGATGGCGTGCTCTTGGTTGCCAGTGCCGGCCAGACCACACGAGAAGCCTGTCAATTGGCAGTCGAGCGCCTGACGAATGCGGGAGGGAAAATACTCGGCATCGTTCTACAGAAGGTTCGAGTTCGGTATAACCCATACTACTATTATGCGGGTGAGAAGTCTCATAAGAATGGAGCGGCAGCGAAGATCAACCCGTGGACGTCCTCCTCTCAGCTCTAAATACTTACTTGGGTCACCGGGCGAAAGACGCTTGGGGTCTGAATTCAGTCTGAGCTGTTCGATAGCAGAACTTCCTCACAGCGGAAGCGACCTGCGAGATCGAACCAAACTTTTCGGAATCTATTCAGATGGACGGACACGTGGGGATAATGAAGGGTGCCCTTCAAGTTGGCCTGAATCGGTGGAACGGATGGCAAGAACGGTCGACCAACCGGCGAATCTTTGGGGCTATGGTCACGGTAGGGGGCTTCACGACCTTGGTAAAGCTTGCCGCAGCCGCCAAAGATATGGTCATTGCTTACCGATTCGGCACGAGCGATGAGCTTGATGCGTTCCTGATCGCATTCGTGGTTCCGGCATTTGCCGTCAATTTGATAGGAGGATCGCTTAATGCAGCGCTGATTCCCACGTACATTCAGGTACGGGAGCGAGAAGGACAGGTGGCAGCCCAACGGCTGTTGTCGAACATCATGGTTATGAGCATCGGCTTCCTGGTGGTTTTATCAGCGATCTTGGCCTTCACCGCTTCATACATCCTTCCGTTGGTGGCATCTGGTTTTTCCGCCGAAAAGATGGCGTTGGCCCAGATACTCTATTATGGGTTGCTGTCCATTCTCGTATTGAGCGGGGTGGCTACAACTTGGGGGGCGGTTCTCAATGCAGAGAAGCGCTTTGCCTTGACGGCCGTGGCACCGGTTGCCACCTCACTCATCACGATACCTGTGGTGATCGTTATGGGAACATTGTGGGGCAGCTATGTCCTTGTGATTGGGATGGTCGGTGGTGCGCTTATTGAAATGTGCTTGGTGGGATGGGGGTTGACCCAAGCGGGAATCTCATTGGTTCCCCGGTGGTGTGGAATTTCGCCCGCAGTCAAAGAGGTATTACGACAATATGCACCGATGGTATCCGCGGCTTTCTTAATGAGCGGTACAAGCGTGGTGAGCCAGTCTATGGCCGCAACGTTAGGTGCGGGGAGCGTGTCTGCGTTGGCCTATGGCAGTAAAGTCACAAACCTCTTGCTCGGAATCGGCGTACTAGCAGTGAGCACCGCCGTTCTTCCTCACTTTTCTCGTATGGTAACCGCGGCGGACTGGGCTGGTCTGCGGCACACCCTCCTCACATATACTTATTGGCTTCTTCTGGGCACGATTCCTGTGACGGTTGCTCTGATCTACTACTCCGAGCCCGTGGTTGCGTTTGTGTTTCAGCGGGGCGCTTTTACAGAAGCGGATAGCCACTTGGCGGGCCAGGTGCAGGTGATGTTATTGTTGCATGTTCCGGTGTATGCCGTGGGCATGATGTTCGTAAGATTGATATCAGCCCTGAATGCCAATTATCTGATGCTCTGGAGCAATGTGATTAACCTCGTGATTTTTGTTGTTTTGACGTACGCCTTGATGCCGCAGCTCGGAGTCGTAGGCATCGCTTTGGCGACAAGCATAATGTATTTCGCTTCAGTCTCATTTCTTGTAGTGACCTCTTTACGGTTAATAAAGGGTAGGAATTCTGGCCACGTCGTTAGACTGTGAACGAAAACCCAAGAGTTGGGTAGCATGAAATTGGTCACAGCCGAGTATCGCGTGAAAACCCTGTTGAACGTTCAGACTTGTGCGCCATCCCTCAATCGATGCGCGAGCATTATTATTGTAATGATCCCGCAAGAAGTTGGACGGATAGAGAAGAACAAGTACGACATTGTAGCTGGGTTTGTTTCTCCGATCTCCGCGTGACAATCTTTCTTTCATCGAGTCTGTACGTGCAATTCGGGGAGGCTGAGCATGGAGAAACAATTTCAACCTGAGCCACGCTTCGAGTTCGGCAAAAATTGGCGGAACTTTCTCGATCTCATAAATGACGAGCGAATTGTTATCGCTCAGGAATCCCTATTGAAGATGTTGGAAGCGGATACTCTCGCAGGGAAGACATTCCTTGATATTGGGTCCGGCAGCGGCTTGTCATCTCTGGCTGCTAGGAGATTAGGCGCAAAAGTTCATTCTTTCGATTTCGATTCGGATTCCGTAGCTTGCACGTCTGAGTTGAAGCGCCGCTACTTTCCAGCCGATGAGCAATGGACAATTGCGCAAGCATCAGTTCTCGACAAGGACTATATGGACTCCTTGGGTTGTTTTGACATTGTCTACTCATGGGGTGTGCTGCACCACACAGGGGCTATGTGGGAAGCCATCGAGAATGCCCAGGATCGGGTAGACCATGGAGGGTGTTTGTTTCTCGCCATCTATAACGACCAGGGTGGATGGAGTGTTCGCTGGAAGTACATCAAGCGGATGTACAACGCGCTACCCCGCTCCCTTCAGCCAGTGTTTGCCGTCTTTGTCTCGATTCCTCGTGAAGGCCTGTCTGCTGTGTATTTGCTGGTTACAGGAAGGCTTAGATTGTACTTGCGCTCGTGGACAAACTATCAAAGTAAGCGTGGCATGAGCCGCTGGTACGATATCCTGGATTGGGTTGGGGGATGGCCATTTGAGGTCGCCAAGCCTGAGGAGGTGTTTGAATTTTTGAAGCACAGAGGTTTCAGTCTCTTAAGAATGAAAACCAACGGTGGCGGTTCTGGCTGCAACGAATTCATATTCCTGAAAGGTTCTCGAAATATGCCAAATCTTGAATCATTAGGTCGAGAGTGTCAGCCTGTAATCTCAGCCGCATCATCTTAATTGTCACCCCTTGAACCCAATGTGAGCACCACACCTTCTGATATCTTTTTCACCTGCACGTGACCTAAGCCGCCAGGAAACCATGCGCATCGCATTGGTGATTTCGACTTTTGATATCGGAGGTGCGCAACGGGTGATGTCGCTCATGGCAAACTACTGGGCGGCGCAACGCCATGACGTTATATTGGTGTCTCTGAGCCCGCAATCCGAAGACTGGTTCGAGCTTCATCCGCTTGTAAAGCGCGTTTCCCTCAACCTCTTGTCCGCCTCAGCCCATCTTGGCCATGCGCTGTTTCAAAATGCGATGCGAGTCCTGCGCCTTCGTGGCGAATTAAAAAACTCGTCGCCGGATGTTGTGATCAGTTTCATGGATACCACCAATGTGCTCACGATTTTGGCAAGCCGGGGTTTGGGTGTTCCCGTGATTATCTCCGAGCGTAACGATCCCTATCGGCACTCTATGGGTTCAGCCTGGAACATCCTCCGATCCTTTCTCTACCGACATGCCGATGCCTTGGTCATTCAATCGGCTGCCTTGCGAGGCTGGGCTGGGCAGATCGCCGGAGGTGGGCGGGTACATATCATTCCCAATCCGATTAATCCGGTACAAACCAACTCTGTGAAGCAGGCACGTTGTCGAGGGAGCGTCCACACCGTCGTTGCGATGGGACGATTGGTGCGACAGAAAGGGTTCGATCTGTTGATCAAAGCATTTGCACGATGTGGTAGACGACATCCTGAGTGGAGGCTGGTTGTCCTCGGGGAGGGTGAGGAACGTTCTAACCTGGAATCGCTCATCGTTGGCATGGGGCTGGAAGATCGCGTCCAGTTAGCGGGAAAAGTACCTTGCCCGAGTCAAACTCTCGGTCAGGCTGATCTGTTTGTACTGTCTTCTCGGTTTGAAGGTTTCCCGAATGCGCTGATCGAAGCCATGGCGAACAAGCTCGCTGTGATTAGTACGGATTGCCCGAATGGCCCACGGGATATTGTCCGTGATGGAGTGGACGGTCTCTTGGTTCCCCCCGAGGATATAAATGCCTTGGCTGAGGGAATGGATCGTTTAATGGCCGATTCAGGAGAGCGGCAACGCCTTGGGGACAGTGCGGTGGAAGTTCTTGAACGGTTCAGTATTGGGAAAATCATGGGCATGTGGGATGAGTTGGTGGTGCATACCAGTCGGGGAAGAGCCCCGAGTGGAATTTGAACGAAGGGACGTGGGCTCTCTCGAATAATAGACAGCCATATGCGTGATTTTGAAGTCAGCAGGGAGAAGCTGGATGTCCCTGCCACCTGTGAGAAGAGACTCGGCTGGGACAAATCCGACTTTCAGAACCAGGAACCAAGTAGGTTTACATGAACGAAGGAGAGCGTAAGGGGCAGTCTACTCGCGGCACAATGGTGCTGAGTCTTGATTTGGAGCTATCGTGGGGGCGTTTCGACAAGATCCCGGTCGAGGTTCTCAGCGCTGAATCGTTAGCGGAGCGACAGCAGATCAAGCGTTTTCTCGCCCTCCTGGATCAGTACGAGGTTCCAGCCACCTGGGCGATTGTCGGGCATCTTATGTTGGAGAGCTGTGTCAGGGATGGTACAGGCCATGCACACGCTGAGACGATGCCTCATGCTCGATACTCCTGGTACCCTCGTGAGTGGTACAGCTGTGATCCCTGTACAAACATTTCTCTCGCCCCCGGCTGGTATGGCCCCGATATCGTGGAGTGGATTCGCTCGGCGAGGGTCCACCATGAAATCGGATCCCACTCCTTCGCTCATATTATGTTTGGAGACCCAGAATGTAGTGCTTCCACGGCTGAAGCGGATATCAAGGCAGCTGTAGAAGTCGCAGCCTGCAAAGGGATAACGCTCAACAGCTTTGTCTTTCCTCGAAACCGGGTCGGCCACCTAGAGGCGTTGAGACGGTTGGGAATATCGGCCTATCGAGGGGAGGATGCTCCTGCGATCGGCAAAGGATATGGGCTTCTTCTGAGGCCCGTGAACTTCCTCAGACAGGTTCTGGCCATTCCGATGGAACCGGTCCAGCCGGAAGAAGTCCTGCCGGGACTCTGGAATATTCCTGGAAACCATTTCTTCCTGCCTCGAAAAGGCATCCGCAAGATTCTTCCGAGAAGAGGTCAAGCGCTCCGAGCGAAACGATGCATCGACAAGGCAGTGAGAACGGGCCAACTCTACCATATGTGGTTTCACCCGTTCGACTTGCTCACAGATTCGGACGCGATGTTCTTAGGGTTAGAAACGGTCTTTGACCATGCGCGGCGACTGCGGGAGAAAGGGCTGCTTGATATCCTGACCATGGAAGACTATGCGCGCCGTTTGGCCAGAGAGAAGTATGGTGTTCCGTCTGAATCCAGGCAGTCGATGTGAGGTTCGCCTGCTGGGGGATCATGGCACCAATGGCGCTTGGTGTGAAGATAAGCGGGCATTCCATTCTCGGTAGGCTCACCAGTATTTCCCGTAAGATTCCGCCGGTCCATCGTGAGAATGACGGTGGAATCGTAAAAACCATAACCCACATTTCTCAACTCATCGAACGATAGAATTCGCGCATGAAAATAGTGCTTCTCACTCGTGATCTCGACTACGGCGGCGCACAGCGACAACTCGTTGTGCTGGCCAGTGGGCTTCACGCTAGGGGGCATAAGGTCCTTGTGGCGCCGTTCTACTCCGGTGGACCGCTGGAGCAGGAGCTGCTGGAAAAGGGGATCAGGATTCAGCCCCTGCAGAAGCGAGGGCGGTGGGATCTGTTGCCTTTCCTCTTTCGACTCGCGCAGTTGATACGGGCGGAGCGCCCGGAGATCTTGTATAGCTATCTCGCCGATCTTGTGACGGTGATTCTCAAGCCATGGTTTCCTTCGGTGAAAATTGTGTGGGCGATCAGATCTTCCAATATGGATCTCAGTCAATATAATTGGCTCTCGTGGGTCTGCTACAACCTGACCTTTCGGCTGTCGCGCTTCGCGGATGCTGTCATCGCAAATTCTCGAGCAGGGCGAGAATATTATGTTACCCGAGGATACTTGTGGTCGAAAATAGTCGTGATACCCAATGGGATCGATACGCAGCGATTTCGTCCTGACCCGGAGGCGCGTCGTCGCATTCGATCTGAATGGGGCATCCAGGATCATGAACAGGTAATCGGGATTGTGGGGCGTCTGGATCCTATGAAGGATCACCCCACATTTCTCCGGGCCGCGAGTTTGTTGTCGCAGGAACGGAATCATCTTCGGTTCGTCTCCGTGGGAGACGGTCCAGCCGAGCGACGCGAGTCGCTCCATCACCTGGTTCGATCGTTGAACTTAACAGAGCAGATGACTTGGTCGGGTGCACGCAAGGACATGCCCGCTGTCTTTAATGGACTGGACTTATTCGTCAGCAGCTCGATCAGCGAGGGGTTCAGCAACGTCATCGCAGAAGCCATGGCGTGTGGGGTGATGTGCGTCGTGACGAACGTCGGCGATTCTGCCTTGCTTGTGGGGGGCGCAGGTGAAGTGGTTCCAGCGCGAGATCCCGTCGCGTTAAAGAACACGATCGCGCAGTTGCTTAATCGGAGACTCCATACTCCAACCCAGATCCACCGCTCCATTGTTGAGCGATTCTCGATTGAAAAGCTTGTCGTGGATACTGAGCATGTGTTTCTCGCCTTGCTGCAAGGCTCGTGTACCGACGGTGCATGTGCGATGTGCACAGCAAGGAAGGCGAGCCCAATAGCGTTGTGATTCACGAGAGGTAGAGCGGTCAGGATCGATGAGAGTCTAGAGGAGAAGCCGATACTCATGACCTACTATCGCAACGGGCTTGCGATTCTGGCTGTGGCGGTGTTTTCCACAGGATGGCCGTATTTTCAGGCGCAGATGTTTCCGTCTTTTGGGCAACCAAAGCATTGGATTATAGGGCTCTTCCTGTTGTCCTTGGTCCTCGCAGTATCCACACTGACGAGCCAGCAGGGCATTCTCAAGGTACCTCTCGTCGTCTGGTGCCTCGGGTTCGCTTGGGTCACGATGTTGTGGTTCCTCGGATCCTCTCAATCCGAGAAAGCATGGGGGGTTGTGCGAGAGAGATTGGCGAGCATCCTGTTGATGGTGTCCTGCCTGATGATCTTCTCCAGCCCCAGTGCGATCCGTTCGGCACGATGGGCGCTCGTACTCGTGGTCTTGTTCGGGGTGACGTTCAATATATATGACTTTTTCGTCCCGAGCCCCTTCACTGCGGTTCCTGGCCGTGGTGCCGGTCTCTACCTTAACCCCAACACTTCGGGTGAAGCCTTGGTGCTTGGGATGATTCTTAGCGTGACGATTCTGCCTCCGTTATGGAGGGCTCCATTTCTCCTAATGGTAGGAGTCGGTATATTTGTAACGTTCTCTCGGGCTGATATCATGGCCTGGGTTATGGCTGTGAGTGGTTTGCTTTTTTTCGTAAAGGGGATACAAATCAGACATTTGGTTTGGACGACCATGGTGAGCCTGCTGGTCGTTGGCCTTGTTCTGTTACCGAAGCTGGACGCCATTTTAGCGACCATGGGCCAGACTGGTGTGATTACGAAAGACACCGAGGTGCGGTTCGCATGGCTTGCAAGTCCATTGGAAGTGACAGATTCTTCAGGTTTGTCACGCGCGTATGTTGCGAAACAAGCCTGGGAGAAGTTTGCCGAACACCCTTGGGTTGGGCATGGGACCGGATCAATGTACGAATCATTCGACATCGCGCCACACAACCAATATTTGTCTTATATGGTGGACCATGGTGCGTTGGGTACTATCGCTGTGCCTTTGTTGGTGTTGGCTCTTATCTGGAAGGCGCGTGGAGAGGCGAGGCACCTTGGCCTCGTCTTCGGCGTCATCATCTTGTTTCTGTGCTTCTTCACCCATAATCTTCTGGACTTTGGGCACACGCTCCTTCTGTTCGCGCTATTAGCTGCCATGGCTTCGACAAAGACATGGCGAGTACAAATGGCTGCGAAAGTCACCACGGCGAACGCAGCGTCTTTCGGCCAGGCTTTGGGGAGGACCTAGTATGCTTCTTTCGTCTTTCCTGACCCATGATGTCGATCAAATGCTAGGGCTAGAGCTTACGGAAGGAATTTGAGCTGGGTAGGATGCGCAGGTGGGGTCGTATCGTTGCTGGATATCGGGATCTGCACAACATAGAGATCTGTCCGGCCATTGGCATTTCCCCAGTTGCTGGTGAAGGCAACGAAGCGACCGTCCCGACTGATGGACGCCTTTACTGTGGCATCGTAGTTGTTATTGGCTACCTTGGACCGATGATGGGCGAGTCTCCGTACAAGGTTGCTGCCGTCGGTGGTGATTTGGACGATTTCATTGTCAAACGGCTTGGAAACCGGTCCTGCATTAATATGATACCTACTGCATAACGCCCACTCTTCATCATCCGCTTGCATGGAGAAGTGATCGTCCTGCGTTGCGTATGACCAGTATCCAGGAATCAGTTGCTGAATGATGTTTGGTGTCGCCAACTGGCGGAATGCAAGACCACGGGTGGGATAATAATCGTTAAAGAGGGTTCCATGGCCGGAGTCGTGGTGAGAAAACCCGTTCTCGCTGGTGGTAAGAGCGGCGATGCGCGAAGGTGTGGAAGAACTGAGGTCGTAGATTTCATCAGTTCTGCCGTTATTGACCACAACCAGATATCGCCCGGACTTATCGAGCTTCACTTCGTTCACCACATTCACGCTACTCGTAAGGACACGCAACAGCACTCTGTCGGTGCTGCGTTGATAAACAAGGTACCCCGCCGTTGCACCTCCACTGTCCAGAATCGATACGGCAAACACATCGTCGTTCTGGCTGGTAGACATCTGCGTGATTCTGCCACCGGGAAGTCCTTGCTTGGAGAGGTCTTTGACCAGCGTTGCTTGCCTAGTAGCAACGTTGATTTGCCAGAAACTGTTGAGGGCAGTTGCGAACACAATGGTGGGAGATATTCCCGACCACACGAGCCAGTAATCATCGAGTGCTGTTGGTGAATCGAGGGTAAAGCCAGCACCGACAGTAAAATTGGTTGCATCAAACGGGAAAATCATCCCTCGCGTGCTAGTTGAACGTATGTACCCCGCGAGATAGGTATTATCCTTGTTGAACGCTTGTAACGACGAGTATTGGGTGCCGGCTCTGGTGGTGGCGTTCGAACTGTCGGTCACACGAAGAATGGTTGTTCCGAACGTTGGATCAACTACTTTTGAGCCACGTGGCCCCATCGCAGGGAGCACTGGCTCAGGGTAGACGCCAAAGTCAGTTTTGATTGCCCAAGCACTCGGCTCCGTTACCCTGATGTCACCCACCACCGCGAGGACGACGATGAGCCAATAGATTTGATGGCGACGGGCCATGGTGAAAGAGCGTTTGTGAGAGTTTCGCATGGGTGTCAGTCTATCTTGGTGCTAGACACACAGAGCCAGCAATCTATATGCCAGCGCGCACCATTCAAACTTTCTCCTTAGTTCCAAATGTTTGTATGGTGATCACACGAGGAAATATACAATTACTTGTACAAGAATGTCCCAATCGTCTGAAACAAATAGGTTAGAAGCCGGTTTAAAAGTAGAAGGGAAGTTGTTGAGATCGATACCAGTTTGATCGGCGGGCACCCACAACATGAAAAGGAATTCGGAGACCCTGCGCGTCGACACAACTATTATTGTGAGGTGGGTTTTAGCGTGGGCATTCTGTGGTTTACCCGCAAGGCAGATCGGGGTTTGATCGTAGAGAGTATTGACTTGTCTCTACGAAGTCGTCGACTTGAATCCAGGGGCGACACGCGGTGTGAATGCCAAATTGGCACTGCGGTAAACGTAAGAGTCACGACGCCTCTATAAATTGATCACCTTTTCGTGCCTCCCACACTCGCTTATTGGACAGGCCTGACGTTTGTGGGGGCAGCTAGTGTGGTGGTAGTCGGGGACTGGACCCGAACCAGATAAAGATCTCGGCGTCCGCTGGGATTTCCCCAGTTGCTCGTAAAAGTAATGAAGTTTCCATTGCGACTCACTGATGCCTTTGGCGTAGAATCATAATTATCATTTACGACGACACTGCGGTGATGGGCGATCCGTCGCACGCGATTTGACCCATCCGTGGCGATCTGCACGATCTCATTGTCGAACGCTTGAAGCACAGATCCTCCGCTGGGGGAGTAGCGGCTGGCAACCATCCAGGCGTCACTGCCGCTGGGCATGGCAAAATGATCATCTTGGGTGTAGTAGGCCCATGAATCTCTTGGCAGCAGGAAGCTCACGGAGTTCGGCGTCGCGAGATTCCGCACGCACAGCCGACGGTAATTACATGAACTGCCAACGATCTTATTTCCCATCGCGCGATGACTAAAAGCCAGTGTTGGAGAGAGTTGTGTGTTGGCCGGCCCGGTTTGCAGATCCCAGACTACCGTAGATCCATACCTCCTTACTACGAGATAGCGTCCGCTCTTATCAATCTCCACTTCATCAAGATTGGGTTCGTTTATGACTTTGAAAAGAATGGAGTTCGTACTGCGTTTCCAGACGGCATAACCTCCGGTATCGGACATCACAGCGAACACATCATCATTGTTTGAGACCGAATGTTGTGTCACGTAGGTTGCGCCGGGGAAATCGGCTGCGAAATTGTGGAGGATCTTATTCGTCCAAACAGTCGAAGTTCCAGTGGGAATGGTCACTTCAAAGAGATTCATTTGTGCACAGATCGTGAATTTGTTGGAAGTGGTTCGAGACCATTGCGTGAAATAGACTTGCGCTCCTGGTGGCTCATTGCTTTGGATGCGTCCATTGGAGCGGGTCATGGTCGTCGCATTGAAATCCCAGACTTTGAGTCGCTTAGGCCCAACAACTCGACATTGCGCTGCGATTTTGGTGTTGTTGACATTCAGGGAGGGCATGTTTGAGTAGAACGTCATGCAATCACCGCTGCCATCCCCAGCGTCTGTCACGCGTAAAATGGTGGACCCAAACACGGGGTCGGTTGCCTTCGAACCCGCCGTGGGCAAGGAGGGTGCTGCCGGCTGTGGATGCACTGCGGTGTCAGTAAGAAATGCCAAGCTGTGTGCGGGGATCAATACTGTTAGCATGAAGAACAGGACTGTCATATTGGCTCCTCTCATTAAACACCTCAGGCCAAAGACTGGATCGGTGATCTTAGCTTTAGTTCGCAGAGAGGGCTGAAGAGAGTGGTTCAACGTAAGATCACAAAGTCGGTTTCCAACAATCCGACGCTGACGCGTTCGACGTCATGTGGACAATGAAGTCCGAACAAAAGCATTTTTTGTACCCAGCAAGATTGGGTACGGCCGGTTGGAGATAACTTGTTGAAGTCTATTAGCTTTCCCCGTTTCGTTTCACAGACGAATTCTTCCGGATTCTTCTAGTCGTGTATGTAAATATGGGGAGATGTGTGGGGTATAGCCTTCATATTCACATCATTCTGGCCATCTAGGTTTGTGTATCGATAGGCTTGATTTGCAAGGTCGTGGTCCCGCTCCTGCTCCCGACTCACACTCCAAGGACATACTTCAAAGGTTGGACGGACCCATGTCCCCCAAACGCATTCTATTTCTCGCGACTGGTTTGAACGCTGGAGGGGCTGAACTTATGTTGCTTCGGCTGCTCTCTCGTTTGGACCGGCAACGCTTTACGCCATCGGTGATCTCGCTCATTCGACTCGGGTCTGTCAGTGAGAAAATTGAAGGAATGGGAATTCCAGTTCGATCGCTCGGGATGCAACCTGGCAAGCCAAATTTAGCATCCGTCGGGCGTCTTGTGCGCTGGATTCGGCAGGACCGTCCGCATGCCATCCAAACCTGGATGTACCATGCGGACTTGCTTGGTGGCGTGGCAGCGCGGTTGGCGGGGCAGATTCCGATTGCTTGGGGGATCAGACATAGCGATCCGCATACTCAAGGTTACGGTCCGTTTACGGTTCCCACGGTCAAGCTCTGTGCTAGGTTGTCCCGGTGGATCCCCAAACGGATTGTCTGTTGTTCTGAGGCGTCTCGTCAGACCCATGTGGCCTTTGGCTATAGGGCCGACAAAATGTTGGTGATCCCGAACGGGGTCGATCTGGCCACGTTAAAACCTGATCCTGCAGCACGCCATGTGATTCGACAATCTCTTGCGATTCCCACCGAGGCCCCGGTGATTGGCCTGGTGGGGCGCTTTCATCCACAAAAAGACCATCAGAATTTTGTTCAGGCAGCCAAACTCCTTGTCTCCAAACGACCATCCGTCCATTTTGTGCTCTGTGGTGAGGGAGTTACGTGGGACAATGCGGAACTTTCCGCGTGGATCGACGATGCCGGTATTCGGGCGAATTGTCACCTGCTTGGCCGAAGGGAGGACATTCCGCAACTGATGGCGTCGTTTGATTTGGCTACGTCATCATCCTGCTTCGGTGAAAGTTTTGCCAATGTGGTCAGTGAAGCGATGAGTTGTGGGGTGCCCTGTGTCGTGACGGATGTCGGTGATTCAGCCCACATAGTAGGGCCGACCGGCATTGTGGTTCCACCGCGAGATGCGGCGGCATTAGCAGAAGCTTGGGAACGTATGCTCGACCTTAGTCAAGAACAGCTGCTCCAAACCGGGTTGCAGGCGAGACAACGAATTAAGGACCATTTTGATCTGCCCAATATTGTTGATCGCTACCAAACAATGTTTGACGAACTTGCGATCTCAAGTGTTGCTTAAGGTGGTCGTCAGTCACGTGGACATGATTCACGAACTGTCTTTTTAATAAATGGAGTAATGCGTCGTCATGTGCGGCATCGCGGGTTATTTTGAGACTGTGCCTCGGAGTAGGAGAGAGGAGTTGGAAGCGACAGCCGTGGCCATGGCTGCCACACTGCACCATCGAGGACCGAACGATTCGGGAGTATGGACCGATCCAGCTGCCGGCATCGCCTTGGCTCATTGCCGCTTGTCTATCTTGGATCTGTCTCCGTTCGGCCACCAGCCGATGCACTCTGACTCCGGCCGCTATACGCTCAGTTTCAATGGCGAGATCTACAATTTCAGGGTCCTCCGCAGCCAATTGGAAGGCCTCGGTCATACCTTTCGTGGCCATTCGGATACCGAGGTCATGCTCGCTTCTTTTTCACAATGGGGTGTTCATCAGGCCGTCGAGCGGTTCAATGGCATGTTTGCATTTGCCGTGTGGGACCGTGGCGAGCACCGGCTCCACCTGGCTCGCGACCGATTTGGCGAGAAGCCGTTGTACTATGGGTGGATGGGGAAGACATTCCTGTTTGCTTCGGAGCTCAAGGCAATGCTGGCGCATCCGGACTTCGAAGCAAATATCGATCGGGATGTGTTGGCACTCTACTTCCGCCACGGCTACATTCCTGCTCCCTATTCGATCTATCGCAGTATCTCGAAGGTCTTGCCTGGAACGATTGTGACAGTAGATCCGGAATCCAGTTCCCCTTCAACTTCGATACCGTATTGGTCGGTTCGAACTGTCGCCGAACAGGGAAGCGCGAATCCTTTCACAGGTACGGAGACGGAGGCCATTGCGCACCTGGATCACTTGTTGAGCGATGCGGTCAAACTTCGGATGGAAGCGGACGTACCGTTGGGCGCGTTTCTGTCCGGCGGTGTGGATTCTTCGACCATCGTTGCACTCATGCAGGCCCAAAGCGCGCAGCCCATCCAAACCTTCAGCATCGGGTTTCACGAAGCGGCCTATAACGAAGCCGACTATGCAAAAGCAGTGGCGAAGCATCTCGGGACAAGTCACACCGAGTTCTATGTAACGTCGGAAGAAGCGATGGCGGTCATCCCTCGTCTTCCAACGCTCTACGACGAACCGTTTTCTGATTCTTCACAAATACCGACGTTTTTGGTCTCTCAGCTGGCGCGCCGGGACGTGACCGTATGCTTGTCAGGGGATGCTGGGGATGAACTATTTGCTGGCTATGACACCTATCTCCATGGGGTACGCATTTGGAAGCTGATCGGTAGGTTACCTCGATTTCTGAGGGTGATGTCAGGGAAAGGACTGACCGTGCTGTCATCGGCACCCTGGGAGCTCCTGTTTCGGCCGGTCGAGCCGATCTGTCCGAAGGGCCTCCAGCCGCCCTACCTACGCCTCAGGCTCAAAAAGCTGGCGGAACTCTTACCTGCGGACTATACGGAAACGATGTATCGAGGACTTGTCGGGCATTGCGATGCTCCCGCCTCGTTGGTCATTGGGTCGTCGGAGCCTCCGACACCATTTACTGATCGGGTCCAGTGGGGGAGTCTTTCAGGCGCACTTCAGCGGATGATGTACACCGACTTGATGACGTATCTACCGGACAATATCCTCGCGAAAGTGGATCGTGCCAGTATGGGTGTAAGTCTCGAAGCGCGCGTGCCGTTTCTGGACCATCGCGTGGCTGAGTTTGCCTGGCGGCTCCCCGTCTCAATGAGAATACGTGATGGTCGAGGAAAGTGGATCCTCCGGCAAGTACTCTCCCGGTACGTTCCGCCTATGCTGACCGAGCGGCCTAAGATGGGGTTCGCTGTGCCCATTAGCGCATGGCTACGTGGTTCTCTGAAAGAATGGGGCGAGGCACTGCTGGATCGGAAGCGGTTGAAAGACCAAGGATTCCTCAACCCGGATCTCATCCGCGAGAAATGGGATGAGCATCTCACTGGGAAGGTAGATTGGCACACCCATTTGTGGGATGCACTCATGTTCCAGGCCTGGTTTGACAATCAGCAGCAACTCGTGCGATCGCCAGAGAAGATCACCTGCAGTCCATCAAACAACATCCACGTATGATTGCCGCATGAAGAAGGGTCGACGCGTACCAGCGGTTCTGGGGTTTCTTACTATCGCGGGGAGTCTCCTCTTCTCGCTGCTGATCGTCGAAATTGCCCTGAGATCTCTGCCGGTCTGTAGCAGCCTGGAGAAGCTACCGGTCAACCAGCACAATCCGATTCTCCGTTTCCCCTCTAACCAGAACTTTGTCTATGCAAAAGGTTGGAACTTTGGGATTCTGAATTATGGACACTTCAATAATTACGGATTCGTCAACAATCAGACCTATCAATCCAACCCCGAGGATCTTCTCCTGGCCGTCATCGGCGATAGCTATGTCGAAGCCCTAATGGTGCCGTACGAGCAGACCCTTCAGGGACGTCTCGCGGAGCACTATAAGGGGAAGGGTAAGGTTTACAGTTTCGGGATCTCAGGTGCTCAGTTGGCCCAGTATGTGGCCATGGGTGAGTACGTGTGGCAAGAGTTCCATCCCCAAGGGCTGGTATTTGTCATTATTGGTAACGATTTTGACGAAAGCTTGGTGAAAGTGAGAGCCGGACTGCACCTATTCGAAAAAGACAGCCAGGATCAATCACTCAAACTCATACGAACCGATTACCAGCCCACAGTTCTCGAGCAAATCCTTAAACACTCCACGACCATCCGTTATCTCTGGTCGACTGTCGGCATCGGAAAGCTGACACGATTCCCTCAGTGGTTCGCACGATCCGAGGTCGTGTATGTGGGAAATACCTCAAGCGAAGCAGCCGAAGAACGCGTCCATGATTCGAGGATGGTGATTGATGCCTTTTTTTTCGAGCTTTCCCGCCGCATTGGATTGGAGCCTGCCCGGATTCAGTTCTTAGTCGACGGCATGAGGCCAGAGCTATATTCTCCTGAGAGTCTGGCAAACGCACGAGGAAGCTACTTCGATCTCATGCGGCAGTACTTTATCGAGACTGCAATCTTGCGGGGCTATGAAGTGATTGACCTACAGCCTGCGTTCATTGCCAGACACCACGAGGATGGTGCACGCTTCGAGTTTCCCATAGACGGGCATTGGAACGGTCTGGGACATCAGGTTGCTGCCGATGCGGTCTCCGCTTCCAATCTGGCCAAGATAGTCCACACACATTCTGCCGACAGTCGGAGGATTATGAACCAGTCTCCGCTACTCTCTGCCAATCATCCGTATTGGCAGGCGAACGACGAGGCGATTGGTAGACCATAGGGCAGTCAAGCCTGGGAGCTATCCAGCCTCCTTCGCATAGTAAAGACGCAATGCCGTTTTATTTCATGGCGTGCGGCGCTGTCGTCAAAGTGACAACCGACGGTTGAACGATGCATACAACGAGTGTGCTGTCGCCGACTAATTTGTTAAGAATGGTCCTGCCAAGTGTTCATGCGAGGCTGAGGGGGCTGCTGGCTCGTTGGCCTTGGATCAGAGCGGTGCAGTTGGTAGTTGATGACCTCTGGTGGGGAATCAGATTATGGATCGGGCGTATCGACACGGATTCCGGTACGACGCACGAGAGGCTAACCCTCGATGAGTCGATGCGGTATATCGAAGGGGTGATGTCAGATTATAAACGGTATGGTAGGTTGGCAAATTTCCGAGGGGTCGTCGCAGAGGTCGGGCCAGGCGATAATTCAGGGGTTGCCCTGTTGATGCGAGGCGAGGGGTGCGACCGCGTTGATTTAATCGATCGCTATGAGAGTAGGCGCGATCCGGCCAAGCACCACCGCATCTACGAAGCCTTGTCAGAGAAGTACAACCTAAGTCGTTTTAGGCGTGGGTGTCGCTGGAACGATCAGGACCTCGAGGGAATCACCCAGAAGGTCGGTCACTCTGCGGAGGCGTATTTCCGTGAATGTTCTCGAAGTGCGGAGCCCGTCTACGATCTCATCGTCTCCCGGGCGGTGATGCAACATCTCTTTGATCCCTTGGGCGCGATGGAAGCAATGATAGCTTGCCTTAAGCCGGGCGGCCAGATGATCCATAAGATCGATTTGCGGGATCTCAACATGTTTACACCGCAGAAACATGAACTGACCTTTCTTGGATTTCCCCACGTGGTTTATCGGTGCATGACGCACAATTCGGGGAGACCGAACCGGGTGCTATTCCATCGCTATCGCGACGTATTGGAGCAGCTGAAAGCACAACGCCTGATCGACTACGACGTCTTCATCACGCGACTGGTCGGCATCGGCGATCTGATTCCGCATCTGCGCCCCGTGGAGATCTCGGCCGAAATGTGGGATCACGCTGAACGCGTGGTAGAGAACTGTCGGCAGCATTTCGCGCGGGAGTTCGTTGCAGTGGAGAGTCGAGATCTTGCTGTCTCCGGCGTGTTTCTCGTTGCGACACGTCTGTAAATTCAAGGGAATGTCTTGGATCGGCCCCTCGTAAATATGCGATGGGGTGAAACTTATCCCAGGTGACTTCATCATGAAGTACGACAGACAAGGAAAGACCGACATCGGAAGGCTGGACCATCAGGATATCCCTATTCCTCGCACACTCATAGTTTTAACCTACCTTGTATTATTTGCTGAATTCAGCCTCCCATTCTACTCAGACAATACCGTCGCCTGGCTGGGCCAGGAGGACGGCCTCGTCGAGAATGCCGGGGCACTTTGTTTCCTCCTCGCCAGTGCAATCTTTTGCGTGACCGCCTACCGGTTGTCGGGTTCCCACAGACAATTCGGAGCCAACCGTTGGGAAAGCCCACTGGCGCTGCTCGGCCTCGGAGCGCTTTGTTTCATCTGTTTTGGCGAGGAAATTAGTTGGGGACAGCGGCTATTTGACTATTCCGTCCCGGCTTGGCTTGAGAGCATCAATCGACAAGGTGAGTGGAACCTGCACAATCTCGCTTGGTTTCATGCGCAGACCGCGGAAGGTGCTGAGAAATCGATCTGGGCACGCTTGATCGTCATGGATCGCCTCTTAGCCATCTTCCAGCTTGCACTCTGCACGCTTGTACCGATACTCGCGGCCTACTCCGGAATCCTCCGCACCTGGGCGGTGCGTATCGGGCTCCCAATTGTGCCCTGGTGGATCGCCGGCCTCGTCCCTGCCCATATCCTCATCACGCAGGCGGTCTACACGATTGTGGGCGAGAATCAAATCGTGGGCGATACGCTCGATGAAACTAAAGAAAGCCTGCGAGCCTTTATCTTCCTCCTGGTTGCCGTCTGGGCGTATAGACAGACCACCCCTATATCGTCCGTTGTTGCGCGTAAATGGCTATCTTCTGAGACTAGACTATCCGAGAGGTCGCCATAAGAAGTAGGGCCAGGCAATGATTCAGGGCAAGGAGAGGCTCATCAGCCTTCCAAAGACACAGCCAAACCATATGAACACGAAACCGGTCACGTTGGTGCATGTCACGACAGTCCCGCTGTCTCTTCGTTTTGTAGCTGGGCAGGCTGCCTACATGAGGATGAAGGGGTTCGAAAGCCATGCCGTTTCATCTCCAGGGGCGGCCTTGACACAGTTCGCCACAGAAGAATCAGTCACTGTTTATCCGGTGTCTATGGCTCGACGGATCACACCGCTCCGCGACCTCGTGGCGCTCTTTCAACTGTGGAGCCTCTTCCGTAGACTTCACCCGCATATTGTTCACGCGCACACGCCGAAAGGTGGGTTACTCGGAATGATCGCGGCGCGATTAGCAGGTGTGCCCGTGAGGATCTACCATATGCATGGCCTTCCATTTATTACTGCAACCGGACTCACACGGCGGCTGCTCATGGCTACCGAAATGGTGTCCTGTCGAGTTGCCTCGCAGGTCCTCTGCGTGAGCCGTTCGGTACAATCTCTGGCTGTCGCGCTTCAGCTTTCGCCTCCGGGGAAAATTCACGTTCTCTTGCACGGGAGCTGTAACGGCATCGATGCGGGGTCCACGTTCAATCCCGAACGATTGAATACCTCTGAACGAAATGAGACACGTTGCCGATATGGAATTCCGCCCGATGCAACCGTAATCGGATTTGTGGGTCGCTTGGCGCGCGCAAAAGGACTCATCGAACTGAGCGATGCCTGGAGGATATTGAGGAACGAACATCCAGATCTGTATCTCCTTCTTATTGGGCCGGAGGAACCAGGTGATCCACCCCCACCAGGTTTGCTTGAAGAGCTGCGCGAGGATCCGCGTGTGAAGTTCGCGGGAGAAAATTGGAATACGCCTCCGCTCTACCAAGCGATGGATGTTCTGGTCCTCCCTACTCACCGCGAAGGATTTCCCATAGTATTGTTGGAAGCGGCAGCGATGGCATTGCCGATCGTCGCCACCCGGGTGACGGGCTGTCTGGATGCGGTCCTGGACGGTGTAACGGGAACTCTCGTATCGGCTTATGATCCGACAGCTCTTGCTGTTGGGCTAGGGCGTTATGCGGGTGATCCCGCCCTGCGTCTGCGGCATGGGGCGGCTGCCCGTGCATGGGTACTACGCGATTTTTCTGCTAAGGCCATGCATGACGCGATTTACCATAAATACGTCAGTTGGCTGGCAGATGAGGGGGTGGTTCCCACGAGCCCCAATCAAACCCTGTCGGATCAATTCAGCAGCCACAGTGTTGGTCGAAAGGATACCGAGGCTGTCAGCCATGGCGGATTGTAGCGGAGCCGACTCCCGAGGATCGTACGTGTATGATGCCATGAAAAGATGAATCGGGTTATGAACTCTAACAACCATTCCTCCAAAGCAACGATCGCGCGACTCTTTCCGGATAAGCGAGCCATCGATTTGATTGTGACGGTCGGCCTTCTCCCATTCCTTCTCCCTCTCATCGGACTCACGGCTCTAGCGACATGGGTCATCAATGGTTGGCCACTTTTTTTTCTACAGGAGCGTCCTGGGCTTCACGGACAACCCTTTGTCTTGTATAAATTCCGTACGATGACGAATGCTTGCGGTCCAGATGGGCAGCTCTTGCCCGATGGGGATCGGCTCACGTGGTTTGGCAAGCTGATGCGCAGCACCAGCCTGGATGAACTGCCGGAATTCTTTAACGTATTGAGAGGTGAGATGAGCCTCGTTGGCCCACGGCCTCTCCTCATGGAATATCTCACACGGTATAGCCCTGAACAGCACCGTCGTCATCAGGTTCCGCCCGGTTTGACCGGATGGGCCCAGGTGAACGGAAGAAATACCGCTGACTGGCAACAGAGATTTCTTCTTGATCTGTGGTATGTTGACCACCGCTCGCTGTGGTTGGACTGCAAGATTCTCCTGATGACCCCTTGGAAAGTTCTCAAGCGGGAGGGCGTCACGCATCCCGACGATCCATCCTGGGAAGGCACATATAAAGGCCCTTCTTCTGATCGGACCATCCGGTAACATGCCGGATGCCGTAGCATCCTGTATCGGAGACGTTCTATGCCCCTAAAGGAAGATTTGATTCTGATCGGGGGCGGTGGGCATTGCCGTTCCTGCATCGACGTCATCGAATTGGACGATCGATTCACTATCCGTGGCATCGTTGACCAAAGAGAAGTCCTGGACCCATTGCTTACGGACTATCCGCTGCTTGGTCGGGAAGAAGATCTTGTTAAGCTGGCAAAGTCCTACAGAAACTTTCTGATTACCATTGGACAGATTAAGTCTCCGGAGCCCCGCATGCGGTTGTTCGAGCATCTCAAGCAGCTTGGTATGACTCTTCCGATCATCGTCTCTCCTCTGGCCCATGTATCGAATCAGGCTGTGATCGAAGAGGGGACGGTCGTTATGCATCACGCGCTCGTCAACGCTGGAGCACATGTTGGACAGAATTGCATCATTAATACAAAAGCGTTGATCGAACACGATGCCATCATCGAAGACCATTGCCACATTTCTACGGCAGCGATCGTGAACGGTGCAGCCAAGGTTCAGCGATGCTCGTTTATCGGCAGCAATGCGGTATTGCGAGAACAGGTTGTGGTTGGCGAGGAGTCTATTGTTGGGGCAGGGGTCTCGGTCTTACATGACATCAAGGCTCGCTCAGTCATGCACTCGTAGCGCCTCGACGCCGCAGCGAGAGAATACGTCCTACCGCCGGCACGCATCTACACCCTCTTTGGGATACACCATGTACCTCACTCCAGAAGAAGAGGCCGTGTTGCCTTCAGACAGTGATGTGGCCTTTTATCGCCAACATGGCTGGTATCGATCAAAACAGGTACTGTCCGATGCGTTGCTTGATCACGCACTCATTGGGATTCAGCGGCACTTCGGTGGCGAGCGAGACTGGCTCCTCCCGCCTACCAGTGGTTTTTCCGATTGGAAGTCCAGTGATGGCAATACGTTGCGCAACGCGGAAGTGGTGGCGCTTCAGAATGCTCAGATCCGAGCCTTGGCACTACACCCGATCTTGGGAGCCATTGCAGCCCGTCTGACAGGAAGTCCCACCATCCGCTATTTCGCGGATACCCTGGTCGATAAACCTGGAATGTTACCCGATGACGAATCTGTCGTCGGCTGGCATACCGATCGGGCTTATTGGGGTACCTGCACATCGGATGACCTGCTCACGATGTGGATTCCATTCCAAGATTGCACAGTCGAGATGGGACCGTTGATGTATGTCGATGGCAGCCATCTGTGGTCAGGGACTGAAGATCTGCGTACCTTTCGGTGTAAGGATCTCCGTGACCTCGAACGGAAGTTCCCCGATCGTGCCCCCATCGCCAAGATTCCCATGACTCTTCGTCGAGGAGAACTCAGTGTGCATCATTGCCGATTGATTCACGGGAGCGGGCCGAACACCAGTGAAGCGCCTCGACTCGCTCTCGCGGTGCATTTACAGGATGCCGGTAATCGCTATCGTCTCTATCGCAATACCAAGGGTATCCCCTGGCATATTTTCCTCGACGACCTGGCGCCTCCTGGTGAAGACGGATTCCCAGACTATACTCATCCCAGCGTCTTCCCGACTCTCTGGCAGCAGCCGGATGAACGTGAAGCGACGGGGTCCGACAGAATATGAGCATTGCTCCCAATACCTTCCTCGTCTGTGATGCTGCTGTTCCCGAACAACGGGCCGAATGGCTTAGTCTATGGCACCGGTGGCCCCCGCAAGAGGTAATGGCACATCCAGGGTATGGTGAACTCTTTGTTCGGCCAGGGGATCGGATGGTGTGCGCCTGTCAGACTGGGGAAGAGAGCGGGATACTGTTCCCGCTGATTGTGCGGCCGCTCTGCACCGAGCCCTGGGGACGAGGAGAGAAGGCGGATGCCAGTGATCTAGTTTCACCGTACGGGTACGGCGGACCATTTGGGTGGGGACCCTACAATGTTGAAGGATTTTGGACAGAGTTCGACCAGTGGGCACAGACTATCCGTGCAGTCTCGCTATTCACACGATTCTCGCTGTTTAAGGACCTGCTGATTCCATTTTTTGGCGACATAGTGGTGAAGGGGCCATGTGTGATCGTATCGCTCAACCGGGACCCCGCCGTCATATTAGCTAGCTACACCAAGGCCGCTCGGGAAAATATACGTCAGGCAGAACGAGCCGGAGTGACCCTCGAAGCAGATCCGGAGTGCCGGCGCCTGGACGAGTTTCTGTCCGTCTACTACGCGACGATGGATCGTGTTGGGGCACAGCCCATGTATTACTTCCCCAAATCGTTTTTTGAAAGGCTGATTGTCGGACTTCCCAATCAGGTTCTGTTGTTTCATGCACTCCACAACCAACGTGTCGTATCGACCGAATTGTTGCTTATCTCCAATGACTGTCTCTATTCTTTTGTAGGAGGGACGGTCGATGAAGGGCTGCGGCTCCGAGCCAATCCGTTGTTGCGTCACGGCATTCACCTTTGGGGCCATGCGCAGGGCAAGCGACAGATTGTCCTGGGCGGTGGATATTCTGGAGAGGATAGCCTTCTGCGCTTCAAACAACGGTATGCGCCGAATGGAAGCGCGTCATTTACTGTTGGAACCAAAATCTTTGACAGCCATGCGTACCAGGCGCTGATCGACAAACGTGCCGTCTGGGAACGTGAGCAAGGAAGACAGTGGTCGCCGGCCCCTAACTTCTTCCCAGCCTACCGGGGATGAGCGCTCTTCACTTTCTACCGTGGACGATATGCTCTCTGAAACCCTCATTCGCCTTGCCGGACAAGGGGATAGTGAAGCCATTGCTACCCTTATGCGTGAGGGTGTGAGTGATCACGTACGTCGGATCACCATTATGGGGAGTCCGCAGCTCGGTCGATTTATTGCCGACCAACTGGCTGTGCCAGGGAATGAGGAATATGTCGTGGGGACGATACAAGAGCGTGTTGTCGGTATGTGTTCCTGGAAACACAACGACGAAGTCTTGCATCTCAATCATATCTATCTAGCACAGGAAATTCAGGGGCATGGCTTGGGCACCGCAATGCTGTTGGATGGCCTTCGCAGAATTCGCCGAGCAACGGAGCATACGCTCAGTGTGGATGTATTTTCCGACAACCCTCGCGCACAAGCTTGGTATCGCTCATTGACCATGCGGCCCGTAAAACACGTTTGTTGGATTCGGCTGCCACTTCCGACTGTGAAACCATGTGATTGGGCTTGCTGTAGCGTTTCTGGACTTGCAGAGGCCATGGTCAGGCATTTCCGCTACGGGTTCTCCCAATTCGTCCTATCGACGAGTACCGGAACGTATCAAGTTGGCCGACTGGGTGCTCATGAGTTTCGGGTAGGAACGGTATCTATTCTACGGGACTGTGCGGCGCTCCAGGGTCTTGCGCACTTGGACCCAAAACGGCAGCTGCTCTGCGTCGCCTCTGCGGAGGATTGTGCTGGACTATCCCACGGGCCCAGTACTTGTGTGGCGGAAAGTGAACAACTTGTTTCTTCTTCTGTGGCTGTTATGGAACACCTGGAATTATCGCTGTCTAGGCGGCTTATTCACCAGGCCATCCATGTCAGACTCTGACCGTCTACCGATCCTATCCTCAGAACCGTGAGCTTTTCGTCGCTCCGGGAGCGTTTAGCCCTCCTCTGATCTCTGATCCTGTTGGGGAATCAGGACTGCGCTGAACACCTTCCTCAGGCGCGGTGCCGATCCGCGATTCTTTCCTGTTGATGAAGACATCAGTTTTTCACGAGTTTTTGTTATGCCAACACATTGCAGTAATGATCAAGCAAAAGGAGAAACCCCATGCAACTTTCTATTATCCGTCCCACTCTTCCTTCGATGAGCGAAATCATGCAGCTCGTCGGGCCGAGCTGGGATTCTGGGAGCATCACGCTTGGTCCCACCGTCAAGCTCCTCGAGGAAGAGGCGTGCCAGCGAACCGGCACAAAATACAGCGTGGCGTTGTCGACCTGTACGGCTGGACTGATGATGATACCCGGAGCGCTTGGGCTACCACGAGGGAAAGAGGTCATTGTCCCGTCCTTTACCTTCGCTGCGACGGCACAGGCTTTGTTGTGGAATGGGCTGACTCCTGTGTTCTGCGATTGTCTTCCGGAAACGTGCACCATTGATCCTGTCGATATCGAACGGAATCTCTCTCCGAATACGGGGGCGATTTGTGGGGTGTCGGTCTTTGGGTTGCCTCCCGATAACGAGGCGTTGCTTGATGTCGCTGATCGTAAGGGGCTACCCATCTATTTCGACAGTGCTCAAGGGCTCGGTGCGACCTATCAAGACCGTCCGCTCGGAGGATTCGGTCTCTGTGAAGTATTCTCGATGAGCCCGACGAAAGTCGTGACGGCGGTTGAAGGAGGCTTGTTGACAACCAATGATCGAGCACTTGCGGAGCGCATTCGATCGATGAGGGACTATGGCAAGGATCCGATCAATGGGGAGGAAATGCATCATCTGGGCCTATCTGCCAGGATGAGTGAGCTTCACGCGGCAGTCGGGCTGCTCTCCTTGCGGATGATGGACGAGCTGGTGAAGGCGCGTATGGAGCTTATTGCGATCTATCGAGATCGGTTGAGCACACTCCCAGGCTGTTGGGTCCAGAAGTTTCCGTCTGATCGAACAACAAGCGGAAACTATTTTGTGTTGTTTATCACGGAAAGCGCAAGGGCCTCTCGTGATGAGGTCTATCAGGCGTTGAGGGTGGCCGGAATTCAGACCAAGCGATATTTCTATCCGCCGCTGCATGAACACACTCTATTTCAACAGTTCCCTAAGCGTGTGAGCTCGAATCTACGACATACCATGAAGATCAGCCGCGAGGGCCTTGCGTTGCCGTTGTACTCACACACAACTCTGGAGGAAATAAATTACGTCTGTATGCAGGTCGAACAGTTGCTTGGTTGATGGTGGCCGATCGAATGAGGTAGTTCGTTCGGCGGAAGAACGATGAGCGTTGTGCAGAGGCGGTTGGGTACAGGCGGCTGGGTGGCACTGGCGACTCTCTTGCTGGCGTTCGTTGGTCTCCTTGGGATTTACGGACTGAACTGGCTCGTTTTTCACCCAAAGCTCGTGACGGTATTCCTCCAGGATCCTTTATTTGGAAGGCCCCAATCAGCCGATGTCATCGTTGTCTTGGCACAAGATGTCGAGCGTATTCGATATGCCGAATTGTTGGTCGAAAGAGGATTCGCGCCACGAACACTCTCGACCTTGGTCGATACGGCCTGTCTCCGCCAGCGTGCAGTGCAGGCACTCTGCGCAACCGACGTTCGCAATACCGTCGATGAAGCCTTAACCATGCGACGTATACTCGCTCGGGAGAGGGTGGGTCGCGTAATGATTGTTACGTCTCGCGATCATGTGGTGAGAGCGGCGTCAATTTTCACACTTGTCTTTTTCAGCACTGGTATCGAAATGCACGTCGTGGCTACTCCGTTCGGTGATTCCCCGAGCGTGCCATCAGTTCGAGAGATGAAGTCATTCCTCCCGAGCTTGGGGGGGGCGGTGCTCGGTCGATTTTCCCCCGAATTGTACAGATGGCTTATGGAATACCGTCATACCCCTCATTAAGCTCTTGGGAACTCAAACGGAGGGTGGCTGCAGACCATCCCTTCGTATCCAATTGCCTCAGCTTGTCTTACACAAAAGCAGCAATTCGGGCACAAACCTTAGCTCTTACCGCTAAGACCATGATTATGATGACGTACTTGCTTCGACTCCGACTACTTTTTATTGTCACGATCGACTCAGGACTGATCGGGCTGGCCAATTATCTGGCTTTTTGGATCAGGTTTGACGGGTCCATTCCAGATTGGGCGATGGGACTCTTTTTGCAGACGCTGCCGTTTGTGCTGGTGATTCGTCTGCTGGTTTCCCTTCCCTTCCGGCTTTATCAAGGAGTGTGGAAGCACACGGGCATCTGGGACCTCAAGAACATTATCGCCTCCTCGATCTTGGGAATGGTTGCGCTTTATCTTGTAGTCCGATGGGGGATTGGACTAGAGGGGTATCCCCAATCCATTTACCTGCTGGATACGGTTCTGTTGATCGTCCTCTTAGGAGGGGTTCGTCTCAGCCGTCGACAGTTCCATGAGTGTGGCCGCCCTAATCGTGAAACACGAGTTGTCATCTACGGGGCCGGCAACGCGGGTGAGGGGCTCGTCAGGGCATTGAAGCAGAGTTCAGCCAACAACTACGACCCGGTGGGATTCATCGACGATGATCTCACAAAACGAGGCAAGCGTATTCATGGCGTACCGGTTCTTGGTGACCGACGGGGCATCGGTCAAATTATGGGGGACGTTGCCCCCCATGTCGTCTTGTTGGCCATACCGACTGCCAAGCCCAAGGTCATGCGCGATCTGGTGAAACTGTTCGAGCCGTACAAGGTGAGAATCCAGATAGTCCCGAATCTCAGAAGTCTTCTCGATGGCCACGTCGAAATCACACAGATCCGGAATCTGGCGATCGAAGATCTGCTGGAGCGGACGCCCGTCGGACTAGATATCACACCTATCCGTCGCTTGATTAAAGGCAAAGCAATTATGATTACTGGGGCGGGCGGGTCAATTGGGTCGGAATTGTGTCGGCAGATCGCGGCACTGGAGCCAAGCCTCCTGGTGTTGTTCGAACGGTATGAAAACAGCTTGTTCGCAATTCAAAACGAACTGATTGATCGTGCCTGCGGGGTCCCCATTTTCCCCATTGTGGGAGACGTCGGAGATGAGGTTCATGTCGAGAGGGTTTTGCAGACTTTCAAGCCCGTCATCCTCTTTCATGCGGCGGCTCACAAACATGTGCCCTTAATGGAGGCCAGTCCGTGCGAAGCGGTGAAGAACAATGTGCGAGGGACTCGGATCGTTGCTCAAGTATCGGCACGTTGCGGGGTTGAACAATTCATCATGATCTCGAGCGATAAAGCTGTGAATCCGACCAGCACCATGGGGGTGACTAAGCGAGTGGCTGAGCTCATCGTACAAAGCTTGGAGGAACGAGCTCGAACAAGATTCACGACCGTACGGTTTGGGAATGTATTGGGAAGCAACGGCAGCGTCGTGCCGCGTTTTCTTGACCAGATCAAGGTGGGTGGGCCGGTGACCGTCACACACCCTGAGATTCGTCGATATTTCATGATGATTCCGGAAGCTGTGCAACTGGTCTTGCATGCTGCCGTCATGGGGGAGGCTGGTGCGATCTATGTGCTGGATATGGGTGACCAGATTAAGGTTGTTGACTTGGCGCGGAACCTCATCCGTCTCGCAGGTCTGATTCCAGATGAAGACATTGCCATATCGTTTGTGGGGCTTCGGCCTGGCGAGAAGCTGTACGAGGAATTGGTCGGGCATGATGAATTTGTGGAGCCATCCAAATTGAAGCAGATCATGAAGGTCACATCGAACCGTCCTTGGATGCCCTATGCGTTAAGGTCGAAAATTTCTGTACTTGAGCAGGCTGCAGCTCGTCAGGATGCTGATCGTGTGATAGAGCTTCTTCGGGGGTTGGTCCCGACCTTCAAACCCGCGGGAGCGTGGCCTACTTCTGAAGCCGAACGAGACGTGACGGGTACAGAGATGCCATTGATAAGTTTAGGCACACGTGCTCCACAGTGAATGATAGGATCCACGCCCTCGAGATCGCGTCGTGAGTGACTCTGATGCAGTCTATCATGTGACGTGGTCAGTTTCAGGTCTGAGTGTGGAGTGCTCGCGGGCTGTGGAAACCTCGGTTGAGGACAGCAATTTAGCTAAACTGTTCCGTAGGTACGGATGCCACAATAATGTCAGGATGCTCAAAAGGCTGCTGGCAAGCCGTGGCGAACGAAGGAGACGTGGGCGTACGCTTTAGTACGTCGAGTCTCTGAGCGATGTGAGGCGCCACTGGCGGCCTGTTTGAGCATCCTGCTAGAACTGTCTGTACGACTTCGGTATCAGGATGAGTAGAGTTTCGATATCAACTCAATGGTGAAACAACTATGAGACACACCGTTATCAGATTGATCGGTCTTGCATTCATCGCAATACTTCTGCCGGGGGCTGTGACGACCACACATGCGGAACCTCAAGAGACATACCGGTTGGGTCCGAATGACGTGATCCAGGTACAGGTATTTGGCGAGGACGATCTTTCAGTGGAACGTACCGTCGACGGGGACGGCACGATGACATTTCCGTTGCTCGGTGCCTTGTCTGTTGGGGGTCGAACTGTCCAAGAGGTTCAGGACGAGTTGACGGCTCGTCTTCGCGCTGGGTATATACGGCAACCGAAGGTCACAGTATTTATCGTTAAACATCGTAACTTCACTGTGAGCGGGGAAGTGAAGAAGCCGGGGGGATTCGAATACCGAGAGGGCGTGACAGTCCAGGAGGCGATTGCTCTTGCTGAAGGATTTACCGAGCGAGCCAATAGGAACGAGGTGATGGTTACTCGTCTAAACGGAGGTACTGCCCAGACCGTCCCGGTGTTGCTCGATGCACCGATTCTACCCAACGACCTGATTATTGTGTCGCAGGCAGCGAGACTGTACGTGAACGGGGAA
>DCZN01000127.1:8930-32556 GCA_002331625.1 Nitrospira sp. UBA2083 | reverse complement strand
AGGTGATTACATGTACGAAAAAGGTTTGACCATACACAAAGCGGTTACGATGGCCGGGGGCTTTACAGAAAAAGCAGCGAAGAATCGGACTAAGGTTCTGCGAGTGATCAATGGGCAAGAGGAAACGATTCCGGTCAAGCTCGATGACCCCGTCCACCCAAACGATATCATTGTGGTTCCACAGCGGTTCTTTTGAAACGTATCCAGTTCTCTGTGCACGTGAAGAAATCTGGTTGCATCACAATTCTGAATACGGAGGATCAAGACCTTACCAGGTCTCGCTCGCTACACTGACTCCCCGAGATCAACACTGGTATAGCCGAACAGCACCAATGTTCACACAGCGACGCCGCGCGATTGGACAGATGACAAACTCCCTTTGCGGCCTACGCCACAGAATGGGAACGTGTGCCTGCGTGGGAGCCTTGCACTGCTCTGGCTAGAAAGACCTTCCATTCCCCCGCTAGTCTTTGACTTCCTACAGATACTTCTGAAACCACCTTTCCGACTGTTCCGATACCTGTTCCAATGTTCCAGGTTCTTCGAAGAGGTGCGTCGCACCGGGGATAAGAATTACCTGTTTTTCGCAGGTCAGGAGGCCATATGCTGCCTGATTCATTTCAATGACCGGTTTATCGTGGCCACCCACTATGAGCAAGGTTGGGGCGGTGACCGAGGGCAGATAGGATTCGGCCAGGTCCGGTCGTCCTCCGCGTGACACGACAGCCTTGATGTTCGATGGTTCTCGCGCAGCCGCTTGCAGAGCCGCTCCGGCGCCCGTGCTGGCGCCGAAATAGCCGACGCCCAGATTTCTCGTCGTGGGTTCCTTTGCCAGCCAGTCTTTTGCCATCAATAGCCGATCAGCCAAGAGATCGATATCAAACACATTGCATCGATCCTCTGCTTCCTCTTCAGTCAGGAGATCAAGCAGCAACGTGGCGAAGCCTACTTGCTGTAGATGGCGGGCGACGAAATTGTTCCGAGGGCTCAATCGGCCGCTACCACTCCCATGGGCAAAGACCACAACACCGCCTGGATCAGCCGGGAGTCCGAGGATACCTTCAAGAGAAAGTTCCCCTTTGGTGATCCTCACGCTGTGCTCATGCTGTGACGTCACCGTGGGTCTTTCTTCACCGAGGTGCAGGGAGCCGGACGGTTAAGGCCAGGCGGCAACTTGGTCTGATCGTCAACACAGGCGGTATTGAGTTGTGGCTGTGTGAGCCCGACAACCGTTGACAGGATGGCGCTCTTGAAGGTCGCACGATGCAGGTCAGCTGAGTCCAGCCGAGCCCCACTCAAATTGACCGCGACGAACATCGCATCCTGCAAATTGGTATCCTGCAGATTGGCGTGAGTCAAGTTGGCATGGCTGAAATTCGACTCGCGAAGATCGGCACCGACGAAATTGGCCGCTTCCAGATTGGCCCTGTTGAATTGGGCTTGCCGAAACGAGGATTTTGGAGCATAGATTTCGCTGAGGTCGCCGTTCATGAAGTTGGTGTGCCATCCCTTGGCCCCGATCAGGACCGCACGGGTGAGGATCCCGTCCAGGAACGTGGCTTCATCGAGGACCGCGTGGTAGAGAATCGCCATCCGGAGCTTCGCCGAGGTCAAATCAGCCTTGACCAATGTGGCTTCTTCCAGATTGGCTCCTTCTAAATCGGTTTCATACAGGCCCGCGCTATGTAGGCCGGCGTACCGCAAGTCCGCACCGCGAAGGATCGCTGATTTCAGGTTGGCGTCGCGCAAATTTGCTTCGTCTAAATAGGCACTTTCCATGTCAGCTTCGATCAGCCGGGCCTGCTCCAGTTGCGCCCGGTCCAGTAATGCGCCCTGCAGATTCGCACGATAGAGGTTTGCATTGGACAGGGTGGCGCGACGCAGGTCCGCGCTAGTCAGATCCGTATTGACCAGGGTCGCACCTTTCAGCGTTGATCCGTAGAAATAGGCTTCGGCGAAGTTGCCGTCGGTTAAGTCAGCAGTGCTGAGGTCGGCACCCTCAAACTGGGCCCGTTCAAAGGCGGACTCATTCAACTTGGCGCCGATAAGCACAGCATCGAAGAGCGCGGCTTCGTCCCCCACGGCACGAGAAAGATCCACTCCTGTCAGCTTGGCTCGACGCAGATCGGCTCCGGAGAGGTTACTGTCTTTAAGGATGGCTTTGGTGAGATCAGCCCCAGACAGGCTGGCCTGAGCCAGGGTAACCTGAGACAGATTTGCTTGACGCAGGACGGTGCCTTCCAGCTCTGCACGTTCGAGATTCGCTCCTGCGAGTACGGCTCGGCTCAGATCTGCGTGGCAGAGGTCCAGCCGTGTGGCGGTTGGATTGCTCCGATATTCCACCCATCGTTCATGCGAATGAACGAGAGCTTGCAACGTTTTGGGTGGGACGGGCTTGTTCTTGTACGGGCTATTGCAGAGGGGTACTGCTGATGCTGCCCGGTGGGAAGCGGAAGGACTAGCTGCCCAGGCCCATGTGGCGGTGAGACCAATAAGAAGGATCGTTCCTCCGAAGACGGTCGAACCGGAAAGACGTGTCATCACGTGACTCCTTTGATGGTAGAGGTGCGATCGACAGCTCGGGCTAAGCCCTGCAAGGTGTCGGAGATCCGAACGTCATAGGCTGGTGAGGGATCGAGAACTCGGAGCGATGCTGGAAGCCGTTCGAGTTGCACGGCGGTCGCTCGCTGCACGTCGGCAAGCGGTGGTGATGCCGCAAGCCGGCGCCCTCCTTTCATGACGGGTCGGAGCAGTGGGTGGCCGGACAGTTGATCATCGTCGGTCGTGACCACGTCGTGGTCTATGCATCCGTCGTCGGCATCATACCGATAGACTTGTTTTCGGCCGGGCCAGGTGGCTTTCCCCTCCGATCGCTTGCGACAGGGACGACCGGCATATTCTTGGAGTTTGTAGGCACAGTCCAACGAGGGTGCGTCGGACGAGGTCGTCATGGCTGTGCCGACGGCAAAACTGTTGATCGGTGCGCCGCTTTGGACGAGATCTCTCAGCCGATATTCGTCAAGATTGCCGCTGGCAAGGATGGACACCTGAGGCAATGCTCCTTGGTCTAGAATTCGGCGGACCTTTCGAGCATGGTCGGCCAGATCGCCGCTATCGAGTCGTACACCTTTGATCATGATGCCCTTTGCCTGAAGGGACTGGGCTACGGCCACAACTTTATCAGCACCGGCTTCCGTATCATAGGTGTCAATCAGGAGCACGACATTGTCCGGTTGTGTTTCGGCAAAATGCTTAAAGGCGAGGAATTCATCTTCGTGGGCTTGCACGAACGAATGGGCCATGGTGCCATACAAAGGAATTCCATAGGCCATACCGGCCAGGACGGTCGCAGTTCCTGCGAAACCAGCTATGTAGCTCGCGCGGGCAGCGAGGAGACCGGCTTCAGCCCCATGGGCGCGCCGCAATCCGAAATCGATAAGCGGCTTTCCCCCTGCGACCAGCACCGAACGTGCGGCCTTCGAGGCCACCATGGTTTGGAAGTTCAGCAAGTTCATGACGCGACTTTCGATGAGCTGGGCTAGCGGAAGCGGTGCGATGATTCTGAGGATAGGTTGGTGGGGAAAGAACATGGTTCCTTCGGGCATCGCCTCGACCTCTCCGGTGAACCGCAGAGCTTCCAGATAGCGAAGGAGCTCCAAACTGAACCGCTTCGATTGCTCCAACCAGGCCAGTTCTTCCTGCGTCACCCGCAGTTCCGAGAGATAGTCCAACCCCTGCTCGAGACCAGCCGCCACTAAGAAATTCCGACAGGTTGGCAGCCTGCGCACGAAGAACTCGAACACGGCCGGCTCGTCCATTCCTTGTTCCAGGTAAGCCTGTGCCATCGTGAGCTCATACATATCCGTGAGCAGGGCGCTGGTCGAAGGATTCATGTTTCGAGCATCTTCCATCGGACGGGCTGGGCCCCCAAGCGAATCATCTCGTCTTCGGCGCGCCGACCGTCGTCCGGCTGCAGGTTCACCGCTTTGATCCCGTCGAGCAGAAGACAGACGGCATACCCTAGTGCCCGAGCGTCCCTGACCGAGTTCAACACACAATAGTCGGTCGCCAATCCACCGATGAAGAGGCGCCGCACGCTCAGGGCTCGCAAATGCCGATCCAGTGCGGTGTCTTGGAAGGCTGAATAGGCTTCTTGGTCTCGGTCGATGGCTTTATAGATGATGACTGCCGATGGCGGCGTCGTGAACGACGGCGGCGGCAGAGAGCCGGGTGAGCCAGCGACACAATGTACCGGCCATGGCCCACCCTGTGGCCGGAACGAGCAATGGTCGGGTGGGTGCCAATCGCGGGTCAGAAAAATGGGAAGGGCATGAGCCTGAAAGCGGTCGACATAGTTTGCGAGGACCGGAATAATCTCGTCTCCATCGCTGATGCCGAGCGCCCCACCTGGCAGGAAATCGTTCTGGATGTCCGCGATGAGGAGCGCATCATGGGGTGCCAGGGAGATCATGGAAGTCGTTGCGAAGTCGGGGAATCTGATAAGCAGTTGATCTTTTGATTTTTGGGCTTGAATCAACAGATCATCAGATGGTCACATCGTCAGATCGGTCATCGTGCCTGTTGCGACAGTAAGCGTATGTATGCCACAACGTCCTGCATTTCTCCGTCGGTGAGCTGGCCGCGCCACGAATGCATCGGGCTGTAGACCACGCCGTGCTCGATGGTCCGGAGCAACTCTTCATCGGATTTCAGGAACGATTGAAAGCGCTGAAAATTGGCCGGAGGGACTTTCAGCGAATCGGCCGCTGGTCCATCACCGCGACCAGTCGGCCCATGGCATTTCTGACAGTGACGCTCGTACACGGATTTCCCACGTGCGCGATCGGGCGGATAGTCTTGAGCGTGCAATGAGGGTCTCGTGAAACCGTATAACACACAGATTCCCGCAAGCCCCGCAACAAACAATCGACGCTGTATGAACCGCCATCGAGTCGTGCGCATGGTGTTAACTCTTCTTTGTCGTGTGGGCGATGAAGGAGGTGAAGAGTTGCTGCAACTTCTTACTTCCGCAGGCCGGGCACGTGACCAGACCGGCTTCGTGTTCCTTCAAGGTCACGACGATCAATGATTCCTTCCCACAATCGAGGCACTTGTAATCGTACATCGGCATGGCCGGTATCCTTTCGACGATCAACCAACAATCATGAGTGGATATGTTCCTTGGTGTAAAAGAGCATGGGACACACTGCCGAGTACCATGCGCGTGACGCCGCGGCGTCCACGTGATCCCATGAGGATGAGATCTGTACTTGTGGCCTTAGCCTCCTGAAGAATTCCATCCACGGGGGTGCCCAATGTGGTCACGACGCGTGTGCGGTAGCCCGACGGTCCCAGCTTCACAACTAGGTCGTCAAGAAAGTCCTTCGCCTTGCGGAGGGAATGGGTTTCCATGTGCTCGGCTGAAACCGCATCCACCGGCCAAGGTGGTCTGGTATGGGGAAGGACGGTGAGCAACGTGATCGTCGGCGGCTCACGCAAGGGTTGTCGTTGAAGGAAGGAGAGAGCATGGTCTGCGTCATAGGTGCCTTGGAGTGGCAAGAGGATGTGACGCAGTCGTTTCAAGGGGCCAGCAACAATCAGTTTTGCGCCGGGTGCGAAGGTGAGCACTCGATGGGAGACACTTCCGACCAGCCGTTCCTTGATCGGTCCAAGGCCTCGGGTGCCCAGAAGCATGAGGTCTACTTTGAGTTGTTGAGCGAGGCCCACGATCTGCTCCGCCGGGGATCCAACCACCAGATGCTTCGTGACCGGCCCAACATCCAATGGGAGTAGGGACACGATCCGATCCAACAACCGAGTCCCGTCGTCTCGCATATTTCGCTCGACGGTTTCGTACAGTTCTTGTGCCACCTCAGGCATCATCATGGGATAGGCCGGACTTGGAACATCGAGGACATGCACCAGATGCAGTTCCTCGGCACGGGCCAGATATTTCAAGGCTCGCACCGCCTCGTAGGAATGATCAGAGCCATCGACAGCGAGCAATATCTTCATAGCACCACCTTCCAGCTGTGGATGTACCGCTTCGTTTCAGCATGCATCACCGTGGCAGTAGGGCCGTCGCGATCATCAGATAAATCCCCACGCTCAAAATATCTTGCACGACCGTTGCCACCGGTCCGCTGGCCAAAGCCGGATCTGCTCCAAGACGCACCAGCCCCAGCGGAAGCAGACTAGCCATGACAGTGGCCACGACAGCCGTCACCCCTAACGAGGCACCGACAACCATTGCCAAAGCCGGATGTCCGTTCCAAATCCACAACCCAGCAACAGCGACAACCGCAACGATTGCTCCAATGGATAGGCCAATGAACGCTTCTTTGACCAATTGTGCCCATAACCGGACTTCTCCATAGGCCAATCGACGAACCAGGACGGTTTCGGTTTGGGTTCCGACGGCATCCGCCATGTACACGACGAGCGGCAGAAAAAATGCGAGCGCCACTTCGTTCTTCAGCGAGTCTTCAAACGCCGAGGCCACGCCGCTGGCCAAGAATCCTCCTGCAAGGCCGACCATCAACCACGGTAGACGTGCGCGCACCTGGGTCAGTGTCTGCTGGGCGGTGAGCGACAGATGGAGATGGTCCATTCTGCTCACGCCGCCCATGCGCAGAAAGTTGTCCACATGTTCCTCGTGTAGCAGGGCCAAGAGCCGTCCGATCGGAATGGCACCGAGCAGCCGCCGTCGAGCGTCGATGACAGCGACATCGGCATCATGGCGTTCAACCGCCCGCAGTGCCACCGTCTCGGCTCCATCTCCTGGGAGCACCTCAATCGGTGAGAGCCCTTCCAGTTCGGCCAGCGTGGTCTGTTCCTTGGCCTGAAGCAATCGTTCGATCGGGACTTGACCCGTCAGGACTGCTTGATCGTCGACCAGATAGACATGCCCCACTTCGTCCCATGTGTGGCCCCGAAGCGCCGCTATTGTTTCGCCTACGGTGCAGTGTCTGTCGCTCCGAGGAATGTCTGGGGTCATCAGGTCTGCAGCCGTCGCCATCCCCTTCCCTCTGAGTCGATCGTTACTGACAATCTGCCGGACAGAAAAACACGAGGTAGATCGTAATCGCGAGTCCTAACCCTATGGCTCCAAGCAGGAGCCACTGTGCGCGTGTCATATCGTTTCCTCGTCACTGGAGTCTTCAGCAAGTCCAATGCCGATCAAGAGGAAAATCGTCAGGTGTGAGGGGTGGCAGGTAAGGAGTGAAGAGGAAAGACCATTTCTGCCAAATTATCTCACGTTCTCGGGCTGTATTGTTCATGTCTCCTGGCGCCTTCTGCTACAGGAGGCAAGCAGCTGCTGTAGCAGACAGCCCCTACTGCTAGGAGCAAAGCAGCTGGCTGAGAGCCAAGAGCGAGGAGAAGAAGGCCAACAGACGGGTTCTCCAAACTGTCATCCGTCAGCTGTCGGTGCTCTGACGTGGCATCAGCTTTGCTCAAATTCCAGGTCGGGAGGATTGTTTATGGAGCAGGATACGGATCTCTTCAAGGCCATTCTGGTTCCAGTGGATTTTTCCCCCTGTTCGGATGAAGCATTCCGGGTCGCTTGTCAGATGGCGCGGCTGTGTGGAGCGACCATGCTGGTTTTGCATGTGATCGACACCAATGCGCTGGCGGCCTTCAATCGTTTAGGTTTGCTGGCCGTTCCGTCCGATGCCGCCCTACAGCGCCGCCGGTTACGCCATCATGCTCGTTTAAAAGTCAGGCAATTATTGGAGTCGAAGGCAGCCACGGGTGTCAAGATCACACGCGTGATTGTGGAAGGAGTGCCCTTCGCTGAGATTGCCAAGGTTGCGAGGACAGGGGGGATTGATGTGGTCGTGATCGGCAGTTACGGTGGCCGGTCCGGCAGTGTGGATAAGATTTTTTTCGGCAGTACGGCAGAAAAGGTCGTTCGTACGGCGGGCTGCCCCGTGCTGACCGTGCCGCTGCCGACCTCTGCTTCGCAACGGAGATCGGCACGATGACGACCAAAGGGAGGAGATCATGACCCTTCGACGAACTCGGGTGCAGTGGCGGAGGTTGGGGGTGGTCCTTATCACAGCCTGCCTGGTATGGATGTCTGGTACAGCCCTCATGGGCCAATCCGAGCAGGTGGTGGATGTGACGATCAAGGATTTTCGTTTTGTGACGAAGCAGAGTCCCTTGCGTCTGGGACTTCCCACCGTCATCATCGTACGAAACGAAGACGCAGAGCGACACGATTTTAGCTCCACCATGTTTGAGGGAATCCCCACACAGATCGAGAAGGACGGAGTCATTGTCTATGGCCGTGGACTCGGAGGTGTGTATCTCGATCCGAAACAGAGCGCCACGATTCGGTTTGATATGACGCGACCAGGTCGGCATGTCTTTCGGTGTTCCATTCACCCGACCATGAGCGGAGAGTTGCTTCTGCTGAGCGCGGAGGCCGTGTGAACCTACCCGCAGGGAAGCCGAACATTCTCTTTGCGACCGACGGATCGCAGGGATCATCGACTGCGGAGGCCCTTGCTTGTGCGCTCGCCCAATCATGGGGTGCCTCGCTGACGGTGGTGAATGTGTTGGAGTTTCCATCGGGGCTCGATCCGGAGCATCCTATCAATCGACTGTATTTGGCCGAATTGATGAAGCAGGCCACGCAGGAGTTGGTTGAGGTAAAAGCACGGGCCACCGTTCGAGGGATTTCGGCAGAGACGAAGATTGCCACGGGCATCCCGAGCGAGGAAATTCTTACCGTCGCAACGGGGGAAGATCCGGATCTGATTGTCGTGGGCACGAGAGGAAAAACGGGATTGGCTCATGTACTCCTGGGAAGCACCGCGGAACGAATCATCCGGGCAGCACCCTGCCCGGTCTTGGCCGTACATACCGGGGGACCTGCGGAAAAGGGAGAGGGGCAACGTCGAGACCACCCCGCTGGCATTGAGCGGATCCTGATGCCCATCGACTTTTCTGATTGTTCGCTCGACGCGTTTGAATATGGGGCGCTGGTGGCTCAGCGATCTAAGGCTTCCATCAGACTCCTTCATGTCTTGGAGCCGGTTTCGTACGGACTGGATTTCACATTGCCTCATGCGTCAAAACGTGAGCATGATAGGAGCGCGATGAGCCAAAAGTTGTCCGATCTTGCTTCAGCACTGACCTCGGCTGGGCTCGTGTCGGATTTTGTTATCTCCGGCGGGCTCCCCGCTGATTCGATCCTCAATGCGGCAGTCGCTCACGACGCGGATATGATTGTGATGGGGACTCATGGCCGTCGAGGCCTGTCCCATGCATTATTCGGCAGCGTCGCGGAGTTTGTTCTTCGGAAGTCGTCGTGCCCTGTTCTGACGGTCCGGAGACCGAAGTTTCCCCCAGGTCATCGCCGTGTCCTTGCAAGACAGCCCATGCCAAGCAACGTGTAGCCGAGGAGCCAGCCATGCCAACGCGCAAGACAACAACCAGACGAAAAACCACAACCAGCAAAGGGAAAGGGCGCGTTGCCCCTCCCGTGAGGCGGGACGAACAGCCCATTGAATTGCCTGATGGGATGTGGGAGCGGATCTCACGGAAAGCGTACGAGCTCTGGGAACAGCGCGGCCGCCAAGACGGGAATGCTCTCAGAGACTGGCTCGATGCGGAAGAAATCGTCATGGAGGAAATCCATGAGTCGCGTGAGTGACCAGGCGGCTGGATTCTGGACGCCTCGGCAACCGCCTCTCGATGCGATACTCGGGCGTCTGGAGCGCCTCTCGCTCAAGCCGGAATTCAGGTTACAGCGCGAAGTGGCCCACGCACGCGCCCTCAAGCCGTATGTGGAGGGAGTCGCAGGACGGCTTGTCGCGCCGCTGGAGCAGGAAATAGAGCTGGCGAGTCTCTACCTGTTTTGCGACTACTATCCCGAAGACGGACAGCTGACCCTCATCGAACAGCTGCGAGACGTCATCACCGAACACATCCCCGAAGAGGAGCGACAGTGGCTTGATCCCTTGAAACATTCGTATCTCGATGTCCTCAGACCAACCGTTCCGCCAACACCGGGCCAAGATCTTGAGCTGCAATCCCTTGCAGACGGGACGAGATGCGTCCTACCTGGTGGAGAGTTCGTCAAGGATCTTGCCGAGGACAGGCCGTTGCTCACCCGGGTCATTCACGATCCGAATACTCCCCCGGAGTCAGACCGGGCCGTATGGGCCGGTTGTGGAATCACTGTGTCACAAGCCGATGCGGAGGCCGTGCTTGACATGACATCCGAATGGCGCCGAGAAATGGAGGTGACCACCGGCTCTTTCGCGCTGGGGGAATGGAAAGAGTTTGCCAAGCGATTCGGCTACATGATCCTCTGGGCGTTCGCGCAACGGCAGATGGATGCCTTGGTGGATGCCGTCGTTCATGTCGGCTATCGCCATCCGAATGGCCAACCCTATCTCTATGCCGTCGCCCTGTACGACCACCACGAACATCGATCCTTCACCGAAACGTTGTCCGAGATGAAGGAATTGCAGGTGGAGAAGCTGGGTTCGGATGGCAGGCAACGCGCCGGTAAAGATTTGCCTGCGGCCCAGCAATGGGTGCAACGGGAGGATGGGAGGGTTGTGGCCATACTCACACTCACCGCACTTCAACTGATCTTGGAATGCGACAGCCCACAGCGGTTAGACCACATCAAGCACCGGCTCGCGGCCTCGTTGGGATTTTCACTGCATTTTCGTGGCGAGACATTGGTGCCGCCGGCCCGACAACTCTCGGTGGCCGAACTCATGTCCGATGAACCTCCGCAGTTGGTTGTCACACCGGATGAAGACCGTGCGTTGCTCAACCAGTTTTTGGAGAAAGCCTACCTGGAGTGGTCGGATCAGCCCCATCTCGCGCTCGGCGGTCAAACGCCTCGGCATGCAGCTGCCACGCCAGCGTTGCGGGGTACGGTCGGTGATATGATCGACGACATGGAGCGGCACGATCCAGGCCGCTGGCGATGTGGGAAATCGGCCTTCGAGTATAACCGTCTTCGTGCCCATGTCGGCTTGGATGAGCGGCCCAAGTAGCGTGCCCCATGCCGCTTGCCTCTTGACGAGACGGAGTATACAACCATGCCGCAGATAGTGGCGGATGAGGAATAGTCTCAGGAGAAGCCCATGACGGTAGAGCGTCCAACAGTCGGTATTCTTATCGGTGGTGGGCCGGCTCCCGGCATCAATAGTGTGATCAGTGCAGCCACGATCCGGAGTATTCTGGGGGGCTCAGATGTGCTGGGGATCATTGATGGATTCAAATGGCTCGTGGAAGGTGGCACTGGACAGGTACGGCCACTCTCAATCGAAGACGTCAGCCGGATCCATTTTCGCGGGGGGTCCTATTTGGGCGCGTCACGTGTGAATCCGACCAGAAGCGCAGAGTGCCTCGATAACGTGTTGTTTGGGCTGTCGAGTCTCGGCATCACATGTTTGATGACGATCGGCGGGGATGACACCGCCTTTTCAGCAATGACGCTGGAGAACCGAGCCGGTGGTCGACTTCGAGTCATCCACGTTCCGAAGACGATCGATAACGACTTGGATCTCCCTCATGGTATTCCGACGTTCGGGTTTCAAACGGCTCGTCACGTCGGAGTGGAGATCGTGAAAAACCTCATGGTAGACGCGCGCACGACCAGGCATTGGTATTTGGTCGTGACCATGGGGCGAAAGGCAGGCCATCTCGCGTTGGGGATCGGCAAGGCGGCGGGTGCCACGCTGACGGTTATTCCGGAGGAGTTTCGAGAACGGCCGGTCAAAATGCAACGGGTCATCGATCTGTTGATCGGGGCCATCATTAAACGGCTGGAACATGGTCGGGCCGACGGGGTGGCGGTACTGGCAGAAGGACTGATCGAAATTCTCGACCCGCGTGATCTTGGGGGGTTGGAGCATGTTGAGCGAGACGAACATGGCCATGTGCGGATGAATGAGGTGGATATCGGCGATTTGTTGCGGCGAGAACTGACGAAGCAGCTTCGCCAGATGGGGATTCCCTCCAGCCTGGTTGCAAAGAATGTGGGGTATGAGCTCCGCTGTGCCGATCCGATTCCCTATGATATCGAATATACGCGTGATCTTGGGTATTGTGCCGCGCAGTACCTCCTGGACGGAGGCACATCGGCCATGGTCTCGATTCAAAACGGACGGTTCACTCCGATTCCGTTCAAGCAGATGGTGGATCCCTCAACCGGACGGACCAAGGTCAGGATGGTTGATGTGGATTCGCAGTCGTATCACATCGCGCGACAATACATGATTCGGCTGACTGAGGCCGACTTGAGGGATCAGGATCTGGTGGGCCGCTGTGCGGCTTTGGCCAGTCTGTCCGTAGAAGCCTTTCGAGAACGGTTTCGTACAGTCCTCTGAACAATAGTGGATGCGTCTCGCAGAACAAAAGGATATCCGACATGAAGATTCTTGCGGCAACTGATGGATCGAAATATGGCAAGTGGGCGATTGAATGGTTGGCAGAAATGCCGTTCACAGTGCAACCAGTGATCCGTGTACTGCATGTCGTCGACGTGGCGAGCCTTCGGGCTCCCTTTATGATCCAACCGGTGATCGTCGGGACCGAACGGTACATTCAGTCCGAAGTGAAGCGGATGGAGGCAGCGGCGAAGGCGACGAAAAAGGAATCGGAGGCTCTGTTGTCGACGCTCGGCTTGAGTGGAACTGTGACGACTGACCACGGTGGTGTGGCAGCCACGATCATGAAGCAAGCCCAGCGCGGTATCGGCCTTCTGTCGATTGGCTCTCGGGGCTTGGATGCCTTGGATCGGTTCATGCTGGGGAGCATCTCAAACTATGCCATCCACCATGCGCCCTGTTCCGTGCTGGTAGTGAAAGAGAGTCCCCGTCCCGTACGGCACGTCGTGCTGGCGATCGATGGGTCGTCGGCCTCCGATAAGGCCGTTAAGTTTCTTGTCCGCACGCTCAATCCAGCTCCCGATGGGTCGGATCGTGAGCCAATCATGGTGACCATTGTACACGCCATGCCCTATTTGAAGTACCCAGAGGTGAAGGAGGCCGGAAAAGGATTGGTGCGTCGCTATGGAGATAAACTCGCGAAATCAGGCTTTCAGATACGGGAAGTGCTGAAACTGGGGAAGCCGGCTGAGGAGATTCTGACGGTGGCCAAGAGCAATAAGGCAGACCTGATTGTAACTGGTGCGAAAGGGCTGGGGGCCATCGGCCGGGTGCTGCTCGGCAGTGTTTCCACCCGTGTGGTTCAACACGCCCATTGTGGAGTGCTCGTGGTCCGCTAAAAAAAGTAGAAAATGGTCCCCCTGGCGCGATAAACAGGCTTGACGGGAAGGAAGAGCGCGCAATAGACTACCCCCCTGCCGAGTGCCGAACGAATAGTGCCGATTGCCGAACTAATAGGGATAGGAGGGGTAGTTATGACAGCGCTAACAAACATCGACCAGGACTCGCTCCCTGATCGGTTGGTGACGGGGCTTTCAAAAATCGGCTTGGCCATGAAAAGCCGAACCTGGAGGCGGAAGGGACGACAGGGGATCGGTCCCTTGCAAATCCAAGTGCTGACATTTCTCCGATCCCGGCCAAATCATTCGGCTACGGTCTCGACGATCGCTCGGGAACTCTCCGTGAAGTTGCCCACTGCCTCTGAGGTTATCCGCACCCTCGAGCACAAGCGGTTCGTTCGCCGGCGACGCAGAGAAATCGACAATCGTGTCGTGACCGTCCACCTGACGGCACTCGGGGCAAAAGCAGGACATGTGGAGAACCGATGGCCCGAGATTTTGGCCTCGGCCACCGAAAATTTATCGGCCCAGGAGCAAGTGGCCCTTCTCAGCGCGCTTGTGAAACTCATTCGCGCACTTCAGTTGCAGGGGGAGATTCCGATCGCGCGCATGTGCGTGTCCTGTGAACATTTCCGTCCTCAGGCCCATCAGGAATCAGACCAACCGCATCACTGTAACTTTTACAACATCCCATTCGGAGATCAGGCGTTCCGCCTTGATTGTCCGGAGTATGTCGAAGCGTCCACAGGCGGACCAACGGAACACGTGAGTGCTGACCAACTAGGGGAAGTCGCCCAGTCTGCCCAGGTGTGATCGTCGGGGGCTGGGCCCTGGCATAGTGTTATGGTTTGGATGGCTCTGTTTGGTTGATGTAGAGCGGTCGGTCTGCTTCGATTCTTTCCAGTAAGTCTTCCAGCGCTAATTGTAATGCAGTTTCGATGGGGTCACGGTCTGAAGCCGTGACCCAGCGTACCGCCGAACCGGCCGCGGTCCGGTCAACACGGTATGACTTAGTCAGCTGTGATTTCTCATATGTGTCCGCTTGCAGCGTGAT
The DNA here is from genome assembly GCA_002331625.1 of Nitrospira sp. UBA2083. Lineage (GTDB taxonomy): Bacteria > Nitrospirota > Nitrospiria > Nitrospirales > Nitrospiraceae > Nitrospira_D. The sequence goes on along the minus strand of DCZN01000127.1, from coordinate 18,241 downwards.
TCGATAGTGGTAGCGGCCATGTCGAGAAGTCAGTGACAGCTTCGTGGCTACACGAAGCGTCAAGTCGGCTGGGTCGGGTGAGACTGACGTAAAGGTACCACGTTGCTGCAAGTACCCGATAATTCCCTGGCTTAGGTCATGTTGCGACCAGTCCAGGAACGAGATCCCTGGCCTGTGATCGGCACCCTCCAGTGAGAGCGGAGCGATGATGGTCTGAAGGGTTCGCGGAATGGTGATGGAGGAAGGTGTGACCGGCAGCGGTGTCACATGAATTCGATGGACACATCCTGTGCACGCGAGGCCGATGGCCAGGAGGAGTGTGGTGAATGTCGTTGGGTGGGTCATGGCTGGCAGAGGGGGCCGTCTCACACTCTCCTCTCCAGAATTCCACGCCACAGTGACTAGCGCGTTACGTCGGGAGAAGGCTCTGAGATGATCGCCAAGTCTTTCAGCGCTCGAGCGGCCTGTTCTCGGTAGGAACGTTCAGTCGGTTCGGTATAAGTATCAACCACACGTTGATAGGTTGCGCGTGATTTCTCCGGCTGCTGCTTTATCGAAAAATATTGTCCCAAGGCAATCCAATTTTGGGCGGCCGTTTCTCGAGCCGTTTTCATGAGAGCGAACTCCCTCTCGACCGGTGTCGTCCCTTGCATCTGCCCCCGCTTTTTGACGGTTTCTGCCATCTGATCGGCCATGAGCTCGATCTGTTCGTTTTCGTGAATCGCTGCGCTTACTCGATTGGACTTGAGGTGGGTGTAGAAGTTCTCAACGTGGTCCTTGATGACGTCTGCCCGCAGCTGATACTGGTCTTGTGCACAACCGGACAGAAGGAAGACACCCAACAGGACGACCACTATCGTTCGGTGAACATAACAGAGAGTGCGGGCCTTCAATAAAGGTTTCGCCGATAGGAATGTTCGTGTGCTCATACACTGCTAATCTACCATACCCCCTATCGCGCAAGCACTAACTTGATCGACGAGCCCTTGTGATGACTTCTCCGATACCGGCTGATTGGAAATCGTGAAGCCCCTTGAACCTTTGACAATGGCTGCGCTATCTTAGCCCGGGCTTCTTAGCGACAAATCCGCATCGGTGCCACGGGTGGGGCTTCGAACAAGGAGGAGGATGACATGGGAAAGAGCCTAAAAGGGACCAAGAGTCACGACAATCTCAAACATGCGTTTGCAGGGGAATCACAAGCCAATCGCCGGTACCTGTATTTTGCCAGACGGGCAGATATTGAAGGCTATCCGGATGTCGGGGGACTCTTTCGGGATACCTCCGAGGCCGAAACCGGCCATGCCTTTGGCCACTTGGACTTTTTGAAAGAGGTCGGAGACCCGGCAACGGGCGTACCCATGGGCAATACGGACGCGAACCTCAAGTCTGCCATTGAGGGTGAAACCTACGAATATACGCAAATGTATCCGGGTATGGCGAAGACCGCGCGGGACGAAGGGTTCCCTGAGTTGGCCGAATGGTTTGAGACCTTGGCAAAGGCCGAACGGTCACATGCCAATCGGTTTCAGAAGGGGTTGGATAGTTTAAAGGCGTAAAGAGCCCACGTATCAATTCACGGTGAGCGGCTAGTTTTCGGCGACGTGGTGATAATCCGTCGGCGGAAGCTGGCCGCTGGTCGTTTTCGGAGAGATGAATGAAAGGTCTCAGCCTCCTTACACCGGTCGATTCCAAGCAATTGGAGAAGGAAACACGGCGGATCTATGAGGTGTGTGACGGTTGCCGGCGCTGTTTCAATCTCTGTCCCTCATTCAATACCCTCTTGGACAGGATCGACGCGTACGAAGGCGATGTCGCGAAACTGACCCCGGCAGACCATCATCGAGTCGTCGACGAATGCTACTACTGCAAGCTCTGTTTTAACCATTGTCCCTATACCCCGCCTCATCACTACGAAATCGACTTCCCGCATCTGATGGTCGTCTGGAAGAAGCGCCTTGCGGAGGAGCGAGGCGTTCGGTTGCGGGATCGCCTGCTGGTGATGACGGATTTCATCGGAAGACTCGGGAGTGCGACCGCCACGATCACGAACAGTTTATTGCAGAACCGACTGGTGCGTCGCCTCCTGGAGTGGGTCATGGGGATTCATCGAGACCGTCGCCTTTTGCATTTTTCTCGAGAGACGTTTCCCCGTTGGTTCAGTCGACGACCCACGATGGCCATGGCTGATCCACCGGTTCGCAAGGTGGCGCTGTTCGCCAGTTGCTTGGTGAATTATCAGGCCACGGATGTCGGCAAGGCGACGGTGCAAGTTCTGGAGAAGAATGGTGTCCAGGTCGTGATACCGGAGCAGCGCTGTTGCGGCATGCCCAGTTTCGATATTGGAGATACCCACGCCATTCAACAAGCGGCTCGAAGCAATGTCGCCGCATTGCACCCGTGGGTTCGTGAAGGGTACGATATAGTCGTGCCGACCGTCAGTTGCAGCTTGATGTTGAAACGGGAGTATCCGGAGCTCAATCGCGATGAACAGACGAAACAGGTGGCGGAGCGGACTTTCGATGTCTGTGAATACCTGATGATGATGAAGAAAAGCGGTCATCTGGTGACCGATTTTACGCTGAAGCCCGGACGAGTCGCCTATCAGATTCCCTGTCATCTTCGGGACCAGAACATCGGATTTAAGTCGAAGGAGCTCATGGAGTGCGCCGGCGCACAGGTTGAGGTGGTTGAACAATGTTCCGGGCATGACGGCGCGTGGTCTGCCAAAACGGAGTTCTTTCCACTGTCGATGAAAATAGCCGGAAAAGCTGTCCGCGCAATCGAACAGACACATGCGGATCTGATTGCTTCGGATTGTCCCCTGGCGGGATTGCAGTTAGATCAGGCGGGTGCGTCGGCCCATGCCAAAGGGCAGGACAGTCTGCATCCGATTCAGATTGTTCGTGATGCGTACGGGTTGCCACGACAACCGTGAGGACCGGATCCAGGTTTGCAGTGGGCACGTCAACGACACGAGAGGACCACCGGTGAAAGCGATCGTTCCTGAGGAGCTCATCCCTCACGAGGAGTATGAACGGCAACGTGAGGCGTTTCGAGCGAAGATCATTGTGTTGAAACAACGGCGTCGCCTGTCGATCGGCCCATTCATCACCATGGTGTTCGAAAATCGAGAGACCGTGCAGTTCCAGATTCAGGAGATGATCCGCGTCGAGCGCATTGTCGACCCGGTCAAGGTTCAGGATGAATTGGATGTGTACAATACGCTGCTGCCGCAGCCCAACGAATTGAGCGCGACGCTTCTGATTGAGATCACCGATGAGGGGGCGATCGAGGAACGGCTCGATCAGTTCATGGGGCTGGATCACGGAAAGAAGGTCGCCATTGTCGCCGACGGGGAAGAGGTCTTCGGCGAATTCGAAGGCGGTCATAGTCATGAAACGAAAATCAGTGCCGTCCATTTCGTCAGATTCAGACCAACAGCCTCGATCAAGAAAGCCGTTGCCGACCTTACTCGACCGATTACCATTCGAGTGAGCCATGGCGGATACCACGAAGAGGTGCCGGTCCCTGGCAGCATGAGGGAAGAATGGTTGGCCGACTTGAAAGACAGCGGTTAGTTGTGAGCGGTGAATTCTTGGCTGGAAGCAAGCCGTAATCGAAACGAAGAACTCACAACCAACAATTCAAACAATTCAAAAAACCATGGCATCAGTTCTATTGACCAAACGAATCGAATTCGCCGCCGCGCATCGCTATGAGCGACCGGAGTGGAGCGAAGCGAAAAACCGTGCGGCATTCGGGCGCTGCTACAACCCTCCCGCTCACGGCCATAACTATCTGCTGGAAGTCACCGTCTCCGGCGAGATCGACCCGAAGACCGGCATGGTTGTCAATTTGTTCGATCTGAAGCGTGTGCTCCTGGATGTCATCGAGGAGTTTGATCACAAGAACCTGAACATCGATATGCCGTACTTCAAAGACCGGATTCCAACTTCGGAGAATTTCGCCCATGTGCTGTGGAAGAAGTTAGCCGTTCAACGAGATATCGGCGCGCTCCATACGCTTCGACTCTGTGAGGACGAAGATCTCTATGCGGAAGTGACGGCGGGAGATGGTTCGGACGTCGCTACTGTCACGAGGCGATACTCATTCAATGCTGTCCTGGAAGGACAAGAGGGGCGGGATTGGGATTGCTTTGTCACCGTTCGTGGGGCGATCGATCCGCTGACGGGCATGGTCACCGACATTGGTGCGTTGGATCGATTGGTGCACGATAAAGTCATCAAGAAATTCGACCAGCAGGATCTCTCTCAGGTCTTGAATCGTCCGATCGGGACGGGCGAGAGCTTGGCACAAGATATCTGGCAGGAGCTCGCTTCACGTATCACGCAGGGGACCTTGAGCAACATCCGACTCGTTTCCTCACGCGATCTGGCCTACGAAGTGTCAGCTTAGGAAGGAGCGCAGGTCATAAGCGACGAAGGATGTGGAATAGCGTACTCCCGTACCAGTCGGGTGGACCAGATTTCTGGTCCCATTCGCCGGATCAGCTCTGTTGCACGCGTTAGAGTTCGCTCCTCTCTACATGCTAAACAGATGTCTTAATTAAGAGGCCGCGATGAGTGCACATGGCTCAATGTTAATCGGAATGATCGGGTCGGCCATGTTTCTGCTCAGCACGTTTGCATTCGGTCAACGAAATTGGAAAGGCGGCTTCTTATGGCTGCTGGTGGGGATAGGTTTGATCGCGCTCTTAACCTACTTGGACAAGCCATGGGCGAATTTGTGGCCTGTGTCTGAGTAGGCGGCACCCCGTCTGTCGCGTTTCAGTAGCAGGCGGCGGGCTTTGTGCAATCGCACAACGAGTGGCGACAATCGTTCCGTCAGTTTGGACGGCTTCCGCCCTTAGTCTTCACCGGGGTAAAGCGAGCTGCGTAGGCTTCTTGGTCCGGCAACTTGAGGAAGACGATGATGCCGGTATCCGGAGTAATCGTAAACGCACCAATTCCCTTCAACGTGTGTTCACCGGACGGTTCTAATTCTACCTGGATGGTGGCCTTCTCAAATCCTCGCTGGATCGTGGCTTTTGCTCTGGCACCATCGGTGGAGATGCCTTTATCTGAATGATCCGTCACATAGAGGAGCAGTTCTCCGTCCTTTGCAACCAACTCGAGGTGATAGGGTCCCGCGGCGAGCGACTGCCCCCCATGAAGTGCCTTCACAGGGTCGGCGTGTTTTGCCGAGTGAGCCCAGACTGGAGCTCCCGCGAGCAGTATCATGCACAGCATCGCATGACCCAGTAGATGTTTCATGGTTGATTCTCCTCAAGAGCCGGCATGATGCGCCGTAATACGGTGTATGGGGACGGTCCACCAATGGGCTGGTTAGTGGTGATGGTGGTGCTCGCCACCTTCCGTTTTTGACGGGCCCTCATGTGATTTGTCACTCGGGTCAGGTTTGGGTTTGAGCGGCGTGAATCGAGCGGCGTAGCCGTCTTGATTCGGCAATTTCATGAATACAATGACCACGGTACTCGGCGTGAGCGAAAAGGTGCCGGATCCTCTGAGGATGTTGTTTCCGACAGGATGGAGGTGCACCTGTGTTCTGGTGGGCCCTATCTCCACTGTGGCCTTGGCCAACCCGCCGTCTACGCTGATAGCGTTGTCGGCATGGTCTGTGACGTAAACCGTCAAGTCTCCATCCTTGGCCACCAACTCCATATGATACGGCCCGGTCATGCGCAGTTGTCCGCCGTGGGGTGCCTTGACGGATTCGAAGTACTCATCGGTATGGGCCCAGGCTGGTGACGAGAGCGCCAGGGTCACGCCGAACAGCACACCAGGAATCATCCTACTCATGCTCTCCTCCCCTCATGACTCATCAACCGCGCTCTGCTTGTGATTGTGTCGTGGGACAATCACTCAGCGGTCCCTCACTTCCGATCCGGAACCGGTACTACTTGAGCAAGTGATCTGAAATAAGTGCTGCGAGTTCAGCCGGCTCGACGACTCCTTCGCGTGTGAGCAGTAATTTACCATGGGCGAAGAAATGGGTGGTGGGATACGTTTCAAACGTGTGGGTTTTCTTGATCTCCCGACAGCGACCCGGGACATGCATCCTGGCCTTACCCACTTTGATTTCGGGGAACTTTGCGGCGGTTGCTTCAAGGATAGGATCGTAGGCCTTGCAGGGCTCACAGGTCGCTAAGCCGTATGCGACAACCGCTCCCGCGCTGTCGGTAAATTCTTTGTAGTTGGCGTCGCTGACGTCGTGAACGGTACCAGTCATAAAGTCGTCAAGTCACAGGTCTGAAGGTTGGAGAGCTTGAACGTGACGACTTTCCAACCTTCAGACTTTCTGACTATGGATTAGTTCAGTTTCGAGAGTGCATCGAGGATTTCCTTATCCTCGCGCGCGGTCTTGATCTCCTGCACCTTCACGTAGGCGACTTTGCCGTTCTTATCGACGATCACGGTCGCGCGCTTGGAACAGTTCAGTGGTTCAAAGTAGAGACCATAGGATTTCGCGGTCGTCCGATGCACGTCGGACAGGAGGCGGTGTTTGAGGTCCAACGAATCCGCCCAGGCCTTGTGGGAAAAGAAGCTGTCGCAGCTGACGCCGAACAACTCCGCATTGGCGGACTGAAACTTGGGGAAGTCGTCGGTCAAACACTTGTTTTCACCCTGGCACACAGGGCTCCAATCCAGCGGGTAGAAGCAGAGCACCACGTTCTTTTTGCCCTTGTACTCGCTCAACTTGACGTCCTTCTGGTCTTGATCCTTGAGATTGAAGTCCGGTGCTGTATCGCCCACTTTGATTTCTGGTGCTACGTCGCTCATCGCAAACCTCCTTATTAGAACACTTGTATGGGTAATGGCTGTACTGAGGTCTCGGATTGGCAGGACCCCACTCGGAACCATAAACTTTGTAACCTGTGGTTTAAAGGGATGTCAACGGTCCGATAGGCCTATGAACCGAATGAGAACAGGTCATGCATTGAACAATCGGATGCTTTATGAGGTGTGCAGTTCACGAAAACCGAGCATCCGTCCTGCTGGTGCGGCGGTCCGATAATTCTTCACGCGAACCGTGCGGCCAAGCTGAGGAAGGTCGAGCGTGACCCCGACTTTTGGAGAATGCCCAGCCCGCAGCAATTCGCCGGCTGACACGGTCAGTACGTCCTTTGCCTCGTTGTCTGACAGTCCTTTCGGCATGAATAGTTCGACTTCGTCCAGCCCAAACTTGCTGAGTCCAAGGGAGTAGGTCCACACTCGGTCTGGTTGAGACGAATCATCGTGGAGGATAGACACATGGTCACCCAGAAGAAAACTCGTCAGTGTACGAGGCTGCCAGTCCGATGGATTGATGTATGCCTGCGTAATGACGTCATACGCGGTGCCTTGTGACAAGAGCGTCAGGCAACGAGCCAGCCGTGCAGCGAGAAGGACGGTATCGGGCATGTCGCGTGGGGAAGTAATGGATGGTGCGATCGCGCCCATCAGCTCGTGTTCCCAGGTCAATTGCTTCATGACCTCTGCAACATGGCTCATTGGGAGCGGTATCACGACGTGGGCCGACCAAGGGCCGTGTGTAGCCTGCCACGACTCGGTTGCCCCTTCCTCATGTCGGATCGACAACGGGCCTCCATACTCCCGCTCGTAGAGTGTTTTGACTTCATCGGTCCCAGGGGCCGTGCCTCGATAGCCGATGAAATAGAGAGGCGGGCGCTTCGAAGAAGGCTTTGGTGCTTTTTTTCTAATCCTCATATCAGAGTCCGTTTCTTGTTCTTCGCGAAGCCTAGTTGGCGTTAATGAAACGTGAAGTGTGTGGTCGTGAGTCTTGAGTTCCACTCACAATTCAACACGCACAACTAAAAACTCGCACCTCGATCACTTCCCGGCTTTCTTTGCCTTGCGCCGGTCTTCTGGATGCAGCAGGCGCTTGCGCAGGCGCAAGTTCTGCGGTGTGATCTCGACCAATTCATCGGCCCCGATATACTCCAGTGCGAATTCCAGGGTCATCTCACGCGGAGGTGTGAGCACCAAGGCTTCATCGGAACCGGAGGCCCGCATATTAGAGAGATGCTTCTCCTTGCACACGTTCACGTCCAGATCTTCGTCGCGACTGTTTTGGCCGACGACCATCCCTCGGTACACCTCGACTCCAGGGCCGATGAACATGGCGCCGCGCTCCTGGGTCATAAAGATGGCATAGCCCGTGCTGACGCCGTCTTCGAACGCGACGAGGGAACCATGCGGGGCCACAATCAGGTCTCGTTCTTCAGCCGGTTCGTAGGCCGTAAAGACGTGGTGCATGATGACGGTCCCGCGAGTCTTCGCCAGGAGCACGTTTTTCAGCCCCATGATGCCGCGGGTCGGAATGTGATATTCCAGATGCATCTCGCTGGTGCCGACATCCGAGTGAATCAGCCGCATGTGCCGCATCTCGCCTCGGCGTTTGCCGATCTCTTCGATGACCGTGCCTTGATAGTTCTCCGGCACCTGGATAGTCAGCGCTTCGTACGGTTCCATGACAGCGTCGCCCTCACGGTGGAGGATCACTTCTGGTTGGGAAACTTGCAGCTCATATCCTTCCCGTCGCATCTGCTCGATCAACACGGAGAGGTGAAGTTCGCCTCGGCCTGCCACGAGGAAACGATCCGCGCTGTCCGTTTCGTTGACCCGTAACGACACATTCGTCTCAAGTTCTTTGAAGAGACGTTCCCGCAAATGGCGCGATGTCAGGAACTTCCCTTCCCGCCCGGCGAAGGGACTGTTGTTGACGGAAAATGTCATCTGAACCGTCGGCTCATCGATCGTGACGCGTGGAAGGGCGATCGGACGTTCAGCATCAGCGATGGTATCGCCGATGCTCACGTCATCCAGTCCAGCGACGGCGACGATCTCACCGGCTCCTGCCTGTTCGGTGTCGGCCCGTTCGAGGCCGGAATAGACCGCCAGGTCAGAAACCTTTCCAGGAATCTGAGCGCCGTTCTTGCCGAGCACCATGACATTCTGCCGCCGGGCGATTGAACCGGACTGAATCTTGCCGATCCCCATCTTGCCTTTGTAGGAATCTTGTACCAGGGCCAACACGAGAATCTGGAGCGGGGCATCGACGGTAATGGCTGGGGCAGGGATCTTCTCCAGCACGGTATCGAGCAGCGGGACGATGTCGGTTCCGGGCTTGTTGACATCGAGGGTGGCGATCCCTTTGATGGCCGACGTATAGACGATCGGAAAATCGAGTTGCTCGTCGGTGGCTCCCAAGTGGACGAAGAGGTCAAACGTTCGGTTGACCACATCGTCGATGACCGCGTCCGGCCGGTCGATCTTGTTGATCACCAC
>DCZN01000127.1:441-8788 GCA_002331625.1 Nitrospira sp. UBA2083 | reverse complement strand
CCCGGCGTGTCGACGATGTTGATCTTCACGCCGTTGTAGGTGACGCTGGCATTTTTGGCGCGAATGGTGATGCCACGCTCCCGCTCTTGGTCCATCGAGTCCATGATGCGTTCGCCCATATCGTCGATTTTGCGATGGACATGGGTTTGTCGAAGCACGGCATCGACCAAGGTCGTCTTGCCGTGGTCAACATGGGCGATGATGGCGATGTTGCGGATATCGTTTCGGCGGTCGTGAGGGGCACGTACAGTAGACATGGTGACGATGCTTCCTTACAGCTAGCAAAAAGTCGCCTCGGTAGTGAGGCGCAAACTCCACAGTATACTCGAAGTGTATTCGCTCAAACAAGCGACGGAAGCTAAATAGATCGGTAAACTTTACGGATAGGAGAGGTCGGAAGACGACGGGGAGTTTCTACCTTGTGCATGGGAGACCATTGTGTTGTGACCTCTGGAGGGCGGTATCGTCAGGGGCGTCTCGGAGGTGTCAGGGCCTGCTCAACACATCTCAAGAGCGTGTCACGCTTGAATGGTTTGAGGATGTAATCCTGGACCTTGATCGACACCGCCTGACGGATACAGAGCGGATCGACGACAGCCGTCAGTAAGATTACCGGGACGTCCTGCCAGTTGGGGGTCGCTCGGATCGTCTCCAGAATGGTGACGCCGTCGACATGAGGCAGTTGGATGTCCAACAGTACGAGAGAAGGGAGCGGTATCGAGGCGATCTTGTTCAACGCATCCTGACCGTCGGCGGCATGCACGACCTGATAGCCCTTCTCCTGGAGAATCAGCTTCAAGAGAGCCGCGGTATCCGATTCATCTTCGACGAGAAGAATCGGCTGATTGGTGGCGGGCTGTTCGATCATGGCACGATCCTTATCCTAAACGGTCCGGTGTTCTGAGGTGTCGGCCTGAAGGCTGGTACTGGCGCCCATGGCGTGATGTGAGTTGTGGTCGCCGCTCGCCACTCTGGCTCGGTATCTATGTTTCTACTATGAAGAGAATGGTTTCAGAAGCGAAATGCTTTTTTGTCAAGGTCGAGAGACACGAGGATTCGAGTGTATGGCCTCCGAATGGGGCTCTGTGACAGAGTGCAAGTTTTTCAGTACCGCCAATCTGTGTCTTGCTTGAGTTTTCGAGGCGCGCATTGTAAGGTCTTGCTACCCTCAGACTGTACGCCTGCAGGGCTTCTTCCCCGATGCCAAACGACGGTCGATTTATCGAAACAATATTGGAACGGCCTCGCCGGCGATGGCCCTGGTGGCAGATCGCGTTGATCGGCCTGGTGGCCGTCACCATCGTGGGAAGCACCACGGCCGCGGGAGTTATTTGGTATTTTTCTCGAGATCTTCCGTCGCTCGACCTGCTCCAAAACTACCAACCAAGTTTAGTCACCACCGTCTATTCGGATGATCGTCAACAGATCGGCCAGTTTTTTATCGAACGCCGCATCCTGACTCCGCTGCCGGAGATTCCCAAGGCGTTAACGCAGGCCATTATTGCGACGGAGGATGCGCGGTTTTTCGAGCACCCCGGGTTGGACATCATCGGCATGCTGCGGGCGGCCTGGACGAACATTCGGCATGGCGGGAAGAAAGTCGAGGGAGCCAGCACGATCACTCAGCAGTTGGCGCGGTCCCTCTTTCTGTCATCAGAGCGATCCTATGAGCGCAAGATTCGTGAGCTCGTCCTTGCCTACAAGATGGAGGCGGTCTCCGGCAAAGAACAGATCCTTGAAACCTACTTGAATCAGATCTATTTCGGGCAAGGGGCCTACGGTGTCGGGTCGGCGGCGCGCTCCTACTTCGACAAGGATATTCGCGTGCTGACGCTGGCGGAATCTGCTTTTCTGGCCGGCCTGCCGAAGTCGCCCAGCAAGTTTTCGCCGTTTACAGCCTACGAACTGGCGAAGAATCGTCAGGAGCATGTGCTCGCTCGAATGGAAGAGGTGGGGTTTATCACCGCAGCGGAACGGGAAGCGGCAGCCAAAGAAAAGCTGAATTTCCACCGACCCGGGAGCGAGCATCTTGCGCCGTACTTCGTCGAGTATGTCCGCCAGTTGCTGGTGGCGAAGTATGGGGAATCGATGGTGTACAAGGGCGGTCTTCAGATCTATACGACCTTGAATCTTGAGATGCAGCGAGCGGCCGAAACCGCCTTCTTAAACGGAGTTCGCGAGCTCGACAAACGGGAAGGGTGGCGAGGCCCCCGGCGGACCGTTAACCTTGCGACGTTCCAACCATCGGAACTAACGTCCGGGGATCAATTGCTCAAACCGGGATATATGGGTGAGGGCGTCGTGGTAAGCCTTGCAAAAGACCACTATGTCGTTCAGGTTGGCCCGTTCACCGCGAAGCTGGCGTTTGACGATATGACCTGGGCGAAACGGATTCTCAAAGGCCCTGATCCCACCGTGGACTTTGTCGTGAACCCGAATATCAAGTCTCTCTTGAAGCCTGGCGATGTCATCGAGATCGGTGTGAAAAAGCTTACCAAGGACGGTGTGGTGCTCACGCTGGAACAGACGCCGATCGTCGATGGCGGTCTGATCGCGATCGATCCGAAGGTCGGGGCAATCCGCGCGATGGTCGGTGGCTATGACTTCTCTCGCAGTGAATACAATCGTGCAGTTCAAGCGCATCGACAACCGGGCTCGGCGTTTAAGCCGCTCATTTACGCCACGGCGATGGGCCAAGGCCTGAGTCCTGCCACTCAGATTCTCGATGCGCCGGTAGTCTATGAGCAGGAAGAGGACGACAAGATTTGGAAGCCGGAGAACTACGGCAGGAAATTTCACGGGATGGTGAGTCTTCGGGACGCCTTGGCGCAGTCGCACAACCTAGCCACGGTTCGCCTATTGGACAAGGTCGGCATCAAAAACGTCATCGAATTCTCACGCACCGTCGGCGTCACGAGCCCGCTCCCCTCTGATCTCTCGCTGGGACTAGGCACGTCATCCATGGGCCTGATGGAATTGACCTCGGTCTACGGCGTGTTTTTGAATCAAGGGAGTCGCGCGGAGCCCTTTGCCGTGAAATTGGTGAAGGATAATACGGGTAAAACCCTTGAGGTCATGGAACCCCAACCCCAAGAAGTCATCACGAAAGAAACGGCCTATCTGATTACGAACATGATGGAAGATGTCGTGCAGAAGGGGACTGGGCAGGCTGCGAAGACGCTGGGGCGTCCGATCGCCGGGAAAACCGGTACGACGAACGACTACATCAATGCCTGGTTTATCGGCGGCACGCCGAACTTGGTCACCGGTGTGTACGTGGGGTTCGATGACCGCCGTTCACTCGGAGAGAGTGAGACGGGAGCTCGAGCAGCCTTGCCGATTTGGACCACTTTCATGAAAGAGGCTCTCAAACAACTTCCCGTCATGCCATTCGAGATTCCTGACGGAGTGACCTTTGTGAAGGTGGATTCGTCGACCGGACTTCTGGAATCGGAACAGGAGGGCGAAGGCCAAAAAGGAACGGTAGAACTCTTTTCGAAAGGGAGTGAGCCGACCCAGGCGGTGCAGCGTCGTGTCGATCCAACCGATTTCTACAAACTGGATCAGATTTCCGAAGGGCAGCCGACCGGAGACGGGAATCCCTGACAATTGAAGGATCAGGTGGCGTGAGAAGGACCTCAGGGATTGCCGGTCGTCGGAGGTGCTCTACGCCTTCGAATCTTGATATTCCTCATGCCAGGCCATCTGAATCGTCTCTAAGATCTTTTCGTTCGACTTCTTGGGATCATCCTTGAAATCTGGCAGTGCAACGATCCAGGCATGCATGTCGGTGAAACGGACGGTCAGCGGATCCGTCTCCGGATGTTCTTCAACGAGCCGGATGGCGATATCTTCTGCATCTTGCCATTTGAGATCCATTGCTTGCCCCCTCGTATCTCGTCGTTCGTGAAGCGTGTACAAGCGGGCTTCACGAAATGTCTGTCAAGTTACCTCTGAGACCTTTTTCCCCTGCAGGCTTTTTTTGAGAGAATCATCGAGCATGACGACGTTCAGGCGCTTCGCAGCCTCTTCCAGATCCGCCATCCGTGCGCGGACGGTTCGAGGATCTGTTCCATCCTTTGCCGTGCTGAGCTGAGACAATGCCGTTCGAATTTTCTCTGCTTCATCAGAAGCGATCAAATGTCCGGCATCCGCCAAAGACTTTTCGGTCGTCTTGACCAAGGATTCTGCATCCAAACGAGCTTCGATCAGCTTGCGAGCATTGACGTCTTCTGCTGCAAACTTAAAGGAGTCTTCGATCATCCGTTCCACTTCGGTATCAGACAAGCCATAGGAGGGTTTCACCTCGATCGATTGGCGTTGCCCTGTCCGCATGTCCGCCGCCGTCACATTCAAGATGCCGTTCGCGTCGATTAAAAAGGTCACCTCGATACGGGGTACGCCTGCTGGGAGCGGCGGTACTTTCAGTCGGAACCTTGCGAGACTTCGGTTGTCTTTGACGAGCTCGCGTTCGCCCTGCAGAATATGAATATCCACTCCGGTCTGACCGTCGACATAGGTGGTAAACATTTCCTTGGCACTGGCTGGAATCGTCGTATTCCGGCGGATGAGGCTACTCATGACGCCGCCCATGGTTTCGATACCGAGGGACAGGGGAGTCACGTCCAACAGCAACATATCGGTCGTCCCGCCGCTGAGGATATCGGCTTGCACCGCCGCTCCCAGTGCCACGACTTCGTCCGGGTTCAGATGACAATGCGGAGGTTTCCCAAACAGCGCTTCCACACGCCGCCGAACCAACGGCATGCGAGTGGAGCCGCCCACCAAGACCACTTCATCGATATCGTTCGGGGTAAGCCCTGCATCTTTCAACGCCGTACGGCAGGGAACTAAGGTGCGTTCGATGACGTTCATCGTCACGGACTCGAGCTGATCACGCGTCAATTCTCGGGTAAAACGTCCTTTGTCTTCCGGTAACTCTATCGCGATAGTGGTCTGCAACTCATCGGATAGGCGGATCTTGGCCCGCTCAGCTTCCAGGCGAACCGCCTGCATGTGATCAGGGTAGCGGCCGATATCGATCCCCTGCGAGGCTTGGATTTCTCCGACCAACAGATCGACGAGCATGCGGTCGAGGTCATCTCCCCCAAGGTGGGTATCGCCGTTAGTGGCCAGCACCTCAAAGATCCCGTCCTTCAATTTCAGAATGGAGATATCAAATGTGCCGCCTCCGAAATCGTAGACGGCGATTGTGCCTTGCGTGTGCTTCTGGAGCCCGTAGGCCAGAGAGGCGGCGGTCGGCTCGTTCACGATCCGCATGACTTCCAGCCCGGCGATGAGGCCGGCGTCTTTGGTGGCCTGTCGCTGGCTGTCGTTGAAGTAGGCCGGAACGGTAATGACGGCCTTCGTGATGCTTTCGCCGAGGTGAGCTTCCGCCCGCAACTTCAATTCCTTAAGAATCATGGCGGAGATCTGGGGAGGCGAATAACTCTTCTGGCCCAGCCGGATTCGTATCACCCCGCCGGTCTCCGTGAGGTGATACGGAAAATACATGAGCTCGTTTTGGACGTCGGCCAGTCCCTTGCCCATGAAGCGTTTTACAGAATAGACCGTCCGCTCGGGACTTCTCGTCAAGTGCTCTTTCGCCGAATCTCCGACAATCAATCCGTTGTCCGTCAAGGCGACAACCGACGGCACCATCGTTCGACCGTTGCGGTCCGGGACGACGCGGGGGTGGCCGTCCTTCATATATGCCACGAGCGAATTGGTTGTGCCCAGGTCGATGCCGACTATCCGTGCCATAAGAAAGATGCTGAAAAAGGTTTCCTCAGGCGATGGTTGCTGACAGGTCGTTTACGATATTCGTGATATAGGTTCGATGCGAGAGGAGATCGCGCATCTGTTTCAGAATGCTGTCTCGTTCGATCCGTGCTTCACTTGTGGCTTCGCCACGATCCTGTAGCTGATCCCAGTTCATAAAGAGTTGCCGAAGCTGAGCTTCCATTTCAGCTTTACGCCGCTCCAACATCTCTTGTTCGGTTCGGAGGGTGGTGCGGAGTTGCTGACTCTGAGCCGAACTGCGATCCGACGCCCGGTATTCTTCCAGGGTATCTTGTAGTTCGAGAATCTCTTCAAAGAGATCGGCCGGTGGAGAGGTGCGAATGTCTTTGACCGATCCGGTTTCTAGGGCCAAGAGGTATTCTGCTCGCTGAATAGGGTCACGCAGCGTGCGATAAGCGGTATTGAGCACGGCGGCATTGCTGAGGCTGATGGACTGCTCGTCCGGGCTCTTGGTCTGATAAAAATCCGGATGGAATGTCCGACTCAATTCGTAGAACTTGGCTTCTAATTTTTTCGCGTCCAAGGTGAGACGCCGTGGAAATCCAAGGCAGGTGAAATAGTCGGTTTCTTTCGAAACCGGCTGAACTTTCACGCACCGTTCACAGAAATATTCCCCTGTCACTTCCGATTGACAGTGCCAGCACATGCTCCGAGCCATCCGGAGCTGGCGACGGGTGTCTGAATTGATGGCTAGTTGATCGTTATCCATGAGCAGAAACGGGTCTAGCGTGTGCCAGACCTGTTGGTCTTAAAATGATCGCACAGAATCAAGCCGAGAACGATTCTCCGCAGCCGCAGGTCTTGTTGGCGTTCGGGTTGAGAAACTTAAAGTTCCCGCCCATGAGGTCCTTTTGATAGTCCAATTGGGTGCCTTGGAGATAGATGGCGCTCTTGGCATCCACAATGACCTTGACACCGTCGATCTCATAGACTTGATCGTACTGGCCGATCTTGTCGTCGAAGTTAATCGTGTAGCTGAGGCCTGAACAGCCTCCTCCCTTCACCCCGAGACGAAGTCCACCTTCCTCGATTCCTTGCACGTTGATCAGTCGCTTGACTTCCTTCAGGGCTGCGTCGGTCAGTGAGATGATCGGAGCCTGAGTTTCCACATTCGTCGGGTCCATTGTGTTGCTCCTTTCGTAACCGTTACTTTGTGTCGGGCGCCTGTCCGTCGGTCTTCTTCTGATAGTCGGCCAAGGCAGCCTTAATGGCATCTTCGGCGAGGACTGAGCAGTGAATCTTGACCGGAGGAAGATTCAATTCTTGCACGATGTCCGTATTCTTGATCTTCTGCGCTTCCTCGATCGTCTTTCCCTTGAGCCATTCGGTGGCTAGGCTGGAGCTGGCGATCGCCGACCCACAACCGAACGTCTTGAACTTGGCATCAACGATGGTATCGTTCTGCACCTTAATCTGCAGCTTCATCACGTCGCCGCACTCCGGGGCTCCGACCATGCCGGTCCCCACGCCCTCTTCATCCTTCTTGAAGCTCCCCATATTCCGAGGATTATTGAAATGATCGACGACTTTATCGCTGTATGCCATAAAAACCTCCCTGGTATCTCGTCGTTCGTGAAGCACCGGTCGTTGTCTGCGAGATACGCCTCACGAGGTGCGGTTCACGTTGTTAGTGTGCTGCCCACTGAACGGATTTCAGGTCCACGCCTTCCTTTGCCATTTCATAGAGCGGGGACATTTCTCGTAACTTAGTGACGATCTCGATCACCTTCTTGATCGTATAGTCAATCTCGTCATCGGTATTGAACCGGCCTAAGCCGAAACGGATCGACGAGTGAGCGAGTTCTGTTCCCACACCGAGTGCGCGCAACACATAGGAGGGCTCCAGTGTGGCCGAGGTACAAGCCGATCCTGACGAGAGCGCGATGTCTTTCATGCCCATCAACAACGATTCCCCTTCAACGTAGGCGAATGAAATGTTGAGATTTCCGGGCAAACGGTTCGTCGGGTGGCCATTGAGATAACTCTCCTCGAGCGCCGCCATGATGTCGGCTTGGAGGCGATCACGCATCTTGGCCAGCCTCGTTGTCTCCGTCGTCATCTCCTGTTCGCAGAGTTCGCAGGCCTTTCCGAATCCAACGATCAGCGGGACGGGTAAGGTGCCGGATCGCATGCCGCGTTCATGTCCCCCACCGTCCATCTGCGCCGCGATCCGAACGCGAGGATTTCGCTTCCTCACGTAGAGCGCACCGACTCCCTTGGGTCCGTAAATCTTATGGGCTGAGAACGACATGAGATCGATGCCCATGGCCTGGACATCGACGGGAATCTTGCCGACGCCCTGGGTGGCATCGCAATGGAACAAGATGCCTTTCGCTTTGGCGATCTTTCCGATCTCAGCGACGGGATTGATCGTGCCGATTTCGTTGTTGGCTAGCATGACCGAGATCAAGATCGTCTTGTCGGTGATGGCATTCTGCACGTCTTGCGGATTCACCATGCCGTATTTATCGACGGGCAAATACGTCACGGTTGCCAGCCCTTTGGCCTCGAGTGACTTGGCGGTGTCGAGCACGGCGCGATGTTC
>DCZN01000127.1:0-198 GCA_002331625.1 Nitrospira sp. UBA2083 | reverse complement strand
GGAGTGGTGGAATGGTTATCGAGAAAGATGGGAAGCTTCATCGTTCAACTCCTTGTGTCGAGGGAGATTGAATAGGTAATGTGGGATGACCACTATCCAGCGTCGTTGCGTTCATCGTTCTATTCCTTGTGCTGAGGGAGATTGAATCGTAATCAGGGGTGTGCCACCCAGCATATCTCCCAACGTCATGTTGTTCAG
>DCZN01000029.1:3543-3823 GCA_002331625.1 Nitrospira sp. UBA2083 | reverse complement strand
CCGCCGAGAAGAAGCCACAACAGATTCAGCATACGATCACTTGAGGCCTCGGGTCCGAGTCACATTCCCGCAGGGTTTATTGGGAGGATACCGGCATCCTCAACAATTTGATAAGACACAAAGATGATCCCTCCTTCTGCTTGCCCATTCCAGAGGTCACAGGAACACAATCTCGTATCTCATCCCACCACCACGAGATGCATGACGGTCAACACCAGCGCGATGACCAGCACTGTCCCGCACGTCATTTTCCAAGCCTGCCATGCCCGCGTTTCATTGT
>DCZN01000029.1:3080-3322 GCA_002331625.1 Nitrospira sp. UBA2083 | reverse complement strand
TTGAGAAAAAAATGATCGTACACCGCCGAGAGAAAGATGTGTCCATCTCGTGTCTGCACAATCTGGCCAGCCCAGTCTCGCAGTCCACGACGCAATGTGTTTCGCAATCCACCATGAGTTGTCACGACAGCTCCAACGGAGAGGTCAACCCAGACCAGTGCCACGGCTCCCTTCGGATGGTGCACCACGACGATGTCCGCATCGCCTGACATGTTCAACATGCCCTCCACGGTTCATTCTGC
>DCZN01000029.1:1171-3072 GCA_002331625.1 Nitrospira sp. UBA2083 | reverse complement strand
TTCTTTTGCCACGCACCGAGTTCTTCTTCACATACGTAAGCAATGCTGTGCACTTTATAGCCATGGGTGTCTTACTGAGATGACTGGTGCGAGGGTGATCTGCTCGCAATACCTCGTGTTCGTCTGTCCACTACCGATGACCTCCGGCCTGCGCGGTTGATCTGAGCAACAATTGCCTGATTCAAGATCAGCATAGGATTGTTGCATGAAGCCCTGAGAGCTCGATTGTGGCCACGCTGAGGATGAAGTTTTCAATTTGTTCATAGCAAATTCGGACACGTGTCGGCCGTCACAACGCCTGCGCGTGCCGCGAGAAAGGTGCTTCCTACTATCTCTCCTTCTCGAAGATTAGCAAGGGAGGCCGGTTCGATTCCCCTCAAGATGCGTGTCTGGTTACCGATAATGATGTGCCTGAGGATGGCCCTATCTCTTGGTACGACCGTTCGAATTTGAACCCACCCCCGCTCAGTAAGCTTTCCAGCAATATGTTCGAGACGACCCCAGACCATCATGCCCACTGCTTCATCCTGCAGATCGAGGATAAAGACCTGTCTTCTGATGGCAGCGAACGACGCCCTCCCGCGCGTTGAGATGGTTCGCATCGAGATCGATGACGACTTTCCAGTGGATCAAGGCTTCCTCGTACATGTCCATCGTTTCGAGAAGTGCGGCCAACTCGCATCGCGAAAGAAGATCGCTGGGACAGGCCGTCAGCAGTGCTTGAAGCCGTGCGAGTCGGACAAGCCAGTCTTCCTTCGGCAATGGGGAAGGTCGTACGGATTCTCCTGTTGATCCCACACTCACGATATTGTTCTCCTCACTAATTCAGATCGATCTTCTCAGTACCCTGCCGATAGTGGATTCACTCGCATTGGCGTGCCGATCAGGTGCACGATTGAATTACTGCAGTCGCTTGGATCGACAGGATTATGACTTTCATGCCCCACGCTACCGTCAAAAGGTCTGTTCTTGCGATCGTGCTTTCTGTTCCGGAAGGTGCTGGCCAAGACGACCAGGCAGCTCATTCTCATGTTCTCCGTTTTGTATGACACGCAACAGGCTATATGGAAGCACGACAAGGATGAGCCAAAATAAAAGTGTCAGGTACCAGCCCCAGACTAGAGCTCCGACCACAAACACAACGGCTGCCAGGTACTCGATCACATTCAACAATGCGACCTGTTGCTCCCGAAGTGACAAGATTCCGATGACGATTCCGGAGGCTGGTCAAGAATTCGCCTCCATGAACTCGACCACCCTCCCCATGGCACACACCGCTTCTGCACTTAGTTTCTCCATAGGTCCCTGTAGTCGTTATACATGGGCCCTGGACTTTCGCCCTCTAGCCTTTTCGATAGCACTCCGAAGCGCTCCGGAAACCGCGACCCCGTGCTCCTTCAATGTCTTGGCGTGCATCTCCGCCGTAAGATAGTCACCGTTCTCGATAAGCCCATGTACCTCAGCGACACCCGCTTCTAATGCTCTGAGCTGCTGCTTGATCACTTCTTGCGTATCTCGTTCCGTCCTCCTCAGGGTACTGGTCATCAGTCTCTTGGCAGATACCACGGCCCACAGAGCGTCTTGTTCCATCGCAACCGCTGCCATTTTNNTGGCCACTTCCTTGTTTTTCGACGCCTTGGCTGCCACGCGCCCCCCATACTCAACGACCGTGCTCAGCATTTCGTCCACGTCGTCGTACAACCTGAAAATCGAGAAGACCGTCTCTTGCTTAGCCAACTCATCCTTGGCCAGGGCGAACTCCTGCTCTAATTTCATAAAGTCGTCCTTCGCATAGATCTCTGCCCCCGCAATTTTGGCCTCGTCGACCGCCTTTTGGGCTGCCTCAAGTTGAAAGGCAGGCGGTTGCGCACAGGCATTCATCAAAAGGAGGACGAGGAGAG
>DCZN01000029.1:0-1089 GCA_002331625.1 Nitrospira sp. UBA2083 | reverse complement strand
AGTTCCTGGAAAGGACTCTCTGCATACTGGATGCCGCAAGAGGTGATTGGACAAAGCCGTCGATTTATTGTGCGCTTACAACGGAAACCTCCGGGCGAGTACGACACGGGGCTTACGACCAGGAGATAAGGAAGTCGGCTATCTGCAAAATCTGCATGCCGGCATCCTTCGACCGACAGCTCAACCTCAGAGGTTTCTTGATGGATCAAACAGTTACGTCTTTATGGAATCAATCACACACGTGCAGGAATTGCAGGTTGAGGTGGAGATGCAACGAGAGGGGCTTAGTATTGTGCAGTTAGGTGAGTGGTTTGGAGGACCTTACTCACGAATCCCATATTCTTTAATCTTATACTGAAGAGACCGCAGGCTGATACCGAGCAGGCTGGCAGCTTTCTCACGGTGGTTAGTCACTTCCATGAGGGTGCGGCGGATGACTTCCTTTTCAACCTCCTTCAAGGATTTCCCGAGAGTGACGACTATGGTCCTGAGGTCTTCCCGACTGACCTGAATCTCCTCCGGCAAATGCTCCGAGAGAATCGTGGGGTCCCGCACAGTGACGACCAGCCGTTCAAGCAGGTTACGGAGCTGTCGAATATTTCCCGGCCAGGCATACAGCCGTAACAGGCGCATCGCTTCTCGAGAGATGTGCTTCAGCGCTCGTTGATGCTGCGCGCAAAATTCAGGCAGAAAAGTCTCAACGAGAAGGGGAATGTCTTCTCCCCGTTCGCGCAGCGGCGGCAAGTGAATCGGGACCACATTCAGTCGATAAAAAAGATCCTCGCGGAAAGTCCCTTGCTTGACGGCTTCCGCCAGGTTTCGGTTGGTGGCGGCAATGATGCGAGCATCCACAGTCACAACTTTCGTTCCACCCAGACGACGGAATTCCTTGGTCTCTAAAACACGAAGAAAGTCGACTTGGGATTTCAAGGAGAGCTCACCGATTTCGTCCAATAACAGCGTTCCCCCGTGCGCCAATTCAAACCGACCGGCTTTGGTGAACAACGCGCCGGTGAAGGCGCCTTTTTCATAGCCGAACAACTCGCTTTCGAGCAGCGTTTCCGGGATCGCGGCGCAGTTGATCGCGAC
>DCZN01000130.1 GCA_002331625.1 Nitrospira sp. UBA2083 | reverse complement strand
CCCGGGCTCCAAGAGCGTGTACTAAGTAGTAAATGGTTAGCTAGTCCACATGAATCATTGGTCAGCATCGCAGGATGGTCTGGGTGCTTCTGCGGAGTGCGTATCCAGACCAGCCTCGGCTGGCTGAAATGACGGAGGATGTCAGTTATGTTTAGAACCGATGAAATCATTAAGGCCTCGAAATTGCCGCCTGAAGGCGTTGCAATGTCCAGGCATATCGATCACATTTATTTCCTCCCGATCTTGTTCGTCACGATCGTCGGGACCTTCCACATGCACACAGCTCTCCTCTGTGGGGACTGGGATTTCTGGATTGATTGGAAAGACCGGCAGTGGTGGCCAATCGTCACGCCGGTTACAACAATCACCTTCTGCGCAGCTCTCCAGTATTATAATTGGGTGAACTATCGGCAGCCATTCGGTGCAACGCTCACCATTCTGGCGTTGGGTTTTGGGAAATGGGTGGCCGTTTATACATCCTGGTGGTGGTGGTCGAACTATCCACCAAACTTCGTCATGCCTGCGACATTGATTCCCAGTGCACTGGTCCTCGATATCACGCTGTTATTGACTAGAAACTGGACCTTGACCGCAGTGATCGGGGCATGGATGTATGCAATCCTGTTTTACCCAAGCAACTGGCCGATCTTCGGATACAGCCATACACCGATCGTGGTCGACGGTACCTTGCTGTCATGGGCTGACTACATGGGCTTCATGTACGTCCGTACCGGAACGCCTGAGTACATCCGGATGATCGAGGTCGGTTCGCTGCGTACCTTCGGTGGTCACAGCACCATGATCTCGGCCTTCTTCTCGGCGTTTGCATCCTCACTGATGTATGTCCTCTGGTGGCAGTTTGGGAAGTTCTTCTGCACGTCCTACTTCTACCTGACTGATGACAGACAGAAAACCACGAAGGTGTACGATGTGTTCGCGTATGCCACGTTGGCACACGGTAACAAAGCGACTGGGGGGAAAGCATGAACGCCAAACACCTCATTACACGGCTCATATTGGGATTCTGCGGGGTGGCGACTCTGGCGTTCTCGCCAGTGGTTATTGATGTTACTCCCGCCTTTGCTCACGGTGAACGTTCGCAGGAACCCTTTCTGCGTATGCGCACCGTGAACTGGTACGATACGAAGTGGGTTGGAAAGTCGACCCCTGTGAACGACATTGCCTACCTCAAAGGCAGTTTCCATTTGTCGGAAGACTGGCCTCGTGCGGTCGTCAAGCCTCACCGCACCTTCCTGAACGTCGGATCTCCGAGCTCGGTGTTTGTCCGCCTCAGCTCAAAGATGAACGGGACCCCGATGTTCAATTCAGGCCCTCTGGAGATCGGTCGTGACTATGAATACGAGGTAAAGTTAAAGGCCAGACTCCCGGGCCATCACCATATCCACCCCATGCTCGCCATTAAGGAAGCCGGTCCGGTCGCGGGACCTGGTGGGTGGATGGATATCACTGGGCGTTATGAGGACTTCAACAACCCGATCAAGACACTGACTGGTGAAACCTTCGAGTCAGAGACAATGGGTGGGATGACGGGCGTCATGTGGCATATTTTCTGGATTGCCCTCGGCGTCTTCTGGGTTGGGTTCTTCTATATCCGACCAATGTACCTCGTTCGGGCCCGCGTGCTTGCAGCATACGGAGATGAAATCCTACTCGATCCGGTCGATCGTAAGGTGGGAACAGCAGTATTGCTGTTCACTCTGGTTGTTGTGACGGTTGGGTATCTGGCCACTGAGGCCAAGTACCCGGTCGGCGTGCCTCTGCAAGCCGGTGAGACGAAGGTCAAGCCCTTGCCGATTAAGCCGAATCCGTTCGCGGTTGAAGTGACCCATGCAGAGTATGATGTTCCTGGTCGTGCACTGCGTATCAATCTCCATGTGACCAACAACGGCACACAGCCGGTGAGCATTGGAGAATTTACGACCGCAGGCATTCGCTTCCTGAACAAGGTCGGCAATGCCAGGAATCTCGATCCAGAATATCCGGCAGAACTCGTAGCAACTGCTGGCTTGACGTTGGACAACGAGGCCCCCATCCTTCCGGGCCAAACTGTCGACATTAAGCTTGAGTCGAAGGACGTCCTCTGGGAAGTTCAGCGGCTCGTGGATATTCTCCATGACCCAGATCAGCGCTTCGCTGGGTTGTTGATGTCGTTCACTGAAGGCGGCGAACGCCTCATCAACTCAATCTCGGCTCCGGTCCTCCCAGTCTTCACCAGACTCGGAACCTAGAGCACGCGCGACTAACAAAACGCCGATCCGCCCCCATCGTAAGATGGCCAGGCGGGTCGGCGTTTTTGTTTTTTTACTATTCGTAGCTGCTTCCTTTTCACTCACGATCATTCTCAGTCACGCCCCAGTTCCTCTCTCGAGCGACTCTCCATCTTTGCGTCACTCCAGAACATCATCTGAACGGCTAGATCTTGCCCACCTCACAGTGCTCCTGTATGATGCCGATGCGATTCACAACCGAGTACCGTGTTCTATGACGACACAGTTCGCACCCTCTACTATCACCCATCGGCATATGAATAGATGGACGCACCATCCGTAACACCCACTCCATGTCTTGGCTTCATACCTTAGAACGTATCGTTTTCCGCCATTTCCCCCAAGGAGGCATGTTTCATCCGCCCCACCGAATGCGGGATTACGTCATCGCGGGTTTTACCTTCTTCAGTGTTGGAGTGTGTTTACTCCTTGAGATCAGAGGAAGTTTGGAGAAACAACAGCTCCTAGGTATTCTGGCGTGGATCTTCCTTATAGGACTGCTCCTCGGAGAAAACCGAGAAACACGGACCCAGGTCGTTATTGCCGTCTTGTTTGCCACCGTCGGTGAGTACTTTGCCTCGATCTACATGGGAGGATACACCTACCGTTTCGAGGATGTGCCGGCGTACGTCCCGCCGGGCCATGGAATGGTGTATCTTACCGCGGTAGCCTTAGCTCGATCAGGGTTCTTTGTGCGTCACCCCAGAAAGATCATGGTATTTGTAGTTGGCGTATGGGGGACCTGGTCACTGTGGGGCATCAGCGGGTATCCGGACCGTGGTGATGCAGTGGGCGCATTGTTGTTCTGCATTTTTCTCGTCTGGCTGATGATCGGCCGTTCTCCAATGGTCTACCTGGCCGCGTTTTTTATTACCACCTGGCTCGAACTCATCGGCACCGCCGTCGGTGCCTGGCAATGGGCTGCAATAGACCCCCTACTCGGTTGGGCTCAGGGCAACCCGCCCAGCGGCGTAGGAGCCTGGTATTGCTTGGTTGATGCCGTAGCCATTGGAGGCGCAGGACCATTTCTCAACGGCATGAAACGATTGTATGCGTGGTCAAATGCAAATAATGTTTTAGAGAGAACAAATGGCTCGTGAATGAGTCGCTACCCCACCGGTCTTTTCCTTTAACTTATTTTTCTCCTTGAGAAGTATGGCATTGACTCTCCCAGAGGGACCACACGCTTTCTGAGAGAGCCATCCGGCTGAGCAAAACGGCGAGGCTCCCCCATTAACGTCTGGGGTCTTTGCTTACTGTAGAGGCACTGGAACAGCGTCTTTGATGAGATCCCAACCAGTAGGTGGTTCAAACCCCTCGTTCACCCGGACCTGCGCCAGGCCTGAACCAGAGTCGTAGTCAAGGAAGGCCCTCTGGAACAACTTCCCTGGTCCCTCGCGTGGCACCGTCCAGTGGCGCAACAACATAGCTGTGGCATGCGGGCTCGGGATCAGAAACAGGAAGAAATCTTTCAGCGATGTATACCCGCCGCAGTCCCTCACCCTGGCATAGAGTTCTAACGAACGGCCGTTGTTGATTTCCGTCCGGCGAATGAGACCCGCACAGATCCGTTGCCGCGGCGACGTCTCTGCCTGGATGGATTCTTTCGACCGCAATGCCCAATTGACCCAGCCATCCGCCTCTTCAAATGACGCATATCCTTGATGTTCCACCAAATTGGTCTGCAACGCTGTTTCTCCCTGAATGGGTGTTGTGATGAGCCGCAGGAGCATCTCGTGGGTGTGCGGGTCACCGGCGCTCCTGAGTGCGTCTTCTCGAGTCACATCTATTGTTGAAGCTGTCATAAGATTTACTCGCTCTCTGAACAGCCCTACATATTGACCGTGAGTTACTGTGACCATTAGCGCGTCCGACACGTTATCGTACTCCAATAAGCCACGAGGAGTGAGGTCGCCTGCGCCATGGACATCGGCAATGACCCACTGGCGAAGGACGGTTGCGGGTCCACGAGCTTTCGTTCGAGACACGAGAAAGAATTCATGGCTCAGCTGCCACGACTCATTCCAGAACCATACGTGGGGCAATGGATTTAGATAGGGTTCATGACGGGTGATGGTCTTGCCATACAACTCGATTTGGCTTTCCCCCACGTGTAGTCTTTGAAGCAATCCGCCTTTCAATTCCCACCCACCGTTGCTCCTGATCAGATATCGGCGCTCTTTCAGTGCAGTTACCTCGATTCCCATGGCGTGTACGCGTCATGTACCCAACCATGGGCCATGTCCGAAAAAGACGTGGTCGGGTCAATAGCAGAGTTGCTCGCCCCTCTCTGCCCTCTCTGATAGAACTCGTAAAACTGGCCGTTGTAGAGCCGTCCAAAGCGGCCTTCAAGCATCATGCGATTCCATTGCTGTTGCAATTCGGCAGCTGGGCGAGCGGAAAGATCAGCCCCTGCTGCTTCAAATGCAAACAGCAGCCCAGTGAAAGCAAGTATCAGCAACACGGCACTGATAATCCGAATCTGGTTATTTCTTTGCATAACGCCCTTTGGTTACGGCTTCTAATTGGTCTTCATCTCTGACCGAACAATAGTGGCCCGGAACTAAAGATAGAGGCCCTAGCAGCGTTCGTCAAAGGAAACAGCGGTTCAGAAAGGATTGGGGTAGAGCTCCCTGAATAATTCGGGAGGCGTGATCACCAATAGGCAGTTAGTCATTGGATGACTAGAAGTCTTTGCCCAGAGGATGCAAGAACACCAACGAGCAAGTTTTGAAGGAGCCAGAATCACATCTACGAGCCCATCATGGGAACCACATCATCCCTAGGGAAGGTCCAATTTATTCAGATTTCTCATCTGAAACCAGTTAGATTCCGTTTCATTTCCAGGAAGACATGGTGCTCCACACATCGTTGCACGATGTCTTTCGCTGTGTTGTTTGGTATGATCCAGCAATATTATTTTCGTTGGAGGCACATGTCCGATCACACCAAGGTTGAAGCTCGTCTTGTTTCAGTACAAGTTGGGAAGCCACGGACTGTCAGCAGGGTTGAATTGGGCCACCCCACGGATCAGAGTTGGACGACCGGCTTCCTTAAAGATACCGTATCTGAATCGATTCTCTTAGAACGCACGAACCTGGTCGGTGATGGCCAAGCCGATCTTGTGAATCATGGTGGACCTGATAAAGCCGTGAACGTCTACCCAATTGAGCACTATCCCTATTGGAAACGAACAGTGGGCTTCCCCCACCTACAGCCAGGAGCTTTTGGAGAAAACTTCACGACCGAAGGGATTTTAGAGTCAGATGTCTGTATCGGAGACGTGTTTGAAATTGGTGAAGCTCTGGTTCAAATATCCCAGCCTCGACAACCCTGTTGGAAACTCGCAAGGCGATGGAATACGAAAGATCTGGCCCTGCGTGTTCAAGAAACCGGGCGGACGGGGTGGTATTTCAGGGTACTGAGGGAAGGACGTCTGCAGGCAGGAAATTCCCTCATCCTCGTTGAACGCCCCTCTCCACGATGGACAGTTTCAGCAGCCAATCAGGTGATGCATCACGACCTAACCGACCAGCAGGCTACCCGTGATCTTGCCGACTGCACGTATCTCGCCTCACGGTGGAGGGCGAAGCTCGAGCGCCGTGTGAAGACAGGAGCTATTGAGGATTGGACTGCAAGGCTAGAGGGACGACCAAAAGCAACCTAACAATCAGATCGTCGTACCCTTTACAACCTTACAAATGCGTAAGGGCTGCACCACCCTTAGTGATGCAGCCCTTAGGTTGACCCGATTGATTTCCTCTACAGAAGACTAATCTTTCTCGTCTTCGTCGTCGTCTGCCTTCTTCTTCACTTCTTTGATCACAGGCTTCCCTTGAGCAAGACTTGCATTGAGATCATGCTCAGGCACCTTTTTATGCACAAGATTTTGGTGACAATCAATACAGGTCGCGCCTTCGCTTTGCATCTTCGCATGCGCGGCTTTGGCTGACGCACCTGGAGCCTTCACATTCTTATGGCAAGCCCGACAGGTCAGACTGTCCCATTCTTTAAGCTTCATACGAGCACGAAATGCCGCCTCTGGGCGATGCTCATTGAATTTTTCCACCGTCGAGTAGTCGGTAGTGAACTCCTTAATGAGGAAGGGCACTCCGTCTACCACGTGCGTGTAGATGGCTTTATGGAAGTTGGAGAAGCCTTGTGGCACGTGGCAATCCTTACAACCGGGATCCGCGCCAAGAGCGCCCCAGTGTGAGGATTTCTTCAGTTCCTCATAAGGATATATTTCAGAATGACAACTAATACAGAATTCCGTTCGGGAGACGGCAGCTTCACCGCCAAAAACGACGGTAATCAGCCCAATCCCAAGTACTGCACCCGTGATTAACGTCCCGAGGTTTGGCATTGTTATTCTTCCCCAGCCTTGTCCGACTTTACCGGCGGCTTGGCATTTTTTTGGAATTCCTCGTGGAATTTCGGCGTCGGTGGGCCAGTGAATGTTCCAGCGAGTTTGAAATGCGCGTGCATGGCCTTGTCGTCTCGCACATACTTCTCAAAATCAAACGAGTACTTCTTGTCAACCGTTGGGGTGAAGGGAGTGTATGGTTTCTTCACGCCTTTCCACCCTGACCCCTCGTAATTCAAATGGCAGGCATTGCACTTTTCCTGAAACTCAAACTCCTGCCCTGCTTCAACCAGATTGGCTCGTTCCATCGTTTTCTGTGATTTCTCGTAGGCTTCTCCGGCTTTTCGGTGAATCTTTCGATAATCGCTGCCGGCTCCATGGCAAGATTCACAACCGACACCGGTCAGGAACTTTTCCGGCTCTTCGATGATGTAGCCACCTTCCTTGCCGAACCCATCGACGTGGCATCCAACACAATCCTTATCTTTTGTATAGTCCTTTTTGGGGTCCAGCTTGGCCTTGACCATCGCCTCGTCCTTCTTCTTGCCTCTGCTGGGCTTCAGCGACTCCATTGCCTTAGCATGTAGAGTCTTGTCCCAAGTCTCACCCTCACCTTTATGACAGTTATAACATTTCTTCCTACCTTCAAATGTCCCTTCAGCAGAGGCTATCCCTGCCATTGATACAAATACCGCGACAGCGGCAAATGCGAAAAGAATGCGGTGATTCACGGCGTCTCCTTTCCCATGAATGTATGAATGAGGTACCCGACGATCTCTTCTATGTCCAGAATACTTGATAGTTCCTGATTAAGTGTCTTCATTGTCAGCGTACAGTCACAACAGTGTACCATGAGCGGTTTCCTGACTGCCAGCCTGATATTCGAGATCATACAACTCAGGAGGGATCTTGAGCAGCCGGGACTTTGTACACCCAATAGCCACCGTGTTTATGAACCGCCTGCAATGCCTCAAAATCAATAGGTGTAGAATTCATCAGCGGGAGCATTTGCGTTAATAAGAGCTTTCCATTTTTCTTTTGGTTTAAAAAATAGGCACGGACAACTTTCTCAGAAAGAGATTGGAGCGTATACGTATCGTAATCATTTTCCTTCATCCACGCTTTGACTTGATTGGCAAGACCATGGACGTTTCCCGTCAATGGAAAGTCTTTAAAGGCAATATCCATTCGATCTGGCCGTAACAGTCCTAACTTGTAGAGATCCGAAGGGTGCACAACGATATAGGCTTCGCGAGATCCGACCAACTGCCGCAGTAGGCTGGTGCCCTTACTCGCTTCAGAAGACAGTGCATCGATGAACTGTTCAAATTTATGTGCTTCCTCTGAGGATCCAGATGCGCCCCAAAATTGTCGCTCATAGTCAGCGATCACTGTGGTGCGATCTTTCCAATACGATGGAATAATGAGCGGCTGGCCCAGATGAGACGTGAATAATGTATTGCGATCAGATAAGAGACTCAGCTGCCTTGAAAGATCCCACCAGGCCAGAATGACAGCCTCTTTCGGCACATGCTTGGTGAGATCCGCCGCAATGGTGGCCAGCTCAGAAAGATCCGCCCCTATGAATCCAACCGGTTCTGAGACTAGATTTTCCCAGTTTAATAAGATCGGTGCCCCACCCTGCTTACTGGCGCGATAGGCAATGGCAACTGGCTTATCGACCGACTGAACTCTCAGTTCATATTTACTAATTTTTAAGTCTGGCCACGCCTGCAATGGAAGATTCTGAAACTTTGAGATCCCACCCTCATCAACCAATTGATAGCTGTAAGGAAGGGGCGCGGGCTTAAACCAAAGGTAGGCAAACCATCCGAGCAGAAAAATACCTCCCGTCACCAGGAGTATACCTAGTGACGGGAGGATTTTAGCCCCTGACTGCTGTGACACGGCTTCGCTCAGGGACGACGTGACAGGCACTGCTACTTCTTGCTACGTCGCCATCCAGCAATCGCCAGCGTCCCGGCCAGCATCATGCCGCCGCCGATCCCGCCGAGCGAGATCTTGCCGCCATCGCTGTCCAGATCCAGCAGACTATGCTTCATCTGGCCCTCAAGCTTGGCAACACGCGCTTGAAGATCGAGCTTCTCCTTCAGCCGCGTGTCGTCATCCATGATCTCCACATAGGCGCGGTTCATCGCGGCCCATCCCACCGTATAGGTATAGCCCCAATACTGGTGGGCCAAGCTCACGTGCAATTGCACCAAGTGGTCTTCGGCCATTTCAAACAGCTTCAACTCATTGGCCGCTGGGTTGTTCCCCTTCGACCAATAGATCTGGAAGAACTTCTCAAACCCGTCGGTCTCCGGCGCCGGTGGAGCCGGCCGATTGGTCTTCTGTCCCGTCAACAGCCCACTCTTGTACTGCTCTTCGACGACATGATGGGCTTCATCGTACTTATCGAGACCGGAGAAGGTCCCGTTGTCCATGAATTCCATCCAGGCGCGGGCGTACGTCTCTGAGTGGCAATTGGTACAGGTCTTCACCCAGGCATCGTTCCGCTTCTCAGACCACTCGGTCTTGATGTTCTCACGGATGCCCGGCACGAAGGGATAGTTGGCCCAACGCACTTTCCGCACAATGTTATGCGCAATCTTGCCTTGATACTCCATGTGGCAGTATTGGCAGGTCGGGGCGGTTTCTGCGCCCTTGGCCATGGCTTCCTTGATCGGAATGTTGAAGTTCCACTTATCTTTATCGCGCTGATACTTCAAGCCGTGCTTCGATAAGCTGTAGGCTTCCCAGTTGTTGTGGTCCGCGCCACTGTGACACTGGGCACAGACTTCCGGCTTTCGGGATTCAGCGACGTTGAAATCGTGCCGCGCATGGCAGGTATCGCACTTGTTCTGATTGACGTGGCAACCGGTGCAGCCATCGGCAATTTCCCGCTGCGGCATACCGGCATACACTTCGACTTCCACGTTCGCCTTGTAGTCCAAGGCGTGAGACGGACGACCCTTCGGCCACTGATCCTTTGGCCACGTGATCGTGTCCCGCTCCGATTCCCGCTCCGCAAACTCCTGCAGGTGACACACGCCGCAGGTGTCGGCCGTGGCCAACTTGATGTCCTTGCGGTGATCCGCCTTCTTCGTGGTGTTGATGTCAAAGTGGCAGTCGATACAGCCGACTTCTTTCAGCTTCTCGCCCTTGCCCAACTTCCCCATCGAACGCAGGTTCTCTTCCACGGCTTCCAGCTTGGCCTTCTTATAGAAGGTATCATCCTTCGGGGTCAGCTTGCGGATCTTATCGAGATTGGCATGGGTGCTCTTCTTCCACGCGGCCACCCACCCTGGCGATTCATCCGTGTGGCACTTCACGCACTGTTCACGGCTCGCCACTTCTTTCACCGCTTGCGGCGGCTTATAGAAGGTGTGCGGATCAAAATACCGGCTGAACGACACCGGTTGCCAATAGTCTCCGTACTTCCCTTTCCCTTGTCCGACTTGCGGGTCCAGGTAGCGCTTGAGGAGCGCTTCATACAGTTCCTTCGGCGAGGCAGATCGATCGATCTTGAGCGCCTCGTAGGTCTCCTTGGGCACGGTGGGGAAATTCGCCTGGGCCTGGACTGCAGCCAATACGCCGCAGACCACCAGCGCATACTTCACCAGATTTTTCACCATCACAGTTTGACTCCTTCCGTTGATGGGCGGTGCGCTCTTGTCCTTCAAAAAAGACTTACTTGATGGACTTCCTGTTTTATTTTTGTCTTGGCTCATTTGGACAAACTTCTCAAAAAAGAATGGCGGCGAAATATAGCTTAGCCCTCATAGAGAGTCAAGAAATTTTCAACACATTACTGTCATGAAAAATCTTATGCAATTTAGCAGAGGACCATGGGAATTTAGTCATCCTTACGGTCGTTCATGATCAATCACTACAGTGATATTCTCGGCCCCCGGCTTAATCGGTTGACTCATTCCTTCCAAGTCTCCGCTTTCCGGCATCGCTTTTCCAGATTTCGACAACCGGGCCACGATCACGACCGTATCGATATCGGATAATTTCCTGGACGGCATGGGGCTCGTGGAATCATCGAGCCTAAATGTAAACGGCAGATCCTTTCTCGATGCCCGCACAATCGACACCGGCATTGGTGGACCGGCGACATCCTTCGCGAACACAAATAACGTGTCCGGCAGAGAAGCTTTGCCTGCGAAATTCGGCCCTAATACCACTTTCCCGGTGATCGCACGAGACTGTCCTGATGGTGTCGCTGGTTTCGCGGGCTTGGCCGCTTCCATTGGCGGATTTGCGACCATCATGCTCATACTGGGACCGCCGCCGAGACGCCGCTTGGCTTCGGCAATGCTGGCTTTCAGCTGATCGGATGACTCCTGATCGTCGGGGGGGAGATGAGCGTGAGCATCCTCCCACTCCTTGGCCGCACGCGCAAAATCCTTTCGGTTGTAGGCGATCGTCCCTGACAACATCAACGCTTTGACGTTGTGCGGATCAAGCTTCAGCGCTTTCTGAATCAACGTCTCCGGTCTTCCATCCAACTTACGCCCCTGATGAACACCGAGAGCATCCGCATAATCGGCCAGCAGACCAGCATTGTTCGGATCGAGCTTGGTGGCCTTTTCAAAAATCGGCACAGCGTCAGCATACCGCTCCATCGCCATGTACGACCGGGCCAGGAGCCCCCACCCAACAGCGTCGTTCGGATTCTGCTCAAGCTTCTTTCTCAACTGTTCAATCAGCGTATTGAGACTATCCGCCATCTGCGCATCGTCCCCGGCACCGCCCTGAGACGCCGATGCCACCCCCGGGTGCGTCATGGCAGCCGGATTGCCTAATGTCCAATAGAGTACGCCGCTGGAAGCCGGAATGAGCAACGCCAACGAGAGGGCAACCATACGGAGATTCACGAGCCCTCCAACAACTGCTGCCGGCGATTCGGCCGTGGTGGTCTCCTCCAGGACACGGCGTTCCAGCTCGCTTCGCGCAGCTTGGTACTGCTCATCCGTCAGTAATCCATCCGCTCGATCCTGTTCCAGCTCGGAGAATTGCTGTCGATACACCGGGAGCGTTTTTTCCCGTTCGCTTCCTGTCTGCGCAGGCCGCTTCAACAGGGGATACAGCAACAGTCCCAGAATGGACGCGGTCATGGCCGACACGATCGCCCAAAAGGTCGCTGTCATGATCGCTTGCCTCCTTCGGCTAATAGTTGTTCGACTCGACGATGCTCCTCCTCCGTTACCGGCACGTCGACCACCTTGCGAGCCCGACGCCTCAATGTGATGACGAGCACGACAGCTCCCACGGTCAAGAGAACGAACGGACCAATCCAGAGCACGCTGGTCGTCGCCTTGAGCGGAGGACGGTACAGCACAAAGTCTCCGTACCGGGCGGTCAGAAACTCAATGATCTCCCGGTCGCTCATATTTTTGGCGATCATCTCCCGAACTTCTCGACGGAGATCCTCCGCCAGCGGCGCATTGGAGTCGGCCAAGGTTTGATTTTGACAGACCAGACATCGCAACTCGACGGCCAGATGCTTGAGCCGCGCCTCTGCGACAGGGTCATCGGCCAGCGGTCTGGCTTCTCCCGCCCACACCGGTCCGGACCACAGCAGCATCATGATGAGGATCAGCCAATTCATTGTGATTCGAGCTGTTTCACGAGGGGAAGAATCTTCTTCTCGATGGTGTCGGGATCCAACGGCCCGATCTGTTTATAACGAATGACGCCTTGCTTGTCGATGACATAGGTCTCGGGAACCCCATAAACGCCGTAGTTGATCCCAACCCGACCGGCGTCATCGACGCCGACGACCGGATAGGGATTGCCCCACCGGCTCAACCAG
Source organism: Nitrospira sp. UBA2083 (assembly GCA_002331625.1). Taxonomy (GTDB): domain Bacteria; phylum Nitrospirota; class Nitrospiria; order Nitrospirales; family Nitrospiraceae; genus Nitrospira_D. Next base: position 1,702 of record DCZN01000130.1, on the reverse strand, counting down.
GTCATGGCTTCGTCCCGTTGATCTTTGTAGTCCATTCCATAGATCGGCACGGCCCCAGACTTGGCAAGGTCCATGAGCACCGGATGTTCCGTTTTACACCCGCTACACCAGGAGGCCCAAAAATTCAACAGCCACACTTTCCCCTTGAGATCAGCCGGCGAAAACACCTTTGCGGGATCGAGGAGCTGCGGTTGGGAGAATTCCGGTGCGGCCTTTCCGACCAAGGGAGAGGGAATTTCACGTGGATTGAGTTTGAGCCCGATCCCGAGAAACACCACGACCACGATAAAAATGGACAGTGGCAGAAGAAACCGATTCATGCCACTTTTCGCCTTGCCGCTCTGGTCGACGCAGGGACCACCGGCTCTTGACGGCGCCATGCGATCCGATACCGGCGATCGCTGATCGCAAGCACGCCACCTAGCGCCATGATGAAGCACCCGCCCCAAATCCAATCGACGAACGGCTTGTGGTAGAGTCTTACGCTCCAGGCACCTTCGTCCAGCGGTTCTCCCAACGACACATAGAGATCGCGTAACAAGCCTGGATCAATGGCGGCTTCGGTCATGACTTGATTTTGAACAGCATACCGTCGCTTCTCCGGATAGAGGGTCGTCGTTTCACGGCCGTCACGACTCACGAAGAAAGTCCCGCGGGCTGCCGTGTAGTTCGGGCCGACGACATCCTGGGCCCCATCGAATCGGAACGTGTAGTCCCCGATGGTCGTCGTCTCCCCCACATTCATCCGCACGTCCTTTTCAGTCTCGAAACCTTTCACCATGGTCACGCCGACGATAAACACCGCAATGCCGCAGTGCGCCACAAGCATGCCCCAGTAGGATCTGGGCACCGACGCCAAACGTTCCATCAGACTGTTCCCGTTGGCATGCGTCAACCGCTCCCGCAGCGTCACCACTGCCGTCGTCACGATCCAGATCGCCAGAAGCAGACCGAGGCTCAGTAAGGGTGTCCAATTTCCCATGACCATTGGCAAGGTCAGCGCGGTCACCACACTCACGCCGAATGCCCACTTCAACCGCTTCGCCAGATCCGGCACACTGGCCTTCTTCCATTGAGCCAGTGGACCGATTCCCATCAAAAAGATCGCCGGTGCCATCAAGGGAACAAACACGGAGTCGAAATAGGGAGGTCCGACGGAAATTTTCCCAAGGTCGAGTGCGTCTAGGAACAAGGGGTACAACGTCCCCAGCAGCACCGAGCCCATTGCCGCCACCAACAACACATTGTTGGCCAGTAGCATCCCCTCACGAGACATCATGGCAAAGCTGCCGCCCAACCCGACACGTGGCGCCCGCCAGGCATAGAGGGCGAGTGACCCTCCGATCACGATGGCCAAAAAAGTCAAAATGAACAGACCGCGCTTGGGATCGGTCGCAAAGGCATGCACCGACGTCAACACACCGGAACGAACAAGAAATGTCCCAAGAAGACTGAGTGAAAAAGCCATGATCGCGAGCAGGACAGTCCACACCTTGAACCCTCCCCGCTTGTCGGTCACGGCCAGCGAGTGAACCAACGCCGTTCCAGCCAGCCACGGCATAAATGACGCATTCTCGACCGGATCCCAGAACCACCACCCACCCCATCCTAACTCGTAGTAGGCCCAACCGCTTCCCATCGCAATCCCAACCGTCAAAAAACACCAGGCGACGGTCGTCCAGGGACGAGACCAGCGCGCCCA
>DCZN01000117.1 GCA_002331625.1 Nitrospira sp. UBA2083 | reverse complement strand
GGAACAACGCGCCGAAGAGCATCTTGGATCCGTTCCCCAGCCAAGTGGGCCCGGGCTCCAAGAGCGTCTACTAGAGAATGATGAGTGATCCTACTTAATCATTGGTCTGTCTAGGAGGGTGGCTTCATCGCTCCAGATAACCGTGCGATAAGCCATCCTCGACCGGGTGCAACGACGGAAGATGTCGGTGATACGGATTCTGATGGTGGCCAGGACGAGGTGGTTGGGACAACTCTGGTTCGCTTCATGATCGGGGTGGTGGGTATCTTGCTCGTTGACGTGCCTGGCCCGAGCCTTTCAGCAGCTGACTGGGTGCGAGTTGGTGGGACTCATAAATATGACCGCTATGTGGATACGACCACCATTGGGGTCTCGGGGCAAAAGGTAACACTCTGGACCCTACGGGACTTTCGGTTCGAACGAGCTATCCCGCGTGGTCCCTATCGCTCACTCAAGATCAAGCGCCAATACGATTGTGATCACGGAAAAAGCCGACCACTCCACGTTCGGTACTATCCGCAAGCCATGGCACAGGGCCGTGTGTTGTATGCCGCGCCAGCGACGCGCGAATGGTCACGGGTGGTTCCAGGCAGCGATGACATGCAGAAATGAACCTCGCCTGTCGCACCGTCCCGTCGGGATTAGGCCTAGATCGCAGAGGATAACATGCAGCGACTATTGATGGTGCTGGTGCTCAGTTGTGGATGGATGACGGCCTGTACGGGGAGTGAGCCGCCATCCGGTTCCGCGCCAACTACCGGAGCGGAGTGGACCAAGATCGGAGAGACGGAGGCCTACAGCTATTATGCCGATCATGGCAGCATTCGAAAGGCGGATGAGACCGTCATGATGTCTGACTTATTCGACTATAAAACGACACAGACGGAAGGTGGCGTGTCGGCGCTCTCGAAAATCACTGTGCGGGAATATGACTGTCAGAATCACAAGAGTCAGCCTGTGAAAACGACGTGGTACTCTGACCACATGGGTTCGGGAGCAGCAGGGCGTCGCAGTGGAGCCACGGGCCAGCTCACAACATCCGCCCCAGGTACGGCTACCGCCGCATTGTTGGCCATTGCCTGTAGGCTTTGAAGGCCTACCCAGACTTGGATGATGAGATCAGAGTCTGGCGCAGTGCAGGCCGGGTGATATGACTCGTCTAGGAAGCACTGGCGGCTACGGGTCTGGAAGAGGCGTAATCCGACAATATGGCCTCAGCTGCTTTACGACCTGACACCAGCGCCCCATCCAGCGTACCGCTTTCCCGGTAATCGCCACATAGGTACAGCCCGGCATCCACGCGTGATGAGGTGGTGAGGCTCCCAGGTGCAAGCGCGTCTATCGGGGGCAGCGCATGGGGAATGTGATCAGTCCGCAGATGACGCCACTCATCGACTTGCGGGCCGAACCAGGATCGAAGATACAGGCGTACCGTGTGAGGAAGCTCATCGTGCGCGTCAACCTGTTCAGTAGTGGTCACTGAGATCAAGGCTCGCCCAGGCGGCGCGTACGAAGGCGCTGCTTCACTCAGGACACAGACGGTCCGGACCACTCCATCACCTTCCCCGTTCACTATCAACCAGGGTCCACGTCGCGGAGGAGTCGGGGCATCGAAATAGAGCGTCATCGAGCCGCGAGCTGAGGTGTTGGGTACGTGCTCTCCTCGCAAGCGGGACGCGGTTGCGTGATCAGTCGCCACCACCAGGATATGGGCTGTGAGTCGTTCCCCGGATTTCAACACCACACTCGATCCTTCAATCTGCTCCACAGCTTGGTTGAAGCGGATCGTTCCAGGAGGTAAGGGAGCGGCAAGTTGTTGGGCGATAGCGCCCATGCCGTCGCGCGGCAGGGCCGTTGCTCCTCGGCAGAACGCAGCCCACACACGCTCAAAAATCCAGCAGGGTGTTTTCAACTCCGTCTCCAAGAAGACGCCGCTGAGAAAGGGGCGGAAGAAATGCCTCACCATGGCCTCCGAAAATTCGTAGGCCAGCAATACGTGGTGCGTCGTTCGCGCAGGATCTTTCATCGCCGTGCAGAGGTGCTGCTGCAATGTATCCCGTCGCATCCGCAACATGCGGAACTTGTCGGCGAGCGAGCCGATGGGGCTCAACAACGTTTGTGGAAGATCTTGGGGCCGGCGAAAGGGATCGCTCATCACATGGAAGCGGCCGGCATAGCGAATGAGCGCTCCGGGATGAAACGGCATGAGATCCAGCGCGGCATAGTTCAGCGTCTTGCGGGCTTCCGGATAGCCGGTGAGAAAGACCTGAAATCCACGATCGAGCTGAAAGCCCGCGACACGATCTGTGCGGGCACGCCCACCTATGCCGTCGGAAGCTTCAAGGACTGTACAGGTAAGGCCAGTTTCTGTCAGACGACGGGCACAGGCCAATCCGGCAAGACCGGCACCGATAATAAGCGTGTGTGGAGTGGTAGGCTGATCAGGCATTGTAGAAGGGTACGATGCGAATTGAAACCTGGGGTAGTCGTCGTTGCACTTTACGTCACGTAGAAGAAAGATGTGAGAATGGAGAATTCAATGTTCGTTGAGTTTAGTCGGTCCCCGGACGCACCAGACTGGAAATGTGTATATCTTAATAAAACTGAGCACATTGCCCAGGAAGGCATCGACATACTTGGCATAGTATGGCTCGTTGGCTTCTGGCACCACTGTCCAATAAGAAGTCGGTTGGATGTTTAAGAAAGGATGCCCTGGAGGGATATTTGGAATAGGCGAGTCGACTGCTGGCCCCACAAGGCTGCGCATTTCAACCGGGGCGGGCAGGCGCCAACCTTTGTGGTTACCGGTCGATCTGTTGATGCAGGTCGCCCGGGCTTCGTTCCACGTCACCGCCGTTGGCTGTGGGGAGATCTCCCAGATAAGGCCGGTCTCCTGGTCAAGCGCGGCTTCGTTCTCGAAGTCCGACAAGATCACGAACCGTTGCGCCGACGGATGGGCCTCTTGCCAGTTCTTGACGATATCAGCGATGAGTGCATCTTTTTGGGTGGCCGACGGCATCAAAAACTGGAAGGCCCAAAAGCAAGATCCTCCGATGATGATCAGGATGAAAAACGGAATTACCCACTTCGCCGGCACCGTGTTGCTCCAGAGTAGATGAGAATGGAAAAGGACTCAAGGCCAATCATCCTACGCCGCGGTAGATTCAGCTCGCAACCCTCGTTTCCTCATGAGCAAGAAGATCATCATTTTTCTGTGGATGATGCGCAACGTTTATGGGGCGATAGGGTATAAGTGTATGATTACATGGAGAAGAGGGAGTATGGAGAATCAGATATCATTAAAGGCTGGGGTTATCGGGGGGGTTGGGATAAGTGGGTTGAAATGACTATATTGACAAGTATAAGATTGAGGCATACGTGAGAGGAAGGAGAAGGCTACGTTTCTCATGACTCGCGTCGTATCGTGGAATCTGTAAGTAAAAGAGCGCTGTTGCTGAAGTTTATGGCTGTATACGTGGAAGGAGGGGTACATTATGGCAAGTGAACGCGGATATGACGTG
>DCZN01000125.1 GCA_002331625.1 Nitrospira sp. UBA2083 | reverse complement strand
CTGGGTATCGGCTTTTATCTTGCTTATAGGAAGCCGGAGTCAGCACGATGCGTGCCGGGAGAAGTGTGTACTCAAGGAAATCTGAAAGGTGGAAACAGGATATGGCTCTGGATCATAGCGTCGTTGGCGTTGGTACTTGTTCTGGCACCGTATTGGTTGAGTGTATGATTGTTCGAAAGGCTAGGGATGTGAGGTATGAGTCGTTATGTTCCGTCCGACTTTTCTCCATCCTGGGGAAGCGAGGCGATGGAGAGGGGGAAACCGACCATGTGGAAACTCGTTCAAACAATGATGGTGATCGGTGCTGTCATCCTGAGCCTGGCCGGATTCCAGGAACTTGTCGCTGCAAGCTCAAGCCAGCAGACCGTCACATTGCAGATCGATGGGATGACCTGCGGAGGGTGCGTCAAGGACGTGAAAGCTGCGCTGGCCAAATTGCCTGGCGTCAGTGCCGTAGAATTCACCATCGCAAAGAAGTGGATCTTGTTCTCCGACTACGCGGATGCGCGCGCCTTGGTGACATTCGACTCGGAGAAAACTGGTCTGGAGGTGTTGATCAAGGCTATAGAAGGCGCCAGCAGCCCGCTATCGGCATACAAAGCGCGGCTGGTGAAGCCATAGCTGGCGGCTACAGCGAATCAATGGAGTATTTTAGGCGAGAGGATGGAAATCGTCATGAATCAACCGACAACTAACGAAGCCGGGCTGTTCACCGAATTGAGAAAGCTGAGTCCTCAAGTCACTGGCGGGCTGCTGCGCATGCGGCGGGAAGCCTATCGAGATGCAACCGTGGCTGCCAAGTACAAACTGCTCACGGCCATGGCGATCTCCATTGCGATCCGATGTGAGCCCTGTATCCGAGCCTATGTCAAGATGGCGTGCGACAAAGGCATCACACAGGAGGAATTGATCGAGTTCCTCGAAGTCGCCATGACGATGCAAGGCTGTCCCGGCGAGGAATGGGCATTGAAGGCCTATGCTGCGTATAAGGGATGTCTCGATGGGAGGCCGGATTCGGATGTCTCAGGCTGCTGCGAACATCAGCCTCTGACCCAGAACAAGAATGAGGAGGGCGGGTCATGAAGCGACAGATCATAGCCATGATAGTCTTGATGTTCATGACACTCATATGGATCGTTGGCCTCGGCATGCAGCAGGCCTCCGCAGCCAGCATTCTGATCCATATGAAGACCTCGTTGGCAGAGGATGACGCGCAGATTTGCGCGGTGCCGAATGTCGCCTGGGCGGCTGTAAAGGCCGGGCACAAGGTCACGATTCTGGTGGATGCAAGCGCCGTCACGTCAGTGACAAAGGGCTTTGGTTGGTTCAGAGGGTTGATCGGATCTGACTCAACCGCGCTCGATCGAGCGGGGCTACCGGATCGAGAACGGCATAGTCTGTCGGAGCAGATGGGCGTGCCGCTTGACCAGATCCCACACCACTACGGCGAGTATTTCGACTTCCTGAAGAACAAGCTCAGGGTCGAGATCTATGGCAACCGGACCATGATGCTGCTCTACAACATCGATCCGGCGCGGGTGGCCTCTTCAGTCACCCCGATTCCGCTGGCCAAGATGGTAGACGTGTTTGCGTCGGCCGATCGAGTGATTGTGTATTAGTCATGCCGTTGACGGGTAACATGGACGAGGGATAGACTGATGCTATGCAGATGCGTTTCCATCGCTCGCGATCTTTTCTCGCCGTAACCATTGTTGTGTTCCTGCTGGCGTTCAGTTTCAATGCCTACGCCTGTCTCCTCCCATTGTCGGGAACCACCGATGCCTCGATGGGGAACGGCTGCTCAACCCCTGATGAGCAATCGGCTCGGCAATTGTGTGATGCCTTCAAAACTCTGGGGGTAGAGTCCTCCCCACAGTTGTCTTTATTGCACATGGACCATCATTGGTCGGCAGACCATGCTCTGGTCGCAGGCTCGGCTGTGAGCTTCCGGTTCGAGCGCATGTCCCACCCATCTCGGTCTCGTGAGTCCAGTTCTTCTCCGCATCAGTCGCTCGCAAGCACCGTGCTTCGCATCTGATCTCCCCGGTTCTTTCTGAGCCAATTCCATCATCGCGTTCTCTGTCCGGCGTTGAACCTCGGTTCATCCCGCTGCTGCTTCTGTAGCAAGACGGGGGCCGAGATCCGCAACAATCGTGGGCAGGAACGCTTTTGGGGAGGACCATTCCATGACTCGCTCAATTCGGATATTGCTGCTGGCCATCACAGTCCTGAGCATGACCTTCGCGATATATGGGCGCCATGTCGTCCATGCCGTCGAGCAGACCGCGCAACCGTCCTTGGTGTTGCCAGATTTGATCTCGGAAGCCTTGGCCAGAAATCCGGAACTTGCGGCGGCGCGCAAGCAATGGGAAGCCGCCACGAATCGGATTGCCCAGGCTCGGTCGCTGGACGATCCCACCCTGTCCGTGCACTTGTGGAATTTCCCGCAGACCTTCAACGTCACACGGGCAGACAACAGCATCTTCGGTCTCTCGCAGAATTTCCCGTTCCCCGGCAAATTGGCGCTGAAGGGCGAAGTAGCGATCCGGTCGGCCGAGATGACTGAACAGGCGCTGCATGGGAAAGAAAGGGAGCTGGTCGTCCGCCTCAAGCAGGCTTACTACGACCTGTTTCTTGCGCACAAAGCGATCCAGATTCATCATGAACAGGTCGAATTGCTCAGGCAGTTCGTCGAGATTGCGAACGCGAAGTTTCGGACCGGCAAGGGATCGCAGGCTGATGTCCTCAAGGCTCAGGTCGAGCTGTCTGTGTTGCACCAGCAACGTCCTGTTCTGGAACAACGTCGAGAGACCGCTGCAGCGCTGCTGAATACGCTTCTGGACCGCGATCCTCTATCGCCTTTGGGACTCCCCCAGGAGCCGACTCTGCGCTCCCTCAATGCAACCATCGACGATCTGCACAGTCTTGCGCTGGGCGCAAGGCCGGAGTTGAAAGCCGCCGAGCTGGCGGTCCAACAGAGCGAGCAGTCTCGCGCGCTGGCCCAACGTCAGTATTATCCCGACTTCAACGTGCAGTTTCAGCGCTTCCAAAACTTTCAGGCCAATGACGGATTTGGCGCCTACGTGGCGATGACCATCCCGTTCAGCTTCTGGACCAAACCGAAGTATGACGCAGGTGTGCAAGAAGCCGCGGCATCGGTCGCAGCTGCGCGGGCACAACAGCACCAACTGGAAAACCTGACTCGTTTTCAGGTCAACGACCTGTTGGCGAAGGTCCGGGCGAGTGAACAGGTGGCCAGGTTGTATCACACGACGATCCTACCCCAGGCCGTACAAAACCTCGAAGCAGCACGAGCTGGGTATCGCGTGGGAACGGGAGGGTTTCTGGATCTTATTGATACGCAGCGGGCCTGGCGAGGATTTCAACATGAGTACTACCGAGCGCTGGTCGAGCGCGAGCACCGACTCGCTGAACTCGAACAAGTGATCGGAGCCGATCTGAACGGAAAGAGCTAACAAAGGAGGAATGGCCATGAGCCAGGACAGGCGCAGAACAGCTCTTGTTGTCGGTGTCGCAGCAGCCGGTCTGTTCGTCGGCGTCATCGCCGGGTTCTTCGCCGCGCATCGGATGATGAGCGATATGTCGAGGATGCAAAGCAGTGGAGACATGAAGGGCCATGAGATGGAAGGTATGTCCATGAAAGAGCCTGACATGAAAGGGATGCCGATGGAAGGCGCCAAGCCTATGAAAGGCATGGAATCTATGTCAGACATGTCCGACGCCCCATCCGGCGCTGTGGCGGTTCCGGCTGTGGCGAGACAGATGATCGGCATCCGCAGTGCCACGGTTGTCCACGCAACGCTCGAGGAAGAGATCCGTACGGTCGGTACGGTCGGTTACGACGAGCGGGGCTTCACGCAAGTGACACTGAAAATCTCCGGGTGGGTTCGAAAGGTCTTCGCCGATTCCATCGGTCGACCGGTTCGCAAAGGTGAACCGCTCTTCACCATCTACTCGCCGGATCTCCTTGCAACCCAGGATGAATACCTGTTGGCAGTCAGGACGCAGGCTCAATTGGCTGCCAGTCCGCTGGCCGACGCAAAGGAGAATGCCGCCGCCCTCGTCGTGAGCGCACGAGAACGGCTTCGCCTCTGGGATGTGACCGATGCACAAATCGCGGCGCTGGAGCGTCGTGGCAAAGCAGAGCCGGTGCTCACGGTGTACGCTCCTTCCTCCGGGATCGTGATGAAACGGGAGGCCTTGCCGGGGAAATATGTGGAGCCGGGCACGACACTGTATGAGATCGCAGATCTCTCCACGGTCTGGATCTACGCCGATATTTATGAATCAGAGGTGGCGGCCACAAAGATCGGTCAGCCGGCAACGGTCACCTTTGCCGCCTATCCGGGAGAGGCGTTCCACGGCAAGGTAGCCTATGTATATCCGACCCTGAATACCGAAGCCCGCACGGTGCGGGTACGGCTGGAGTTGTCGAATCCTAAATTGAAGCTGAAGCCAGGCATGTATGGGAACGTAATCTTACAGACGAATGCGGTCACGACTTTAGTCGTGCCAAAGGAAGCAGTTATCGAGACGGGCCTTCGCCAACTCGTGTTCATGGATCGGGGGCAAGGCCGGTATGAGCCTATTTCCGTCAAGCTTGGTCGCAGGAGTCAGGATTCAGTGGAAGTGATGGAAGGACTCAAAGAAGGAGATCGTGTTGTGACCTCGGCTAATTTCTTGTTGGACGCCGAGAGCAAGCTGGCCTCGGCCGTGAGCATGCAGAGCATGATGGGAAGGATCGGCATGGCCGACTGGCAAATGCGCGGCGCCCATGAAGGCAAGATGGCCATGGGAGAAGGCGGCGTCTCGGCGCCGCCAGGGCTCTCGGCTTCGCCGCGAGGCGAGCGGGCGGGTGAGATGGACAGCATGCAGGGTATGGAGGACATGCAAGGCATGTCAGGGATGAAATGATTGCGCGTCTGATTGAGGGAAGCGCTCGAAATCCGACTCTGATAATTCTGCTGGTGCTCATGCTGAGCGCCTGGGGCCTGTGGGCTTTGTTTCAAGTTCCGCTGGACGCTATTCCGGACCTTTCGGACGTTCAGGTGATCGTCTATACCGAGTGGCAGGGGCGAAGTCCAACCCTCATTGAAGATCAGATCACCTACCCGGTTGTGACCTCTTTGCTCGCTGGACCTAAAGTCAAACGGGTCCGAGGTGTCTCGGAATACGGTGTCTCCTATGTGTATGTGATTTTTCAAGATCGAACCGACCTCTACTGGGCAAGAAGTCGTGTCCTCGAATATCTCCAGAAGCTCACCGGCAAGTTGCCGATCGGTGTCACGCCGACTCTCGGACCTGATGCAACCGGTGTCGGGTGGGTCTATCAGTACGCGTTGGTGGACGAGTCCGGGACGCATGATCTGGCGCAGCTCCGGAGCCTTCAGGACTGGTACTTGCGTTACCAACTTGAGAGTGTGCCTGGTGTGGCAGAGGTGTCGGCGATCGGTGGATTCGTCAAACAATACCAAATCGAAGTGGACCCCAACACATTAGCGGCTTATCGGCTGCCGATTCAAAGGGTCATTGAAGCCGTCCGCAACAGCAACGCGGAGGTGAGCGGCCGGGTTTTGGAGATGGCCGGCACCGAGTATGTTATTCGAGGGCGAGGGTATCTGCGGTCGGTTGATGAAATTGAGCTGATTCCCGTCGGCACGGATGGACGAGGCACGCCGATTCTCGTGCGAGACATCGGGCATGTCCAACTCGGGCCGGATCAGCGGCGGGGCATTGCCGAATTGGACGGCAAAGGCCAGACGGTCGGCGGCATCGTGATCATGCGGACCGGGGAGAACGCGCTCACCGTGATCGAGCGGGTCAAAGCCAGGCTGGAGGAAATCGCCCCGGCCTTGCCCGAGGGCGTGCGCATTGTTCCCACCTACGATCGGTCCGATCTCATTCATCGCGCGATTGCCGTCCTCCGTGAGAAACTGGTTGAAGAAAGTGTGATCATCAGCCTGATCGCACTGGTCTTTCTGTTTCATGTTCGAAGCGCCCTTGTGGCCATCCTCATCCTCCCCGTGGCGGTGCTGCTCGCGTTTATTCCGATGGCCTACGTGAAGATTACCTCCAACATCATGTCATTGGGCGGGATTGCCATTGCCATCGGAGCCATGGTCGATGCTGCGATGGTGATGGTCGAAAATGCCCATAAAAGGTTAGAGCAATCTCCATCGGGCAACCGAACGGAGATCATCATTGCCGCCGCAAAAGAGGTCGGGCGGCCCCTGTTCTTTTCACTGTTGGTGATTGCCGTGTCATTCCTGCCGATCTTTGCGCTGGAAGCGCAGGAAGGCCGACTGTTCACGCCCCTAGCCTATACCAAGACCTTTTCGATGCTCTTTGCTACCGTTCTCTCGGTGACGTTGGCGCCTGTACTGATGGTGTTGTTGATTCGTGGGAAGGTTCGTCCTGAAACCAAGAATCCGCTGAACCGGTGGCTCATTGCCCTGTATCGCCCCATCCTCTCAGGCACCCTGCGAGTCCAGTGGCTGACCGTGGGCGTCGCCGTCTCGGCAGTGGCCGTTACGGTGCCGGTGTTCTCTCGACTCGGCGCGGAGTTCATGCCACCGCTGAACGAGGGGACTATTCTCTATATGCCGACCACCGTTCCGGGTCTTTCGATCCCCGAAGCGACGAAGGTCTTGCAGGTTCAGGATCAGTTACTCACGACCTTTCCCGAGGTGGAACGGGTATTCGGAAAAATGGGGAAGGCCCCGACTGCGACTGATCCGGCTTTTGTCGGAATGGCCGAGATCACCGTGACTCTCAAACCGGAGGCACAATGGCGATCAGGCATGACGTGGGATCGGTTGCTGGATGAGATGGATGCCAAGCTGCGTATCCCTGGATTTCCGAACATCTGGTGGAT
>DCZN01000102.1:23165-23311 GCA_002331625.1 Nitrospira sp. UBA2083 | reverse complement strand
TTTCAAGAACCTTCGACGCGAGAGATTCTGCATGAGCCACCGCCTCCTAATCTTCGAATCAGATGAGTCCGCCTCTCCGCCTAAGCCAGACATGAGCGAAGCTGTGCTTCCAACTCGGCGATCCGAGATTTCAACGGCGCGATGGC